>NZ_JACIXG010000001.1:0-125000 GCF_014360585.1 Nocardioides sp.
TCGAGACCAACACAGTCCTGTCGGCGCTCGATTCGACTGTGTTGGTCTCGACACGCCTCCGCCTAGCGGCTCCGGCGGCTCGACCAGCGACGTCAGCGGCAGTCGGTGCAGGTGCCGAAGATCTCCAGGGTGTGGGAGACCTCGGTGAAGCCGTTCTCATCCGCCATGGTCCTGGTCCAGCGCTCGACGGCGGGGCCTTCGACCTCGACGGTGCGGCCGCAGCGGCGGCAGACCAGGTGATGGTGGTGGGTGTCGGAGCAGCGGCGGTAGATGGTCTCGCCGTCCTCGGAGCGCATCGCGTCGACCGCGCCGGCCTCGGCCAGCGCGGTCAGGGTCCGGTAGACCGTGGCCAGGCCGACGGCACCGTCGAGGCGCGAGTGGATCTCCTGGGCCGAGTGGAAGCCGTCGTACGTCTTCAACGCCTCGGCCACGGCGCGCCGCTGCTTGGTGGGGCGCAGGCCGGAGGGGTCAGTCGCGAGAGGATCAGTGTTCGTCATAGTGCTCTCCCTCCGCGCCGACGTGCGCCGCGTGCCGGTGGCCGTCGTGGATGTAGTCGACGTGGTCGCCGTGCTCGACCGCGACGTGGCCGCACTTCTCGCCGTGGAGGTGCGGGTGTGCCTCGTCGACCGGCTTCTCCTCGGGCGAGGTCTCCGGGAACGGGGTCACGAGGGCTCGCCTGCGGCGCAGCCAGGCGCCGATCGGCCAGACCAGGAAGAACCCGGCGAGCGCGACCAGCACGATGCTGGGGCCAGGCTGGACGTTGGCGCCGGTGCGGGAGAGCGCGGCCGCCAACGCCAGGCCGCCGACCGAGGCGACCAGTCCGGCGCCCATCGCGCCGAGCAGCGTCATCCGGAACGACCGGGTCAGCTGCTGCACGATCGCGACCGGCACGACCATGAGAGCGGAGACGAGCAGCAGCCCGACGGTGCGCATCGCGATCACCACGCTCAGGGCGGCGAGCACGGCGACCAGGATCGAGTAGAACCGCACCGGCAGCCCGGCGACCTTGGCGTAGTCAGGGTCCTGGGAGACGGCGAACAGCTGCGGCGAGAGCCCGACGCAGAGCACGATCAGCACGACGGAGAGAGCCATCGTCACGAGCAGGTCGTCGACCGAGATCGTCAGGATCGAGCCGAAGAGGAACTCCTGGAGCCGGGAGGCGCCGGTGCCGGCGAGCCCGGTGACGAAGACGCCGCCGGCGAGTCCGCCGTAGAACAGCATCGCCAGGGCGACGTCGCCCTCGGCGTGGCCACGCTCGCGCACGACTTCGATGACCACGGCGCCGGCGACGGCCACGACGACTGCGGTCCAGGTCGGCGAGGTCTGGGTCCACAGACCGATCGCGACGCCGGTGACGGCGACGTGACCGATGCCGTCACCCATCAGCGCCAAGCGGCGTTGCACGATGTAGGTGCCGACCGCGGGAGCCGCGATCCCGACGAGGAACGCCGCGATCAGGGCCCGCTGCATGAACGGCACCGAGAAGAGCTCGAGGAGAGTCATGCCTAGAGCTCCTTCAGCGGGGTCGGGACCGCGGCGTTGGGCGCGGCGGTCGAGCCAGCTGAATTGAGCCCAGTGTCGCAGTGGACGTGGCCGGCGTCGAAGCCCTGGGCGTGGACGTCGGCGTCGGCGAGAGGAGCACCGTCGTACGCCTTGCGTCCGTCACGCATGACGACGGCACGATCGACCAGGGGCGCCAGCGGTCCGAGCTCGTGGGCGACCAGCACGATCGTGGCGCCGTCCTCCTTGAGGCGCCCGAGCGCGCGGGCCAGCGCCTGCTGGTTGGGCAGGTCGACGCCGGCGGTGGGCTCGTCGAGCAGCAGCAGCTCGGGGCGCCCGGCGAGCGCCCGCGCGATCAGCACGCGCTGGTGCTGGCCGCCGGAGAGCTGGGCGACCCCGCGGTGGGCGTACGCCCCCATCCCGACCACCTCGAGCGCCGCTCGGATCGCGGCCCGGTCGGCGCTGCGCAGCGGACGCAGCAGCTTGCGGTGGGTGAGTCGGCCCGAGGCGACCACCTCCCAGACCGAGGCGGGCACGCCGCCGGTGGCGGTGCTTCGCTGGGGCACGTAGCCGACCCGCGACCAGTCGTGGAAGCCGGACAGCGTGCGGCCGAACAGCTCCAGGCGGCCGGCCGAGAGCGGGTTGAGGCCGACCAGGGTGCGTACGAGCGTCGACTTTCCGGAGCCGTTGGCACCCATCAGCGCGACGAACTCGCCGCGGTTGACCGTCAGGTCCACCTCACGCAGGACGGGGCGGCCGGACAGGGCGACGTCCCCGTGCAGGAGCTGCACGGGGACATCGGCGGGAACGGTGCTCCCGGATTTGCTCACTGACAACCGTTGGCCGCCTTCAGGGCGTCGAGGTTCTGGCGCATGAGGGAAAGGTAGTCCTCTCCCTCGGTGTCCTTCGAGAGGCCCTCGATCGGGTCGAGCACTGCGGTCTTCAGCCCGAGGTCGCTGGCGAGGGTGTCGGCGAGCGCGGTGCTGACCAGGCGCTCGGAGAAGATCGTGGTCACGCCGTGCTCCTTGGCGTGCTCGCCGATCTCGGCGAGCTGCGCGGGGTTGGGCTCGGCGTCGGGGGTCAGGCCGGCGATCGGCTCGAACTCGAGGCCGTACTTGTCCAGGTAGGCGAAGGCGTCGTGGGAGACCACGACCTCCTTGATCTTGCACTGCGCCAGGCCGGTCTTGAACTCCTCGTCGACCTTGGTCAGGTCCTCGGTCAGGGACTTCGTGTTGGCGGCGTAGGTCTCGGCGTTGTCGGGGTCGGCCTTGCTGAGAGCGTCGCGTACGCCCTCGGCGTACTCGGCCATCAGCGCCGGGTCGTGCCAGAAGTGGGGGTCGATCTCGCCGTGGTCGTGCCCCTCCTCGGCGTCAGCCTCCCCTTCGGCGTGAGCCTCCTCCTCAGCGTGAGCCTCGTCTTCCGCGTGGGGCTCCCCCTCGGCGGCGTGCTCGTCCGCGTGGCCCTCGTCGGCCTTGCGGAGCTCGACGACCTTCTCGACATCGACGACATCAGCCTTGACGCCCTGCTCGGTCGCGGCGTCGACGGCGGGCTGGAAGCCGTGCTCGGTGAGGATCACGTCGGCACTCTGCAGCGCCGCGGTCTGGTTGATGCTCAGCTCGAGGTCGTGCGGCTCGACGCCCGGCTTGGTGAGTCCGGTGACGTCGGCGAGGTCACCCGCGACCCGCTCCGCGACGAACTCCAGCGGGTAGAACGCGGCTGCGATCTGGACCTTCTCCGAGTCGGAGCCGGAGGCGGAGGACCCGGAGTCGTCGGAGAGGGCGGCACAGCCGGAGGTGAGCAGGAGCGCGCCGGCAGCGAGGACACCGGCAGAGCGGAAAGTGGGGGCCATGAGAACCATTCTCAGTTAAGTTGAGAATGGTTGTCAATTCCTTTCGGGATGCCGAACAGCAGGGGTACGCCGGTCACCCGGGGCAGATCGACGCGGTTGCACCGCTCGGCGAGTCCCGGGTCGCCGGGCCAGGAGCCGATGATCAGCCCGTCGGGCTCGTACCCACGGGCGCGCAGCGCGGCCACGGTCAGCTCGGTGTGGTTGAGGGTGCCCAGGCCGGCCGCGGTGACCACGATGAACGAGGTGGCCGTGCCGTCGGCGAGGAGGGCGTCGGCCAGGTCGAGGAGCGTGCCGCCGTCGGTGTCCAGGCGCACCAGCAGGCCTCCTGCGCCCTCGACCAGGACGAGATCGTTGACATCGGTCAGGGTCGTGATCAGTGGTGCGTACGCAGCCACCGGCGGGATCTCCACCCCCGCCCGCCGGGCGGCGGTGTCGGGCGCGAGCGGCTCCTCGAGCCGAGTCAGCTCGTGGACCTCGACCCCGGTCAGCCGCTGGATCTCGGCGGCGTCGCAGTCGCCGTCGGCGGTTCCGGTCTGGACCGGCTTCACGACCGCGACCTTCTCGCCGTTCGTGCGCGCCCGGGAGGCCAGCGTCGCCGTCGCGACGGTCTTGCCGACTCCGGTGCTGGTGCCGGTGACGATCACCACCCGCCCACTCATGCTGCGCCCCGGGATGCTGACCGAGGTACCTCGGTGTCGATCCACTTCCTTCGTGGAGTTCCACGAAGGAACCGGGCGCTGACCGAGTTACCTCGGTCAGCATTCATCGGCGTCCTCATTCGACTTCACCCACGATCGCATCGATGGCCTTGACAGCCCGGTCCCAGTTCTCGTCGGTGACGCCGGCGCCGGCGGTGACTCGCAACCGGGAGATCCCGTCGGGGACCGACGGCGGGCGGAAGCAGCCGACGCGTACGCCCTCGGCGACCAGGCTCGCCTGTGCCGCGACCGCAGCCTCGGGGGACGGCATCGGCACCGACAGCACCGCGCCGGCGGGGGCCGGGACGCCCAGGGTCTGGGCCAGCCCGGTGACGCGAGCGCGGATGGTGGCGGAGAGGTCCGGGCGCGACCGTGCGATCCGCGCCGCGGCCAGTGCGGCGGCCGTGGAGGCCGGTGCCAGCCCGGTGTCGAAGATGAACGGGCGGGCGGTGTTGACCAGATGGTCGAGGACGGCACGCGGACCCAGCACCGCGCCACCCTGGCTGCCCAGGCTCTTGGAGAGCGTCGCGGTGACCAGCACGTCGGGCCGGCCGGCGAGTCCGTGTCGGTGGACGAGCCCCGGCCCGTGCACGCCGACACCATGGGCCTCGTCGACGACGAGCAGCGCGCCGTGCTCCGCGCACGCCTCGGCCAGCTCCGTCAGCGGCGCCTCATCGCCCAGGACGGAGTAGACCGACTCGGCCAGCACGAGCGTGCGTACGCCGGGCCGTGCCGCGAGCGCGGCCCGGACAGCGTCCACGTCGTTGTGAGGCACGACCGTCAGCTGGGCCCGAGAGAGCCGCACGGCGTCGATCAGCGAGGCGTGGATGTGTGCGTCGGAGACGACGTGAGCGGTCCGGTCCGCCAGAGCGCCGACGATCGAGAGGTTGGCGTGGTAGCCGGTCGAGAACGTCAGCGCCCCCGGCTGGCCGAGCCAGTCGGCGAGCTCCTCCTCCAGGTCGCCGTGGAGCGTCAGAGTGCCCGTGACCAGCCGGGACGCACCCGCACCGCCGCCCCAGAGCATGGCCGCCTCCGCCGCGGCGCGGCGTACGTCCGGGTCTCCCGACAGGCCGAGGTAGTCGTTCCCGGCCAGGTCGATGACGCGGTCGTCGGGCCCGCGCGGCTTCAGGGTCCGGGTCAACCCGGCCGCCTCCCTAGCTGTGGCTGCGTCCGTGATCCAGTCATCCCACATCAGCGATCACTCCAGTCGGTCCGTCGGCCGTGTCCGGCCCCCGTCGGTCGTGCCTGGCTCCGTCGGTCGAGCCGCATTCGTGAGGAACGAACGAATCCGTGTCGAGACCAGCACAGTCGAATCGAGCGCGACGCGAACCGTGTTGGTCTCGACACGCCTCCGCCCAGGGGCTCCGGCGGCTCGACCAGCGGGTGGGCGGCTCGACCAGCGGGGACGGCTCGACCAGCGGTGGCAGTCATCAGGCCACCTCCGCTGCGGCAGCGACGGCGCGGCAGATGCGGGCGAGGTCTTCCTCGCCGGTGACGTACGGCGGCATCGTGTAGATCAGGTCGCGGAACGGCCGGATCCAGACGCCCTCCCGCAGTGCGGCGTCGGTGGCCTTCGCGCCGTCGACCGGGTGGTCGAGCTGGACGACGCCGACGGCCCCGAGGACACGGACGGCGGCGACGCCGGGCGCGCCGGCGAGAGGGGAGAGGCCGGCGGTCAGGGCGGAGGAGACCCGGCGTACGTCCTGCTCCCAGCCGCGTGCGGCCAGCAGGTCGAGCGAGGCCAGCGCCACCGCGCAGGCCAGCGGATTGCCCATGAAGGTCGGCCCGTGCATGAGCACACCCGACTCGCTCCGGGAGATCGCGTGCGCCACCTCGGTGGTGGTCAGCACGGCGGCCAGCGTCAGATAGCCGCCGGTGAGGGCCTTGCCGAGGCAGAGGATGTCGGGGGTGACCTGCGAGGACACGAAGAGATCGCCGGTGCGGCCGAGGCCGGTGGCGATCTCGTCGAAGATCAGCACGAGCCCGTGCTCGTCGGCGATCTCGCGCAGCACCACCAGGCAGCGGTCGTCGTAGACCCACATCCCGCCCGCGCCCTGGAGCCGTGGCTCGACGATGATCCCGGCGAGCTCGTCGGTGTTCTCGGCCGCCAGGCGGCGTACGCCTTCGGCCCAGGCCTCCACGTCGCCACCCGGCGCCGGCGGACGCTCGGCGAAGACCTGCGGGGCCAGGACCTCGGTGAACATCGAGTGCATCCCGCCGACCGGGTCGCACACGCTCATGCACCCGAAGGTGTCGCCGTGGTAGCCACCGCGCAGGGTCAGCAGCCGCGTACGTTCCGGCCTGCCCCGGCCGCGCTGGGTCTGCAGCGCCATCTTGATCGCGACCTCGACGCTCACCGACCCCGAGTCGGCGAGGAAGACGTGCTGCAGGGGGTCCGGGGTGATCGACACGAGCCGCTCGGCCAGCTCGACCGCGGGAGCGTGGGTCAGGCCGCCGAACATCACGTGCGCCATCCGTCCGGCCTGGTCGGCGAGGGCCGCGTCCAGCTCGGGCACCCGGTAGCCGTGGATCGCCGACCACCACGACGACATCGCGTCCACGACCGACTTCCCGGTGGTCGAGCCCGTCGAGACCTGGTCGTCGAGGTGGAGGCGTACGCCCTCGGCCCCGGTGACGAGCCGCACCGGCGCCGGGTCGGTCATCGAGGTGTAGGGGTGCCAGAGGTGCTCGCGGTCGAAGGTGAGGAGAGCCGCGCCCCGGGCTGGGTCCGGATCAGGCGTTGGCAGCGACATCCGTCCCCGCTCCGCGGCGCCGGATCACCGGACCGTCCTGCTCGTCCTGCTCGCGGTGGTCGCCACAGGCGTCGCCGCAGCCGTCACCACAGCTGCTGCCGCAGCCGCTCGCCACGCGGCCGGCGGCCCTGGCGCGATGCTCCTCGATCAGCTCGTCGAACGCGCTCGCGTCCATCCCGAGGATGACGAAGCCGTTGTCGCGCAGCATCTCCAGGTCGGCCAGCGCGTCCTGCCCCTCGGAGGTCAGGTAGTCGCCGAGGAAGATCGAGTTGGCGACCTGGAGAGCGGTGGCCTGCAGTGAGCGCAGGTGCATCTCGCGCCCGGCCGCGATCCGGATCTCCTTGTCCGGGCAGACGAACCGCGCCATCGTCAGGATCTTCACGCACCGGGTGGGGGAGAGCTCCCAGGTGTTCTCGTACGGAGTGCCGTCGAACGGCATCAGGAAATTCACCGGGATCGAGTCGGCGTCGAGCTCCTTGAGCGCGAACAGCGCCTCGACGAGCTGCTCGTCGCTCTCGCCCAGCCCCGCGATCAGGCCCGAGCACGGGGAGAGGCCGGCCTCCTTGGCCTTGCCGATCGTGTCGATGCGGTCGTCGTAGCTGTGGGTCTGGACGATGTTGTCGTGGTTGGACTCGGCGGTGTTGATGTTGTGGTTGTACGCATCCACCCCGGCCGCCTTGAGCCGCTCGGCCTGGCCGTCCTTGAGCAGGCCGAGGCAGGCGCAGACCTCGACACCCTCGTGCTCGTCCTTCAGTGCGGAGGTCATCTCGACGACCTTGTCGATGTCGCGCTCGGAGGGCCCGCGGCCGGAGGAGACCATGCAGACCCGGGTGGCGCCGCCGCGCAGCCCGGCGCCCGCCTGCTCGAGGGTCTCGTCCTTGGTCAGCCAGGAGTACTTCAGGACCGGGGCCTGCGACCCGAGCGCCTGGCTGCAGTAGTTGCAGTTCTCCGGGCACAGCCCCGACTTGAGGTTGACCAGGTAGTTCACCTTCACGGTGTTGCCGAAGTGCTCACGCCGCAGCCGCCCCGCCGCCGCGACCGCGCTCATCAGCTGCTCGTCAGGCGTACGCAGCGCCGCCAGTGCGTCGTCCACGGTGGCAGCCCCGCCGGAGAGGATCCGGTCGGCTAGCTGGTCGAAGGATGTCGTCATGCGGGGCGTCTCCTCGGGGATAACAGAACTGAACGACGTTCAGGTGAACGGTGTTCAGGTTACCTCGTCGGCCGGGCTTGTCGAGACCCCTACCAGGCGACGGTCACCTAGGATCGACTCCGTGCGCATCGAGACGATCCCCGGACTGGTCCTGATCGAGCACGAGATCGAGGTGCCGCTGGACCATCTCGGCGGAGGGTCCGAGACGCTGACCGTCTTCGCCCGCGAGGTGCGCCGGCCTGGGGATCGCGACGACCGCGACGCGCTGCTCTTCCTCCAGGGCGGCCCGGGCGGGGAGAGTCCGCGCCCGATCGGTCTCCCGGCGGTGCCGGGCTGGCTGGAGAGAGCCCTTCAGGACTATCGGGTGATCCTTCTCGACCAGCGGGGGACCGGCCGGTCGACACCGCTCACCGCGATGGCCGGGATGAGCCCGCAGGAGCAGGCCGACCATCTGGCCCACTTCCGCGCCGACTCGATCGTCGAGGACGCCGAGCTCCTCCGCGACCACCTCGGCATCTCGCGGTGGTCGCTCCTGGGTCAGTCCTTCGGCGGCTTCTGCTCGCTGCGCTACCTCTCGACCCACCCCGGCTCCCTGCGCGAGGTGCTGTTCACCGGGGGAGTGCCGCCGGTCGGCCTGCCCGTCGACGAGGTCTATGCCGCGACCTTCGCCCGTACGATCGAGCTCACCGAGCGTCACTACGCCAGGTTCCCCGGCGACCGCGACCGGATGCGGGCGCTGGTCGAGCGCTGCGATTCCGGCGAGATCCGGCTCCCGCACGGCGGCCTGCTCTCGGCGCGTCAGGCGCGCTCCATCGGCAGCCGCCTCGGGATGACCGGCGGCTCCGAGCAGATCCACTACCTGCTGGAGCGCGACCCGGCGGGCCTCGGCTTCGGTCACGAGGTCGCGTCGCTGCTGCCCTTCAGCGGCCACTCGCCCCTCTACGTACTCGTCCACGAAGCCTGCTACGCCGATGCCCAGGCCACCCGCTGGGCCTCTGCGCGCGTCCAGCCCGCGGCGTACGAAACGGACCCCACCCTCTTCACCGCCGAGCACCTCTTCCCGTGGCACGTGAGCGAGGACCCGCTCCTGGCTCCCTTCGCCGAGACAGCGGATCTGCTCGCGGGGCGTGAGTGGCCGAGCCTCTATGACCCGTCGGTGCTGGCCTCGGTCGACGTCCCGTGCGCCGCCGCCGTCTACTACGACGACCCCTACGTGCTCCGCGAGCACTCCCTCGCCACCGCCGAGCTGGTCCCCACCCTGCGCCCGTGGATCACCAACGCCCACCTGCACAACGGCGTCCAGGTGGCCCCCGAGGAGGTCCTGGACCGGCTCATCGGCATGGTCCGAGGGCATGTCTGACGACCGTTCGTCAACGAAGGGCCAACAGCCGCGGCACGGTGCGGCGGCGCCGGGCATCATGGCCGCATGAGTCTGCCCGCGACCGCTTTTCGCACCGCCTCCTTCGTCGTCACGACGGTCCTCGTCGGGCTTGCCTACCCGGTGCTCGCGGGGTTGGCCTACGTCGGTCTCCTGGTCGTGTCCGCGGCCGGCGGCCAGGGAATGGGCGGGCCGTTCGCGGGCCCGTTGCTCGTGCTGCTCGGCGCCGCCTTCGGGGCGCTCTGCGTGGCCATCGCCGCACCCGCGGCGCTCGCAGCGCGGGTCAGCGGTGGACTCGAGGGAGTCCTGGCCGGCTCGGCGGTGCTGGTGTTCCTCACCGCAGGAGCCACCTGGCTGGCCTGGTTCCTCTTCGACCCGCCCGCGAGTCCGGTGATCGCCGCGGCGGTCCTGGTGGCCGCCGCGACTCCGGCGGCGCTCGTCCTCGCGCTCTCCGAGGCCGTCGCCGGGGTGGTGGTCGGTCTGCGCCGTCGGCCGCGGCCTGTTGCTGCCGAAGCCTGATTCGACCTGCGAGGCCCTGGTTCCCGTGAGCATCGAGGTGGTGGCGTACGACCCGGCGTGGCGGGACCGGTTCGAGAAGGTTGCCGCGGTGCTGAGCGGCGCGCTGGCTGACGGCCCGGAGGCCAGCGTCGAGCACGTCGGCTCGACCTCGGTCCCGGGCCTGGCTGCGAAACCCATCCTTGGCATCGACGTGATCGTCGCGCCGGAGGACGTCGCTGCTGCGGTCGCGGCGCTCGAACGCGTCGGCTACCGCCACCGCGGAGCTCTCGGCGTCGCCGGCATGTGCGGGGAAGTGATCGACCTCGTTGCTGCCGTCCCGCCTCATGCGGCACCTCCACCCCTCGCCGAGGCGGCGACGCCTGACCCTGGGGAGGGTTGTCCGAACCTGGCTCGGAAAACCCTCCCCAGGGTGCGGTCAGTTCTTGGGTGCTGCGCACTCATAGGCTGTCGGGCGTGCTGCGCGCGATCATCTTCGACCTCGACGACACCTTGGTGGACCAGGAATCAGCGGCGCGGATGGCAGTTGTCGGATGGGCGGCTGAGCACGGGATTGCTGGAGACGACGTCGTCGCTCGGTGGGACGAGGTTTCCGAGCCGCACTACCTGAGCTACCAGCGCCGGGAGATCAGCTTTCAGGAGCAGCGGCGTGCCCGGGCTCGGGCTTTTCTTGGGGTCGACGTCACCGACGCGGAGGCCGATGAGCTATTCGCCGGTTACCTGAAGAGGTATGAGGCGGAGTGGGTGGCCTTCGGTGATGCCGTCCCTACGCTGCGCCGGGTGCGTGCGGCGGGTCTCACTGCAGTGATCCTTACGAACGGTGACGAGACCCATCAGCGCCTCAAGCTCGAGGTCACCGGTCTTGCGCCGGAGGTCGATCTGCTGGTTTCCACCTCGACGCTGCCCGCGAGCAAGCCCGACCCGCGCGTCTACGGGCTCGCCTGCGAGCGCGCTGGCGTCACGCCCAGCGAGGCGCTGATGGTCGGCAACAGCCTCACCCACGACGTACTCGGCCCCATCGCGGCCGGACTCGATGCGATCCTTCTCGACCGCGACGGCGCCCACCTCGAAGCCGATGTACGTCGGATCGCCACCCTTCACGACCTGACCTGGTGACGCACCCGGGGCTCACGACCTAAGGTCGTGCCCGTGACCGTCGATACGATCGCGCCTCATCTGCTGCCGACCCACGTCGGCATGGTGATGGACGGCAACCGTCGCTGGGCGAAGAAGGCAGGCTTCGCGAACCCGGGCGCCGGTCACGACGTCGGCGCCGACCACGTCGAGGACCTGCTGGGATGGTGCACGCACTGGGGTATCGACCACCTCACCTCCTACGTCCTCTCCGCCGACAACATCCGAAAACGACCGAAGTCGCAGGTCGACCACCTCTTCGGCATCCTGGCCGAGAAGCTCCCGCAGACAGTCGTACGCAGCGACCGCTGGGCCCTCCACGTCTCCGGCGACCTCTCGCTGCTCCCCGGTGACGCCGCCGAGGCGCTGCGCGCGGCCGAGCGTAAGACCGCCGACCGCCCGGCCCACCTCACGATGGCGATCGGCTACGACCCGCACGGCGACATCGTCGAAGGCATCCGCCGCGCCATCGCCGCGGGCGCCACCGAGATCGACGAGCAGGCCATCACCGCGGCGCTGCCCGGCGGGCCGATCAAGGAGATCGACCTCGTCATCCGCACCAGCGGAGAGCAGCGCCTCTCCGGCTTCTTCCCCTGGCAGACCGCAAAGGCCGAGATCGTCGTCAGCGAGAAGCTCTGGCCCGACTTCACCGAGGCCGACTTTGCCGAAGCGCTCAGGTCCTACGCTGTCGGACGGTCGAGCGCCGCGAGCTGACCGCCCGTCCCGGCCATGCCTGGCAACTACCGCGCATATGCATGAAAGTGACGCCTCGGATCCGCCTTCGGGGCGTCAGAACCCCACATGTGCGCGCTTCTGGCGCAGGCGGCACGTGGCCCCGGCCCCGTCGCCGGTCACCCATCGAGATCGTCGAGCTTCAAGCCCATCGGTGACTGCTGAGGGATCTCCCCGGAGGCGACGACGGCCTTGGTCAGCGGCAGCAGCAGAGTGATGAGGTCGTCGACCTCGGCCGGCTCCAGGGCGGCGTAGGCAGACGCGGCGAGCGCGTCGGTCCGTGACTCGATCCACGACTTGGTGTCTTGCCCGGCTTCGGTGAGCGAGCGGCCGTCGTCGGTGACGAGCCCGCGGGAGCGCAGCGAGGAGACGAGGGAGGTCCATTCGGTCTCGTGGATGTTGCGGGAGGTGGCGTAGACCGACGGGGAGGCGCCGATGGCGAGCGCATGGAACACGTGCGACTCACGGCCACCGATGCCGGCGGCGAGCAGCGAGGCCACGTGGCCGTCGCCGCGGTGCTCGCGAAGCAGGGTGGCTGCGTCCCAGAGAGCGGTCAGCGGGTCGTCGGCGACCGGGAGCGAGCGGAGCGCGGCGTAGAGGGCGCGTCCCTCCGGCGGAGCGGCGAGAGCCGCCCGGGAGGCGAGGCCGGCAGCCCGGGCGACCTCGTCGGAGTCGGCGAGCGGGCCGAGCTGACGGCGCAGGGCCGCGACGGCTCCGGTCTGCCGGGCGGCATGCGCGACCTCGGGCGGCGCGAAGCCCCACGCGTCGGGCAGTGCCCGCGAGACGTGGGAGAACGCGAAGTTGTAGAACACGGCGTGCACGACCTCGGCCGGAACGGCCCCCAGCGGCGCGGAGCGGGCGGCGAAGTAGCCCATCCAGTAGCCGCGGTAGCCGGCCTCCTTGAGCAGCGTGACCGGTTCGGGCGAGAAGTATCCCACCGCATGGATCGGTTCGAGCAGCTTCCACAGACGACGCGCGTTGGACTCCATGCCGAGTGACGCTATCGGCACTCGCCCGATCCGCGGAGCGATTTCGGCCCGGCGAATTGGCCCAGCGGGCGGCGTACATAACAAGATGACACCGCGGATAGGATTTCCGCAGATCCCCTAGCACCGAGGCCCGGCAGCCGGCCGGGGCTCGCATCGAGCAGAGAGCATTCATCGTGGCAAAGCCGCCAGCATCCACCCTTGACCTCGTCGTCTCCCTCGCCAAGCGGCGCGGATTCGTCTTCCCCAGCGGCGAGATCTACGGCGGCACCCGGAGTGCCTGGGACTACGGCCCCCTCGGTGTCGAGCTCAAGGAGAACATCAAGCGCCAGTGGTGGAAGGCGATGGTCCAGCAGCGCGACGACGTCGTGGGCCTCGACTCGAGCATCATCCTGCCGCGTCAGACCTGGGTCGCCTCCGGCCACGTCGAGACCTTCAACGACCCGCTGGTCGAGTGCCAGTCCTGCCACAAGCGCTACCGCTTCGACCACCTCCAGGAGGAGTACGCGGAGAAGAAGGGCATCGAAGACCCTGACACGGTCGTCATCAACGAGGTCGTCGCCTGCCCCAACTGCGGCACCCGCGGCGCCTGGACCGAGCCGCGCGAGTTCTCCGGCATGCTCAAGACCCACCTCGGTGTCCTCGAGGACGAGTCGGGCCTCCACTACCTGCGTCCCGAGACCGCGCAGGGCATCTTCGTGAACTTCGCCAACGTGGTCACCTCCACCCGCCAGAAGCCTCCCTTCGGCATCGCCCAGACCGGCAAGAGCTTCCGCAACGAGATCACGCCGGGCAACTTCATCTTCCGCACCCGCGAGTTCGAGCAGATGGAGATGGAGTTCTTCGTCAAGCCGGGCGAGGACGAGGAGTGGCACCAGTACTGGATCGACGAGCGCATGCGGTGGTACACCGACCTCGGCATCAACCCCGACAACCTGCGCCTCTACGAGCACGCCCAGGAGAAGCTGAGCCACTACTCCAAGCGCACCGTCGACATCGAGTACCGCTTCGGCTTCACCGGTAGCGAGTGGGGCGAGCTCGAGGGCGTCGCCAACCGCACCGACTTCGACCTCGGCACCCACATGAAGCACTCCGGCCAGGATCTGCAGTACTTCGACCAGGCCAACAACGAGCGCTACCTGCCCTACGTCATCGAGCCCGCGGCCGGTCTGACCCGTGCGCTGATGACCTTCCTCGTCGACTCGTACGCCGAGGAGGAGGCCCCCAACGCCAAGGGTGGCGTCGACAAGCGGGTCGTGCTCCGTCTCGACCACCGGATCGCGCCGGTCAAGATCGCCGTGCTCCCGCTCAGCCGCAACGAGGCGCTCTCGCCGAAGGCGAAGGCTCTCTCCGCCGAGCTGCGCGCCAACTGGGCCGTCGACTTCGACGACTCCCAGTCGATCGGCAAGCGCTACCGCCGCCAGGACGAGATCGGCACGCCGTACTGCGTCACCGTCGACTTCGACACCCTCGAGGACAACGCGGTCACCATCCGCGAGCGCGACACCATGAAGCAGGAGCGGATCCCGCTCGAGGGCGTCAGCCGCTACTTCGCCGAGCGCCTGATCGGGGCCTGATCGGGCCCGAGGGCCAGCGCGGGCCGGCCACCGTTACCGCGTCGTAGCCTCTCATGGGACATCCTGTCGCACGATCTGAAACAGAAGTGCGGCAGGATGTCCCCATGCAACGAGCGGGGTCTCTACGTGTCGCATCCGTCACGGGTGTGGTGATGGCCATGTCACTGATGGGGTGCAGCGGCACCGCGCCGAGGACGAACGCGCCCAAGGCGTCCGAGAGCGCCTCGGCATCGGCTTCCGCCTCGCCGTCGGCCTCGGCCTCCGCCTCGCCCACCGCCGGCGCGCTCACCGAGCCCGGCGCCGACCGCAGGCTCGGCGAGACCGCGACGGTGGAGTGGACGCCCAAGGAGGGCATCGACGGCAAGCTCTCGATCACCGTCGACAAGCTCGAGTCGACCTCCTACAAGCAGACCTTCTCGGGCTGGAAGCTGGATGAGGCGACGCTGGCGCGTGCCCCCTACTTCGTCCGCGCGACCATCGAGAACGCCGGCGACACCGACCTCGGTGGCTACGACGCTCCGTTGTGGGGTCTCGACGACGAGGGCAGCCTGGTCGAGGCCGCCGCGTTCAAGGAGCCGTTCAAACCCTGCGCCGTCAAGACGCTCCCCAAGCCGTTCGCCCCCGGCGCCAGCGTCGACATCTGCCTGGTCATGCTCGTCCCCGACCAGGGCAAGCTCGTCGGCGTGAGCTTCCGGCCGTACGAGGAGTTCGACCCGATCACCTGGCAGGGAGACCTGACGCCGTACGCGGCGCCCAAGGCCTCTAGGTCGCCGTCAGCCTCGTCGACTTCTTGACGCCGACCGCTTGATTTCGTACGGCACGCGGCTGGCCGGACAATAGGGGTCATGTCCCTCCCCGGCCCCCTGAAGCTCGGCAGCCTGACCGTCGACTCCCCTGTGGTGCTCGCGCCGATGGCCGGCGTCACCAACGCCGCCTTCCGGCGCCTGTGCGCCGAGCAGGGCGCGGGTCTCTACGTCTGCGAGATGATCACCTCCCGCGGCCTGGTCGAGGGAGACCAGCACACCAAGGACATGCTCGTCTTCGACGAGGCCGAGACCGTACGCAGCGTGCAGCTCTACGGCACCGACCCGGTCTACGTCGGCAAGGCGACCGAGATCCTCTGCGGCGACTACGGGGTGGCGCACGTCGACCTCAACTTCGGTTGCCCGGTGCCGAAGGTGACGCGCAAGGGCGGCGGGGGAGCGCTGCCCTACAAGCGCGGCCTGCTCGGTGAGATCCTGGAGCACGCCGTGCGCGCGGCAGCGCCCTACGACGTACCGGTGACGATGAAGACCCGCAAGGGCATCGACGACGCTCACCTGACCTACATGGACGCCGGCCGGATCGCCCAGGAGAGCGGTGCGGCCGCGATCGCGCTGCACGGACGCACGGTGGCCCAGGCCTACTCCGGCACCGCCGACTGGGACGCCATCGCCGAGCTCGCCGCCTCGGTCGACATCCCGGTGCTCGGCAACGGCGACATCTGGGAGGCCGCCGACGCGATCCGGATGGTCGAGGAGACCGGCGTTGACGGTGTCGTCATCGGCCGCGGCTGCCTCGGACGCCCTTGGCTCTTCCGTGACCTGGTGGCCGCCTTCGCCGGCGAGAAGGTCAACGTGCTGCCCAATCTGGGCGAGGTGAGCGACATCATGCGGCGCCATGCCGAGCTGCTCTGCGAGCACATGGGCGAGGAGCGCGGCTGCAAGGAGATCCGCAAGCACATCGCGTGGTATCTCAAGGGCTTCGGAGCGGGCGGCGAGCTGCGTCGTACCCTCGGGCTGGTGAACAGCCTCGCCGACCTCGACGAGATGCTCGCCAGGCTCGACCGTAGCGAGCCTTTCCCCTCGTCACAGCTGGGTGCGCCGCGCGGGCGCCAGGGTGCGCCGCGCGACAAGGTGGTCCTTCCGGAGGGGTGGCTGGACGACGCCGACGGGCGTGGCTGCGGGTTCGCGGAGAACGTCTCGGAGACCTCCGGCGGCTGAGGCGCCGGCCCTGTCCGGATCGCCCCGAGAGGCCATCCGGCGGCGTCGGAGTCAGTCGATCGACAGATACAAAAGTACGCAAAAACTCGGTAAGGGAATTGGAATACCCCTCGGCGTGTGTGCTGTACTCATTGCCGCGCCCGGGCCCGAAGGCAACACAGTCCGACGAGTTTCACCCGCTGAAACCGTGGGAGGTGCTCGGACGCAGACCATGTAGTCGAGCAAAGGATTTGCGTGTGGCCGGCAGCCATAGAGGCGACACTCGGGCCGTCCGTAAGACCAAGTCGATAGTTGTCAGCGCAGGGGTCGCCGTTCTCGCGACCGGCGCCGCAGTCGGTGCCGGAGCCGCGTTCGCGGAGCCGACCTCGTCCTTGGTCGCCAAGAGCGCAGGCGCATCCTTGACCTCGTCCAAGGCCAACGTGCCGAGCACCCGTGACGACGCCCGCGTCGCCGGGGACCGGCGGGAGACCGTCGTCAGCCGTGACGGAGGCAACCGCGAGTCGGTCTCCTCCGTCGAGACGCTGACCAAGGGTCCCGAGCAGGTCGAGACCGGCACCGTCAAGGCGCTCAAGCGCTGGACCGAGGAGACGCTCAACCTCTGGTCGGCCTACGGCAAGCACGCCGCCCAGAAGGGCGAGATCGAGGCCGGTGAGGTGGTCTACGCCACCGGGCGCACTGAGTCCGGCCGCGACGAGATCATCTACGACGGTGAGGTCGCCTGGGTGACCACCGGCAACCTCAGCGACGAGAAGCCCGAGACGACCGGCGTCGCCGCCGGCGTCAGTGCCGCTGCGTGCGGCGACTCCTCGGTCGAGAGCGGCCTGGTCTCCGACGCCGTCACGGTCTACCGCGCGGTCTGCAACGCCTTCCCGGAGGTCGCCTCGATGACCGTAGGCGGCTGGGACGCCCACGGTGAGCACACCTCGGGCAAGGCGCTCGACTTCATGACCGGCGACAAGGCGCTCGGTGACGCGATCGCCGCCTACCTGCAGAAGCACGCCGCGGCGCTCAACCTCTACGACGTCATCTGGTATCAGCGGATCTGGACTCCGGTGCGTGCCTCGGAGGGCTGGCGTTACATGGAGGACCGCGGGTCCTCCACCGCCAACCACTACGACCACGTCCACGTCTCCACGAACTGATTCGTCGATCTCGACAGCGTTCGGCCCGGGCTCGAAAAAGCCCGGGCCGAGTCGGCTCGTCCCGAGGTTGATCCCTGCCGAGTCGGCGCGTCATGACGAGCCGACTCGGCAGGATTGACGGCTCAGAGGACCGCGCCGCGTGGCGCCACCTCCACCGCGGCGACCCCGCGCGCGTACAACAGCAGCAGCCGATCGCCGTGTCGGCAGCGGAGGACGCCAGAGTCGCTCGCCAGGACGAGGGCGACGTGGTCGATCGCCTCGGCCTCGCTCGCCGTCTCGGGGTCGTCGTAGGTGACGTCCATGCTGTCGCCGCTGACGAGCCGGACGCGAAGGACGATGCCGGCCCTGGTCACAGGCCGACCTCTCGTGACGAGGACTCGGACAGGGGAGTGGGGCTGTGTGACGTCGACATGAGGTCCGCCTCTCGACCGGGTCGAACGGCGTCCGGTTGGAGGCCTCGTCTCCGGTCAGTCACCCCAAATCTACTGCGAGCGCAAGCCTCGATGTCAGACCAGCGCGCCCAGAGGCGCCGGGGTGCGGCCACCGACCCGCTCGACGACGTCGGTGACCGTGGCGAGCTTTCCGAGGCGGGTCGCGGTGCCGAACGAGGTGAGCAACGGGGCGAGGAAGTCCGGGAGCCCGGCGGAGAGCAGCCCGGCGGTGTAGGCCTCGTCATCGACCTGGACGACCTCGACCGGCTTGCCCGACTGCTGCCCGGCGAGCTCGGCCAGGTCGGCTGCGGTGTAGGCCCGCGGGCCGGTCACGTCGTACGCCTTGCCCTCGTGTCCCTCGCCGGTCAGCACCCCGACGGCGACCGCGGCGCAGTCGGCGCGGGTGACGTAGGCGGCGCCGCCGTCGCCGACGTTGGTGACCAGCCGTCCGCTCGCGGCGGCCTGGGCGACGGAGTCGACCTGCATGTCGGCGTAGAGGTTGTTGCGCAACATGGTCCAGGCCAGCCCGCTCTCGCGCAGCGCCTCCTCGGTGGCCGCGTGGTCGGGGACGACGCCCGCGGGGTTGTCCGGGGTGGGCTCGGGCACCGAGGTGTACGCGATGTGGCGCACGCCCGCCTCGGCAGCGGCGTCGATCGCGGCGCGGTGGCCCTCGACGCGGGCGCCGACGATGTCGGTCGAGATCAGCAGCACGCGCTCGACGCCGGCGAAGGCCTCGACCAGCTCGTCGGGCTTGCCGAAGTCGGCGGCACGGACGTCGGCGCCGCGCGCGGCGTAGTCGGCGAGCTTGGCAGGGTCGCGGGTGAGGAGCACGACCTCGGCGGGGTCGACGGTGTCGAGGAGCTGGTCGGCGACGAGGCGGCCGAGCTGGCCGGAGGCACCGGTGATGGCGATGGTCATGAAGGTGGTCCTATCGATGAGCGAATTTTGTAGCCACGGTGATGACAGTTCCTCAAATGTAGCCATCGCGATGGCAATAAGGCAAGATGGGGGTTATGGCCACTCCGACGAACACCCGTTTCGCGGTGGCCGTCCACGTCCTGGCCTACCTCGCTTCCTGTGCGGCCGTGGGACGGACGAGACCGGTCAGCTCCGACGAGCTGGCGGGGAGCACGGCCGTCAACCCGGTCCACGTGCGCAAGGTGCTCGGGCCGCTGCGTACGGCCGGTCTGGTGCGGTCCCGTCCCGGCGCTCATGGGGGATGGGAACTGGACGCTGACCCGGGGGCGGTCAACCTCGCGCAGGTGTGGCAGGTGCTGCAGGGCGATGACCCGGTCCTCGGCATCCACGGACCCAATCCCGCCTGTCCGGTCGGTGTCGGCGTCCAAGGTGCGCTGACCGACCTCGACCGCCGCGTCGCCAAGGCCGTTCTGGCCGAGCTCGAGGGCATCTCGCTCAACGACGTCCTCGACGACTCCGGGTTCGATCCCGCCGCCCACACGCAGTTCCTCTGCTGACCCAGCGATAGCCTCTCGGACTGTGGAGCTATACGGAGCCGCGGACCGCGAGCGAATCGTCGCCGAGCCGCCCAAGCGGGTGGCGGCGCCGGAGCGCACCCAGTTCGAGCGCGACCGCGCGCGCCTGGTGCACGCTGCCTCCACCCGACGGCTCGCTGCGAAGACCCAGGTCGTGGGGCCGCAGGCCGACGACTTCGTACGCAACCGGCTGACCCACTCGCTCGAGGTCGCCCAGGTCGCCCGGGACCTGTCGCGGGCCCTGAACGGGCCGGACTCGCCGCAGCCCGACATCGCCGAGACCGCGGCCCTCGCGCACGACCTGGGACACCCGCCGTTCGGGCACAACGGTGAGAACGTGCTCGCCGAGCGGGCAAAGGGGATCGGTGGGTTCGAGGGCAACGCCCAGACGCTGCGGCTCCTGACCCGGCTGGAGGCGAAGACCTTCGACGCCGAGGGCCGCTCGGTCGGGCTCAACCTGACCCGGGCGACGCTGGATGCCTGCACGAAGTATCCGTGGGGATTCGGGGAGCGCGCCGGGTCGAAGTTCGGCGTCTACGAAGACGACCGGCCCGTCTTCACCTGGCTGCGTGCTGCCGGGGCCGGGCAGCGGCAGTGCGTCGAGGCTCAGATCATGGACCTCTCCGACGACGTCGCCTACTCCGTCCACGACGTCGAGGACGGCATCGTCGCCGGCAAGATCGACCTCGCCCGGCTCGACCTCGACGGTGTCGCCGAGACCGTGGCCGACTGGTACGTGCCGGGCTTCGACCGCGCCCTGGCTGAGATGGCGATCGCCGACCTCGCGGCCGCCGGCTGCTGGATCCCGGACGGCGCTGCCTATGACGCCTCTCGCCGTTCCCGCGCCATGCTCAAGAACCTGACCTCCGACGTCATCGGCCGGTTCTGTGGGGCCGTGAAGGAGGCCACGTACGCCGCCGGCGGCGGCCCCTACGCCCGCTTCGGTGCCGACCTCGTGGTGCCGGAGCAGACTCGTCTGGAGATCGCGTGGCTGAAGGGCATCGCGGCGCACTACGTGATGCGCACCGACGAGCGGGCCGCGAGGATGGATCGTCAGCGCAACCTGCTCGGCGAGCTGGTCGACCACCTCGTCGCCACCGGCCCGGACGATCTCGACCGCCAGTTCGCCGACGACTGGCGGGACGCGCCCGACGACGCGGCCCGGCTCCGCGTCGTGATCGACCAGGTCGCCTCCCTCACCGACATTACCGCGCTTGCCTGGCACGAGCGGCTCTGTCGGCGCTCCTGAGGCCTCTTGTAAGCACGTCATTTAAGCGTTACCTTAAATGACGTGACCGATGTCTGGTACGCCGTCTCCGACTCCACCCGCCGCCAGGTCCTGGCTCGGGTCGCTGCCGGGCCGTGCTCGGTGGGCGAGATCGCCGATGCACTGCCGGTGAGCATGGCCGCGGTGTCCCAGCACCTCAAGATCCTCCGCGAGGCCGGCCTGGTGTCGATGACCCCCGCCGGACGCCGACGGATCTATCAGGCCAGGCTCGAGGGCCTGGCCGAGCTGCGCGCCGAGCTGGAGACCTACTGGACCCAGGCGTTGCATTCGTTCAAGCAGGTGGCTGAGGCCAGCTACCTGGAGGAGACGACCGGAGCGAGGCCGGGCGGCGAGCTTGCTCGTCCGCACGCGCCGAGCGAGGGAGTAAGCGAGCACAGCGAGCAGAAGGAGCAGCCATGAGCATCACCCGCGAACCCACGTCCGTAGACCTCGAGATCATCGTCGAGGTCCCGGTCGAGCACGCCTTCAAGGTGTTCACCGAGGACTTCGACCGGATCAAGCCGCGTGAGCACAACCTGCTTCCCGTGGAGATCGCCGAGACGGTCCTGGAGCCTCGGGTCGGCGGCCGCGTCTACGATCGCGGCGTCGACGGCAGCACCTGCCAGTGGGCGCGCGTCCTCGCCGTCGACCCGCCCCACCGGCTGGTGATCTCCTGGGACATCGCCCCCGACTTCCGCCTCGAGCCCGATCCGGCCCGGTGCAGCGAGGTCGAGGTCACCTTCACCTCGGTCGGAGACGAACAGACCCGCGTACGCCTCGAGCACCGTCACATCGACCGGCACGGCGCCGGGTGGCAGGGGTGGCGTGACAGTGCCGCCGGCGACCGCGCCTGGGGGCTCTACCTGGCGCGCTTCCGCGAGCTCGCCGAGGCGTGATGGCTGCGAACTGTACCGCGCTCGCCACGGCCGAGCGCCGCGATCTCGCCGACTTCCTCGAGACGCTGACGCCGGAGCAGTGGGACCAACCCTCGCTGTGTCGCGGGTGGACGGTGCGCGACGTGGTCGCGCACATGCTCAGCTACGAGGAGGTCGGGCTCCGCGAGTTCGCCGGGTCCTTCCTGCGAGCCGGGTTCCGGTTCGGTGAGCTGAACGATCGTCGGCTTGAGCAGCTCGGTGGGCAGACCCCGGGCGATCTGCTCGAATACCTGCGCGCGCATGCCGAACCTGCCGGGCCGACCGCGGTCGCGGGCGCTCGGATCGCGCTGACCGACGGGCTGATCCATCACCAGGACATCCGCCGGGCGCTCGGGCAGCCGCGCGTGGTCCCGCCGGAGCGACTCGTGCCGGTGCTGGACTTCGCGCTGAAGGCCCCGCCGCTGCCGGCGAGGCGCAACGTACGCGGTTTGCGTCTGGTGGCCACCGACGTCGACTGGTCCCACGGGAGCGGTGCCGTGGTCACCGGCCCGGGAGAGGCGCTGCTGATGGCGGTCTCAGGACGCGCCGACGCGCTGCCGGAGCTCGAGGGTCCGGGGCTGGCGACCCTCGAGAGCCGGGTGCGGCGTACGAGCTAAGGGACGACCACCCAGAGGGCCCCGGCGATCGCGAAGACCGAGAGGCCGAGGGTGGTCTCCAGGACCGTCCAGGTCTTGAGGGTGGTGATGACGTCCATCCCGAAGAAGCGGCTGACCAGCCAGAACCCGGAGTCGTTGACGTGGGAGAGGACCGTCGCGCCTGCCGCGATGGCGAAGACGAGCAAGGAGATGTCGAAACTGCTCAGCCCCGCCGCGGCGACCTGGGCGGAGATCAGCCCGGCGGTGGTGGTCAGCGCGACCGTCGCGGAGCCCTGGGCGACCCGCAGCAGGGTCGCGATCAGGAAGGCCTGCACGATGAGCGACATCCCGAGGTCTGAGAGCGAGGTGGACAGCGCCTCGCCGATGCCGCTGGTGCGGAGCACGCCACCGAACATCCCGCCGGCGCCCGTGATCAGGATGATCGCGCAGATCGGGCCGAGCGCCTGGTCGACGATCTCGGTCGCCCGGCCCATGGGGAACCGCCCGGGGGAGAGTACGAGGAGGGCGAGGAGAACGGTGATCAGCAGCGCGATCGGGGTCTGGCCGATGAGCACCAGCGCGCTGGCCCAGGTGGCGTCCTCGCTGACCGTCCCGGCTGCCCTCAGCGTGGTGATGACCGTGTTGAGGCCGATCAGGATCATGGGCAGGGCGAGGAGAAGGATGACGGTCGCGAACGGCGGGGGAGTGGTCTCCTCCGTCGGGGTCTCCTCGGAGTCCTTCATCGCGAAGACGTTGAGGGGCGACGGGCTGAACCGGGCACCCAGCCGGGTGCCGGCGAGGTAGCCGCCGGGGATCCAGGCCAGGATGGCGACGGGTACGCCGACCAACAGGGTCAGGCCGATGTCACCGCCGAGCTCGGTGGCCGCGGCGACCGGGCCCGGGTGGGGCGGGACGACTGCGTGCATCACCGCGAAGCTGGCGGCCGTGGGCAGGGCGTAGATGAGGATCGAGCCGCCGAAGCGGCGCGCGACCGCGAAGATGATCGGCAGGAAGACGACCAGCCCGGCGTCGAAGAAGATCGGGAACCCGAAGATCAGCGCGGCCACGCCGAGCGCCAGCGGCGCACGTTTCTCGCCGAACGCGCCGATGAGCGTGTCGGCGAGCACTTGCGCCCCGCCGGTCACCTCCAGCAGGCGCCCCAGCATCACACCGAACGCCACCAGCAGCGCAACGGAGCCGAGCGTCGAGCTGAATCCGGTCAGCATGGCAGTCGGCACGTCGGCGACCGGGATGCCGGCCACGACCGCGGTCACCGCGCTGACCAGCACCAGAGCGATGAAGGCGTGCAGCTTGACCTTGGCGATCAGGACGAGAAGGACGGCGACCGCGGCTGCGGCGATCAGGAGCATCACCCATGTGGGGTATGCGGGTGTCAGCGGTTCCATAACGGATACCTTAATCGGCGAATGTGACCGATGGCACCCCTGGGCGGGTATGTTCTCCGCGTGTGAGCGATCCCCTCGTCTGGCTGCCCTTCGACCCGTCCGAGCTGGGCGAGGTGCCCGCGGGCCTCCGCTTCGAGCTCTTCGACCACACCCGCTTCGCGCATGCCGAGGTGGAGGTGCCGGACTCGGTCGGCGACGTGGCCTTCTACCTGCCGCCCTACATGCTCGGCTCGCGCATCTTCGATGTCGTCGACCAGATGACCTCGCTCCAGGTCGTGCAGCTGCTCACCGCGGGCGTCGACGCCGCCCGCGGGCACATCCCCGAGGGGGTGACGCTGTGCAACGGCCGCGGCATCCACGACACCTCGACCGCCGAGCTCGCCCTCACGCTGATCCTGTCCTCGCTGCGGGGCATCCCTGGCCACGTACGCCATCAGGACGAGCATGCGTGGCGGCCGGGATGGTTCCCGTCGCTGGCCGACAAGCGTGTGCTGGTCGTGGGCTACGGCGCGATCGGCCAGGCCATCGAGGCGCGGCTGCTTCCGTTCGAGACCGAGGTGGTCAAGGTGGCCCGGACCGCCCGGGAGGGCGTGCACGGTTTCGACGAGCTCGCCACGCTGGTGCCTGAGGCCGATGTGATCGTGCTGGTCACACCGCTGACCGAGGAGACCCGCGGCTTGGTCGACCGCGAGTTCCTGGGCCGGATGAAGGACGGCGCGCTGCTGGTCAACGTCGCCCGCGGCGGGGTGGTCGTCACCTCCGACCTGGTCGCCGAGCTGGCCACCGAGCGGATCCATGCGGCCATCGACGTCGCCGAGAGCGAGCCGCTCCCGGCGCAGAGCCCGCTGTGGGGCTCACCCAACCTGCTCATCACCCCGCACGTCGGCGGCGCGTCGAGCGCGATGTGGCCGCGCGCCTACCGGGTCGTCCGCGAGCAGCTCGAGCGATTCGCCGCCGGCGAGCCGCTCGCGAACGTGATGTCGGGGAGTTATTGAAAGGGGTAGTCCGGTAGCGAACTGCCTATTACTGGCGAGTATTCGGGCAGTTCGCTACCGGACTACCTCGACAGCTACCGGCGGACCGTCACCGTCTGCTCCGACTTCACGCCGTTGACCACAAGCGTCACGGTGGCCGTTCCTGGGCGGAGAGCGGTGAGTTTTCGGGTGGCTGGGTCGAGGCGTACGACGCCGTGGCCACGCTCGCCCACCACGACCCCGTCGCCACCCCAGTCCGCCGTGACCGGCCAGGCGACCGGGATGGTGGCGGTGCCCTGGGTGAAGGTGGCCTCGAGGGTCACCGCTGATCCCGCGGCGAGACTCTCCGGGGCGCCGATCGAGACGGTGTCGACCGCCGGTCGGGTCTCGGCGCGCAGCCAGCTCAGTCTCGCCCCGGGGCGCGGGTCGCTGCCGACGACGCCGGCCGACGGGTCGATGCCGACCATCGTCCAGCCCCGGAAGCCACCGCCGGCCACGTTGCCGGCCGGGTTCTTGCCGGAGTTGCCGTTGACGAGCATCGAGATGCCCTGCGCCGAGGAGCCGTGGAAGACCCCGACGTGACCGTTGATGACGGCGACAGACTTGCCCGACGACGTACGGAACCTGCCCAGCCGGTCCTCGAGCTGCCTGGCCTCGATCCGATCGCTCAACTGGCTGGCCTTGTCGGGCAGCGGGTCGTCGATGGGGTGGTGCATGGCGAGCACGACGCCGGTCACGGCCGGGTCGGCGGCCGCCGCGGTGAGCTGTGACTCCAGCTCGGTCAGCTGGGCCTTGCCGTCGTCGTTGCCGTGCAGCGTGCCGGAGGAGCTGTTGAGGGTGATGAGCTGGGTCGCCCCGATCCGGAACGCGGTGTGCGTGGGCCCGAAGACCGCCTTGAAGTTCGAGATCGGACCGCCCATGACCTCGTGGTTGCCCGGGACGTAGGTGTAGGGGACCTGGTCGCCGACCTCCTCGTCCAGGATCCGCTTGGCCAGCGCGATGTCGGCGGGGGAGGCCTCGTCGACCAGGTCACCGTCGATGATCAGGTGGTCGGGGCGGGCGGCGACGATCTCGCGGAGCGTCTCGCGGACGTGGCGCACCAGGTCGCTGTCGGGGTTGCGGGCCACGAACTGACCGTCGGACATCACCGCGATCCGCTGGGGTCGCTCGTCGACGGTGCCCTCGGTGAGGATCACCGGGTCGTGGACCGGCTCGGTCTGCGTCGGGGGAGCGTCCGGCGCGACGTTGGCGACCAGGTCGCTGATCGTCAGGTCGCCGCGGTAGGAGACGTCCGGCCGGGTCTCCAGGAACCGGATCTTGTCCACCCGGATGGGCATCGCGGTGCCCGGCGGGATCGGGTACGTCACCTGCTGCCACCCGTCCCAGGTGACCAGGTCGCCGTCGAGGTTGCTGACGGTGCCGTCACCCGAGCGGATCTGGATCCGTGGCCAGATCCCGCTGGTGTCGCCCTCGACCCACAGGGACAGGCTCAGCGGGCTGCCTGGCACGGCGAGGCCGGCAGGCGGCACGGCGTAGACGCCGCGGGTCCCGGTGCTGGTGGTGAAGTCGTGACGCAGCCGCAGCGCGTCGCCGCCGTCGTGTCCGCCACCGCTGACGCGCTGGATGGTCGCCGCCGCCCGCGCGGTCTCGACCTTCCAGGTGGCGCCGTCGGCGAAGTCGGCCAGGGTGTGCTGCTCGCTGCCGACCAGCACCGTCGAGGTCACGTGGTGGTCGCCGACGGCGAAGTCGACGACCGCGGCGCCGCTCTCCATGGTGGGGCGTACGAGGAAGCCGTTGGCGCCGTCGCGCGTCACCTCGACGCCGGGGTCGGCGTCCACGGTGACCTCGGTGGGCTCGATCGGAGCGGGGCGGCCGTCCGGGTCGTAGCCGGTGATCTGGATCGTCGCGGTCTCGCCGGCCTGCTCGATCGCCAGCTGTGACTTGTCGACCGCGAGCCGGTCGAGCGGGCCGAGGACGGTCAGCGGCATCGTGGCGCGGTGGCGGCCGGTGGTGTAGACGACATCGGCCGAGCCCGTACGCCGCCCGAGGGCCGACGCTCGGTCCTCGTCGGCGTCGACGATCCGCACGTCGGGATCCTGGGTGCGGAACCGGCCGGGCTGCTCGACGGCGGCGTAGGCCGCGTCGAGACCCGAGCCGAAGACCGTACGCCGCTGCCCCTGCAGCACGCGGTAGGCACCGGCCCGGTTGGTGGCCGGGCGGACCTGCGCCCCGGTCGCGACGCCGGTCGGCTCGGCGGAGGAGAAGAACAGGAGCGAGTTGGACACCTCGCGCTCGCTGCCGTCGGACGGGGTGTCGACGATCCTCGGGCTCACGTCGCCCGCGACCCGTGCGGCCATCGTGGTCGATCCGCCGCCGTCCAGGTTCAGCGCCTGGTAGGCACCGAGGCTGAGCATGAACCCGGCCAGCTCCGCGCGCGTCATCCCGCGGCTCGCGCCGGTCTGACCGTCGAGGGCGAGGGCGATCAGCTTCGTGCCGTCGCGGTTGATCCCGACAGCCGTACGTGAGTGGACGCCGTCGTCGCCGATGCCCGGTCCGACCTCGCCGTCGACCACGAGCTGGACGTTGCCGCTGACCGCCCAGTCGGCCTCCTCGGCCAGCCCGACGGCGACATCGACGCGGTCGCCGACCTCCAGGCCGCGTACGACCCGGGCTCCTGCCTCCCGGCCCAGCAGGACCTGCCCGCCGTCGGGGACGGCAGGTGCGCCGGCTGAGTCGGCGACCGCGGTGACGACGCCGCCGACGACGTTCGCGCGGGCGACCTCAGGGGAGACGTTGCCGGGACCACCGACCGGCCGGTCGAGGGTGTAGTCGCCCCAGGCCTGGGTGTAGAGACCGATGCCGCCGGTGGGCAGCGACGGGGTGTTGAACCCGGCCAGGTCGTGCTCGGCGCCGTCGACCGTGACGGTCCCGCCGGAGGTCAGCTCGCCGATCGCCGCCTTCGCGCCGGCCATCGTCAGGGTCGGGTCGGACCCGAACCGCGCGTTCTGCAGCCCGTCGCGGCTCTTGGCCAGACCGACCGGCGCGCCGGAGGCGTTCATGTCGTAGAAGCCGGCGTTGACCCCGGCCACCGCCCCGGTCCCGGTCATCTGGCTGGACAGGGTGCCGATCCCGGCGACCTTGCCGGTGTTGCGTACGTCCATCGACAGCGTCGGCTCGGACAGATCGGCGGTGAGGACGTTGCCGCGGTTCCAGCCGGTGTCCTCGAGCCGTTGGAAGTTGGTCAGCTTCAGACCCGGCGCGACAAGCTGCGTCGCGACGGTCGAGAGTGCCTCGCCGCCTGCGGCGAAGTCGTAGCCGTTCGACTCCTGCTGGCTCGGTGGGATCCCGCCGGGGGCGAGGGTCACCGCGGTCGGTGGCGGTGCGGGTACGTCGGCGACCGATGGTCCGGCGGTGACGAGGAGGGCAAGGGTGAGGGCGAGCGTGGGGGCGAGGGGGCGCACGCTCTCACTGTGGCGACCGCCGGGGATCCCGGGAAGCGAATTAGCGGAAACGTGCATGGCGGATCCGTGAACGGACGATACGGTCACGTGCGTGCTTCGAATAGCGGTGGTTCAGGAGTCTGCGGTGCCCGGCGAGGTGGGGACCAACGTCGCCACGGCGGCTAGCCGCGTCCGCGAGGCCGCGGCGATGGGCGCCCGGCTGGTCGTGCTGCCGGAGACGTTCACGACCTCGTGGGACCTCGACGCCTTCGACGGCCCCCTGCCGACGCTGGCCGATACCGTCTGGCTCGCCCCGGTGCAGGCTGCGGTCGACGAGACCGGCGCGGTGCTCGTGCTCAACTCGCCGCTCACCGGTGCCGGACGACGCTCGATCACCAGCCTGATCATCGCGCCGGGGGAGGAGCCGGTCGCGGCGTACGACAAACAGCATCTCTACCCGCCCGAGCGGGAGCGCTTCGAGCCCGGTGACCACGGGACGACGGTCGAGATCGACGGCGTCCGGGTCGCGCTGTCGGTCTGCTACGACGCCAACTTCCCCGAGCACGCTGCCGCGGCGGCCGCCGACGGCGCGATCCTCTACGTCAACAGCGGCGCCTACTTCCCCGGCGGTGGCCACCGGCGGGATCTGCACTACGCCGCTCGGGCGCTGGACAACTCGATGTACGTCGCGTTCGCCGGCCTCGTCGGCGGACCGCTCGGCCTGATCGGCGGCTCAGCGGTCTACGACCCGCTCGGCCGGCCGATGGAGCGGCTCGACGACGCCACCCCGGGAATGGTCGTCGCCACGCTCGACCCGGCCGAGGTCGCCAGGGTCCGAGACGAGCAGCGGATGTGGGCCGACCACCGAGCGGACCTCGGCCCGCGGCGTACGTTGCGCCTGTAGCAGGCAGTCAGGGCGTCGGTTCCTCGGAGACCAGCTTGCCGAAGGCGATCATCCGGTTGTCGGTGTGGAAGAGCTCGGAGCAGGTGGTGAGGGTGATCAGGCGCTGGCCCTCGACCTGCTCGGGCTCGACCACGCCCTTCTCCGGGTTGTCGGGCAGCGGGTCGGTGACCCAGATCGAGGTGAAGGGGACGACCAGGTCGTCGCCGTCGGTGGTGAGCTCGTAGACGTAGGTCTTCTCCATGGTCAGGACGCGGATCTCGTCGCCTTCGCGGAGCCTCGGGAGGTCACGGAGCGGCTCGCCGTGGGTGATCCGGTGGCCGGCGAGCGCGAAGTTGCCGACCTCGCCCGGCTTGGCGGTGCCGGAGAAATGGCCGAACCCGGCGCCGAGGGCCCGGTCCGAGATCCCCTCCATGACCGGGACCCGGTAGTCCTTGCCGAAGCGGGGGATCTCGATGAGGGCCTTCGCCGACCCGAAGTCGGTGGTCACCTCGGTCTGCCCCGAGTCCCAGGCGCTCTCGATCTTCGAGGCCGCTTCCTGCTGGCGCTGCTTGCTCAGGATCGTGGTGCCGTAGAGCTCCCAGGCGACGTACCCGAGGATGCCCACCCCGGCCAGAACCATCACCAGGCCGAGCCAGAAGATCACCCGGCGGACCCGCGATCGGGCCCGCGGCCGAGTCGGTGTGGTGGCGAACATCAGGTCAAGCATCTCAGCCAGATCCGCTGCCACGTAGGATCAGACGTTGTGGCGGGTCGGATCAAGGAGACGAGCATCCAAGAGGTGCGCGAGAAGGCGCGCTTGGACGACATCGTCTCCCAGTACGTCACGCTGCGCCGCTCGGGCCCAGCCTCCTATACCGGCCTGTGCCCGTTCCACGACGAGAAGTCGCCGTCGTTCAATGTGAACCCGGCCCGTGGTTTCTACCATTGCCTGGCGGGCGAGACACGTGTGCTGACCTGGGACGGCCCACGAGAGATCAAGGATCTCGCCGGTGGTACCCATCGGGTCCTGGGACGCCATGGTGACTGGTTGGATGCGCCGTTCAAGTCCTACGGCGTGCAGCGCCTCCACAAGATCGTCCTGACTCGCAACCGCCAGACCAAAGAGCTGTTCGCCACAGACGGTCACCGGTGGTTCGTGCGGTCCGGCCGGAACCGCTCGTCTGAACGAGAGGTGCTCACCTCCGACCTGAAGTCTGGCGACCGGCTGGTCTCGAAGTACCCACGCTCGAGGATCCAGCGGACGACACCGTCGCCGTTTGGGATCGCCCACGGATTCACCTTCGGCGACGGCACGCTCAACGGATCCGGGAGCGTGGCCGCGATCTGCCCGCCGAAGGACCTCGCGATGCTGAAGTTCTTCCCGCTCAGCCATACGACGACATCTGAGGCAACGCCCACGAGCCAGGGCAACGTAATTCTCGTTCATCACCTTCCGCGGTTCTTCAAGGAGGTTCCCTCCCACGATGAGGCCGTGTCCTACCTCTATGGCTGGTTGGCGGGTTATTTCGCCGCGGATGGACACGTCTCCAAGGACGGCACGGTCATGCTCCACTCCGCGCGACGCGAGCATCTGGAGCAGGTTCGGACGATCTGCACACGGCTCGGGATCGCGACGTACGGCATTACGACCCAACTTCGCAGGGGTCTACCGGGCCGCGAGGAGTCGGAGCTCCATCGGCTCCACTTCGTCAACGAAGACCTGACTGAGTCCTTCTTCCTCATCGACGAACACCGGGACCGGTTTCTGGCCGCGAACAAGGCGTTCGCGCGTCGAGGCTGGGTCGTTCAGTCCGTCGAAGAGACCGACCGCGTGGAGGAGGTCTACTGCGCCGAGGTCGAGGACGGTCACGCGTTCACCCTCGAGGACAACGTCTTGACCGGAAACTGTTTCGGTTGCGGAGCAGGCGGCGACGTCATCGACTTCGTGATGAAGCTCGAGGGGCTGAGCTTCTTCGAGGCGGTGGAGCGGCTGGGCGACAAGATCGGGGTCCAGATCCAGCGCGAGGAGGGCGACGAGGCGCCGGTGAAGCGGGGCCCGAGTCGCGGCAAGCTGGTCGAGGCCCACAAGGTCGCCGCGGAGTTCTACGCCGAGCAGCTGCTGACCCCGGACGCGGTGGTCGCGCGGCAGTTCCTCGCCGAGAAGGGCTTCGACCGCGACGCGGCGCTGCACTTCGGGGTCGGCTTCTCGCCGCGCGGGGGAGAGGACCTCTACCGCCATCTGCGGGCGCGCGGGTTCTCGGACGAGGAGGTCGTCACCGGCGGACTGGTGGCGCACGGGCGGTCGCACTACGACCGGTTCCGCGGCCGGCTGATGTGGCCGATCCGGGAGTCGGGCGGCGACGTCATCGGCTTCGGTGCGCGTCGGCTCTTCGACGACGACCGGATCGAGGCGAAATACCTCAACACCTCCGAGACTCCTCTCTACAAGAAGAGCCACGTCCTCTACGGCATCGACCTGGCCCGCAAGGAGATGGCCCGCACCCGCGAGGCGGTGATCGTGGAGGGCTACACCGACGTGATGGCCTGCCATCTGGCCGGGATCACCACCGCGGTCGCCACCTGCGGCACCGCCTTCGGCGACGACCACGCCAAGGTCCTGCGCCGGTTCATCTCCGACGATCAGCAGCTGCGCGGCGCGGTCGTCTTCACCTTCGACGGCGACGCCGCCGGCCAGACCGCGGCGCTGAAGGCGTTCAAGGGCGACGGCAACTTCACCTCGCAGACCTACGTCGCCGTCGAGCCCGACGGCCTCGATCCCAACGACCTGCGGATCAAGAAGGGCGACGAGGCGGTTCGGGAGCTGCTCGCCAACCGGGTCCCGCTCTACGAGTTCGTGCTGCGCAACATCGCCTCGAAGTACGACCTCGACCGTGCCGATGGGCGGGTCGACGCGCTTCGTGAGGCCGCGCCCTTGGTGGCTTCCGTGCGCGACGAGTCCAAGAAGATGGGCTTCACCCGAGACCTCGCTCGCTTCCTCGGTGTGGACCCCGACGAGGCGGCCAGAGAGGTACGCCGCGCCGCCGGTCGCCCCGCGCCCCAGGCCGCTCCGCCTCGGCGCGAGGCCGCGCAGACCGCCCAGGCAGGCTCTGGCGAGGCTCCCGCCGCGCCGCGCCGCCCACCCATGCCGCATCCGCGCGAGCCGCGGTTCACCGTCGAGCGCGAGACCCTGAAGCTCTTCGTACAGCACCCGGTCGCCCTGGGCCGCACCACTGGCGAGATCACCCCCGAAGCCTTCACCCACCCCATCTACCGCGCGCTGTGGGAGATCATCGCCGGCCTGGGCGGCCCTGGCGCCGGCACCGGCGACGCGAACTGGGCCCAGAAGCTCGGCGCCGCCGCCTCGGACCCGCTGGTCAGCCGCATCCTCGCCGAGCTCGCCGTCGAGCCGATCCCGTCCGCGAAGGAGCCGGATGCGGCGTACGTCCTGCAATACGTCGTACGCCTCCTCGAGCTCCTCGACCAGCGCCGCATCGCCGAGGTGAAGAGCCGTCTGCAGCGCTCCGACGGCGCCGCCGATCCTGAGGCCTACAACCGTCTTTTCGCCCAGCTCGCCGCCCTCGAGCAGCACCGCCGCGGCCTCCGCAACCTGGTCGCCGAGTGACGGCCTGCCGATTTCCGATCGCCGCCGCCGGGTTGCTAAGGTTTCACCCGCGCCGCAAGGAGCATTCCCCGATAGCTCAATTGGCAGAGCATTCGGCTGTTAACCGGAGGGTTGTTGGTTCGAGTCCAACTCGGGGAGCCAGTGAAAGGGCCGCTGACCAGGCAAAACGCCAGGGTCAGCGGCTCTCGTCATTTCGGTACAAGGTCGTTTCTCCCGGAGTTCACCCTGTTCTGGGGCTCGGTGTGAACTGTTCGAAGAATCTTTCCAAGGGTCTCGGCGGTACGGATAGACGCGGCCGCTGGGCCTCAGTGGCGTGTGCCGAAATCGACAGGTCGGCTGTTGTGAGGCTGCACCAGTACTACGCAGACGGGTTCGGCGATCACCGGCCGGTGTCCGTCGGGCTCGGCGATGCGGACATCGACCTCACGATCCTGAGCGCAGTGGAATGGGTCAGAAACTCGATAGACCTACAGGCAGACGAGGTCACCACCCGATTCGCGTACGACCACGCGGCCGTTGTCGTGCCCAGTCGGAAACGGACGCATGGCGTCGTGCCGCCGAAACCAGGCTCGCTGAATGTCTGATTCAGGAGACCCGCTTCGTCGACGGCCAGCTCGACCGGATGACCGGGTGGGAGTCGCATCCTGACGGCGTACGGACGTCCTTCACTACCGGATCGTTTGCGCAGTACGCCCTCACGATCGATCTCCTCGAAGCCGAAACATTTGCGGCGGTGCGGAGCGGGGGAGAGGCCCTCCCGCTGCGCGATCTGATAATGCCGACCGTCGAGTCTGTGCTCGCGCCTGGCGCGCGCAACTGCATGGGCGGAGCGCTCGCACTGACTGCGTTTGCCCGGCTGGCGCAAGGTGCACGCCCGGCCGATTTCGCATTGCTGATCCAAGAGCGTGGGGCGAAGGTCCTCAACGCGTCTGGGCGACTCGCCGTGATTCCGAAGTGTTTCCACGAGCCGACCTCAGAGCCGAGCTGGGAGGTCGGCGTCGAAACCTCGCTCGCGAGAGAACTCGAGGAGGAACTCTTCGGCAAGGCGGAGGTCGACACGACCCTCAACACACGCCGCACGATCGACCCCATGCACCCGGATCTCCTCGCCGGGCCGATGCGCTACCTGACCGAAGCTGGGCCGGACGTCTGGTCAATGGAGTGCACCGGATTCGGCTTCAACCTCCTCACCGGAAACTATGAATTTCCGTGTCTTGTCGCCGTGCACGACGAGGGCTTCTGGCAGCGTTGTGGAGGTGACGTCGAGAGCAACTGGGAGTCCGAGCGGATCACCTTGGTCTCCTCGCAGGACGAGGCCGGCTTGCGGGCTCTCGTTCACAACCCGGGGTGGTCAGACGAGGGCCTCTTCGCCTTCGTCCTCGGCCTGCGACGTCTTCACGAGCTGCACCCAGAGCGCGTAGCGCTGCCCCCTTCGAGATTGGATTCACCCAGTGACGACCGCCTCAGGCAACGCGTACGACGACGGCGCAGAGCGCCGCGGCTGGCTCATCGGCCACTTCATTGACCCGAATACGAGCCCGCTTCATTCGACCGACGTCGAGGTCAAATGGGGCACTCACCAGGCGGGGGAGGAGCGTCATGAGTGGACCGTTGCGGAGGAGGAGGTTCGCACGACCATGGTCATGCTCCTGCGCGGCCATTTCGCCGTCCGTCTCCCCGATGGGGACCAGGAGATGAAGAGCGAGGGCGACTTCGTCGTGTTTGGCCCTAGAACGCCGCACTCGTGGCAGGCGTTCGATGACTCGGTTGTTCTAACGGTGCGATGGCCGTCGATCGTCTGACCCTGGTTCTAGCTCGCGTGGCATACCGCACGTTGGGGATGCGTCTGCCGTAGACCCACCACCGGTGGCGAACCGCGAACATCATCGCTGGCGTGTCGATGACAGCAATCCCGACGAAGAACGGCAGCCAGAACGCTGCGAAGGCCGCGAAAGCCGATGAGTTTTACACCCAATGGGCCGACATTGAGCGCGAGATGAACGCCTACCTTGAGTTCAACCGCGACGTGTTCCGCGACAAGGTCGTTCTCCTGCCTTGTGACGATCCAGAGTGGTCGAACTTCACCAAGTTCTTCGCGCTTCACTTCACGGATCTTGGACTTAGGACGCTCATATCGACTTCCTACGCTCCCGACAGCAACCCTGCCAAGGCCAACTACCATCCAACGCTCTTCGAGATCAACAGTCCTCATTTTGATCCGACGAAGACACACACAAACGGCAAGTTGCTCACCCTTCATCGCGAGGATATCAACGGTGACGGCGTTGTCGACATCGACGATCTGCGATGGAGGTATCTGGACGGTGACGGGGACTTCCGCAGCGCCGAGGTTTCTGCGCAACGCGACGAGGCAGACATCATCATTACCAACCCGCCCTTCAGCCTGTTTCGGAACTTCATGACCTGGCTAGTCGGCGGTAACAAACCCTTCTCGATCATCGGCAACAGCAATGCAGTCACGTATGTCGAGACCTTCCCGCTTATCAAGAACAACCAACTCTGGAAGGGTGCGACGGCGAACAGCACGGACATGGTTTTCGCTGTCCCTAAGGGTGCTCCGATCAAGGAGGCCGACCGCCTCAAGGCCGAACGGCTCGGCTACCCCTCCAGTGGAGATTATGACTTCACCCGCCTCGGTAACTCCTGTTGGTTCACCAACATTGACCATGGCCGGCGTCACAAACCGTTGCAGTTGATGACTATGGCCGAAAACATCAAGTTCTCAAGACACAAGGACGTCCGCGGTCTTGGCTACCGGAGGTACTGCAACTTTGCTGAAGCCATCGAGGTCCCGTACGTCGACGCCATTCCGAGCGACTTCAACGGGCTGATGGGAGTTCCCATCACGTACCTGGACAAGCACAACCCGGATCAGTTCGAGATTGTCGCGCACGCTGACGACATGGAGGCAATGCGCCAAATCGGCGTGGAGCCCCTCGGTGCGGACTTCGTCGGGAAGTACAAAGAACAGGGCGGCACCGGGTCCAACAGTCCTGGTCACCGCAAGCTTGGACTGACCGCGCCGCGATACTACGTTCCGTTCAAGCGCATTCTGATCCGTCGTCGGACCGGTGCCTCATGAAGGCCGAGCTTGAGACGTACTCAGTGCGCGAGGTCTGTGAAGGCTTCCTTTTCAACGAGCTCGAAGCCAAGGGCCTCTACGGTCTCAGCGGGCGGCTTGTCATTCAACCCGAGTACCAGCGCAACTACATCTATGGCGACGGCAAGAAGGACGTGGCGGTTGTCGAGTCGCTGCTGAGTGGTTACCCACTTGGGCTCATCTACTTTAATGTTGACGGTCTCAACGACAGGCTTGAGGTCCTGGACGGGCAGCAGCGCATCACAAGCGTCGGGCGCTTCGTTACCGGCAAATTCGCCATCAATCTGGGTGGCAGGGAGCATGTATTCTCGTCACTGAATCCAGAACTGAGGCAGCAGATCATGGATAGCGATCTGCTCGTCTACGAGTGTGAGGGGACAGAGGCCGAGATTAAGGAATGGTTTCAAAAGATCAACATCGCCGGCCTCCCTTTGAACAATCAGGAGTTGCTGAATGCGATCTACTCCGGACCATTCGTCACGGCCGCCAAAGCCGAGTTCTCGAACTCGAACAATGCCCAGCAACAGAAGTGGGCTGCTTACGTAAAGGGCGACCCGAAGCGTCAGCAGGTGCTCGAGGTCGCGCTGGAGTGGGTCGCGTCTGCGCAGAACAAGAGCATCGATGCGTATCTCGCACTGCACCGCAAGGACGCCGTCGTCGACGAGTTGAAGTCGTACTTTGGGTCTGTCATCGACTGGGTCGGCAGCGTGTTTATGCGTTCACCCGACCCTGAGATGCGAGGCCTCCAGTGGGGCCAACTCTACGAGACGTTCCACGCCGAGCCATATGACCCCGCGACCGTAGACGCCGATGTTGAAGTCCTGCGCAGTGACGTTGCCGTTAAGAACCGCAAGGGGATCTATCAGTACCTGCTCGGGGGAAAAACCGATCCCAAACTCTTGGACATCAGGCTGTTCGACAAGAAGACGAAGGACGCAGCGTACACGCGGCAGACAGCCAAGGCCAAGGCCCGTGGCCTCTCGAACTGCCCTCTGTGTGCGGTTGGCGAGAACGCCAACAAGGCACGCGTCTACAAGCAGAGTGAAATGGAGGCCGACCACGTTGCTGCATGGTCGAAGGGCGGGGTGTCGGACCTAGCTAACTGCGAGATGCTCTGTGTGCCCCACAACCGCTCTAAGGGAAACAGGTAGAGGGACGTGACGACTGGGAGCGAGCGATACCGGCAACACACAGTCTGGGAGACGCTGCGACTCAAACAGGATGCACTCGCTGCTGCGCGGTATGACGATGCCGCAACTGAGCAATGGCGCAAAGACATAGTCGAGTGGCTAGCAGAGGCGACCAAGACTAGGCTCGCGCGTCAACCCGCCCTCTATCTGACCGCTCTGGATGACCTGAGCAACGCTCTTAACTCGCTTCCCGTGGACGTAGGTCAGTTCAGGCAGTACGTAGCAAACCGCCAGAACCATCCGCAATCGATAGGCGCTCTTGAGACCGCCTTGAGGTCGCTGCCGCTGCCGCCACCGAAGGATCTGGGCAACGCCTACGTTGAACTGCTGGACCAGGAGGTCGAGGCTCGGACTGACAGACTTGATGAGCTTGAGACCAGGGTGGCGGAGACGGAGGCTGCTCTTGCCGCCCGGCTCGATGAGCTCAACCAAGTCAGTGCGGAGGTCGAGCGTCTCGATAGGGAGATCGAGGCGCAGCGCCGGTCGATCTCAGACGTCAGCTCGACCGGCGAGGACCGGATCACGCACGACTGGAACGAGCGCCTTGCTACATGGATCGAGCGCCGCAGGGAGCTCGATGAAAAGCACAATGCCGAGTCGCTGGAGCATGTCGCTACGCTCGCCGCGATCCGACAGGCAGCCGGGGCGTTGGCCGAGCACGCAGCAGGGGACCTAAGCGCTACCGATTGGTCAGGCCGTGCCACGCGCGAGCGCAGCGCCGCGAGATGGATCCGCTTCGGTGCAATCGCGGCCTTCGTCTTCGCAGGCGCTGTCGGCTGGTTCATCGTGAACGAGGCGATCCGCAACGACTTTGAGCTCACCATCGGGGATGGAATCCTGCGCGCATCTGTCGCCGCTGTGATCGCGGCGTTCGGCGCCCTGCTTCTTCGTGAATCCGCCCGACACTTCACCGAGGCCGATACGGCCGAGGACGTGTCTCTATCGCTCCAGGCACTTGCTCCGTTCTACGCCGGATCTGACCCAGCCGTTCGTGTCGCTGCACGGGAGCAGGTGGGAGACGCTGTGCTCGTCAAGAATGTCCTTTCGCGATTCGCGAACCGAGACGCCGCTAAGCACGCTGCTGGTATCAACGCGGCGGAGCTCCCGGCGCTTGTGCGAGACGCCACGAAGGCTCTGAGTCAAGGTTCGCGGAGCCCGGGGGCGGGTATGCCGGGGGCAGGAAGCCAATAGGTGCGGCGACCCTTGCCACACTGGCGTCATGTCGACTTCCGGAATGGCCAGTTGGGACTGTGCTCCGTGCTCGCCAGCACGCCGAGGCCGTCTTGAGAAGTGAGCATGGATGGGCATTCTCTGTGTTCCTGGGCGATGGAACGTCTGAATACGACGCCATGGTCGAAGAAGCCCTCGATCTATCCGATGACACACCAGTGGAGCACGCGCAGGCTGCCGTGATCGAAATTATCCGAAGGGGAACCGGGCTGACGGTCACGGCTACATGGAACCCCCGGCCACCACCTCGAGGAAGCCACCGGGTACAACCTCGCGACCTGGCAACGTGACGCTCACGGGCACTGGCTCGGCCGCGATGCCGCGCTGCTCCTGGTCGACGCCGGCGCGAACGCTGAGCGGGACAAGGCGATCGCCGCCGAGAGGCTCCGCGGGTTCCGAACCCCTGAGCCGCCAGGCATCGGCAGCCCGTCTCCGGCCTCGTAGCCAATGTGATTTCGTCGACTTCGACATGCGTAGCGGGCGACGCTGCCACGATTGCGCCGTGGAACTTACGCAGCAGTTCGTCACTCTTGGGGCAGTAGTCGTTGGTGCCGCGATGTCGTACCTCGCAGCTACTGCGACCGAGCGCCGTCGGCATCGCAATGAAGCGGCTGCCAGATGGGAGCAGCGCCGAGTCGACCTCTACGCCGACTACGCCGAGGTCGCCAAGCGGATCCTGCGCCAGACGGAGGACGTTGGGAAGCACGATCCAGCAAGCGACGATTTTGGTGCAGCCGCGTCAAAGCTCCGGACGCTCGAAGAGGACCGCTCCGCACTCTTCGAGCGGCTGATGCTCATCGGTGATCGCGCCACGATCGAGGCGGCGCACAAGCTCAACCACGTCATGTGGACGCTTCAGAGCGAGTTGCCCGGCGCAGTTCCGTACACGCCAGAATGGCACGAAACGCCGTGGGTGGTGCCGCTGAACGACTTGCACGCCTGTGCGCGTGCTGCCGTCCTGAATCCGAAGCGTGCCGACCTCTCAACCGACTTTCCGGTCGACGTGTCTAGCACTCTGGTCCAGTTCGACCCTGGCGAGGGTACGAGTCAGCCGCGGGCCGGCTCGTGAGAGGTCATGTGTCGTCAGTAGGTTCCCGGCTCTGGCTAGGGCCAAGTCGGCTGGGGGCCGCACGTACACCCGTTCAAGCTAGGTGTTGTCCTGCTCGTGGCGCCTCGCGCGGAGAGACCGGTCCACGCGATGCAGAATGATCCGGATAGGACCAATTCTGCGTGGAGGTTCTGTGTTGGCCATGTCTTCAAGTGATCTGACAAGACTTGCACGACTCTCGGACAGTGACGCGTAGGCGTCTTTGACGCCGTTCACCGAGTACACCTGCTCCGGAGCAACGACGTCCTGAAAGGATTCGGCGTAGCCGGGCAGCGAAATCTGAGCTCTCGCTTCCATCCTTACTGCGAGAGCGTGCTGAGTAATTCCGACAAGACGCAGGGAATGGCCCAAGTGCTTGAGAATGTAGATGCGCGTATCTTGCATGCGTGGTTCAGTTGAAGGTCGGAACATCACTCGATCGGCAAGCCAACGGAAACGCGTCAGAGACTCGCCGAATGCTTGGAGCGCTTCCTTTAGATCGCTGATCTGCTCGGGCGTGAGTCGGTCTGCTATCTGTTCGCGGCTCAGAGCCGTGCCATCCGGTGACTGCACGGCTTCGTAGGTGGCTTGGAGTGCATGCCGCAAGGTGGATGCGCTCTCGTCGAAGACCAACGCGTGACCAAGATCTAGGACGGCTTGTTCCCAGCGCTCGTCATGTCGGCGGCGGTTCTCGACCTGCGGGACGAGGAGGAGTTGGACCACAAGGGAGCCGGCGAGCGCGATGATGGCGCCGACCACCACGGGTAGCAATTGGTCTATGGACATCGACTAGTCGTTGGGGGCCTGGATCAAGGTCTTACCTCTCGAGCGATCACGAGCCTGCACGCTACTGGCAATCGCTCGCGTACGTGGGCAGACATCCCCGATCCAGGTAGCCGACCCGCGATGGCCACGTTCGGTGTTTGGATGGTGCCCGCGCGTGGGCGCCGTCCTCTTTGGCGGTGTGGCGCCCCCCCTCGCGCAATAGCGAGGGGCTCGTCAGGGCTGTCCAACAGTCGCAGAACCACGAGGTCACTCGCCGCAGCGTACGTGGCGCGACCTGGACGCCCCCGACATAACGCTCTCATTATGTTGCTCACTCAAAGGACGAAGGCCTCTGGAGTCGGAGACGTCTCCACGTAGTTCGAATCGACAGTTGGCCTTGGTCGATCGCAGCCGGTGCGTCGGTGGATCTTGAGGTCACCCTCGAGGAAGCCGGAGTCCTGTTGCCCATCTGGGCAAACGTCGGTGTGACGTTCTGGGACTCGCATGGGCGGCAGTGGACGCGGGGTCTGACTGGGGCATTAGCCGAGGGGCCCAATCTGAGTTGATGAAGGTCCAGAGCGACCTTGAAGTGCTTCCCTGTCAGAGGTCACCGGGCGCGTCGGGTCGAACCACATTTCGGCCTAGGCAGCGAGGAATGCGACCACGCGGCGAGCCGGTGTCTGCGGGCGCTACTCGACGTCAGGGCTGGAAATCAGTCTGGGGTACTGGACCCCGCCTTGGTTGACGGCGTCGAGTGCGATTTCGTACATCTGCCGCTGGAGGTCGTCGCCGGCAAAGTCTGAGCGGATGCTTGTGCGCAGCGGCGTGTATCTCGCGAGCGGGATGGAGTTGTCGGTGAACCTGAAGTTGCTCTGGTCAACGGTTGTGATGAGGAGAGAATCGGAGCCGGCCCACTCGATCCCGAGTCGGAGGTCGTACTCAGCCGGTGCGCCGAGGTGGTCACCCATGGCGTGGATCAGCGACAGCAGGTCCAGCACGCAGCACTCGATCGTCTTCGAGTAGACCTCACTCCCGGGCACGGGGTTGCCGTTGGAGAAGTTGGGGTAGCCGCCCACGGCCATGGCAATGGTGACCGCGCCGGTGTCGAGGATGGACACCCAGGCTTCGCACCACTGTGAGCGCTCGGATGTCTTCGCGTTGCGTAGAACCCACCGGCGCATGCCCCGGCGTGGGTTGAGGTAGTCGACTGACTTGAACGGGTGGACCCAGTTGTCGTCGACACTTCGGGCCGTGGCCATGGCGGCGTCGACCACCGACTTGATGGCTGCCTGGTCGGGCCGCATGCCAGCACGCGGTACGCGCGGTGCAGCTACTGCGAAAAGCCATGCTCTGTCGCTGGGTGAACGGCCGTCAGCTGCTTCGCCATAGAGGTCGTCGATCGTCTGCGCCGCACGGTCCCGCGCCTCGAATCGAGCGCGGTACATCTGCTCGAGCTGTCGCTCACGCATCCAGACCGTATCGGCATGGTTCCGGATCGGCGCCCCGAAGTAGTCGTTGCGGTAGATCAGGTGTGGGCCATCGAGACTGGCCGGCACGACCACGACCAGGGCGCGCTCGCCGTCCCCGCCGACCTCGCTGAGCTCGAGCCCAAACACTGGCGGGTGGATGTGGCTGACCGCGACGCTGCGCAGCGTTCTCTCGTAGGACTCACTGACCTCACCGACATCGACACGCCCAGTCGCCCTCCGGCTGTCTTCGGCCATTCCGAAGACGAGGACTCCACCGCCGCTGTTCGCAAACGCTGCGATGTCCTTCGCCAGGTCCGACTGCGCGAGTGTCTTCTGCTCGGGTAGAGCTCGCTTGAAATCGAGGTTGTCGTCCTCCTCGACGGCCCGGGCGACAACCTCGTTGAGCATCTCCGAGGTGATCGGGCCCGGCTGGGCTCCGACTGCCTGGTGCAGGGGCGTGAAGGTCACAGGAGAACACTAACGACGAACACGGCCTATAGTCGCCGGCTGCGCGGAGCGCGGGTCAGTCTCCGAAGTCGCAGCCGACAGGACTGTCGAAGCATTCGACCGGATCTAGCGCGTATCCCGCCTTTCTCCCGCTTTGGCGGTACGACATTGGTTGACAATGGGTGCCGCTTTCGACGTTCGGGCAGGTGAGAGCGGCCGTTCGTCCGTCCACGTGCGTCAAGCGCTGTCGGCGGCCTTCCGAAACGGAGGGTTGTTGGTTCGAGTCCAACTTGGGGAGCCAAACTACTCCGCCTGACCTGGTCAAACAGGACAGGCGGAGTTCTTCGTTTTACCCGGTCCAGTGGCTTGGTCATCCCTTGTCACCCTTGAGGTCGACGCGGGCGGACGCGCCGTCGAGGGTCACCGTGTGGCCAAGGACAGCCACGTCAACACAGTCATGACGACGACGGCCGCCGCGGCAAGGCCGATAAGAGCCCGGTGCTCCACCATCACGGCGACGAACTCACGAAGGTATGCGCTGGGCCAGTAATACCAGGCTGTCCGTGCGCCGATCGCTTGAGCGTCGATGCCGAGTCGGCGAGCCAGCATCGCCGCTCGGGGAGCGTGGTAGTTGTTGGTCACGATGAGGTATGGCGTCGGTTGGCCGTGCCGCTCCAGCAGTTGGGCGCTGTAGAGCAGGTTCTCCCGTGTGGTGCGCGCACGATCCTCGACCAGGATGTCGTCGGCCGCGACTCCGCGTTGGCGTAGCCAGTCACGCATGGCCTGGCCCTCGGGACGTGGCTCGTCCGGTCCTTGGCCGCCACTGGGAACGATCACCGGCATGCCATCGGGCCCCTCGCGTTGCGTGGCGGCGTCGACGGCGTACTCGAGTCGGGCTGCGAGCAGAGGAGAGACCCCTCCTCTCACCAATCCGCTACCCAGCACGATGACGGCATGGGCGCTGGCGCGTCGCGCGATCTGGGCGTAGAGAGCTGTGTGGGCGACGAAGGCGAGGAAGCAGGCGCCGGCGCAGACCTGGGCGGTGAGCAGGGCCACGGCCACGCTGCTGGTCACCGGGTTCTCGTGGCGAAGCAGCGCGACGAGAACGATGGGAAGGAGCAGCATGGCCAGCCCGGTCAGCAGGGCCAGCGTGTTGGCGAGCGACCGTCTCTCCCGGCGCATCATCAGAATCCCGTCGGCGACCAGCAGCAGCGGTAGCGCCAGGAGGCCGAGAGCGATGACGAGACCGACCACGAGGGTGACGATGCCCATCGCTGTCGCCAACATCGTCGACGTGGAGGCGACGTAGACGAGGAGGCCCAGTAGGTAGTGGACGAACACGAGGAGCAGGAACCCGTTGCGCAGAGAGCGGGGGTCCCGCTTCAGTGACCAGAGCAGCAGCCCTCCCCAGACGAGGACACCCGAGCAAGCGGCGAGCACCCCCATCAGCCCACCGGCGCCGAGCAGCTGGGGGCAGCGGGCACACCGGCGAACCGGTCGAGGGTCCACAGCTCGAGGTCTCTCGACAACGGTGCTTCGGGCTCCAGCACGCTCATGTGCGTGCCTGCCTCGTACGTCGTGAACGACAGGTTCGCGCCGCTTGCGCAGGTCCGGAGGACCCAGGCCCGGGTCAGGCGTATGGGGATCACTTCGTCGGCGGTCCCCTGGGCCACGAACAGGGGAGCCGACCACGGCCCCGTCGGCACGTTCTCGGAGAGTCGGTCGGCCAGCGGTCCTCGGCCGGGCGGTTCGCGCAGGATGGGTTGGTCGCGAGCGATCGCGAGGCCGGCGAGGATGGTGAACAGGGTGCCTGCTTGGCTGGTGCACCGGGAGGCGGCCTCGCGGACGATGGTCCGTGCCGAGGGCGCGACCAACGTATCGAGACCGACGTCGTAGGTCCTCGCGTAGGCGTCGGCCACGAATGCGATGCCCAGGCTGGCCCCGGGAACCCCCGGGTCCTCGGTGACCACTTCGGCAAGGCCGAGAGGGTCGGCCGCCGGCGAGAGCGCGGCAGTTCCCACGACCCCCGCGTCGGGGGCGTACGACGAGGCGAGCTGGCCCGCCCACAAGGCTGCGTGGCCGCCCTGGGAATGCCCCCAGACGACGGTCTGCTCGGCCAGCTGGACTCCGGGTACCTCGCGCGCAGCCCGCACGGAGTCGAGGACGGAGTACGCCTCACCGGGGCCGATCAAGTAGGGGAAATCACCATCCGCGCCCATCCCGCTGTAGTCGGTCGCCACCATCGCCCACCCGTGCTCGGCGAAGGCACTCATCGCCGGCATCCCCTCGGTGCTGATCGCGTCCCGGCCGAGGCTGGGGGCGCACGCTCGGGCGACGCCGACGGTGCCGTGGGCCCACGCGACCAGAGGGGTCGGCTCACGAGCGGAAGTGCCGGACGGCTCGTCGGGCACGGCCAGCACCCCGCTCGCCATCGCCGGCGAGCCGTCGGTCGCGGTCGTGGTGTACAGAATCCGATACGCCTTCAAGCCCGCGGGCAGGTCACCGTCGTACGGCTCGCTCCGCACCAGCCGACCGGCCTCCGCCGGGACCCGGTCCGGGACGTCGTAGAAGTCGTCCACGACCGGTACGCCGCTACGGAACTGGTCACTGAGCACGAGGCCGGCGACGGCGACCGCCGCGATCAGAACAGCGCTGGTCAAGCGCACACCCGGGAGCCACCGCCGAGCCTGGCGCCGTGCCGGAGCGTCCCCTCGGGCTCCGTGCCACACCAGGGCGACCCCGAAAGCCGCTGTGCGGACGCCGAACAACACGGCGATGACCAAGAGGGTCACGTCTGGCCACCACAGGGCCATCACGCCCCAAGCGATCTCCGAGACGCCGAACAGAGCGCGAAGCACCCCCGCACTGGTCCGGGTCCACAGGAGCGACAGCACCGAACCTGCCCCCGACACGATCAGGAGCACCGCGACGGACGGGCCCAGCAGCTCGATGCTTCGGCCGATCCAGACCACGATCGCCAGACCCGCGACCGCCCAGGCGACCCCTCGCACCAGAACGATCCGGTCGCGATTGCCTTGCCGCCAACCGACCACATCGCCTAGCCCGGACAGCACGCAGCTGGCGCCGACGTAGTAGCCGAGGACCTCCAGCGCGCTGAGCGGTCGGGTCAGGAGATTGACACCCAGAACCGTGACGATCAGCCCGACGAGCACGAGAACGTACGCCGGGGCATCGGCCAGCAGGCCCGGAAGGGCCCGCACACGCCGCCACCTCATCGGACGGCAACTCGCAATGCCCCGCGACGACGGATGCTGCAGCGATCTCGAGAGATGTGGTGCACACCCCCAGTCTTGTCTCTGCGTCGACGACCCGCCATCACCGCGCGTGCTGTCACCGAGAAATTTGGGTCCGTCGGCCCTGGAATCGAGCAAGACAGGACGCGCTGTGCCGGGAGCAACATGGGCCTTGACGAAGCCCCCCAAGCAGACAGCAGAGGGTTGTTGGTTCGAGTCCAACTCGGGAGCCAGATAGCTCCGCCTGACCTGGTCAAACAGGACAGGCGGAGTTCGCTGTTTACAGGGGGTGCTGTCGATGGCGTACCAGCGCCGCACTTTGAGCGGAGCGCGGCAGAAGGGGCGCCTTCATCGCTGAGTGTCCTGAACCAGGACTCGAGTCATGTTCGCGATGGGATTGCTGCGCGGATGAGGTCGCGTGCGTCGGAGCCGTGCGTGGCACTGTTCATGAGGACGTTGAACATGCGTGTGTAGAGATGGATCTCTTGAGGCTGGGTGACCTCGATGCTGGCGGTGGGGGTCTCGAGAGCGACGAGGGTGTCGTCGAAAATCCAGAAGCCTGCTGAGGCAACGGCTTGGCGTTCGGTCATGAGAGGGATGACGCCGAGGGATACGTTGGGCTGGGTACTGGTCTCGATGAGGTGCTCGAGCTGGTCGGCTTGAGTCTCGGCGGTACCGAACCAGGTGCGTAGTGCTTGTTCCTCGATCAGCACTGAGAAGCGTTTGCGAGGGTCGTTGAGGACCTTCTGCCGTTGGATGCGGATGGCGACGGCATCGTCGACGTCGTTGGGGGTGTCGAGGAAGCCGATCCAGAACTCCAACATCGCGGCTGCGTAGCTCGGGGTCTGGAAGAGTCCAGGGATGACGTTGTGCTCGTAGATGCGGAACACCGTGGTCTGGTCATAGCGGCTGAGCGTGTGTGCTCCCAGGACCCGTTTCATGCCAGCGCGGCTTTGGCGTCGGTACTCGAGGTAGGCCGTCTCCACTGCGCGGAGCGTCGCGATCAGATCGGCCGTCTGGTCCTCGGCGCCACAGGCGGAGCACCAGTCGCGGATGTCTTGGTCGGTGGGGGACTGGACGCCGTTCTCGATCTTGCTGATCCGGGTGTAGTGCTGGGTGGTCAGCTCGGCAAGCGCTCGGGCGGTGAGGCCCGCGTCCTTGCGGATGTCGCGTAGCCGTTGGCCGAGTGCTTGCCGAGCTTGTTTGGCTGCTGAGCTAGACAGGTTGGTAGTCACGGTGAGGGATGGCGTACTTCCAGACGTCCTCGAATGCTGTGCGGCACAGCTGGATGTCGTGCTGGTCGGTGGAGATGACCTTCTCGACGCCGAGTCCGTTTCCGGCGTAGCTGAGGAAGACCACCAGCTGGTTGTCGAACAGGTAGAAGTCGTTGCCCGGGATCGCGACCGACGAGACGGCGCGGCGGGGAACCCAGCGGATGTCCTCGCCGGCGTCGACCATCGGCTGGGCGATGCTGTAGGACCAGCGCTGATAGTCGCTCAATGGCTCAGACACGATCCGGGCGCGACGTACGGTCTTGCCGGCGTTGGTGTGTCCCTTGAGGGTGGTGCACCAGTCGTTGAGCCAGGAGAGGTCGTCGTGCTCGCCGGCGGCCCACTTCGCCATGTAGGGCAGCTCTATCGCGGTGCCGTAGGCGTCGCGGGTCTCCAAGTGGACGGAACTGTCGACGAAGTTGCGAAGCAGGTCGTCGAACTCGTCATCGGTTATCGAAGCCACTGTCTCCCTGTCCAAAGAACTGAAGCATTCTGTCGGGGATCTCGACGCAGGTCTCGCCCTCGGGGATGGTCATCTGGGTGAGTGCGTCGGCGTCGTCGACGACCCAGCCCTGGACAACCCATGATCCCGTCTCCGTGCGGTAGATCGTCGGCGACCCGGTCGGGTTCGATTCCGGATCCTTGCCGATGAACGTTAGCTGCATGGTCTTCCCGCCTGTCTGGTTGGTTGTGATCTGTTGCTCGATCTCCTTCATCCTCGGGGTGCGTTTCAGGGTGCGTCAATACATTCGCGCACGCAACATTTCGCAACATTCTTTCGGCGTGAGCCCACCCAGACCTAGCGTCACGGGCATGATCAACGCGACCGAGAGCGCAGAGAATTCGACCATTCGACGGGGCGAGCTGATCTCCCGTCGAGCAGGTCGGCCACGAGTCTTGCCCCAGATGGTCGGCGGGCAGCGGTCGTGGATAGCGCCGCGGGAGGAGATCCTCGACGTCGCCGCTGGTCTGTTCGTGGAGCGGGGCTTCGCTGCGACCTCGACCCGGGACATCGCAGAGGCGGTCGGGATCAGGCAGGCCTCGATCTACTATCACTTTCCATCGGGCAAGGAGGAGATCCTTGGCGACCTGCTCCAGCGCTCGATCCGGCCCACGCTGGACCGGATCGAGAAGATCGAGTTCTTGGGTGCCGAGACCGGTGCCGCACCCGGGGTGCTGTTGTATGTGCTGGTCGTGCTCGACGTACGCACCCTTGCCAGAGCACCACGCAACGCCGGTGTGCTCGCCCGGCTCCCGGAGGTGCAACGTAAAGAGGTCTTCGGGCCGTTCGGTGCGGCACGTGACGAGCTCAAGGCCGCATACGCACGACTGGGAACACAGGTAGCTGCAACTCATCCGAACGCGGCGATGACTCCGGACAGCAACCTGCTAGGCACGTTGCTGCTCCAGTTGGTCGAGGTCGTGATCGGCATGCGCTCTGACGGGCACCGGATCAACCAGACCATCGAGGCGACTGTCGCCGCGTCATGCCTGCGGGTCTGTCTGGCCGACCAAGCACGCATCGATGACGTCGCCACACGTGCGGTCGATCTGATCGGCGCCCTCGAATAGCCACTTGTCCCGCGAACCTGGCACTGACGCACTACGCCTGTTGGTCGACGGCGGGCTGCAGGTCGGGCGTGGCGCAAGACGGCTCTTGAGCCATCTGTACTGCCTGGCTCTGGACTCCAGCCTGCCATGTAGCGGTTTCGGTGGGTCGCCGGAACTGTACTCTCCGGCCAGATCAATCTGCGCCCACCGCAACGTGGATTCCCTGCTTCCCTGCCGTGCTGGGCTCGATTGGTTGCCACGGGGACGAGTCCGCCTGGTGGAACAAATGCAAGGCTGGCGCGCCGTGAATCTCCGTTTTTCGTGAATGTTTTCCGGGTTGCTCCTGTGCGGCCGTGCCCGAGGGGATATCTCTTTGGGGTTGGCTTCACGGCATCGGGTCGTGTCGCTTCGCCCCCGGAGGCTGCTGTGAAGCATTACTGGGCTCGTCGGTTCGTGCCGATGGTCGTCATCGCTGTTGGTGTTTCGATGGGATCGGTCGTGTCGACCGACGTCGGTCTGGCTGACAGTGCGTCAGCGGCCCCGGCCCAGTCTTCGAAGACCCTGGCGGCGCCACGTCCGGCGGTGGCTGCGAAGTCGTCGCGTACGGCGGCGTCGCTGCGGGCGGCTGGGCAGGCTGATCGTCGCAAGGCTGGCAAGCGGGGGTCTGGGCAGCCGTATCGGGTCCGTGAGCTGACGGGTAAGCGTAGTGAGTCTTCGGCGTCGTATCTGATGTCGGATGGCACCACGCAGATGGTGTTGTCGACGTCGCCGCTGCATTACCGGACGAGCTCGAAGGACAAGTGGCACCCGATCGAGCCCGCCGTCGAGCCCGGGACTGGCGCGACAGCCTTTGAGAACGATGCCAACGTCTTCTCGACCCGGTTCGGCGAGTCCCGCCATGACCTGGCCTCGCTGAGCGGCGATGGATGGGCAGTTGGCCTTGGCGCTGTGGGTGAGGACAAGAAGCTCGCGCCGAAGGCGAAGGGCTCTCGGGTCACGGTCGCTGACGTCTTCGGTGATGCTGACCTGGACTACTCGGTGGGCGCGGGGGTGTTGAAGGAGGACATCGTTCTCCCCAACGCGACCGCGGCCCCCGCGGACGGGTTCACCTTCACCTTGGACACCAAGGGTTTGGTCGCCAAGCCACTCGCGGAAGGCGTCAAGAAGACCGGGGAAGCCACGGGTGGGGCGATCGGGCTGTTCACGAGCGAGAAGGCGAAGCGGCCGCGGCTGGTGTTGCCGGCGCCGTACATGACGGATGGATCCGATGAACGATCAGATGCGGTCTCGCAGGTCCTGGGGCAGACCGCTGATGGCACCACGACGGTGACGATCACCCCGGACGCCGATTGGCTGCAGACGAAGGGCCGTCGCTTCCCGGTCCGGGTCGACCCCACGATCGTGTACGCCCCGGACGCGACTGACGGGAAGGACGCCGCGATCTATTCGGGCGACACTCTTGCGCGGCCGGCGGACCCGACGATTCCGGTCGGGGTGGCCAACGGTGGTCTGTGGCGGGGGTTGTTCCAGTTCGATACTACGGCGATCCCGGCGGGTTCGACGGTGTACGGGGCTCAGTTGCGGTTGTACATGTCGGCGCCGCACACCAACCAGGGGTCTCCGGTCAAGATGAATGCCTACCCGATCGCGAAGGAGTGGGACGAGGCGACCGCGACCTGGGCGAACATGGGGACCGACGGTCATGACGAGACGCCTCCACGGGTCTCGGAGCCGTTGCATTACAACTGGTTCACCGTCGATGACGGTGATGCTGGGGCGACGTCGTTCACGGGGCCGTGGAAGGAGATCCATGATGTTTCGTCTTGGGGTCAGAGCTACTCCTCGCCGACCTCGGGGACCACTCCGGACACCTTCGACTGGAACGCACGGCTGCCGTGGGCGGGCTCGTTCGATGTCGACGCACGGGTGCCCCCTCGGACTGGGCAGGGGAGCCCGACCTATGAGGTGACCGGTGATCAGCCTCCGACGGTGTCGACGACGGTGAACCAGACCCAGGGGGGCTTGTACAAGTCGTTGTCGAAGGCGCAGCACTTCTCCCCGGGCGCGACCGCACGGGTCCGGTTGATCCGCCAGAGCGGTACGGGTGCGCCGGCGACGACGCCGATGGCCGATGCGATCCGGTGGATGGAGTATGCGACCGCGACCAAGGGCGCGACTCAGTATGACGCCTGGCAGACCTACGGGCTGGGGTCGATGGTGCAGAAGTGGATCGACTCACCGGCCACGAACTACGGCGTCTTGGTCAAGGCCGAGAACGAGGACCGAGCCACCGCACCCTTGGGCGGCCCGAACTACCACTCCTCAGATGCCCCGTTCGCCAACGGCACCGAGAGCGACACCCGCCCGCAGCTGGTCATCGTGCTGGGGAAACCCGGTCCGACCCAGGACGTCCCCACCACGGTGCACGCCGATGGCCCGGAGCTGTCATGGTCCCAGGCGGTGGAGACCACCTACGCCCAGGGCGATGATGTGGCCGAGTACCAGATCTTCCGCGGCTGCGTGTCCCTGCCGCAGGCCGCGTGCACGACGCCGGTGGGGGAGGACTTCACCACCGAGTACGCCCGCAACGGCGCGTTGAAGCTGGTCGGCACGGTGCCCGCGGACACCACTACCCCTCAGGTGAGATCAAGACCTCGGTCGACCCGTTCCAGCTGACCACCACCTACGCCTACAACGAGCTCGGGAAGCAGACCGAACGCGCGTTCAAAGCCGCCGGCAACCCTGGCGATGACGAGACCACCCGCACCCAGACCAACACCTACTACCCCGACGGATCCCTCAAGTCCCGCTCCGAGGGCGGCGCAGCCCAGCTGATCGGCAACTACGACAACGCCCACGGCTGGATCACCTCCTCCACCGGCACCTGGGCCACCGTCACAGGCGGCACCAACACCTACGGGGCCAACTACCGCACCCACGCCGCCGCCGCACCCGGATCAGCCGGCGCCAGCGACACCTTCACCTGGAAGGTCACCCCCGACAACACCGACACCTACAACGTCCGGATCTCCTGCCCGGTCCGCACCGACACCTCCACCGCAGCCACCTACACCATCAACCACGCAGGCGGCACCAGCACCGCCACCGCCAACCAGCGCACCTGCACCGCCGGACAGAAATGGGTCTCCCTCGGGACCTACCAGTTCACCGGCGCCACCACGAAGAACATCGTCCTCAAACCCTCCGCCGACGGCGTCGTCATCGCCGACGACATCCAGCTCCTCCCCACCGCGCCGGCGCCGACGAAGGACTACACCTACGCCTACGACCGCAACGGACTCACCACCCGGGTCGAAGACCGCACCCCCGCCGCGAAGACCGACGCCTACGAGACCAGCTACGACGGCCTCGGCCGCGCCGCGACCGCCCGCGAACTCATCGGCACCACCGAGCGCCGCTCCACCACCTACACCTACGACCTGAACTCCAACATCACCAGCACCCACGCCCAACGACCCGCCGACCCCAACCAGACCACCGGCAACCTCGACGCGTCGCGCTACACCGCCTACACCTACGACGTCCGCGACATGGTCGCCACCGTCCGCACCGGCACCACCCCCACCACCGCGAACTCGACCTACACCTACGAATACGACTCCCGCGGCCTGACCACCTCCCTGACCAAACCCAACGGCAACAAGGTCGGCTACTCCTTCTACGAAGACCGACTCCTCCGCACCACCGACGAACGCAGGAACGCCGACGGCGGCAAACAACTCGTCGCCGCCCACACCCTCGACTACGACGCCGACGGCCAAAAGACCTACGACCTGGCCAAACTCGACCAACCGGGCCCCACCGGAACCATCGACCAACGCTCCACCTTCGGATACACCCCCACAGGCCAGGTCGCCTCGGTCACCAAGGCCGGCGCCGACAACGGCGAGAACGAGACCTACAAGTACGACGCCGCCGGCAACGTCATCGACCAAACCATCGGCACCACGACCACGACCTTCACCTACGACCGCAACCGGCTCACGACCACCAAGGTCGGCACCGCAGCCACGGTGACCAGCCGCTATGACGTCTACGGCCGAATGGCCTCGGTCGACCAGTCCAACACCGTGCTCGAGCGGTACGCCTACGACGGGTTCGACCGCACCACCCGCGAACAGCGCTACAACACCGCGGGCGCCGCTCACCAAGACCCAGACTTTCGACCCCTTCGACCGCACCACGACCCAGACCACCGCGATCACCGGGAAGCCCACCAAGTCGCTGCGGTTCACCTACCTCGGCACCAGTGACCAGGTCGCGGTCGATGAGGAGAAGAACACCCTCGGGGCATGGGACGTTGCGAAGACCTACGCCTACGGTCCCGACGGCTCCAAACTGCAGCTGACCGACACCCCTGTCAACGGGACTTCAAACAAGACCCAGTACTACGGCACCAACCCCCACGGTGACGTCGAGACCCTCACCGGCACGGACGGGACCACCGCCTCGACCTACCGGTACACCGCCTACGGGCTGCCGGACAAGAAGGGCACCACCGGCGAAGACGCCTACTCAACAGCATCCTCCGAGACCGACCGGCTGGCCGCAGACACCGAGGTAGTCAACCCCTACAGATTCTCAGGGAAACGGATCCACGGTGGCTTTGGAACCTACGACATCGGGTTCCGTGACTACAACCCAGGCATCAACCGCTACCTCACCCGCGACCACTACAACGGCGCCCTCGACGACCTCGCCCTCGGCACCGACCCTTGGGGCGCCAACCGGTACGCCTACGCGGGCGGCAACCCCGTCGGGATGATCGACCTTGATGGCCACCGGCCAATCGACGCCAACGGCAACGAACGCCCCGACCTCGACTCCCGCGTCAACCAGCCGTCCGCCAGCGGGGCCGACGACGACGGCGGGAGCGGCGGCACAAAGTACGGATGCGACAACCAGCCGACCGCTCCAGGATGCATGAACTATGGCGACCCCGTAGAACTCTCTGGGGACAACGGAGACGTCGTCGGTGGCGCAGCGAACGCAGCGATCGAGGTCACAGAATTGACCCCGTTTGCAGGGCTGTACAACGTGCTAGGCATCACCGACTACGCCCGAAACACCGTCAACGACACGCTGGACGTCGACACCACCAGCGACAAGTACTTTGCTGGCGAAGTCCTGTTCGCCATGATCACACTCTTCGCCGGCGGCGGCGCCGGAGGAACCAAGGCCATAGCCACCGGTACGTCAAAACTCACAAGAACCGGAGCCGCCACAAGCACAGGGCCGTCGGCACAGGAGATCATCCAGGGGACGGCGCGTGTTCAGGCTGGACGTGGCGAGGAGGCGCTGAAGGGGTCGCTCTCTGCGGCTGAGAGGGCTGCGATGGAGGCCGAACCCTCGTTGACGGCTCGGATGCTCGGCCAGGCGGTTCACCGGAACACGGCGGAGGCACTGGAGCAGGCGTATCCAGGGCGCTTCATCTACCGTACGCGCGGGCCGGATTTCGTTGACACCACCACCGGTGAGATGCTCGAATTGACGACGCCCGGACAGGTCGGCTCGCATCTCGCGCGACCCGGCTACGCTGACGTCACGATCTGTACCTACGTTCTCCCGACCTGCTGACATGGACTTTCGCGCACGCCGAACTGGCTACACGCAGATTTCTGACGACGACCGCATGGTGCTCTCGCGTCAGCAGCTCGTGGGAGCCGATTTCTCAGGCCGACACCTGACGCAGTTCTCTGCTGAAGGGTCGAGGTTCGAGCAATGCCGTTTCGACAGGACGGTCATCGAGTCGGGGTCATTTGGCGCTGGTCGCAGCGTCTCGGAGTACGTCGGCTGCAGCTTCGACGGAGCAAGAATTCGAATGGGGCCGGGCGGCTATGCCCGGTTCATCGACTGCTCATTCGACAAGGCGAACATCGAGCACTGGGTCTGCTTCGCTGTCGAGTTGGTCGGCTGCACGTTCTCTGGCCGGCTGGACAAGGTGGTCTTCAACGGCACTCCTCGCCCCGAGGACGTCGATGTCACCGGCAGCCCAGTCAACCGATTTGAGGGCAATGACTTCGCGCGGGCCAAACTGGTCGATGTTGGGTTCAGGACCGGGATCGACCTGGCGAAGCAACGGCTCCCAACCGGTGATGAATACACCTTGCTAGAGGACGCCAAGACCGCTGTCCGCCGGGCCAGGATTGCGTTGAACGCTTGGGAGGACCCTGAGTCCAAGAAGCGTGCACGCGGCGTGCTGGCGGTCATGGAGCAGGACGCTTCCGCCGGCCAGAGCCAGTTGCTTATCCGGGTCGACGATTACCCGCGCCCGGCGCGCCCGGCAGTCCAGGCACTGCTCGACGCGGCCCAGGCGGGGTAGACCTCAACTGGTGTGGCCAAGTCGGCGGTCTTGGTGGCGCAGGAGTACGCCTTCGATGGGTGCGTGGCTGTATTGAATAGACTCGAGCATGATCACCTGCACCCAGCAGGCGACCGGGCGCCGTTGGTGATTCGCCCCGGGATTCGTTCCTATCGGCTGGGTTCCCTCAGCAGCCTCATCCTGTTCCCATGAGTGACGTTGTACTTGCCTGGGATGAGGGCGACGAGGAGAGCGAAAGCGTAGGGCCGTCAAGTGAAGAGGTCTCTGCGTGCGTACAAGCGTTGGACGGCGCGTCCCGGACGTTGGTGACCATCTATCGTGGCGAGGCTCATCTGGCGGTGGGTGGTGGAGCAAGCAGCGGCATGGTGGTCTACTGCACGTCTGACAACGAGGTGTTTTGGCAACTGGTCGGTGACCCTGGCGCACAAGGCGTTGTAGTCGTGACGGCAGGTGGCCAGGAGGGTGTGTACGAAGCTCGGTTTCGGGTGCGGGTCGCAGCGGCGACCGAGGCTGCGGTTGAGTTTTTGGCGACGGGGAACCGCAGTGAGCGCGTGACCTGGGAGCAGTCCTGATCCCTGTCAGATGAGGGCGTCAGGGCCTGATCATGACGCCGTCATCTGTGCGCGTGGCTCTGTGTGGGAGTTCGGGCTCGGGATGACCCGGATCCTCTGTCTCATCCATGATGACATGATAAGAGTCATTATCCTGTCATCGTGAGCGGGTTCGAGAAGGTCCCAGAGCCGATGGTGTAGGCGTTCGGGCCAGACTCCTGCTCGGTCGGGGCCGAAACATGCGAGTCGCGTACGGCCGAGCCTTGACTGACTCAGCCGGCGCAGCGAGTTCTGAGGGCGCTGCCCTGCGGCAAGCCGCGACCCGGCTGGTTTACCGCCACCATATTGAGCCCGCGAACTGCAATCGAGACGTCGAGCATCGCCCGCCGGGTCTCAGCATTGCCCGGCTCCTACAGGCAAGCGCTCGCCGACGGCTTCCTCGGCTCGAGCATGTGAAGCAAGGGTCGACCGTGTTCAGGTCGGGCCAAGCAGTCCGAGCAGACAACGAAGGGTTGTTGGTTCGAGTCCGATCCGGGGAGCCAGATCACGCCGCGTGACCGGGTTGAACAGGTCAGGCAGAGCGTTGTGCCTCCGCCCGGCCAGCCTCAGACGCGCCGAGACGTCTCCTCACGCCGTGACGGAGGAGCGAGCGCCTCGCGTCCTTCGTGACGATCTCGACCTTCGCGCTGCGGTTCGGCCGTGCGTTCCCGTGTCCGCACCGATCTGCGGCCGCCGACCCGTGCTCAGCACGGGGTCGGCAGAAGTTTCTTGCGGAATCGGGAATGCTCGGCCATGTCTAACGATTAGAGTGTGCGTAACCATTAGCCATGGCCTGAACATCTGGCCCCACCGAAAGGTAAGAACACGATGAACCGACTGCCCCTGATCGACGCGACCTCCGCACAGCCCGCCGCCAAGGACCTGCTGGCCGGCGTACAGGCCGCTCTGGGTGTCACGCCCAACATGGCCAAGGCCCTGGCCAACAGCCCCTCCGCGCTCAAGGGCTGGGTCCAGCTCAACTCAGCCGTTGGCGAGGGCGTCCTGCCCGCATCGGTTCGTGAGCGGATCGCGATCCTGGTCGCCCAGGAGAACGGCTGCGACTACTGCCTCTCGGCCCACACCTACCTGGCGACGAACGTCGCGGGTGTGTCGGCGGACGAGGCCGGCGACGCGAGGGCGGGCAAGTCGGCTGAGCCGACGGCGGCAGCCGCGCTGACGCTTGCCGCCGCGATCGTGAAGGACCGCGGAGACGTCGACGACTCGGAGCTCGCGGCCGCCCGTGCCGCCGGGCTGACGGACGAGGAGATCGCAGAGGTGGTGGCCAACGTGGCCCTCAACTTCTTCACCAACATCTTCAACCGTCTCGCGCACACCGAGATCGACTTCCCGGCCGTACGCCACGCCGAGTAGTAGTCCCTCAGCGCGCGGCCGTGGCCACTGGCCGCGGCCGCGCGCGTCCCCCGGAAGAAAGGAACGCCATGAAGACTTCGATGACCACGCCGGTTCCGCGTATGCAGCAGGCGCTGATGATCTGGCTGGGTGTGTTCCCGACGCTGGCCCTGCTCGACCTCGTGCTGGGCGGCGTGCTCGAGCCGCTCCCGTCTCTGGTGAAGACCCTGGTGCTGACCGGCATCACCGTCCCGATCGTCGTGTACCTGGTCCTGCCGCGGATCCAGCGGGCCCGGGCTGCCCTGGTGCGCCAGTCATGACCGGGCACTATGCGCAGGTGGCGTTCACGCCCCTCGTGACCAGTCATCAGGCCGCCCACGGGAGCGCCGAGGCCTATGCGCGGATGGCTGCCTTCGGGGACGGCCCCGATCGTCTCGGCGCCGACGAGGCGGACTTCATCCACTCCCGCGACAGCTTCTTCATCTCGTCGGTCAGCGAGACCGGCTGGCCCTATATCCAGCACCGCGGTGGTCCGCCCGGATTCCTCCGTGTGCTCGACGAACGGACCCTGGGGTTCGCGGACTTCCGCGGGAACCGGCAGTACATCACTCGGGGCAACCTGGACCACGACGAGCGGGTCTCGCTCTTCCTCATCGACTACCGGCTCCGGGCCCGGATGAAGATCTTCGGGCGAGCGCGTGTCGTCGAGCCCGAGGACGATGCCGCGCTGGTCGCCTCGCTCGCCCCACCGGACTACCCGGCCAAGGTGGAACGGGCGATGCTGATCGAGGTCGAGGCGCTGGACTGGAACTGTCGCCAGCACATCCCGGAGCTGGTTCCGCTGGACGTGGTGAGACGGACGATGGAGGAGCTCGCCGGAAAGATCACGCAGCTCGAGGCGGAGCTCGCCGAGGCCCGGACGAGCGGGGCAGCCAGCGTCCGGACGGCACCATGATGAGGACGACCGAAAGCGGGACGTCGTTCCTGAAGGATGCCGCGAAGAGTCCTGATGGTGCCGCTCCGCCCCCGCGCTGGGCGATCAGGGCGGCGCACGTCGCCTCGCTGACCACGCTGCCGTCGGGTCTGTGGCGAGTCGCTCTGGCGATCGGTCTACCGGTCGGCTACAGCGAGGCCTCGGCGCGAGAGCTCTTCGACGCTCCAGGGGCCGGATCGGCGTACCTGATCGGGCTGACCGTGCTGCTCGAGCTGCTCTCCCTGCTTTCGCTCGGTCTCGTACGTCCGTGGGGCGAGGTGGTGCCTCGGTGGGTGCCGCTGCTGGGTGGTCGGGGGATCCCGCCCCGCGCGGTCGTCATTTCGGCGGCCGCGGGCGCAGTTGCCCTCACCGCGTTGTGGGTCCCCTTCGCGGTGCTGTGGTGGTGGAGCGACGGCGACGGACACCTGACCGGGACGGCACACACGCTGGTGGGACTGACCTACCTGCCATTGGCACTGTGGGGGCCCCTTCTGGGCGCACTCGCCTTCTCATATCACCGCCGCCACAAGAAAGGTCGACCATGACCACAACCAGCTCTCCAACTCTGACGATGACCGGGCCGCGCGGCTTGGCCGCCTGGTCCGCGGCGGCGACAGGGGTGGCAGGACTCGTGCTGCTGGTGAGCGGCCAGTCCGCGTACGTCGATCGCATCGCGCCGATCTGGACTCCCGTGCTCGGCGCTGTGCTCGCCTTCGTCTGCGCGGCCACGGTCAGGCATCGACGCGCGGCCGCGGTGGCGGCCACGGTGTTCCTCCTGCCGTCTGCGATCGCGGGCATCTTCCATGTGATGCGAGCGCTGGGAGCGATCCCGCTTCCGGTCGACTGGTTGGCCCTCGTGGTCTCCATCGGTGCGGTGGTGACGCTCTGGGCGACGTGGCGGCTGTCCCATCCGCTGCAGGGCGACGACGGACTCCCGCTCGATACGCCGCGGTGGGTCGCGCTGGTCGGCGTTCTCGCCGCTCTGGCCTATCCGGCCATCAAGACGTCCTGGGTAGTGGGCTCCAGCTGGTTGGCGCCCCGAGGCGTCGGGCACGAGGTGGACGCGGCGTACGTCGTCCCGGTCGCCCTCGCGCTGCTGGGCTCTGCCGCGATGGTCGTCGCCCTGCGGTGGTGGGACCGCCCTTCGCCCCGCTGGGCGCACCATGCCGCTGCGGCCGGCGGCCTGGCACTCATCGGGCTCGGGGTGAGTGGGGTCAACGCCACCTTCACCAACTCGCCTCCGGAGGGGCCGGCGCTGGGCGTCCTCGTCTATGGGGGCTGGGGTCTGTGGGGCCTGGCCACGCTGGCGGTGGCTGCCCGACTCTCGCCACGACGGGCGACGGTCACAGAATCTGCATGACCGAGGCCGGGCCGGGTACCGCGAGCACATGACTGAGACGAACCAGGACGATGCCCGCGTACAGGCGCTTCGAGGTGTGATCGAGCGAGTCAACGCATGGCAGGAGACCGCGCCCGACGGAACGATCCGGGAGGAGCTCGACAAGGCGCTCCAGGAGGCCGGGGTGACCCTCACCGAGGAGCAGCAGGAGCGCGTGACGGAGCAGATCTCGCGTCAGGAGGAGGTGGACGTCGATCTGCTCGCCGCTCACAGCGGCGAAGGCGGTCCTGCCTGAAGTCACGCTGGTTTCGGAGCATCGCCGGGCCGGTCGGGGGTACCGGTCGGACCATGAGTGGAGACCAGCTTCAGCCAGAGGACACCCTCGACGACCGCGGCGTGGACGACGTCCTGGACGAGGGCTACTCCCCGCCCGAGCGGCCCCGGGGCGTCACCGCGAAAGGTGTCACGCCGCGAGAGGAGATCGAGGGCGAGACCATCGATGAGCGCCTCGCTCAGGAGGAGCCTGAGGTCTGGGAGGACGCGGAGGCGGAAGCCGATGCCGACATCCTGGACGGCCCGGTGTCCGGAGAGGTGGGGGAGGCCCGTTCCGGTCGGCTCACCAGCCCCGACATGGGTATGGGCGAGGACGACGAGAGTCAGCTCATCGGCCACGACGAGGGGATCGACGGGGCCGGGGCGTCGGCTGAAGAGGCGGCCGTGCACGTCGTCGTGGATGAAGTCGTCGTTGAAGACGTCGACTGAGCATGCGCTTTCCGGGGTACCGGTGCAGGGCTGGATCCCTTTCAACCGCAGAGGAGAGCTGCCGTGTCCGAAGACGTGACCGACCTGATCATGCAGGACCATCGGGAGGTGGAGAGTCTGTTCGAGAAGCTTCAGCGCGAGCCGGAGGTACGTGCCGGGTTGACCCCGGTCCTGGTGACGCTGCTGGCCGCCCACAGTCGTGCCGAGGAGGCCGAGGTCTACCCGGCCGCCCGTGACGAGGCGGGTGAGAAGGACGACGTCGCACACAGCCAGGAGGAGCACCTGCTGGCTGATCGTCTGCTCGGCGAGCTCTCCGAGTGCGATCCCTTTTCCGCGGCATACGAAAACAAGCTGTCCGAGGTCGTCGACGCGGTCACCCACCACGTCAAGGAGGAGGAGGAGACCGTGCTGCCGGGTCTTCGCGACCGACTCGACGACACGCGTCGCGCCGAGCTGGGCAAGGCCTTCCTGAAGAGCCGGCAGGAGCACCTCGGCGAGATGCCTCAGGACATCACCCGCGACGAGATGCGCCGCCAAGCCGCCAACGCGGACATCCCGGTCGGCGACAAGGACAAGCAGGCCCTACGCGAGGAGCTGGACCAGCACGCCGACAGCTGAGCGCTCCCAGGGTCAGCCGACCGGCGGCCCGACGACGAGCGCGACGGCCGTCAGCGCGGCGACGCTCGCCAGGCCCGCGGCCAGGCCGCGTACCGGGTTGTGGAGCAGCCAGGCCAGCGGACGCTCGAGCGGGCGGGTCGGCGACTCGTCGAGCAGTCGCCACGTCGGGGCGAGCAGGCCGCGGCGCGCCGCATGGCGCTCGAACCAGAGGGTGAGGAACGGTGGGATCGAGGACGCGAGACCAGCGATGAGTCGACCGGTCGACCATCGCTGGTCGATCGCGACCACGGTCGTGGTCACGCAGTAGGCGATGAACACGATCCCGTGCAGCATGCCGAAGATGCTGACCCCCAGCTCGGTGGTCTCGGTGACGTACTTCAGGAACATGCCGCCGAGCAGTCCGGCCCAGGTCACCGCCTCGGCGGTGGCGACGATCCGATAGAAGCGTGACGGCGAGCTGAGGAGTGGGGACACGGGGCAAGTTTATTCGCGCCCGTGTCCAGGCATTAATCGAGTCGCCAGGGGTACCGATCTCGACATGACGAACGACAAGCTGCACTACACGATCCCTGGCCTCGACGAGGATGCTGCCCGGACGATCATCGGCCTGCTGCAGTCTCGCCTTCACGCCGCCAACGACCTCCAGCTCACCCTCAAGCATGTGCACTGGAACGTCGTGGGCCCGCACTTCATCGCCGTGCACCAGATGCTCGATCCCCAGGTTGAAGCGGTGCGCGGGATGGCCGACGCTCTCGCCGAGCGCATCGCGACCCTCGGGGGTGCCCCGCGAGGCACCCCGGGTGCGCTCGTCGAGGAGCGTACGTGGAACGACTACAGCATCGGCAGGGCCACCACTCAGGAGCATCTCGCCGCGCTCGACGTCACCTACCAGGGCGTGATCGTCTCCTACCGGGAGGCGATCAAGGCCCTCGAGGACCTCGACGTGGTGACCCAGGACGTCTTGATCGGCCAGGTCGAGCAGCTCGAGCTCTTCCACTGGTTTGTCCGCGCCCACCTGGAGGACCAGGGTGGCCAGCTGCAGACCAGCGGCGAGTCCACGGAGGCCGGCGCGGCACGCGCCGCCCACGACTGAGGACGGAACCCGGGGCTCGACGGGGAGTCAGCGGTCCTGCGCCAGCAGACGCAGGACCGCACGCTCCGCCGCGGCTTGGCGCGCCTGCGGGTCGTCGCTCGCTCCTCTGCGTACCTGGATCGTCCGCCCCTGCTCGTGCAGCTCGAGCACCCGCGGGTCGACGTAGGAGCTGCGGGCCACCGCGGGAGTATTGCCGAGGTACTCCGCCACCTCCTTGATCGCGGCGACCTGCTGCTTGCGGCGCGACTTGGCCGTCGGGGTGGCCCGTTTCGCGGCTTCCGGGTCCTCGGACAGCGCGAGTGCGGCTAGCACGGTGGCGTGCCACGTGCGGAAGTCCTTCGCCGACACCTCCAAGCCGCTCACCTCGCGCATGTAGTCGTTGACCAGAGCCGGCGTCAGCCGCTGCCACCGCCGGCCCTGCTGATAGGCGAGGATCTCCTCGAAGCCGGCATGGCGGCGGCGCAGCTGGGCGACCGCCTCCACCGAGAGCGGGTCGTCGATGGTGATGGTGTGGTGGACACCGGACTTACCGGTGAAGTCGAAGACGTACGAGTCGCCTCGTCTGCGCACGTGGCGACGCCCCAGCGTCGTCAGGCCGAAGCCGCCGTTGTCGTCGGCGTAGGCGTCGCTGCCGATCCGGAAGCACCCCAGGTCCAGCAGGCGCAGCGCGAGGGCGGATGCCCGGTCGAGGTTCATCCCGGTGGTGGCGAGGTCCCGTTCCGTCCGCCGGCGTACGCGGGGCAGGACGGCCCCGAGCTCCAGGACCCGGTCGAACTTCTCCTGGTCACGCTTGGCGCGCCAGTCGGGGTGGTAGAGATACTGGCGGCGCCCGGCCTCGTCGGTCCCGACGGCCTGGAGGTGCCCGTTCTCGCGGGGACAGATCCAGACGTCCTCCCAGGCAGGCGGGATGGCGAGAGCGCGGACGCGCTCGATCGCATCATCAGGCAACCGGGTGCCGGACTCGTCGAGATACACGAAACCCCGGCCCGCCCGGCGGCGGGTCCACCCCGGCTCCTCCGCCGAGACCCGACGAAGCCGAACCACCTGGGGGCCCTCAGTCGGTGGTCTCGTCGCTGTCGCGTGCTCGCGCGGCCAGCAGGCGGTGCGTGCCGTCACACCACGGTTTGATCGCCGAACCACCGCACATGCACACGGCGCTGACCGGCCTGACCGTGTGGTGGATCTTTCCGTCGGCATCCTGGACCTTGTGCTTCCCGCGCAGCAGCATCGGCCCCGCAGGGCACATCACGATCGAAGCGTGCTCGAAGTCGGTCATGACACACCCCATCGGGTGAGCATCGCCCGGGCGTACCGAGCCTCCAGGTCGAGACTGGTGAAGGCGCCGAGGAGCAGATTGTCGCGCTCGATCGGCTCCTCGTCCAAGAAGGCTCCACAGACGTCGCGCACGGCGACCTGCTCGTGGGCGGCGTCGGCCTCGACGTGCTCGTCGTAGTAGGCAGCCATCTCCTCTGGGAAGTCCAGGCGACGCAACCCTTGGGCGAGCTGCCGTGACGGCACCGAGCTCGTCATCTCGAACGCGGCGAAGTGGCCGAGGGCCGCCGCCCGCAGCCGACGATGCAGCCCGAACAGCGACTGCGCGTTGTTCATCGCCAGGATCTCGACAGGCGCCTCGTCGACGTAGCAGGCGTGTTCTGAACGCAGCCCGACCGCCTCCAGGCCACAGCGGAACAGATGGTGGTGCAGCCGGTTCGGGTCGCCGTCGCCGTACTCGTCGAACAGGATCTCCATCAGCGCGGCCTTGGGCCTGGTCTCGAGGCGCGGGACGACCCAGCTGGTGGGATCGGTCTCCTTGAGGTGGTAAAGGGAGCGGTGCTGCAGGAGCTCGAGCACCTGCTCCCGATCCGCCCGGCGCTGCACGAACCGTGCCAACGACGGGCTGTCGTGCTTGTCGACCAGGTCGGTCAGGCCCAGCTCGCTGTCCTCACGCAAGGGGCTCTGCTCCCAGCGCCGACGCAGCTCGGCCTCGAACGACCTCTCCAGACCACGGCGCACACGCAGCAGGTCCGGGTCCCACTCCAGGTCGGGATCGACTTCGTCGAAACCGCGGTAGTGGAGCTCGTAGAGAGCCCACAGCGCGATCTGCGCGTCCTCCTCGGACTCCGGAGCCGACTCCAGGCTCTCGGTCGCGCCGCTCTGCAGCGCGGTGAAAACAGCAGCACTCAACGTGCCGCGCGACTTCGGCAGCATCTCCACCCACCTTCCCCTCAGGCCGTTCGGTACCCGGCGTCCGCGCCGGCCATGCTCGCCGCCCGGGTGAGGTGGACGAGCACTCCTTCGCCCGGTGAGTCACGGACCTCCTGGATCGTCAGACCGCTGCCCTCGACCATATCCGGCAGACGATCGGCCTGCTCGGCCGTGCCGAGCTGCAGGACGGCCGAGCCGCCGGGGGAGAGGTGCCGGGCGGTCGCCGTCAGGCACGCCTCGGCGACGAACATCCCATCGGCCCCGCCGTCGATGGCCGTCCGTGGGTCCTCGGGGTAACGCTCGACCTGCGCCGTCGGGACCCACGGCGGATCGGCTATCACCAGGCAGTAGCGCTCGTCCGGGGCGAGCGCGTTCTCGATGCTGCCCTCGCGTACGTCGACCAGATGGCTGAGCCCGGCGCGGTCGGCGTTGGCCCGGTTGAACGCGCATGCGGCCGGGTTCGCGTCGACGCACACCAGCGGGCGCCCGGCCATCGCGGCCGCGAGGAGGCCGATCTGGCCGGCGCCGGAGCAGAGCTCGAGCATCGGCCCGTCCGGCAGGCCGGCCGACAGCTCGGCCGCCCATTCGGACTGACGGGCGGTCCAGGTACGCGGGGTGAGCACGCGATCGTCGTAGTCGATGTCGAGATGACCGAATCGGATCATGACAGCGAGTATCTCCTGTTCTGGTCGGGTCGGAGGGTCAGGAGAGCTCGGCAAGCCGGACGACGGCGCCGGGGAGCTCGCCCTCCTCGGCGAGGATCCGGCGCTGGGTCGAGGAGCCGGTCCCGCGGGTGAAGACCCGGTCGATGCCCGTCTCGACACGGGCGAGGTCCCCGGTCTCGCGCAGTGCCGGGGAGACGTGCTCGACCAGAGTCTCGACCACCTCGCGCGCCGGCCTCGGCCGGTGGGTCCGCCGGTCGAGCAGATCACCGGTGATCCCGTGCTTCCCAGCCTGCCACATGGCGAGCCGGAGCACCGCGACCGAAACCGGATCGGCCGGCTGACCCTGTGCCCACTCCTTGGCCGCGGTGTCGACCAGCGCTCGCGCCAGCGCCGCGATGAGGACGGTGTCGCGAGGATCCAGACAGACGTCGGCTACCCGGACCTCGAGGGTCGGGTAGTGGCGCGACGGGCGGGCATCGAAGTAGGCCATCCCCTCGTCCAGAGGGACTCCGGTGTCGACGAGCAGACGCAGGTGGTCGAGGTAGGCCTGGCTGCTGCCGAAGATCTCGGTCGGTCCATTGGTCGGCCAACGTGTCATCGCCTGGGATCGGTAGCTCTGGTAGCCCGAGTCCTCGCCCTGCCAGAACGGTGAGTTGGCGCTCACCGCGAGCAGCACGGGCAGCCAGGTGCGGATCCGGTCGAGGGCCCCCACTGCCTCGTCGTCGGAGTCGACCGAGACATGCACGTGGCAGCCGCAGGTGAGCTGCTCGCTGGCCGTCAGCCCGAACTGCTCGGTGATCGCCGCGTAGCGCTCGTCGTCGAAGGTCTGGGGGCGCACCGGCAGCGGGGTCGTGCCGCTGGCCAGGATCAGCGCGCCCACCTCGGCCGCGGCAGCGCGGGACTTGTCGCGCCACTGCCGCAGGTCCATCTCGAGCAACCCGAGGTGCTCCTCCGGTGGAGTGTCGGTCTCGACCTGCTGCTCCTGCATCTCGGGCCCCACCGAACCGCCGGCCTCGCCGGCATCGGTCTCGGTGTCGCCGCGGCGGCTGGCCACCCGCAGCACCTCGCTGGCCACCGATCGCGGGACACCGGTCTGAGCGTCGACGAGGAGGAGCTCCTCCTCGACCCCGACTGTCCGGACCTGGTCATGGGTACTGCTCGAAGAGCGTGTATTCACCGCTCGCACCTTTCTCTGGAAGGAGTTACCAGACGATGTGTCGTCTTTTCGGATATGTGTCCGACTCTCCCTGTGCCGTTGCCGATCTGCTCGGAGAGGAGGGGCTGGAGGCGTTCACCTCGCTCACCGCCGTGCATTCCGACGGTTGGGGGATGGCATGGCGCACGCCCGAGGGCACGTGCACGACGAGCTCGCCGCGTTCGGCTGATGTCGACCCGACCTATCGCAGGCTTGTGGAGGCTCCGCTCTCGCACGCCGGGTTCGTGCACCTGCGCTGGGCGACCGGTGGGCTCGACGTACGTCCGGAGAACACCCACCCCTTCTTGACCGACGGGGCCGCGTTCGCGCACAACGGCCACGTCTCCCCGATCGCCGATCTCGAGGCGCTGCTCACCCCGGAGTCCCGCGAGCGGCTGCGGGGCGACACCGACAGCGAGCGCTACTTCCACTTCGTGCACCAGAACGTCGAGCAGTGTGGCGACGAGGCCGAGGGAGTCAACCGAGCTCTGGCCACGCTGGTCCAGAAGTTCCCGCGATGCAGCTTGAACGCGCTGATGCTCACCCGGACTCACATGTTCGCGATCCACATCAACTCGCGTGCCGACTCGCCCCTGCGTGCGTTGCGTCGCCTCTTCGACGACGAGGGCGAGATCCCGCCCCGACACACCACGGAGTACTTCGCGATGGACTACCGCAGGACTGACCGCGGTCTCGAGATCGTCTCCAGCGGTCTCGGACAACCCGGGTGGACCCCGGTGCCCGCGGACACCGCGGTGATGGTCGATCTGGCCACCCGGGAAGTCACCAGGTTGGATCCGATCGCGCAGCTCGGCGCCGACGCGATGCCGGCCCGCGACTGACGACGGGGCGTCGCCGACCTGGTGTGGGGTGGGTTCGGCCATGCCCAGAGGTACCCCGTCCGGAGCAGTTTCATTCTGAGCCGTACGCAGGGGCGGCGCCCGCTGTCACCGTGCAGGCGGCTGGCCAGATAACCGGCCCGGCTGCTGGTCTGGTCGTCGGTGTCGGTCATCGACTCGCTCCCGGTCCGGAGTGCGGCGGCTCGGGTACGTCCTTGAAGAGGAGCCATCCGCATCGAGCGGGATCTCGCGGTGATCGGACGTCGCCGGCCGCTTCCGTTCCGCCGACGAGCCAGCAACAGTAAGGTCTCCTTACAAATAACCCCATAAAGGAGCGTTCGATGCGTAGCTCGAGGATCCGCACCATCCGCACCACACTCACCGTGACCGCCGCACTGGCTCTCGTCCTGGTCGCCCCGCTGGCAGCACCGGGCGCCGTGCCCAGCCCGGACGCCGACGGCGCAACCACCCGTACCGGAGACGTCGAGGCGGCCGCCCTGACCTGGTCCGACGAGTTCGACGGGCCCGCTGGCAGCGCCCCCAACGCCGCCAGCTGGAACCTCGAGACCGGAGGCGGGGGCTGGGGCAACAACGAGCTGCAGACCTACACCGACTCCCGCGACAACTCCGCGCTCGACGGCAACGGAAACCTGGTCATCACCGCCCGCCAGAGCGGGAACGGCTACACCTCGGCCCGGCTCACCACCAAGGGCAAGGTCCAGCCGAAGTTCGGGCGCCTGGAGGCGCGGATCCAGATTCCGCGCGGCCAGGGGATCTGGCCGGCGTTCTGGATGCTGGGCGGCCAGTTCCCGAACACGCCGTGGCCGAACGCCGGCGAGATCGACATCATGGAGAACGTCGGCTACGAGCCCCACCTGGTCCACGGCACCCTGCACGGTCCGGGATACTCCGGCGGCAACGGCATCACCGGGCAGTACATGCACCCGCAGGGCTGGTCCTTCGCCGACACCTTCCACACCTTCGCCATCGACTGGCGGCCCGGCTCGATCACCTGGTCCGTCGACGGGGTCGCCTACCAGACCTTCACCACGGCCAACACCGGCGCCAACCCCTGGGTCTACGACCAGCCGTTCTTCTTCATCCTCAACGTCGCGGTCGGTGGCAACTGGCCCGGTAACCCCGACGGCACGACCCAGTTCCCGCAGAGCATGGTCGTGGACTACGTACGCGTCTACGACTCACAGCTCTGAGCGACCTCGATGGGTGCGGGGCGTCCGGGCCGTCCCGCACCGGTCGCTCGGGCCGAACGAACCGGCGACTACGGGTTTGGTACGGGCACGGGATCTCGTCCGGACCTGTCAACCTGAGCCGTCCGATTCACCCTTCGTCACAGGAGGAACGTTGCTCAGGTCATTGATCCAGAAGCTCACGTTCGTGCTCGCCGCGCTGGCCGCGGTGGGGGCGACATTCGTGTTCAGCTCGCCACCGGCTTCCGCTGCCGGTGTGTGCGACGGCAGCGCCAGCGGGTGGGTGTACAACAACTACAACTACCGGATGGCGATGGTGAAGGACGCCGACAACGGGAACACGCCGCTGTGCTACCTGAACCCGGGCCACCGAGGCGCTGCCGTCAAGACCCTTCAGCGTGCGCTGAACCGGTGCTACGGCCGCAGCCTCGAGGTCGACGGGATCTACGGCGAGGCCACCAAGGCCGCGGTGAAGGTGGCGCAGGGTCGCCACGGGCTCTTCAAAGATGGCCTGTTCGGCCCGAACACCAGCCGAGCGATGACCTGGCCTTGGAACGACGACATCAGGTACCGCGGCTGCGAGACCCGCGCAGCGGCGAACTTCAAGTGGGTCTGGGTCTGAGCGGCCGCGCTCGGATTCCTGGCTACGACGGTTCCTAGGCCCCACCGCGGACCAAGGAACCGGATCACGGCGCGTTCGTCGTGACGCACCCGGGCACGCACGCCTTGTCCTCGAGGAGGGCGTCGGCGAGCACTGCCCGGGTGCACTTCAGTGGTCGATCAACTCTCGCGGTGGGCGCTCAGCCCGTCCTCCCCGGGCGCGACCGAGTCGTGGAGCCTGATTGTGTGGTCGTAGTGGGTCTCGGTCATCGGCAGGTAGTCGATCCGGGGCTCCGCCATCACGCCCTCGAGGCGTACCCGCAGCTCCTCCTCGATCCGGGCCATGGCCTGGGCGTCGAGGTCGTCGGCGGTGGTGATCAGGTGCGGGCGCAGCGGGTCCATGCCGGTGTACCAGAAGGTGCCGTGCAGCAGCGGCCACAGGACGTCCTCGATGTCGCCGCTGATCCCGCGCGGTCCGAGGGTCGCGGCCCGGTCTCCGGCGGTGACGACGGTCAGCGCGCGCTTGCCGGCCAGGCCGCCCTTGCCGTACTTGAGCGGCTTGCCGGTCTCCGGGTCCGGTACGTCGAAGGCGAATCCCGACTCGAAGACCCGGTCGATCCAGCCCTTGAGGATGGCCGGTACCGAGTACCACCACAGCGGGAACTGGACGACCAGTAGATCGGCTCGTCTGAGGCGGTCCTGGTGGCGACGTACGTCAGCGTCGCCACGCTCCACCAGGAGTGGATTGAAACCTTCACGATAGAGATCGATCTCGTCGACGCTCCAGCCGGCCGCGCCGAGCGCGCTCACGCCCACCTCCCGCAGTCGACCGTTGAGCGATGACGCGTGCGGATGTGCCCATACCCAGAGTGCGTGCATGGGCCTCTCAACGCTGCCTGACGCGGTGAGATTCCCCTCCGGCGGTGGGCGGTCGATCCCGCCGCCCGAGGACAAAGTCCGAACCTTGCTCAAATTAGCGGCCGAAGAGTGTTGACGTATGTGATTGCCATCACTAGCGTAAACCAGGCTTGAAACCTTTCAATTCGAGGAGCTGCCCATGCCGGACACACCCGCCGCACTGGAGCTGCGGGACGTGGCCAAGTCGTTCGGCCCCGTACGCGCTCTCCGGACCGGAAGCCTTAGGGTCGAGGCCGGATCCATCCACGCGCTCGTGGGGGAGAACGGTGCCGGGAAGTCGACCCTGGTCAAGATCGTCGCCGGGCTCTACCGCCGCGACGCCGGCGACTACCTGCTCGCCGGGGAGCAGGTCGACTTCCGCAACACCGCAGACGCCAAGCAGGCCGGCGTCGCGGTCATCTACCAGGAGCCGACCCTCTTCCCCGACCTCTCGGTCACCGAGAACATCTTCATGGGGCGCCAGCCGACCAACCGCTGGGGCAAGATCGACCGCGCCGCGATGCGCACCGAGGTCGTCGAGCTCTTCGCCAGGCTCGGCGTCCCCATCGAGCCCGACCGTCCGACCGAGGGCCTCTCGATCGCCGACCAGCAGCTGATCGAGATCGCCAAGGCGCTCTCGCTCGATGCCAAGGTCCTGATCATGGACGAGCCGACCGCGGCGCTGTCCGGCAACGAGGTCGACCGGCTGATGACCGTGGCGCGCACGCTGCGCGACCAGGGCTGCGCAGTCGTCTTCATCTCGCACCGGTTCGACGAGGTGTTCGCGCTGTGCGACACGATCACGGTGATGCGCGACGGCGCCTACATCTCCACCGACCCCATCTCGGCCGTCACCGAGGACGAGATCGTCCAGCGGCTGGTCGGGCGCGAGGTCTCCAACCTCTACCCGAAGCTCGAGGCCACCGTCGGCAAGCCCATGCTCGAGGTCAAGGGCCTCACCCGCACCGGCCTGTTCCACGACATCAGCCTCACCGTCCGCGAAGGTGAGATCGTCGGCCTGGCCGGCCTCGTCGGTGCCGGACGCAGCGAGGTGGCGCAGGCGATCTTCGGGGTCGACCCCTACGAGAGCGGCGAGGTCATTCTCGACGGCCGGCCGGTCCCGCCGGGAGAACCGAGACGGGCGATAGAGATGGGTCTGGCGTTCGTCCCCGAGGACCGTCGTCAGCACGGTCTCGTCCTGGACGCGCCGATCTCGCGCAACATCACCCTGCCGACGAGCGGCCGGCTCGCCCGCACCGGGCTGATCAGCACCGGCATCGAGAACCGTTCGGCCGCCGACTGGGCCGCGCGGCTCGAGGTCAAGGCCGCGACGCTGGACACGGTTGCCGGCACCCTCTCGGGCGGCAACCAGCAGAAGGTCGTCCTGGCCAAGTGGCTCTCGACCCAGCCGAAGGTGCTGATCATCGACGAGCCCACCCGAGGCATCGACGTCGGCACCAAGTCCGAGGTCCACCGGCTGCTGTCGACGCTGGCCCAAGAGGGCCTCGCGATCCTGATGATCTCCTCCGAGCTCCCCGAGGTGCTCGGTATGGCCGACCGCGTGATCGTCCTCAGCGAGGGTCACCAGACGGCCGAGCTGAGCCGCGAGGAGGCGACCCCCGAGGCCGTCATGCGCGCGGCGACGGCCCACCACTCCACCACCCTGAACGTCAGCGAGGCATCATGACCACCACGCTCGACGCGCCCGCCCCCGCCGCGCCGCAGCCCCGTAACCGAGCCGCCGGTCGGCTGACCTCGCTCCTGAAGCAGCGCGAGACCGGCATCGCCATCGCCTTCGTCGCCCTGCTCGTGGTGACCACGGCGGTGAACCCCAACTTCCTGTTCAGCACGGACGGCTGGCGCGACCTCACCCTGACCCCCGCGATCCTCGTCTGCCTGGCGATCGGCCAGGCGATGGTGATCGTCACCCGCAACGTCGACCTCAGCGTCGGCTCGACGCTCGGGCTGACGGCGTACCTCGCCGGGCGGCTCTTCCTCGACACCGGCCTCCCGGTGATCGTCGTCGTCCTGATCGCCGTCGCCGCGGGTGCCGTGCTCGGCCTGATCAACGGGGTCCTGGTCGCCTTCGCCAAGGTGCCGGCGCTGGTCATCACCCTCGGCACGCTCTACATCTACCGCGGCATCATGCTCGAATGGGCCGGCAGCGACCGGATCAACGCCTCCGACATCCCGCCCGGGCTGCTCGACTTCGGCACCGGATCCTTCCTGTTCATCCCCAACCTCGCCTGGATCTCGCTCGCGCTGCTGGCCGCCGCGATCTACCTGATGCGCTCGACCCGCGTCGGCCGCGAGTTCTACGCGATCGGCTCCGACCCCGCCGCCGCCACCCTCTACGGGCTGCGCGACAAGCGCCGGGTCCTGCAGGCGTTCGCCACCTCGGGTGCGCTCGCCGGCCTCGCCGGGATCCTGTACGTCTCTCGCTACGGCACCATCAGCTCCGGTGTCGGACAGGGCATCGAGCTCGAGGCGGTCGGCGCCGCGGTCGTCGGTGGCGTGGCCATCTTCGGTGGCAGCGGCACGGTCCTCGGGGCAGCCCTCGGGGCGTACCTCCTCACCACCATCAACCGGGCGCTTCCGGTCCTGGGCATCCCCGACTTCTGGCAGCAGGCCGTCGTCGGCGCGCTGATCATCGGCGCGATCGTCCTGGACCGCTACTTCGCCCGCCGTCAGCACGACAAGCTCCTCGCAGAGAGGGAAGAGGCATGAGTCTGCTCGCCGAAAAGGTCGAGCCGCGGACGTACGCCGCCCACGCCAAGCCGTGGTGGCAGCGCACCCTGATGACCAGGGACGCGGCGATCATCGCCCTGCTCGTGGTGGTGTGGACGTACGCGTCGATCGTGATCCTCAACTTCTCCGACCCGATCACGGTCTACTTCCTGGTCCTGGACATCACGCCGATCCTGCTGATCGCGCTGCCGATGACGCTGATCATCATCACCGGCGAGATCGACCTCTCCGTGGCGAGCGTCGTCGGGCTCTCCAGCGTCCTGTTCGGGGTGCTGCACCGCGAGGGCGTGCCGATGGTCGCCGCGATGGTGCTGGCCCTGCTCGCCTGCGCGGTCGCGGGAGCGTTCAACGGGGTGCTCGTCACCCGATTCGGGCTGCCGTCGCTGGCCGTCACGATCGGCACGATGGCGCTCTTCCGCGGCATCGCCGTCGGCGCGCTCGGCACCACGGCGATCACCGACTGGCCCGACGCCTGGGGTGACGTCGTACAGGCCCGGATCGGCGACAGCCAGATCCCGCTGATGACGGTTCCGCTGGTCGTCCTGATCGTGATCTTCGCCGTGGTCCTGCACTTCACGCCCTTCGGCCGCGGCATCTTCGCCGCCGGTCTCAGCAAGGACGCGGCTCGCTTCTCGGGCGTCAACGTCGACCGTACGAAGCTGATCCTGTTCACGCTCAGCGGGCTGGTCTCGGGGCTGGCGGGCATCTACTTCACGCTGCGCTACGGCAGCGCGCGGGGCGACAACGCCACCGGTCTGGAGCTCCAGGTCGTGGCGGCGGTGCTGCTCGGCGGGGTGTCCATCTTCGGTGGCCGCGGGGCCATCCCCGGGGTCATCGCCGGCGTCGTCCTGATCGGCACGATCGGCAGCGCGCTGCGCCTCGACGGTCTCAGCGCCAACATCATCCAGATCATCACCGGCGTACTTCTCATCGCAGCGGTCATCGCGGCCAGCGTCCTCGGCTGGACCGGTCGCATCGTCGGCACCTATCGCCGACACCACAGCTCGGAAGAACCATCCTCAAAGCAGTCTCCTGAAAGAAAGCGGAGTGAGTGACATGACCAGCAAGTTCCGACGCGCAGGCAGTGCCGTCGCCATCGTTGCGGCCCTCGGCCTCGCCCTGTCCGCCTGCGGTGGCGGGAGCGACAGCGGCAGCGATGGTGAGGGTGGCAGCGACACCAGCAGCATCACCTTCATCCCCAAGAACCTCGGCAACCCCTACTTCGACGCCTCCGACAAGGGCGGCAAGAACGCCGCGAAGGAGATCGGCACGAAGTGGTCGCAGGTCGGCCCGACCGAGTCGACCCCCGACTCCCAGGTCAGCTTCATCAACACCGCGACCCAGCAGCGCGCCGGCGCGCTCGTGGTCTCCGCCAATGACCCGACCGCCATCGGAGACGCCCTCGAGGAGGCCCGCAACGCCGGCACCAAGGTCGTCACGATGGACTCCGACACCGAGCCGCAGTTCCGCGACATCTTCGTCAGTCAGGCCGACGCCGCCGGCATCGCCAAGAGCCAGGTCGAACTGATCGCCGAGCAGATCGGTGGAAAGGGCGAGATCGCGGTCCTCTCCGCGGCGGCCAACGCCACCAACCAGAACGAGTGGATCAAGCTGATGGAGGAGGAGCTGACCGCCAACCACCCCGACATCAAGCTCGTCCAGACCGTCTACGGTGACGACGACGACCAGAAGTCGTTCGACAAGACCGCCGGTCTGCTTCAGTCCCACCCGAACCTCAAGGGCATCATCAGCCCGACCACGGTGGGCATCGCCGCGGCCGCGCGCTACCTGTCCGACTCGCAGTACAAGGGCAAGGTCGCGCTGACCGGTCTCGGCACCCCGAACCAGATGCGGGAGTACATCAAGGACGGCACCGTGAAGTCCTTCGCCCTGTGGGACCCCGAGCAGCTCGGCTACCTGTCCGCGTACGCCGCCGACGCGCTCGCCTCCGGTGACATCGAGGGCAAGGAGGGCGACAAGTTCGAGGCCGGTGACCTCGGGGAGTACACCGTCGGTGCCGACGGCGTCGTCGTCCTGGGGGAGCCGACAGTCTTCGACGAGTCGAACATCGACGACTTCGACTTCTGAGCGATCCCACCACGTGTAACACGCTGTTCGTAGGTCTACTCGCCCGTTATAACGACCGGATAGTCCTACGAACGACGTGTTACACGCAAGCGCCGCCGAGCTGTGAGAGCAGCTCGGCGGCGTTTTTCTCACAGGTGAGGCAGCACGAGGTCGCGGTAGCGCTGCGCCATGGTGGCCAGCACGTCGTCGGGGTCGCCGGCCCAGATCGCCTCGTTGAAGATCTCGACCTCGACGTCGCCGGTGTAGCCGGTCGCGGCGACCATCCGCGTGATCGGTGCGAAGTCGATGACCCCGTCGCCCATCATCCCGCGCGCCAGCAGCGCGTCGGCGGGGATCGGCAGGTTGAAGTCGCAGACCTGGTACGCCGCGACCCGGCCCTCCGCGCCGGCCCGCTCGATCTGGGCCGCGAGGTCGGGGTCCCAGAAGACGTGGAAAGTGTCCACGACGACCGCGACCGCGTCGACCGGGTGCGGTGCGGCCAGATCGAGCGCCTGGCCGAGGGTCGAGATGACCGCCCGGTCGGCGACGTACATCGGGTGCAGCGCCTCCAGGACCAGCTTCACGCCGTGGTCGCGGGCGTACGGTGCCAGCTCGGCGAGCCGCTCGGCGACCCGCTCCCGGGCACCGGCCAGATCCAGATCGCCCTCGGGGAGGCCGCCGACGACCATCACCAGCGTGTCGGTGCCCAGCGTGGCGGCCTCGTCGACCGCCCGCTTGTTGTCCTCGAGGGCGCCGGCGATCCCGGCCTCGTCGGAGGCCGTCAGGAAGCCGCCGCGGCAGAGCGAGGAGATGCGCAGCCCGGCGTCGCGTACGAGCTTGGCGGCCTTCTCCACCCCGGCCTCGTGCACGCGGTCGCGCCACAGCCCCAGGCCGGGGATGCCGGCACGAGCCGCACCGTCGACGGCCTCGGCGAGGGTCCAGGAGTTGGTGGTCTTGGTGTTGAGCGAGAGGCGTTCCAACCCGGTGATGCTGTCGGTCACTGGTCGACTCCTTGCACGGTGAGGAAGGCGCGCATGCGTGCGGCCGCGAGGTCGGGGCTGGTCAGCAGGCCGGCCGCGTCGGCCAGCCGGAAGACCTCGACCAGATGGGGCACCGAGCGACCGGCGTGCAGGCCGCCGGCCATCGAGAATCCGGGCTGGTGCCCACCCAGCCAGGAGAGGAACGCGATCCCGGTCTTGTAGTAGTAGGTCGGCGCCTCGAAGATCTTCCGGCCGAGCGCCTGGGTGCTCTCCAGCAGCTCGCGTGCGCCCTCGCGATCCCCGTCGTCGAGCGCCTGCAGCGCGGCCGAGGCGGCCGGGTAGATGGCGGCGAAGATGCCGAGCAGGGCGTGCGAGAACTCGCCCTCCCCGGTTCCCTCGCCGACGATCAGCTCGGGATAGTTGAAGTCGTCCCCCGTGTAGAGCCGTACGCCGCCGGGCAGCGCCCGGCGCAGCCCGACCTCGTGCTCGGCGTCGAGGAGCGAGACCTTGACGCCGTCCACCTTGCCGGCACGGGCCCGGATGACGTCGAGGAAGGTCTCGGTCGCCTCCGCGACCGAGGAGGAGCCCCAGTAGCCCGCCAGCGCCGGGTCGAACATGTCGCCCAGCCAGTGCAGGATCACCGGGCCCTCGGCCTCGTCGAGGAGGGTGGCGTAGACCTCGGCATAGTCCTCGGGGCTGCGGGCGACCCGGGCGAGTGCGCGCGAGGCCATCACGATCGTGGTCGCGCCGTTGTCGGCGACCACCTTCATCTGCTCGCGGTAGGCGTCGATGACGGTGGCCAGACCGGCCCTGCCCTCGGGGACGGCGTCGAGGGCGAGCTGGTCGGTGCCGGCGCCGCAGGCGATCGACCCGCCGACGGTGGCCGCCTCGGCGGCCGATCGGCGGATCAGCTCGGCCGCGGCGGTCCAGTCGAGCCCCATCCCGCGCTGCGCGGTGTCCATCGCCTCGGCGACGCCGAGACCGTAGGACCACAGCTCGTGCCGGTAGGCCAGGGTGCGGTCCCAGTCGATGTCCGCCGGGGCGCCGGGCACGTTCTCCGCCAGCGTGCGGGGGACGACGTGGGCGGCGGCGTAGGCGGTGCGGGAGGTGAACGGCGCCCTCGGCTTCGTCCACGCCCTGGGGGCCGCGAGCGTGTGGAGCTCGGTGCCGCCGTCGGGCAGCGGGAGGCGTACGGAGGTCACAGCCGGATCTCTCCCAGCACGACGCGGCGGCCCTCGGCCGAGGAGGCGAGTCCGGCCTCGGCGAGCCTGACTCCGCGCACGCCCGCCATGAAGTCGTAGGGGTGGTCGCCGTCGCCCTCGACGTAGCGGATGAACTGCTCCCACTGGGCCTTGAAGCCGTTGTCGAAGGGCTGGTTGTCGGGCACCTCGTTCCACAGCTCCCGGAACTGGATCGACTCGACCAGGTCGGGGTTCCAGACCGGCTTCGGGGTCAGGTTGCGGTCCTGGGTGACGCAGTGGTGCAGGCCGGCGACGGCGGAGCCGTGGGTGCCGTCGACGTGGAACTCCACCAGCTCGCCGCGGTTGACCCGGGTGGCCCACGAGGAGTTGATCTGCGCGACGATCCCGCCCTCGAGCTCGAAGATGCCGTACGCGGAGTCGTCGGCGGTCGCGGCGTACGAGCTGCCCTTCTCGTCCCAGCGCTCGGGGATGTGGGTGACAACCTTGGCGGTGACGGCCTCGACCTTGCCGAAGAGGTTCTCCAGGACGTAGTTCCAGTGGGGGAACATGTCCATGGTGATGCCGCCGCCGTCCTCCTTGCGGTAGTTCCAGCTCGGCCGCTGGGAGGGCTGCAGGTCGCCCTCGAAGACCCAGTAGCCGAACTCGCCGCGCACGCTGAGGATGCGGCCGAAGAACCCGGACTCGACCAGGCGGCGGAGCTTGAGCAGGCCCGGGAGGTAGAGCTTGTCGTGGACGACGCCGCTCTTCACGCCCGCGTCGGCCGCCAGGCGGGCCAGGCGCAGCGAGCCCTCGACGTCGTCGGCGATCGGCTTCTCGGTGTAGACGTGCTTGCCGGCCGCGACCGCCTTGGTGATGGCGGGCTCACGGACGCCGGTCAGCTGGGAGTCGAAGTAGACGGTGTCCTCGGAGTTGGCGAGGGCCTCGTCGAGGTCGGTGGTCCAACGGTCCAGGCCATGCTCCTTGGCGATGTCCTGGAGCTTCTCGGCATTGCGCCCGACCAGGATCGGGTCGGGGAGGATCCGGGTGCCGTCGGAGAGCTCGACGCCGCCCTGCGCCTGGATCGCCAGGATGCTGCGCACCAGATGCTGGCGGTAGCCCATGCGTCCGGTGACGCCGTTCATGATGATGCCGAGCCGTCGTGTGGCCATGTGAGGGTTCCTCGTCTGCTGGAGAGCCGTATGGGAAAGCGCTTTCCGATACGGTAGGACAGATGTGACGCCCGTCGCAAGAGCGTGATCCGTCCTGCCAATCGCCGACTCGGCGCATCTGTCTCAGCCAGGAACGTCGAGTCGGCGCGTTCTGACCCGGAATCTGGCCGAGTCGTCGCATCCTGACCGAGAAATCTGCCGAGTCGGCTCGTTATGACGCGCCGACTCGGCGCGACATCTCGTCAGTTTGCGCCGACTCGGCGCCGATCGTTGGGACAGTTGCGCCGAGTCGAGCTGTGTCAGGAGCGTGGGGGAGTGCTCTCCCGCAGCACGACCTCGCCGTGGACGGACCGCTTGCGAAGCTCCGCCGAGGGCTCGCCGAGGACGAGCTCGAGCGCCAGCCGGCCGATGTCGGCCAGTGGAAGACGTACGGTGGTCAGCCCCGGGGTCACGTCGCGCAGCGTGGCGATGTCGTCGAAGCCGGCGACGGCCAGCTCAGGCCCCACCTCGATACCGGCCTGTCGGCAGGCGGCCAGGGCGCCGAGCGCCATGAGGTCGTTGACCGCGAAGACGCAGTCCACCTCTGAGCCGTTGTTCCGGCCGTTCTCGAGCAGCCGGGTCATCGCCCGGCGTCCGCCGTCGCGGCTGAACTCGTCGGAGACGTACGTCGGCGTCGAGCCGGTCGCCTCCAGCCACCCCTCCGCGAAGCCGGCGTGACGCTCGGCCGAGACCAGCAGGTCCGCGGGGCCGGTGAGCACCGCAGCGCGGCGGTAGCCGAGGCCGGCCAAGCGCTCGGCCAGCGCCTTGGCGCCGCCGTGGTTGTCGATCACCACGGTGTCGACCGGGAGACGCGGCTGGCTGATCGCGGCCGCCCGGCCGCCACCCTCCAGGTAGGACGTCAGCAGGTCGGCGACCTCGCTGGTGTGGCGTACGCCGGCCGTATCGCTTCCCGAGAGCACGATCGCGCGGCTGCGCTGGCGCCGCAGCGCGGCCAGGAACTTCTGTTCGCGCTCGGGCTGGCCGCCGGTGTTGCACAGCATCACCAGCAGGCCGTGCTTCTCGGCCTCGTCGGCCAGGCCGCCGGCGATGGTGGAGAAGTAGGGGTCGGAGATGTCCTTCACCAGGAGTCCGACCGTCTCGGTCGAGCCGCGTGCCATCGCCTGGGCGTTGGCGTTGGGCGTGTAGCCGAGCTTGTCCGCCGCCGCCAGGACGCGCTCCTGCAGCTCGGGGCGTACCACCCGGTCGCTCCCGTTCAGCGCGCGTGACGCGGTGGCCAGCGAGACCCCTGCCTCGCGGGCGACATCGCTCAGCGTCGCTGCGCGTTCTCCGGCCAACTGACTCTCCTTCGGCTTCCGCTCCTGGAGCCTAAGGCATCCGAGGAAGGCCTACGTCTGGCCGAGTCGGCGGTCAGGAGGACCGGCCGCGGGTGGAGGAACGGGCGACGAGCTCGGGGGTGAAGAGGACCTGCTCGTGCTGGTGGGCGGGGTTGCCGACCTCGTCGAGCAGCAGCTCGGCAGCTCGGCGGCCGAGGTCGTGACGGGGCTGACGCACGGAGGTGAGCGGCACGGCCGCGGCGGCGGCGAACTCGATGTCGTCGTAACCGACGATCGCGAGGTCGCCGGGAACGGTCCGGCCGCTGGAGATCGTCTGCTGGAGCAGTCCGAGCGCGATCAGGTCGTTGGCGCAGAACGCGGCGGTGGGACGGCGCCGGGCGGGCAGCCCGACAAGTCGCTCGCCGGCGGCACGACCACTGGCGACGGTCGGGGCCTCGCAGGAGAGCGTCACCAGGTCCTCGGGAGGGAGGCCGGCCTCGGCCCAGGCCTGCCGGGCGCCCTCGCCCCGGTCGCGGACCTGTCCGATCGACGCCGGCCCGCCGACGTACGCCACTCGCCGGTGCCCGACGTCGATGAGGTGCTCGACAGCGAGCCGCCCGCCGAGGACGTCGTCGACGGCGACCGAGCAGAAGGAGGAGCCCGCACGGGTGCGGTCGACGATGACGACCGGGGTGCCGCGCTCGATCAGCTGGTCGATCTGCGGATCGTCGGGGTCGACAGGGGTGATCAGGATGCCCTGGACCCGCTGTTGCTGCAGGTGAGCCAGGTGGGCGCCCTCGCGGGCCGAGCGGCCGTCGCTGTTGCAGAGGAACAGCGAGAGCCCCGCCGTCTCGGCGGCCAGCTCGATGCCACGGGCCACGTCGGTGAAGAACGGGTTGCCTGCGTCGAGCATGACGTAGGCCAGCGAATGGGTGCTGCCGGTGCGCAGCGACCGGGCGGACTCGTTGCGCACGAATCCGAGGTCGGCCATCGCGCGCTCCACCCGCTCGCGCGTGGTTCGGCTGACCCGATCGGGGCGGTTGAGCACGTTGGACACGGTGCCGAGGGAGACGCCGGCGGTGGCCGCGACATCCTTGACCGAGGCGCTGCGAGATGAGCCCGCAGCCGGGGTGATCGCCACCTGGGCTCCTTCCTGAAACGTTCAATCGCAGCATAGAGCCTGGCTGGCGCTGTGACGAGGAAGCGGGGCACGCCGATTGACCGATTCGGGCATGCTCACTAGCGTCCGTTCCTAAATCGTTTCATCGGAGGTCGTCATGGAGCGCGTCTGCTTCCAGCTGCAGGTCAAGCCCGAGCGCATCGAGGAGTACAAGCAGCGCCATGCCGCCGTCTGGCCCGACATGCTCCAGGCGCTCGCGGAGACCGGGTGGCACAACTACTCGCTGTTCCTCCGACCCGACGGGCTGCTCATCGGCTATGTCGAGACGCCCTCCATCGAGGCCGCCCAGGCTGGGATGGCGGCGACCGAGGTCAATGCCCGCTGGCAGGCGGAGATGGCGGAGTTCTTCGAGGACCTCGACGGCGTCGCGCCCGACGAGGGTTTCCTGCGCCTCGAGGAGGTCTTCCACCTCGAGGACCAGCTCGGGGACGCCTGACGCCGAAGCGTCCCTTCTTGACCCCGAGAAGTCGGTTCTTGACGCCGAGGGGTCAGTTCGTGACGTCGACGGGTCAGTTTCTGACCGCGTGGGGTCAGGTTTCTGACATCGAGGAGTCGATCCCTGTACGCGGAACGTGCCCCGCGGCCAGGAACTGACCTCTCGGGGCCAAGAACTGACGTCTCGCGGTCGGAAACTGACTTCTCGCGCGGTGGGCGCTGAAACGCAACGAACCCCACTGTCCTCTTGACGCACGTGACGTGCGCCACTAACGTCGGATCCGCGCTTTGAAACCTTTCAACCGCACACAGAGAGGCTCACCGATGACGACGTTCGACCAGATCTCGGGCGACCTGGCCGCTCTCGAGATCGAGGTCCCCTCATGGGCCTACGGAAACTCGGGGACCCGGTTCAAGGTCTTCGGCACCCCCGGAACTCCGCGCACCCCTGAGGAGAAGGTCGCCGACGCGGCCACCGTGCACCGTTTCACCGGCCTGGCGCCGAGCGTGGCGCTGCACATCCCGTGGGACCGGGTCGATGACTACGCGGCGCTGCGTAGCTATGCCGAGGACCAGGGGATCGCGCTCGGCACGATCAACTCCAACACCTTCCAGGACGACGACTACAAGCTCGGTGCACTGACCCACACCGACGCGAAGATCCGGCAGAAGGCGATCGACCATCACTTCGAGTGCATCGAGGTGATGGGAGCGACGGCCTCGCGAGACCTGAAGATCTGGCTCGCCGAGGGTTCCAACTACCCGGGCCAGGCCGACATGCGCGGCCGCCAGGACCGGCTCGCCGAGTCGTTGGCGACCATCTATGAGCGCATCGGTGAGGACCAGCGCCTGGTGCTGGAGTACAAGTTCTTCGAGCCGGCGTTCTACCACACCGACGTCCCGGACTGGGGCACGTCGTTCGCCCAGGTCAGTGCTCTCGGTGAGCGCGCGGTGGTCTGCCTCGACACCGGCCACCACGCACCCGGCACCAACATCGAGTTCATCGTGATGCAGCTGCTGCGGCTCGGGAAGCTCGGCTCCTTCGACTTCAACAGCCGCTTCTACGCCGACGACGACCTGATCGTCGGTGCGGCCGACCCGTTCCAGCTCTTCCGGATCATCGTCGAGGTGGTCCGTGGGGGCGGGTTCAAGCCGGTGGCCCAGGGCGGGGTCGCGTTCATGCTCGACCAGTGCCACAACATCGAGAAGAAGATCCCGGGCCAGATCCGGTCGGTGCTCAACGTCCAGGAGATGTCCGCGCGGGCGCTGCTGCTCGACACCGATGCACTCGCCGAGGCACAGAAGGACGGCGACGTACTCCTGGCCAACGAGATCTTCATGGACGCCTTCTACACAGACGTACGCGCCGATCTCGGCGGGTGGCGTGAGGACCGTGGCCTGGCCGCGGACCCGATGCGCGCCTACCTCGCCAGCGGCTACCAGGAACAGATCGAGACCGCCCGAGTCGGCGGCACACAGGCAGGATGGTCATGACCACGGCAGAAGAACTGATCGCGCGCTCGAACCGTCTCGGCGCCGACCCGAAGAACACCAACTACGCCGGCGGCAACACCTCCGCCAAGGGCATCGCGACCGACCCCGTGACCGGCGAGGACGTCGAGCTGCTCTGGGTGAAGGGCTCGGGCGGTGACCTGGGAACGCTCAAGGAGAGCGGCCTCGCCGTCCTCCGCCTGGACCGGATGCGTGCCCTCGTCGACGTATACCCGGGTGTCGAGCGCGAGGACGAGATGGTCGCCGCGTTCGACTACTGCCTGCACGGCAAGGGCGGCGCGGCGCCGTCGATCGACACTGCGATGCACGGGCTCGTGGACGCCGCCCACGTCGACCACCTCCACCCCGACTCCGGCATCGCGATCGCGACGGCCGCCGACGGCGAGAACCTCACCACGGAGATCTTCGGCGACCAGGTCGTCTGGGTGCCCTGGCGCCGCCCCGGTTTTCAGCTCGGCCTCGACATCGCCGAGATCAAGGCGAAGAACAGCCAGGCCGTCGGCTGCATCCTCGGAGGTCACGGCATCACCGCGTGGGGTGACACCTCCGAGGAGGCCGAGAAGAACTCGCTGTGGATCATCGATACGGCCGCGGCCTACATCGAGGAGCACAGCAAGGCGGAGCCGTTCGGTCCCGCACTCGACGGCTATCAGGCCCTGCCGGACGGGGAGCGGCGTACGAAGGCAGCTGCTCTCGCTCCCACGATCCGTGGCATCGCCTCGGCGGACCAGCCGATGGTCGGCCACTTCGACGACTCCGACGTGGTCCTCGACTTCCTCGCGAGCGAGGACCACCCGCGCTTGGCCGAGCTCGGCACCTCCTGCCCCGACCACTTCCTGCGTACCAAGGTCAAGCCGCTGGTCCTCGACCTTCCGGCCACGGCCTCCGTCGAGGAGAGCATCGCCAGGCTGAAGGAGCTCGCGGTCGGCTACCGCGAGGACTACCAGGCCTACTACGACCGGCACGCGGACCAGAACAGCCCCGCGATCCGCGGCAAGGACCCGCTCATCGTCCTGGTGCCCGGCGTCGGGATGTTCTCCTTCGGGAAGAACAAGCAGACCGCGCGCGTGGCGGGGGAGTTCTACCTCAACGCCATCAACGTGATGCGCGGCGCCGAGGGGCTCTCGAGGTACGCCCCGATCGAGGAGTCGGAGAAGTTCCGGATCGAGTACTGGGCGCTCGAGGAGGCCAAGCTCCAGCGGATGCCGGCGCCCAAGCCGCTCGCGACCCGGGTCGGCCTGGTCACGGGTGCGGCCTCCGGCATCGGCAAGGCGACCGCGAAGCGGCTCGCCGCCGAGGGCGCCTGTGTCGTGATCGCCGACCTCGACCTCGCCAAGGCCGAAGCGGCCGCAGCCGAGATCGGCGGCCCTGACGTCGCCGTCGGCCTCGCCGCCGACGTCTCCGACGAGGCGGCCGTGCAGGCGATGTTCGACGCGGCGGTGCTCGCCTTCGGCGGCGTCGACCTGGTCGTCAACAACGCCGGCCTGTCGCTGTCCAAGTCCCTGCTGGATACCACCGAGCGCGACTGGGACCTCCAGCACGACGTGATGGCCAAGGGCTCGTTCCTGGTCTCCAAGGCGGCCGCGAAGGTGCTGATCGAGCAGGAGATGGGCGGCGACATCGTCTACATCTCCTCGAAGAACTCGCTCTTCGCCGGTCCCAACAACGTCGCGTACGGCGCGGCCAAGGCCGACCAGGCACACCAGGTCCGCCTGCTGGCCGCCGAGCTCGGTGCGTACGGGATCAAGGTCAACGGCATCAACCCCGACGGTGTGGTCCAGGGCTCCGGCATCTTCGCCGGCGGCTGGGGCGCCAAGCGGGCCGAGGTCTACGGGGTCCCGGAGGAGGAGCTCGGCAAGTTCTACGCCCAGCGCACCCTGCTCAAGCGCGAGGTGCTGCCGGAGAACATCGCCAACGCCGTCTTCGTGCTCTGCGGCCCCGACCTGACCCACACCACCGGACTGCACGTGCCCGTCGACGCAGGCGTGGCCGCCGCCTTCTTGCGATGAGTCTGCTGAGTCCGCACCTCAGGGTCGCGGCGGTCGACCTGGGTGCCACCTCCGGCCGGGTGATGTCCGGCCGGATCGGTGGCGGCCGGGTCGAGATCGACGAGATGCACCGCTTCCCCAACGGTGCGGTACGTGTCCGCGGCTCGCTCTTCTGGGACGTGCTCGGCATCCACCGCGAGATGCTCACCGGCATCCGCGAGGTGGCCCGGACCGGCCCGCTGCACGGCATCGGGATCGACTCCTGGGCCATCGACCACGGGCTGCTGGATCACGACGGCCAGCTCCTCGGCCAGGTCTTCAGTCACCGCGACGCCCGCGTCGAGGGGGTCGCGGAGAAGGTCCTCGCCCAGATCGGGGCGGCCACGCTCTACGGCACCACCGGTATCCAGCAGCTCCCGTTCAACACGCTCTACCAGCTCGTCGCGGCCCGCGGCACCACCGTGCTCGACGCGGCCGAGACGATGCTGCTGCTGCCGGACCTGCTCGGCTACTGGCTCACCGGTGCGATCGGCGCGGAGCGCACCAACGCCTCGACCACCCAGCTCTACGACGTCCGTCAGGGCACCTGGGCGGTCGACCTGTGCCGGGAGCTCGGGCTTCCCGAGGGGGTCCTCCCGCCCCTTCGGGACCCGGGCTCTCTCCTCGGCCCGCTGCTGCCCGACGTGGCCCAGGACCTGGGCGTCTCCGGCGACGTGCCCGTGGTCGCGGTGGGCTCGCACGACACCGCCTCGGCGGTCGTCGGTGTCCCCGCGGAGGCCAGCGACTTCGCCTACATCTCGTCCGGGACCTGGTCGCTGGTCGGCCTCGAGCTCGACCGGCCGGTGCTGACCGAGGAGGCCCGGCTCGCCGACTTCACCAACGAGGTCGGCATCGACAAGACCATCCGGTTCCTCAAGAACGTGATGGGCCTGTGGGTCCTGTCCGAGTCGCTGCGCTCCTGGAGCGAGCGGCGCTACCAGGGCTCCGAGCTGGACCCGCTGCTCGCTGCCGCGGCCGAGCTCGAGCCGCTGCGTACGGTGGTCGACATCAACGACCCGCGGCTGCTCTCGCCGGGCACCGCGGCGGACCCGATGCCCGAGCGGATCGCCGCGCTGGCCGCGGAGGCCGGGGAGGCGATCCCGCACTCGCCGGCGGCGATCACCCGCTGCATCCTCGACAGCCTCGCCGTCGCCTACCGACGACACGTACGCACCGCGGCCGCCCTCGCGGGCACCTCGCCCGAGGTCGTCCACGTCGTCGGCGGCGGCTCGCAGAACCAGCTGCTCTGCCAGCTCACCGCCGACGCCTGCGGTCTGCCGGTCCTCGCCGGACCGGTCGAGGCGGCCGCGCTCGGCAACGTCCTGGTCCAGGGCCGCGCCCTCGGGGCCGACCTGCCCGACCTGCCCGCGATGCGCGACCTCGTCCGCCGCTCCTACGACGTACGCCGCTTCGAGCCGCGCGACGGCCTCGACTGGGCCGCCGCCGAGGCCCGGCTGCCGTCCTGACCATCGTCCGAAACCGCCCGGAAGGCCCCCACATGACCGACTCGCTCCCCGACCCCCGGCTCGACCGGCGTACGTTGTTCGGCGCTGCCGCGGCGACGCTCGGCGCCACTGCTGTCCTCGGCAGCCCCTTCGTGGTCTCCGCGGCGGCGGCCGCCCCCGGCTCGGCCGGCCCCGGCTCGGCCGGCCTGCCGGACCAGCTCGTCAAGGCGTTCCGCCGACCGGGCACGGCCACCGCGGCTGGTTTCCGCTGGTGGTGGCCGCACGGGCTGGTCGACCCGGCCGAGATCGTCCGCGAGGTCGACCAGGTCACCGACGCCGGCTTCGGGGTCCTCGAGATCGCCGACGTCACCCACAGCCTCCGCGCCCGTGGCATCGACATCGACGTCGCGACACACGGGTGGGGGACCGCTCCGTGGGTGGCCGGCGTCAAGGCCGCCCTCGCGCAGGCGGCCAAGCGGGACGTCCGTGTCGACGTGACGGTCGGGCCCTCGTGGCCGGCCGCGGTCCCGACGATCACACCGGACGACGAGGCGGCCTGCACCGAGCTGGTGCACGGCCAGGCGACGGTCGCCGCCGGGTCGACCTACGACGACGCCCTGCCCGAGCCGGTCGTGGAACCCGCGGCCGAGGCGACCCGCGCAGAGCTTGTGACCGTCCAGGCGCACCGGGTCACCGGCTACGTACGCGACCGCATCAACAACATCACCAGCACGATCCTCGACCCGGCCTCCTACCTCGACCTCAGCACAGACGTCGAGGGCGAGCACCTCACCTGGACCGCTCCGGCAGACCCGGCCGGCGCCACCTGGGTGCTGCTGGCGACCTGGCAGCGGGGCTCGGGTCAGGAGCCCGAGGCGGGTCCGCACACCTCGCCCCGCTCCTACGTCGTCGACCACTTCAATCGCCGCGGTGCCCAGAAGGTCATCGACCTGTGGCAGGACCGGGTGCTCGACGGTGAGCTGCGTACGCTGCTGCGCGCCGCGGGCGGCTACCTCTTCGAGGACTCGCTCGAGATCGAGACCGAGGCGACGGTCTGGACACGGGACCTGCTCGTCGAGTTCGAGGCGAAGCACGGCTACGACCTGCGGCCGTGGCTGCCGTACGTGCTGGAGAAGGAGGAGAAGTACCAGTTCTCGATCGCCGCCACCGACCCCGCGACGGCCGACGGACTGCGCACCAACGAGGTCCGCGACGACTTCAACATCGTGCTCTCCGACCTCTACCGCGACGAGCACCTGCGCCCGATGCAGGAGTTCGCCAAGACGCTCGGCATGGGGATCCGGATCCAGCCCTACGGCCTGGAGACCGACACGATGCAGCACTCCGCGGTGGTCGACGTGCCGGAGACGGAGTCGCTCGGCTTCAAGAACCTCGACGACTACCGGGTCATGGCCGCGGGCCGCGACCTGGCCGGCCACAAGGTCCTGTCCTGCGAGGCGATCTGCTACAACGGCGCCGCCTACAACACGACCTGGGGCGCGAACAGCACCAGCCCGACGGCCCAGAACCAGGCGCTCTTCACGATCAACAGCATCTTCGCCGCCGGCGTGAACCAGCTGATGATCCACGGCTTCCCCTACGCGAAGGCGCCCGACGTCACCTGGCCCGGCTTCGCCGCGTTCTCGCCGTACTACAACAACGCCATCGGCTTCGGTGAGGCGTGGGGCCCGCGCACGCCGCAGTGGCAGCACGTCCCGGGCATCGCCGCCTACCTCGCCCGTACGCAGCTGGTGCTCCAGACCGGCGCCCCGAAGTACGACATCGCGTTCTGGGGCCACAAGGGCTGGGCCTCGACCGGCGTAGGCCCGCATTGGATCACCAACAACGGCACCAAGCTCGGCTGGTCGCACTCCTTCGTCAGCGCCTCGCTGCTCGCGTTCGACGGCGTCGACGTCGCGAACGGCCGGTTGGCACCCCAGGGGCCGGCCTACAAGGCCGTCGTCGTCGGCCCTGACAAGCTGCGCAGCAACGCGTTCACGATGGAGATCGACGGCGCGAAGCGGCTGCTCGCTCTCGGCCGCAAGGGCCTGCCGATCGTGCTCATCGGCGACTGGTCCCAGGCGACCGCGGCCGGTCGCGACGACGCCGCGGCGACGGCCGAGGTCCGCTCGCTGATGGCCGAGGTCGGCGCGCTGGCCACCACCCGCACCGTCCCCGAGGCGGAGGTCGGCGACGCGCTGGCAGCCCTCGGCGTCGTACGCGACGTCGAGCACGCCGACTCCACGGTGATGCACGTGCGCCGCAGCGCGGGCAAGGTCGACCTCTACTACCTGGCCAACGCCCGGCACGCCGAGAACCGGCGGCTCAGCCCGGTGCAGCAGGACGTCTGGCTGACCGCCGCCGACCGTGCCGCCGTCCCGTGGCTCCTGGACGCGTGGACGGGGGAGATCACCCGGATCGCCGCCTACGAGCGCGCCGGCGACCGGGTTCGGGTCCGTGTCGACCTCGTTCCCGGTCAGTCCACCGTGGTCGCCCTCGCGGCCCCGGGCGCGGGCGTCGCCCGCTCCGTACTCCCCGTCGCCACCGCTGGTCAGACCGTGGTGGCGCGGGGCGCCAACGTCGCCCTGCGCACCACGACTGCCGGTGCGTTCGAGCTCGCCAAGGCCGACGGACGGACGGCGAATGTCGTCGTCGACCGCGTCCGCGAGCCCGTCGTGCCGCAGTCGTGGAGCCTCGAGCTCGAGGACTGGAAGCCCGCGAACCCGGTCGACCCGAAGGACCTCGCGACGACCAAGGCGACCACCACCCGCGACCTCGCCTCGCTCCAGGGCTGGTCGAAGATCTCCGGCTTCGAGGACGTCTCCGGAATCGGCCGCTACCGCACCAGCGTCGACCTCGGCACCGACTGGACCGCGGACGACGGCGCCTACCTGGAGCTCGGCGAGGTCAACGACACCTTCCGGGTGCGTGTGAACGGCGAGCTGCTGCCCGCGCTCGACCCGATGGACCCGGTCGTCGACCTCGGCCACGCCCTGGTGCCCGGCGCCAACACGATCGAGATCGAGGTGGCCTCGACGCTGCTCAACCGGCTGCGCACCGTCACCCCGTCGGTCTACGGCGTGGCGGCCAGACAGAGCTACGGGCTCGCCGGGCCCGTACGTCTGGTGCCCTACGTCGAGAAGGTGGTGACCGGATGAGCACGATGTCGTCCCGGGCACGAACCCGTCACGCACCCGCCCTCCGGTCCACCTACCAGTCGGCGTCATGCTGAGACAGGAGTGAACCGTGGCAGCCTCGGGCGATGCACGACCGTCCGCCTCGACCGACCTTCCGTCGGACGAGGTGGAGGTGCTGGCACTGTTCGCCCGGGGCTACACGATCGAGCGGATCGCGCGTGCGCTGGGGATCTCCGAGCGCACCGTACGGCGCCGGCTGCGGGCGGCCGCCGACTCGCTGGGGGCGGGGACGAGTGTGGAAGCGGTCGTGAGGGCCGTACGCACGGACTGATCTGAACCGGACTGATCTGAACTGAACTGGTCCTGAACTGATTTGATGAACGAGACTGAGACGAAGGAGGCATGCCGGATGCGAGTCGCGCTGATGGTCACGTGCATCAACGACGCGCTCTACCCGAGCACGGGCCAGGCCGTCGTACGCCTCCTGCGCCGGCTCGGCGTCGAGGTCGAGTTCCCGCAGGCGCAGACGTGCTGCGGACAGCCGATGGTCAACACCGGCTATCTGGACGAGGCGGTCCCGGTGCTGCGTACGTTCGTGGACGCCTTCGCCGGCTATGACGCCGTCGTCACCCCGTCCGGATCCTGCGCCGGGTCGGCACGTCACCAGCACTCGATCGTGGCCGGCCGCTCCGGCGACGAGGCCCTCCAGGAGGCCGTCGCGAAACTCGCGCCCAACGTCTACGAGCTCTCCGAGTTCCTCGTCGACGTTCTCGGCGTGACGGACGTCGGCGCCTACTACCCGCACCGGGTGACCTACCACCCGACCTGCCACTCGCTGCGGATGCTGGGCGTGGGGAACAGGCCGCAGCGGCTGCTGGAGGCGGTGCGGGGGATCCGGCTGGTCGACCTGCCCGGCGCCGATCAGTGCTGCGGCTTCGGCGGCACCTTCGCGGTCAAGAACGCCGACACCTCGATCGCGATGGGGGCCGACAAGGCGCGCCACATCCGGGAGACCGGCGCCGAGATCGTGGTCGCCGGCGACAACTCCTGCCTCACCCACATCGGCGGTGTGCTCTCCCGGCAGCGCTCCGGCGTACGCACGGTCCATCTCGCCGAGATCCTCGCCTCGACCGAGGACAGCGCTGTCGCGGAGGTGACCCGATGAGCGGGACATTCGTGGGGATGCCGGCCTTCCCGGAGGCCGCACGCGAGGCGCTGACCGACTCCCAGCTGCGTCACAACCTCGCCCACGCGACCAGCACCATCCGCGCCAAGCGGGCCAAGGTCGTCGCCGAGGTCCCCGACTGGGAGGAGCTGCGCCTGGCCGGTGCCGCGGTCAAGGAGCGTGCGCTGCTCGACCTCGAGACCCAGCTCGTACGCCTCGAGGAGACCCTCACAGCCAACGGCGCGACCGTCCACTGGGCGCGTGACGCCGCGGAGGCCAACGCGATCGTCGCCGGCATCGCGAAGGCCCACGCCGCGACGGAGGTCGTGAAGGTCAAGTCGATGGTGACCCAGGAGATCGGCCTCAACGAGGCGCTGGCCGAAGAGGGCATCGCGGCCTGGGAGACCGACCTGGCCGAGCTGATCGTGCAGCTCGGCGACGACCTGCCATCGCACATTCTCGTACCCGCGATCCACCGCAACCGAGCCGAGATCCGGGACATCTTCCGTTCCAAGATGGGGGCCGCTGGCCGACCGGCGCCCGACGATCTCACCGACGAGCCGGCCGTCCTCGCGGCCGCCGCCCGGGAGCATCTGCGCGAGAAGTTCCTGCGTGCCAAGGTCGGGGTCTCCGGCGCCAACTTCGCGGTGGCCGAGACCGGCACTCTCGTCGTGGTCGAGTCGGAGGGCAACGGCCGGATGTGCCTGACCCTGCCCGAGGTGCTCGTCTCGGTGGTCGGCATCGAGAAGGTCGTCTCCCGCTGGGAGGACCTCGACCCGATGCTCCGGCTCCTGCCGAGGTCCTCGACCGGCGAGCGGATGAACCCCTACACCTCGATGTGGAGCGGGATCGCCCCCGGCGACGGCCCCCAGGAGGTGCACGTCGTGCTCCTCGACAACGGCCGCACCCGTGCGCTCGCCGACGAGGTCGGCCGGCAGGCGCTGCGCTGCATCCGCTGCTCGGCCTGCCTCAACGTCTGCCCGGTCTACGAGCGCACCGGCGGCCATGCGTACGGCTCGGTCTACCCGGGCCCGATCGGCGCCATCCTCAACCCGCTGCTGAAGGGGGTCGGGCACGACGAGCAGACCGACTCGCTGCCCTATGCCTCGACGCTGTGCGGTGCCTGCTTCGAGGTCTGCCCGGTACGCATCGACATCCCCTCGGTCCTGGTCGACCAGCGCGCCCAGGTCGTCGACGCCCACCGCGGTGGGGTGCCGAAGCCGGAGGCGATGGCGATGAAGGGGGCGGCGTACGTCCTGGGGCGCTCGCGCCGCCTCTCCGCCGTCGAGCGTCTCACCGGTATCGGCATGCGTTTCGCACGCCGCTTCGGCCCCACCGCCTGGACCGGCGCCCGCGACCTGCCCGACGCGCCGGGGGAGAGCTTCCGCGACTGGTGGCTGCGCACCGATGGCGGGCGCACGGACGGCGGCCGCAACGATGACCAGAAAGGGTGACGATGCCTGACGCACGCACCGAGATCCTCGCCCGAGTCCGCGAAGCACTGGTCGGCTCGGCGATCGATCCTGTCCAGACCGTCGCCCCGCGGGCGGCCACCCCCGTCGCGACCCGTGAGCTCGTCGACCTCTTCGCCGAGCGGGTGGCCGACTATCGGGCCGTGGTCGAACGCTGCTCGGCCGAAGACCTCGAGGACCGGATCGCCGCCGCCCTCCCGGCCGGCCAGGTGATCGTCCCGCCCGGCTTGTCGCTCCGCGTCCCCGACGCGATCGTCGACGACGGCACCCTCACCGCCGCGGAGCTGGACCTGATCGCGGCGGTCGTCACCGAGGCCCGGGTCGGCATCGCCGAGACCGGCACGATCGTCCTCGACCACACCCCCGACCAGGGCCGCCGGGCCATCTCCCTGGTCCCCGACACCCACATCTGCATCGTCCGCGAGGACCAGGTGGTCGCCGACGTACCCGAGGCCATCGCCCTCCTCGACCCCGCCCGCCCCCAGACCTGGATCAGCGGCCCCTCGGCCACCAGCGACATCGAGCTCGACCGAGTCGAAGGCGTCCACGGCCCCCGCACCCTCCACGTCCTGATAACCCCACCCCGAGACGTCACTTCCTGACCGCGAGAGGTCAGTTCCTGACTCCGAGGCGTCAGGTTCTGATCGCGAGGGGTCGGTTTCTGAGTTCTCATACCGCCGTCAGAAGTCGACCTCTCGCGCTCGAGAATCGACCCTTCGTACCCAAGAACTGACGCCTCGGCGTCCGGAACAGTCGGCGTGGCCGGATCCGGCCATCACCCTTCCGGAGCATGTGACGAGCGCCATAGTCTTCGACAAGCAGTGAAACGTATCAATCACGCTCCGGAGGAAACATGAAGCTCCGTCTGGCCGCGATCGTCACCAGCGCCCTCGTCGTGTTGGCCCCAGTTCCGGCGGTTGCTGTCGACGGCGCGGCAGCCACCCACCTCACCGTCTCGCAGCTGTCCTCACCGCGGGACGTGGAGGACCTCACCTCGCCGCTGCTCGCCTGGCACGTTCCGTTCGCCGAGCAGAGCGCCTACCGCGTGCAAGTTGCCCGGATCGGCGAAGGAATCGGTGCCGCCGGGGTGTGGGACTCCGGTCGCGTCACGTCCTCGGCGAGCACCAACGTGCCGTATGCCGGCCCGGAGCTCGAGCCGGAACAGACTTATCGGTGGCGGGTACGCACGTGGGACGGGCGTGGCAAGGGATCCGACTGGTCGGCCGTCTCCACCTTCACCACCGGTCCTGGCCAGGAGTGGGGTCAGGCCCAGCCCATCTGGCTGGCGCCCGCCCGCACGACCACGTGGGGCGATGTCACCATCGACACCACCTTCCGGATCGCGACCCAGAACGCCACCATCGTCTTCCGGGCCAAGGACGCCAGCAACTACTACATGTGGCAGTTCCGCGGAGACGGGGTGAACACCTTTGCTCCCCACAAACGAGTCAACGGCACCTTCACCCAGCTGGCCTCGGTGCCGCTGCCGCAGGCGCTCGTCCGCGGGACGTCCTACCGGCTGCGTATCCAGGCTGACGGCTCGACCATCCGCACCTGGCTCGATGACACCCTCATCGACACCCGCACCCTCACCGACTTCACCGTCGGCACGGTGGGCTTCCGTACGGGCGGGTCCGAACGCAACGCCTGGGACGACCTCCGGGTCACCTCCACCTCCGGCGAGACCCTTTACGCCAACGACTTCTCCGCCACAAGCGACTTCGCCTGCGGCGCCGTGGCGGGCGGCTGGCTCGAGGTCGGCACGAACGCCAACTGCGTCTACGGCGTCGAATCGCAGGACTGGGCCTTCCTCCGGCACGAGTTCACCTTGCCGGACAAGCCGATCGCGGCCGCCACCTTCTATGCGACCGCGTCCTCGACCGCGCCGGGCAGGCAGTACGTCTACAAGGCGTGGCTCAACGGCGAGTTCGTCGGTCTCGGCCCGACCCAGCCGATCCGCGGCGAGGCCCGATACGACGGCTTCGACGTGACCGCCGCGCTGCGACCGGGAACCGACAATGCGATCGGGGTGCTCGGCTGGACGAGCAGCGACCGGCGTTTCCTCGGGCGGCTCATCGTGGAGTACGCCGACGGGACCCATGACGCGATCGTGAGCGGCCCCCAGTGGCGGACCCGTGCCGGCGCGAACGTCTTCCCTGCTGCCGGCAGCATCGGGACCGGCTACTTCGCGGCGCCGAAGGAGAACCTGCAGTCCGCCGAGTGGCCGGAGGGCTTCGCGGAGCCCGGCTTTGACGACTCCACATGGCGCGTTGCAGCGGTACGCCCGGCCTTCGACGACCTCCGCGCCGCCCCGACGGCCAAGGTGGAGCAGCAGTTGAGGGCGCCCGTCAGTGCCGTGGAGAAAGCACCCGGCCACTACTTCATCGACTACGGACGTACCTGGATCGGCGGTCTCTCCATGGACCTCGACGGCAAGGCGGGACAGGTGCTCGACCTCCGATTCGGCGAAGAGCTGTCCGCACCCCAGACGGTGCGGTTCGCCATGCGCACGGGCAACACCTACCAGGACAAGTGGACGTTGCGCGCTGGAGAGCAGCACCTGGAGACCTGGGGAATGCGAGTCTTCCGCTACGTCGAGGTCATCGGCGCCCCGACGGGGTTGGGCGCCGAAGACTTCCCCGCTCTTGCGCAGGTTTATCCCTTCGACACCGACGAGGCAATCTTCGATTCGGCCGACGAAGGCCTTAACCGCGTGTGGGCGCTGTCGCGGGACACGATCGAGGCCACCAACCACAACCTCTACGTCGACTCCTGGACCCGGGAGCGCGACGCCTACGAGGCCGACAGCTACCTGCAGATGATGGCCAACTTCTTCGTCTCCAGCGACCCCACGTTGGGGAACTACTCCCTGGAGTACCTCCTCACCGACCGTACGTGGCCGACGGAGTGGCCGATGTACACGATCTTGGCGTTCCATGACTCCTGGCAGCAGACCGGTGACACCGCCGCGCTCGCGCGCAACTACGCCACGCTGCAGGACAAGCTGCCCCTGGAGTGGGTGGAACCGTCCACCGGACTCATTCGCAAGAACAGCGGATCCAACGGTGCCAACTCCTGTACCGACTGCGACATCGTCGACTGGCCCGCGTCCGAGCGTGACGGCTACGTCTTCCGCCCCTACAACACCGTCATCAACGCGATCGGGCACCGGTCGTTCCGTGACATGGCGGAGATCGCGACGGCGCTGGGCCACGACGCCGACGCGGCGACGTACACCGCCATCGCCGACCGACTTCGGAACGCGGCCAACGGCAGGCTGTGGGACCCGGCCAAGGGCGCGTTCCGCGACGGTCTCAACGCCGACGGCACCCCGATCCAGCACTGGGCGATCCAGGCGAGCGTCTTCGCCACGGCGTTCGGGCTTGCCCGAGGTGAGGTCGCGCAACGGGCCGCGGACTACATCGGCACCCGTGGCATGGCCTGCAGCGTCTACTGCGCCGCTTTCGTCCTCGAGGCCCTCTACGACGGCGACAGGGGCGACGTCGCGCACCGGATGCTGACGAGCACGGTCCTGCGCAGCTGGCTCAACATGATCGAGAAGGGAGCCGGCGCCACCGCCGAGGCCTGGGACACCTCGCTGAAGTCCAACATGACCTGGTCCCACCCCTGGGCGGCGTCTCCGGCCTACAACGTGCCTCAAGGCATGTTCGGCATCGAGCCTCTGGTGCCTGGCTACGAGGAGTTCCGTGTGCGGCCCCAGCCCGCTGGGGTCACCCGGGCACACGTCACTCTGCCGACTCTCCGCGGACGCATCGGTGCGGCGTACGCCACGACCGCACGCGGCATCGACGTCGGCGTGAGTGTGCCGGGCAACTCTCGGGCCGAGGTCCTCGTGCCTTCACAGTCCGGAGACCAGGTGTTCCTCGACGGGCGTCCGGTGCCCGCGACGCGTGAGGGCTCCTATCTCGTGGTCCAAGACGTGCCTTCCGGATGCCACGTGATCAGCACGAGCTCCGGCCAGAGTCCGGAGCTCGAGCGCCTTCGCGCCGTCTGCTGAACCCCAAAGGCTGTGGCCGGATCCGGCCACAGAAACGTATCAACTCACTCGGAGGACCCATGAAGCTCCGTCTGGCCGCGATCGTCACCAGCGCCCTCGTCGTCACCAGCCTTGCGGCGGCCGTGACCCCGACCGGGGCGGCGACCGCGAACACCGCACCTGCCGCCCCTGCCGCTCTGACCGTCGACGACCTCACCCACCCGCTCAACACGGATCTGACGCCACGGTTCGGCTGGCTGCCTCAGGACAGCGACGCCAACGAGGTGCAGTCCGCCTACAAGATCGAGGTACGCGACGCTGCCGGCGAGCTCGTCTGGGACTCCGACAAGGTGTCCTCGGCGCAGCAGGCCTACGTCGACTACGCCGGCGAGACCCTCACACCCGGCAGCCGCTACACGTGGCGGGTCAGGACCTGGGACCGCGGCAAGCTGCCGTCGCGCTGGTCGCCCAGTGCCGCCTTCGAGACCGGTCTCGACGACACCGACTGGGGCGGCGCCAGCTGGATCCGGCGCCCACCGGGCACCGCGGAGAACCCGGCCCAGGAGCGCGACGAGTGGACCCTGGCACGCACCGAGGTCGAGGTCCCGGCGGGCAAGATCGTCAGCGCCCGCAGCTACCTGTCGGCCAGCCACACCGCCGAGCTCTACCTCGGCGGCGAGCAGGCCGACCGGATGAGCAACTTCGGCTACCCGAGCGAGGGCTACTACCAGGCCGCGGACGTCACCGACCTGGTCACACCGGGGGAGACCCTCTCCCTCGGCGTAAAGCTGCACTGGTTCAGCGGCGGCCAGGGCCGCGCCGCGGGCATCCCCGGCGTACTCCTGAAGCTCGACCTCACCTACGCCGACGGCCAGACGACCACGATCGTCACCGACGGCTCGTGGAAGGTCCGCCGTGCTCCGTACGTCATCGTCGGCACCCGCAACGGCGAGGGTCTCTGGATCGAGCACCTCGACGGCCAGGCCGCCCAGGCGATCGGCGACTGGACCGAGCGAGGCTATGACGATTCGCAGTGGTCCGATGCCGTGGTGGTCGGCGCTCACCCGGTGGCGCCGTTCACCCGCCTCGAAGGCCAGCAGACAAGGCTCGAGGAGACCGTCGTCCGCCCCGAGCGCATGCTCCGAGCCGACGACGGCACCCCGGTCGCCGACTTCGGCACGATCATCCCGGCCCGACCCGGCGTGCACTTCGAGAACGGTACGGCCGGGCGGCAGGTCATGATCCGGGCCGGCTACGAGCTCGCCGACACCGGCCGGGTCTCGACGACCGGCCTCTCGACGCAGAGCACCAACATGTCCTTCCCCTACACCCAGGCCGCGGGGGAGCAGGACTATCTGGCCGTCGGCCACCTGGGCTTCCGCTACCTCGAGATCCCGGGCGCCGGCGAGGAGATCACCGCCGAGGACGTGACCGCCACGGTCGTCCACTCCGCCTACGACAAGGACGGCGCGGCGACGTTCGAGAGCTCCGACGCCACCCTCGACGACGTCTGGGACCTGATGGACCGCTCGCTGCGCTACTCGGTCCAGGAGACCTTCGTCGACACCCCGACCCGTGAGCAGGGCCAGTTCCTGCACGACACCGCCAACATCTCGATCGGCCTGATGTCCTCCCAGCGCGAGCGCGTCGCCTCCCGCCAGGCCATCCGGGAGTTCCTGCTCGGCCAGGAGCGCTACTGGACCACCGGAAACGACGCCGGCCGCTACAACGCGGTCTACCCCAACGGCGACGGCAAGCGCGACATCCCCGACTTCACCGAGGTCGTCCCGGACTGGATCTGGCGCTACTACCTCGAGACCGGCGACAAGGCCGTCCTCGAGGACACCTACGACAACCTCACCGCCACCGCCGACTACATCCGTCGCCACATCGCCACCAGCGGCCCGACCCAGGGCCTGGTCACCAACCTCTCCGGTGGCTCCGGCCAGTACCGCTACGGCATCGTCGACTGGCCCGCCCACGGCCGCTTCGGCTACGACATGAGCACCGCCGCCAGGACCACGGTCAACGCCCTCGGCGTCGACGTCCTGCGCAAGGTCGCGCTGGCCGGTGAGGAGCTGGGCCGGCCGGCCGCCGAGGTCGCCGCGCTGCGCTCCGACGCCGACGCGCTCGCTGCGCGGATGAACCAGAAGCTGCGCAAGACCGACGGGACCTACGTCGACGGCCTCCTCGCCGACGGCACCCAGTCGGCCCACGCGGGACAGCACGCGACCTCGTACGCGGTCACCTTCGGCATCGCTCCGAAGCAGGACGTCCCCGCGCTCGGTGAGCGGCTCGCCTCCCAGGGGATGAAGCAGGGGCCGATGACCGCGCACGTGCTGCTCGAGGCCCTGGCCGACGCAGACGCCGGCGACGGCGTGCTGAACCTGCTCACCAACGAGGACGACTACGGCTGGGCCGGCTGGCTCGCGAGCGGTGGCACCTTCACCCCCGAGGCCTGGGAGCTCAGCGGCTCGGCCAACAGCGCCTCCCACGGCTGGGGTTCGCGAGGGATCCTCGACATCACCGAGTCGGTCCTCGGGATCCGCACCACCGCCCCGGGAGCGGCCGAGGTCGAGATCAGCGTCCCGGCCACCGGCCTGACCCACGCCAAGGGCTCGGTCGCGACGCAGCGTGGCCGGGTCGCGTCCGCCTGGACCCGCGGCGAGGACGGCATCGCCCTCCAGACCACGGTCCCGGTCAACGTCACCGCGGTCGTACGCCTCCCCGAAGGCTCCTACCTGGCCACCGGGCCCGGCGGGGCGGCCCCGGAGAGCCTCGGCACCGAGAACGGCATCACCTCGTACCGGATCGGCTCCGGTGAGTGGACCTTCGAGACCGGGGGACGACCGTGAACCGGCAGCGCCGGTGACGCGTACGTACGCCTGATCAACGACACCGGCACCTCGATCAGGGTCTCTCGCCTCGAGGTGAGCAGCGACCGGTTCCGGGCCCGACCAGCGGGCTCGGAATCGGTCGACCCGGAGATGGACGTCGACTTCGACTTGCCCTCTACGAATTCCTTCCGCTCCACTGCGGCTGGGAGCGAGCCACGCTCAGCCGAAGAGCGGACCGAGCGCGGCCCGGGCGAGCAGGAACCCGACGATGCCAACCGCCCACGCCGTCGCGCTCGCGGCGTGCTTGACCAGCCAGGCATCGAGGATGGCCAGCGGTCGCTCCACCAGCGGAGCGGCGAAGACGCGGGCGGCGGTGAGCAAGAGCGCCGGAGCGATCATCACGGCGCAGTAGCCGACCACCCACAGCCCCGACACCGGCCAGCCCGGCCCCTGGGTCCCGATGATCCCGATCGCAGCGAGATAGGGGAGCATCGAGGCCGCCTCGACCAGCCCGGCGAGCACCGCAAGCCCCGCGAGCGCAGAGGCCGAGCCGGACTCCGAGGCGACCGCCCGCTCGCGCCAGCGGAGCAGGCGGGCCGGGACCTGCGGCTCGTCGGTTCTCCCCTTCCCCGACCTGGGCGGATCCAGCTTGAAGCTCCAAGCGAACAGTGCGACCCCCACGAGCAGCTGCCCCCACAGGAACGGTCGCGAGCTGCTCACGCCTGCGAGCGTGTCGGCGACGGCCGAGCCGCCCAGCAGGATCGCGATGCCGAGGAGCGCGTAGAACCCGGCGATCGCGCCCAGGTAGACCAGGATCCGGCCCGGCCGCACCCGGCCGGGCGCCATCAGCAGCCACACCGGGATCAGCAGCGTGCCGAAGCTGGTCGAGTCGATCAGCGCCAGCACCGCCAGGGCGACGTACGTCGCGGTGCCACCGAGGTCGCCGGTCAGTGGGCCGAGATCGATGTCCATGCCCCTGAGGTTCGCGCACCGCCCGCGTCGCGCGCGTCGGCCGAACCGGTGATCCTTCCGCGCGGGGATACATCCTTCGGATGACCCCGGGGACGCGGCGTACGTGCTGAGATGGTGTCGTGGACCGCCCGACCGTGCTGCAGCAGCTGCCCGCGGCGCTTCTCGGCGGTGGCACGAGCCTGCGCGCCGGGGACCGCCGGCTGGCCTGGGTCGACGCCGTGGTCGTCCTCCTCGCCGGTCTCGCGCTGCACGCCCTGGGGCAGGTCGGGGGCGTACGCGGCCTGCACCCCTTCGGCATCGACCTGGACAGCATGCCGACCTGGTGGCACCTCGTCCCGCTGACTCTCGCGGCCGGGGCGCTCGTGCTCAAGCGGCGCCGACCGCTCGCGGTCCTGGCCGTCGTCGCGCTGTGCTTCGGGGGAGACGTGCTGGTCGGGGGCAGCGTCGCGATGATCGTGGCGCTCTGGGACGCGCTCTTCGCCGCCCAGCTGTACGGCTCGCCGGTGGCACGACGCATCAGCACCGTGACCGTCGGGATGGCCATCGCGGCCGCGGTCGTCGCCTCCGCCGCGGCCACCTCCGACCCCCGCACCCCCGCCGTGCTCGCGCTCACCCTCTTCGCGATCGTCGTCACTCCGATGTGGTGGGGCAGCAACGTACGCCAGGGCAGCGAGCTCGCCGACGCCGCCGATGACAGGGCCCGGCTCGAACGGGAACGCAGCGCCGCGCTGCTGCGCCTGGCCGAGGCCGAACGGCACGACGCGGTCCGCGCCGAGCGCTCCGCGGTTGCCCGGGACCTGCACGACGTCGTCGCCTCGCACCTGTCCGCCATCGCGCTGACCTCGGGTGCGGCGCTGGCCGGTGAGCGTGACCCGGAGCGGGACCGGGCGGCGTTGCGGTTGGTACGGGCGGAGAGCCTGGCCTCGCTGAACGACATGCAGGCGATGATCCGTGTCCTGCGCTCCGACGGCCATCCCGGCGACGCCGAGGAGCTCACCGCTGCCTCTCGTGCCGCCAACCTCGGCCCGGTCCTGGAGCAGGCGCGCCTGGCAGGTCTGCCGCTACGGGTCGAGGACCCCGCCGGGCTTCTCGACGGCGCCGATCTCGCGCTGCCGGTCGCGGTCGACCACGCCGTCTACCGGATCGTGCGCGAGTCATTGACCAACGTGCTCAAGCACGGCGGCGGCACCACGACGCTCCGACTGACTCCGGGAGACGCCCTCGAGATCGAGGTGACCGATGCCGGTGGCGCGAAGGAGCCCGAGGCCGGGACCGGCACCGGTCTGGTGTCGATGCGCGAACGTGCCGAAGCGCTCGGCGGCACGTTCGAGGCGGGCCCTCACGGCCCCGGCTGGCGGGTCCGAGCGATCCTGCCGCTACCGGCGTACGCCGGTGGCCCAACGGACGGAGGAGCGAGCGCATGATCCGGGTCCTGCTCGCCGACGACCACGCCGCCATCCGCGCGGGCCTGCGCATGCTGCTCGCCACCGCCGGCGACATCGAGGTGGTGGGGGAGGCGGCCGACGGCGCGACGGCGGTCGCCAACGCGAGAGCTCTGCGCCCCGATGTCGTGCTGATGGACGTACGCATGCCCGGCACCGACGGCGTGACCGCGACCAGGCAGGTCGTGGACGAGGGGCTCGCCGACGTACTCGTGCTCACCACCTTCGACCTGGACGAGTACGTCTTCGGAGCCCTCCGCGCCGGCGCGGCGGGGTTCCTGCTCAAGTCGGCAGAGGCGTCCGACCTGGTCGACGCGGTCCGCCACGTCGCTGCGGGCGATGGCGTGGTCGCCCCGGAGGTGACCCGCCGGGTGCTCGCCGAGCTCGCCGGCGCGCCGGACCGATCCGGCCCGGCGGCCACACCCGGCGCACCGCTTCCCGCTGACCTCACGCCCCGGGAGAGGGACGTGCTCGCGGCCCTGGGGCAGGGCCTGTCCAACGCCGACATCGCCCAGCGGCTGGTGATCTCCGAGGCGACCACGAAGACCCACGTGTCCCGTGTCCTGACGAAGCTCGGGGTCGCCTCGCGGGTCCAGGCGGCGATCGTCGCCCGTGAGGCGGGCATCGTCTGAGACGCGCTCATCACCGGAGCTGATCTCCCAGAGTTCACCGGTTCGTGACCTTCGGGCTCCCCCATCCGGGCGACCCATGTAGCAGGATTACCGGGGTCCGTAACGCACACTCAGGAGGATTCATGTCCGGGAAGAACCGCTCCGTGCTCACGATGATCAAGCTGCTCCTCGCAGCTCTCGTCGCCACCACCGGCCTGCTCGCCGGCAGCGTCGCGCTGGCGCCCGCCGCTCAGGCCGACTGGTACGAGAGCTGCACCCACAAGGGCTGCGCCGAGGCCCTCGAGTCCAACCGGGTCTGGGCCTCGCTCGGCTACCCGTCCAACCGGGGCTGGCACACCTGGCCGCCGACCGGGACATGCAACTTCTCCGGCGGCACGTACCGGAACTACGAGGGCGAGCTGCCCTCTGGCCACGCTTACCTCGAGTTCGACGTGACCCCCCGCGAGTGTGGCGCGCAGCGCCAGTCCTACCGGCTCGTGGTGGACACCACAACGCGTGATGTCTACTTCACCCCCGACCACTACAGCACCTTCTACCGTCTGGTCTGAATCCTCGGGTAAACGGGCCTCTGACCTGGGCAGACACGGCGTCGCCGGCCCAGGTCAGCGGCCCGTTCGTACGTCCGCGGAACCCTGAGGCCAGGCTGTGACCAGGCTGTGGGCCGGCTGAGACACCCCGGAAACCGGGTCGAGGATCGCGAAGTGCCTGGGAGCCGGCCATACTCTAGGAACGCTTGTGACCGTGGGGGAAGGGAACATCTTGAGCTGGCAGGACAATCCGCCTTATACACCCGTTCCGACGCCGACGCCGAAGAAGGCGCGGGGGAAGAAGGTCTTGAAGACCTTCTTCGTCGTGATCCTGGTGGGTGCGCTGATCAGCGCCCTGGGCGTGATCGTGGCCTACAACGCCATCCAGATCCCCAGCGCCAACGCGGCCTACGAGAAGGAGACCTCCTTCGTCTACTACCGCGGCGGCAAGGACGAGCTCGGGCGTTACATCGCCGACTCGCAGGACCGCGACTCGCTTCCCTATGAGGAGATCCCGCAGCTGATGCGGGATGCCGCGGTCGCCGCCGAGGACCGTACGTTCTGGGACAACAGCGGCATCGACGTCAAGGGCATCCTGCGCGCGGTGGTCAACAACAACACCGGCGGCGCCCAGTCCGGTGCCTCGACGATCACCCAGCAGTACGTCAAGAACCTCTACCTCACCCAGGAGCGCACCTACACCCGAAAGGTGAAGGAGGCGATCATCTCGTTGAAGATCAGCCGGCAGAAGTCCAAGGAGGACATCCTGGCGGGCTACCTCAACACCATCTACTTCGGCCGCGGCGCCTACGGCGTCGAGGCCGCCTCGAACGCCTACTTCGGCAAGCCGGCCGCGGACATCAACCTCCGTGAGGCCGCCACGCTGGCCGCGATCCTCAACGACCCCAACGACCTGGACCCGAGCAACGGCGAGGAGGCGGTCACCGAGCTGGAGGGCCGCTACCGCTACGTGATCAACTCGATGGTCAAGATGGGCATGGCCGACGAGGCCGAGGGCGAGAAGGCCAAGGAGTCGCTGCCGAAGTTCAAGAAGCCGCGCTCCGACAGCCGCTACGGCGGCCAGAAGGGGCATGCGCTCAAGATGGTCCGCGACGAGCTCCTGCGTCTCGAGGACGAGCAGGGCAACCCGCTGGTGAGCGAGGACGAGATCAACGGTGGCGGGCTGCGGATCACCACCACGCTGACCAGGAAGACGATGAAGACCGCCGAGGAGGCGGTCGAGGACGTGCGCCCCGACGACAAGAAGGCCTTCGACCCGGGCAACGAGATGGACGAGCTCCACGTCGGCGCGGCGACGGTCGATGTGAAGAGCGGCGCGCTGCGTGGCTTCTACGGCGGCCAGGACTACCTCGACTCGCAGATCAACTGGGCTTCCAGCGGAGCCACCATGGCCGGCTCGACGATGAAACCGTTCACGCTCGCTGCCGCGCTGAAGGCGGGCTACTCGCTCAAGGACACCTGGAACGGCAACTCGCCGATGGAGTTCCCCGGCGGCGTGAGAATCCGCAACTCGGGTCAGAGCGCCGCCGACCCGTACGGCCACAGCTACGGCTCCAACGTGAGCAGCCTCCAGGCGATGGAGGACTCGATCAACACCGCCTTCGTCGAGATGTCCGACTCGCTGCCCAACGGCAGCAAGGACGTCTACGACATGGCCGTACGCTCCGGAATCCCGCGGGGGGACCGCATCGACCCTTCCTACCCGGGCATCCCGACGAAGTCAGGCGCGGACATGGAGCCCGACAACTTCCTGCTCACCCTGGGCAACGCCACGGTCAGCCCGGTCAACATGGCCAACGCCTACGCCACCATCGCCAACGGCGGCATGCACAACGACGTCCATGTCGTCTCCAAGGTCGTCGACGCCGACGGCACCGTCATCTACGAGCGCGACGACAAGGGCAGCAGCAAGCGGGCGATGGACGAGGACATCGCGGCCGACACGTCCTACTCGCTCCAGCAAGTCGTCTCCAGCGGCACCGGCCAGGCGGCCAACGCCGTCGTCCAGCCGGCCGGCGGCAAGACCGGAACGGCGACCAACGACAAGGACGAGGTCTCCTCGGCCTGGTTCGTCGGCTATACCCCGCAGCTCTCCACCGCTGTCGCCTACAGCCGCGGCAAGGGCAGCGGCGCCCTCGACGGCTGGCTCGACACCTTCTTCGGCGCGGACTACCCGGCCGACACCTGGGTCGCGATCATGGGCGCGCTGACCGACGAGCTCGAGCGCGAGGAGTTCCCGCCCCCGGCCTGGCTCGACGGCGACGCTCCGGAGGAGGGTCACGCCCCCTACGTCCCGCCCGCGCCCGACCCCGAGCCCACGAGGGAGCCGGAGCCGACGAAGAAGCCGGAGCCCTCCAAGGAGCCCACGCCCACGCCGACGCCGACTCCGACTCCGACGCCTACGCCGACTCCGACGCAGACCGAACCACCCGACCCGGAGCTGCCGCCGACCGAGCCGTCTGATCCGGAGGAGACCGACGACGGCGGGCCGCCGAACCCGCCGGGTCCGCGCCGGGACGGCTGATCCGATCTGGCAGACCGAGATCGAGGTACGGGAGCGGTCGTGAGCAGGGCAGCCGAGGGGACCTCATTTCCCTCGGCTTTGCCTGACACGGTTAGATAGAGCCCGTGTCTGTGATCGCCCCCGTCGACGTCCACGATGACACCGCTCTGAAGGCCTGGTACGCCGTGGAGGCGGCATCGATGGCTTTCGATCGACCCTACGCGTCACATCGCACCTTCGAGGCGCTGGCAAACTCCGTGCGTACCCTGCACGACCACGGCCGCCGCGTCCTTCTCGCCGCGAAGGAGCAGGGGGAGACGATCGGCATCGCCGAGCTCGATCTCCCCGAGGAAGAACGCAGCCACATCGTCGAGCTCGGCATCCATGTCCTGCCCGTGCACCGCTGGCGCGGGGTCGGCACCGAGCTGTGGCGGGCCGCCGACGACGTACGCCGCACCAGCGGCCGCACCCTGACGACCGCCGAGGTGACCATCCCCCCGAAGTCGTCCCTGGCCTTCGCCCGGGCGCTGGGCTTCAAGTCCGTACGCCGCGAGGACCACCTTGCCGCCGACCTCCCGCTGCGCCACAAGCCCTTCAACGTGCTCGGCTACGAGATCCTGATGTGGGAGGACCGCACCCCCGAGGACCTGCTCGCCCAGTTCGTCGGCCTGCGCAACCAGATGGGCAAGGAGATGCCCGGCAAGTCCGAGGAGGACGTGGTCGCTCACACCGCCGACCGCATCCGCTCGGCCGAGAAGAGCACCGCCCGCTCCTACGACCGCATCACCGCCGCCGCCCGCGAGATCCTCACCGGCGAGCTGGTCGGCTACTCGGTCATCTTCCTGGCCCACGGCAGCGTCGAGGCCATCCAGGACGACACCTTCGTCAAGACCTCCCACCGCGGCAACAAGCTGGGCCTGGCCCTCAAGGTGGCGACTCTCGCCGCCGTCCAGCGCGACCACCCCGAGCGCACCAGCATCCACACCTGGACCGACCCGTCCAACGACGTGATGCAGCGCATCAACAAGCAGTTCGGCTTCCGCAAGATCGAGCTCATGCACGAGGTCCAGCGCACCGATCGTTGGTAGCGGCGCGACAGCGACAGAAGGTTGCTTCTACGCCGGCGAACTGGCGACGGCGAGCTCGATCGCCTGCTGACACGTGTCGGCCGTCATCGTGGGAGCAAAGGCTTCCTCTTGCCATGGTCGCCCCCTGCGGACCCACACGCTGCGAAGGGACAGGTTGTACGCCCCGGCGATGTCGGCATGGGCTGAGTCTCCGATCATCCACGCGCCGTCGAGCTCTGTGCCTGCGCTGCGGGCTGCGTGGCGGAAGATCTCCGGGTCAGGCTTCTTGACGCCAACGGCCGCAGAGATGACCCAGGTGTCGACTTCCTCGTCGAGCTTCGTCAGACGCAGCTTTCGTTCCTGCTGCTCGACGTCTCCGTTGGTGACGACGGCAACCGTCCAACCTCCGGTGCGCGCGGCCTTCAGCGCCGCTGGCACCTGTGGGTCGACTTCGAGGTGGTCCGCCATACCCTGTCGCAGGTCGTTCACGAGTTCGCTGTAGGCCCTGGGGCTCAGGCCGAAGCGGTCACGGACCGACAGTGCCAGACGATCGCGCGGTTCGTAGCCGTCTGCGTCTGCGTGAACCAGCCATGCGACAGCCGAGGGGTCGGCCGGAACATATCGGCGGTGGAACAACTCGGCCCAGGTGCGGAACGCCGCAGCGCGATCCACCAATGTGTTGTCCAGGTCGATCATCAGGAGTGGCACCCACCGAAGCGTAGCGACGCGGATTGCCTGATGGTCGACCAACCAGTCGCGCCGTGTCCCGAGCGCGACCTTCGCCTACGCCCGCGACAGTAGTCGTCACCCGGGCGAACGAATTTTCGTTCGCCCGGCTCGCCTGGATCCCCGGTAGCATTCCGCCGTGCCAAACGAGCCCCTTCGCCTCACGGTCCTCGGATCCGCGACGCCCTACCCGAGCGTGGACAACCCATGCTCGGGCTATCTGGTGTCGAGCGGAGACTCACGGATCTGGGTGGACGCCGGCAGCGGCACGCTCGGCCCGCTGCAGCAGCACACGAGGCTTGATGAGCTCGACGCGATCTGGATCTCGCATCTTCACGCAGACCACAGCGCCGACCTGCTCACCGCCTACTACGGCGCCCTGTACGCCGACATCCGCCTGACCGCTCCCATCCCTCTCTACGGGCCGCCCGGAATCGCCGAGCGGCTGGCGGGATTCCTCACCAACTCATCGGCCCGCAGCCCGATCGAATCCGCGTTCGCCGTCACCGAGCTGAGCGACGGACACCAGGCCACCGTCGGCTCCCTCCGACTGACCACTCGGGCGGTCGTCCACGACGTCCCAGCCTTCGCCGTACGCATCGAAGCGGCCGGCCGCTCCTTGGTCTACTCCGGCGACTCCGCCCCCTGCCCGAGTCTCACCGAGCTGGCCGCAGGATGCGACGTACTGCTGTGCGAGGCCGAGAGCCCACACGCATCCGATGAGGGGGAGCAGGTGCACCACACCCCCGAAGACGCAGGCGACACCGCAACCGCCGGCCGGGCGGGCCGTCTGATCATCACTCACGTCGGCCGCGCGCTGACACCGCAAAAGGCGGTGGCGCGCGCCGCGGCCCGGTTCGACGGCCACGTCGCCCATGCCGACCCCGGCGCCACCTTCACGATCGGCGAGGCGCCGACACCCACGAATCCTGACGTCGGCGCCCGACCATTCTCGTAGGCCGTGCGGGGCTCGAACCCGCGACCCAAGGATTATGAGTCCTCTTGTTCCATCGCTCTGACCTGCGGGTTCCTCCAGATTTCCGTCGCCCATGACGCAGTGAGTACGCGATACCGCCCCGTTGGCTTCGCGAACCGTCCATGTTCCGAGTGGACCTCTCAGGCAAATCGGGTGGCTAGGGAAGTTTCGCCTGGCCCTGATCGCCTACCGGTGGTTAGTACGTACGCCAGCGTGCGTCAGATTCGCTGTGATGAGCAGGGCGATAGCGATCACGGATGCGATGCACCGGTGACATGGGCCGATCGTCGGGCGTACGCTCCGAGGTGTGGCTCCTCGATGGGTGAATCGGTGCCGCTCGGGGGCCTCGGCGTCGTTGCTCGTACTCCTATGCCTGCTGCTGCCCGCCTGCGGGTCCGGGCAGGAGGGAACGCAAACTTCGTCCGACGACGTCGCGCAGGAGTGCGGCCCGGACGAGGAGCCGGTCTGGGGATTCGGAGAGTGCGCTCCGGTCATCTCGGAGCTGACACCAACGCCTCCCGTGGAGACCACTCCACCAGAGTTGCAAGAACAATCGAGTTGGCTGGTATCGCCGCAGTACACGGCGATCATGAGGCTGCCTAGCGCGCCGGGATCGTACCTCAGCACGCACTTGCGAGCGGTTGCCTACCGTGAGGTCGCGATCGTGCAGTTGCTGCTGAACAACGTCGACTCGAGCGGCCTGGTTGTGGACGGCCATTACGGTCCCGCGACGCAGGTTGCGGTCAGCGCCTTCCAAGCGGCGCACGGTCACTTGGACGAAGACGGCGTGGTCGGCGAGCAGACCGCGATGGCCATCCTCGACGAGGTCGGCAAGCTCAACGTCGGCTCGGCGGGCCCGCCGACCCTGCCGCTTCCAGAAACACCGGCGATGCCCGACCTTCCGCCGGTCACTGTCCCCGACCGGAGCTACACCTTCGGTGGGACGCTCTGCGCGGATGGATGGGTGTCTTCCTCCAGCGGCCGGGGTACCTGTTCCTGGCACGGTGGAGTGAGTTGACGAGAGGTGGCTTCGAACTCTCAACCTCAGTGGTGCCCGTGCGGGCTCATGCAGTTGGGGATCTGGTCGTAGTGATCCCCCATGTCGGTGGGGCGCGCTAAGTTCGCCCGTTGTGATCACACCGAGCTGGGATGACGAGGATGGATGGCCCGTTGATGGGTGACCGGCGTCCGAATGCTGCCGCCGAGGCACTCCTGTTTGCAGTGTCGACGCGCTGCGCGTACCCGAACTGCAGGGTTCCGACAGTCAGTTTGACCGTCGACAAGAAGGCGAACAAGAACGTACAGGCGGCGCACATCGTGCCTGTTTCTCAGTCGATGCCGCGGTGGCGACCAATGGACGCGGCAGATCGTGACAACTACCAGAATCTCGTCCTGCTGTGTTCGGCGCACCATCTGATGGTGGACAAGGGACCCCGTGCTCGCGATTTCACCGAAGCCATGTTGCTGGCCTGGAAGGAGGAAGCCGAACATGATTTGCGGGAGAAGTTCGACGGTATCGACCGCTATACCTTCGAGGACGTAGAAGACATGATCGGCTTAGCGGCAGCCCAGGGCACCGAAGTGATCACGTCGGGTATTGGGAAGTTGGGAGCCAAGGTCGACTCGGCGACAGCGGAGATCCTGACGGTGCTCTACGAGCAATTCGCCGACAAGCACCGTGATTACGAGGTTGCCGCGATGCTGAACGCCGCGAGCGAGCGGCTCGCCTCGGAAGGTTTCGCTGAAACAGTGGGCCTCCTTGACCAGGCCTCGGATCGCTTGGCGAACCTCGATGATCAGGTCTCGGTGTTCGATGACACATTCAGACCCCTCAAGGAGTTCAAGCTCAACACCTTCGTCACCGCCGCAGACCAATCGAAGTCTGCTGCCGACACGCTCGAGGTCCACGCCAGGACTCTCTCGCACGCGATCGCACCCCGGGTTCAAGCCGCGCTCGACCCACACAGCCATCGCTGGCAGAGCCCCTTGGTGAACGCTACGACGCCGCGTATCGACAGAATGCACATCTTCCTTCTAGGCCTCGTGATCGGCGTCATCCTGTCAGTGGCCTTGGCCTGGGCCGTCGTCCGGATCGCTCATGCGTCGTAGCTGGGTTTCATATGCCGGGTCATCCGAGGATGAAAGCTTCCATACGACACCGATAGGACCCCAAAGGCAGGAAGTGCCGAGCGCGCGGTCCCCTGCGAACGGTGCGGGAACCGCGCTCGGCGCGGTAGGCCGTGCGGGACTTGAACCCGCGACTGGAGAATTATGAGTTCCCTGCTCTAACCAACTGAGCTAACGGCCCGGGCAGATCCTAGCGGCACGCCTCGGAGACTGTGCACGCACTACGCGGCTTCGTCGTCATCGGCGAGCGCCTGCTCGATCCGCATGCGCGCTGCCTCCTCCTGACCGTCGACGGCGTGGGCGTAGACCGTCAGGAGGACCGCCACGCTGTGGCCGGCCCACTTCGCCACGAGGGGCGGCGGCGTTCCCGCCGCGAGCCAGGTCGAGACCGCAGCGTGCCGGAGGTCGTACGCCCGGCGCGCGAGCGGCGACTTCTGCTCGTCCTCGGTGAACGCTTCGGCTCGAGCGTTCTTCATCACCCGGCCGACAGCAGAGAGTGGAACCGGGCGCGAGAGCGACTTGGGCAGCGTGTGGCCCCACTTGCCCACGCGCGTGACGAACAGCCGGCCGTCCGCGCCGGTCTCGTACGTGTCCAGGTGCCGGCGCAGCATCTCAACCAGCGGCGGAGGGAGAGGTACAGGCCGGGTGGATTTGCGGGCGCGGTGCTTCAGGCCGCGCTCCTCGCCGAGCTCGCCGTCGTCGGTCCAGTCCTTGCCGACGGCTTCGTCGGTCGGCATCCAGTCCGGATCGACCTCGACGACGCAGCCATCGACCTCACGATCCTCAGTGCCGATGACTGGATCAGCAGCGCAGTCGACCTCCAGGGGGACGAGGCCGGCCAGCGATTCACGTACGACCACGATGCCGCCGCGGTGCCGCGACCCGCTTCCGAGACCTGGCGGCGAGCAGCAGAGACAAGGCTCGCCGAATGCCTGGTCCAGGAGACCCGATTCGTCGACGGCCAGCTCTACCGGATGACCGGCTGGGAGCCGCGGTCTGACGGCGTGCGTACGTTCTTCACCACCGGGTCATTCGCTCAGTACGCGCTCACCGCCGATCTCCTCGAGGCCGAGACTCTCGCTGCCGTGCAGGCCGGGGAAGAGGCGCCCCCGCTGCGCGATCTGATGATGCCGACCGTCGAGTCCGTGCTCGAGCCGGGATCGCGCAACTGCATGGGAGGCGCGCTCGCTCTGACAGCTTTCGCGCGGTCGGCACAAGGCGCGCGCCCGGCCGACTTCGCCCTGATCATCCAGGAGCGCGGTGCGAAGGTCCTCAACGCGTCCCGGCGCCTCGCCGTGATCCCGAAGTGCTTCCACGAACCGACCTCAGAGCCGACCTGGGAAGTCAGTGTCGGCACGTCCCTCGCGCGCGAGCTCGAGGAGGAGCTCTTCGGCAAGGCAGAGGTCGACACGACCCTCGACACGCGTCGCAGGATCGATCCGATGCATCCGGATCTGCTGACCGGGCCGATGCGCTACCTGACCGAGGCTGGGCCGAGCGCCTGGTCGATGGAGTGCACGGGATTCGGCTTCAACCTCCTCACCGGAAACTACGAATTTCCGTGTCTTGTCGCCGTGCACGACGAGGGTTTCTGGCAGCGTTGTGGGGGTGACGTCGAGAGCAACTGGGAGTCCGAGCGGATCACCTTGGTCTCGTCACAGGACGAGGCCGGGCTGCGAGCTCTCACCCACAACCCAGCGTGGTCGGACGAGGGCCTCTTCGCCTTCGTCCTTGGCCTGCGACGTCTCCACGAGCTGCACCCCGAGCGCGTAGCGCTGCCCCACTTCGAGATTGGATTCACCCAGTGACGACCGCCTCAGGCAATGCGTACGATGACGGCGGAGAGCGCCGCGGCTGGCTCATCGGCCACTTCATCGACCCCGAGACGAGCCCGCTCCACTCAACCGACGTCGAGGTCAAGTGGGGCACGCACCAGGCCGGTGAGGAGCGCCACGAGTGGACCGTAGCCGAGGAGGAGGTCCGCACCACCATGGTCATGCTCCTCCGTGGCCACTTCGCCGTACGCCTCCCCGATGGCGACCAGGAGATGAAGCGCGAAGGCGACTTCGTCGTCTTCGGCCCCGGCACCTCCCACTCCTGGCAGGCATTCTACGACTCGATCGTCCTGACCGTTCGCTGGCCCTCGGTCGTCTGAGTCCATGTCTAAGAACGAGCACAAGACTGAATCTGGCGACATCGAGCACGAGGCGGCGGAGACGGCCGCGTCACAGCAGTCGGACGCCCAGGAATCGGATGGCAGCGGCGGACGCAACGCCATCTCCCTCGAAGAACTCCGTGAACGGGCGCGCAGTGCGCCTAAGGCATCACCATCCGAGTTGACCCAACGCCTCAGTGCGGCGGTGTCCAAACCCTTTGATGACTTCAATCGTCAGGTCGACTCCGCATTAAAGTTCACGCAGTCGCCAGCGATCACCCGCCTGGCCGAGCAGCAAGCAGCCATGGCGAAGTGGGGCGAGCAGAATCGCGTCGCGATGGAGGACCTTTCAACGAGCATCGCGGAGCAGAAGCAGCGCGAAGAGCAGCGTGCTGACGCCCAGGCCGAAGCCACCCTCGATATTGCGCGTGCACAACAGCGGCTCCAGGACCTTCAGGCGCAGGGAGTTGAGCTCGCCACCGCCCAGGCTGAGGCGACTGCAGAGGTTGCCCGAGCACAGCAGGAGACCCTGGCTGCAATCCACGAAGAGCTTGACGTGTTGCGGCAGCAGCACGCCACCCTTGAGGAGCAGGTGGACGGGCAGCGGAGCCTTATCAGCGCCAGCTGGGCGGGAGGCGTGATTATGGAGTGGACACTCCTAGTGGCGGTCATAGCGGCTGTTGCATCGGTCGCGCTCGGCGTCGCTGGCGACCGAGGCATCACGATCGCTGCCTGGATTTCGTTCGGCGTTGCAGTCTCTGCGGCCTGTGGCGTTTTGACCATCTCGCAGATCCGCCGGAAGCCATAACGAGTCCCGATAGAGCGCCCGGTGACGATCTCGCTGGCGTCCAGGTGGATTGGCTCCTAGGTGCCAAAAGCGCGAAACGAGAGGCCGTCACAGATCTGCGACGCACGGCGGATGTCAGAACGCGCGCGATCTGGGTATCAGTGCAGCAAGCCTGCGGTCGGGCTGCTGCGGTGTCATGGCAGAAGGTTGGTGCGGGCCCCCACGCGTCCCCGCGCCCGTCGCCATGTGCTGAGGAGTTCCCGCGGAGCGCTGTCCTGCAGTTTCGACAGGACGCCTGGTCGATGCGGTGCCGTCTGGTCGAAGGTGTCCAGGAAGGCGTCCAATTGAACAGGGTGGCCGTGCAACGCTCCGGCGTATACGAGTCCTACCGCTGCGAGAGACGCTTGGACGCTGCTGCTTGCGGTGCCGCGGCAGATGTCCTCGGTCTGAGGTCCACCCTGGGGTATCGAAGTCGGACTGACCATCGGAAGGCGCCCGAGTTTCTGCCACCAAGTTCGGACCATGTCGAAGATCTCGGAGGCGCAGACGAGCTTCTCCTCGGGCGCAATGCCTTGGAATGGCTCGCTCGCCGCAGTAGTGCTGATCAAAAGGCCGGCGGTGTCGAGTGCTGTCTGCGATGGCAGATCGGCCATGCGCGCTAGTGCCTGCGCGCCGATCATTCGTGCAGGCGACCCTGACCAGAGGTAGCCGTCAATCGCGCGTATGTCCTGGGCGCCGCGATCCCATTCGTCTGAGGGTCGTCCGAGTCCTCGGGCAAGTGCAGCGGTCAAGGCGACTGTGGCCGCAGAGGCTGACCAACCAGCGCCGCGTACGTCGAGGCGGCTCGGACGGGAACCGGCTTGTGCTTCTGCGAGTCTGAGGAGTAGTGGTGCCTCTGAGGTGAACCGGGCGAGCACCGAACCAGCGGAGTGGCGGGAGAGCGTCAAGATCGTTGGATGCACGATGTGGTTAGAAAGAACCGTGTACGTCTCCTCGTAGAGGAGCATCGCCAGCTTGCCGTCGGCAAAGGGCATGTGGCGGTCGAGTTCCTCGCAGATCGAGTACAGACTGCGGCCCTTGCGCACGTCTTGAAGTCGCGGCGCCAACGCATCCGAAATGATCGGAATGTCAGGCAGTAGGTCGATCCCCGCCAAGGACCGGCTCTCCTTGAAGCGCGTCTGCAGCCTCCGGGCGTATGTTTCGAGCCCTTTCATCATGCGATCTGCGATGTCTCCATCGTCGGAGAGCGCCAGGTACGACCCGACCAGGGCCGTCTCGACGCACATGCGAGCCACGGCTGTGGCCGCTTCTGGAGCCTTCTTCTCGATCGTCGTGAACTCCGTCTGGAGGTAGTGACATCGAGCTAGCGACAGTTGCGCCAATTGCAGGTCGGGCCGAGTCTCGTCGATGTCCTCTGTGAGGATCTCGACGGTGTCGCGCCAGACGTTCTTACGCTCGCTCTTGGGAGCAATCCATGGCCTAGCCCGATCGCCTGATTGGCGGGCGATGTAGACCGAAAGGCTCATCGGTCTGGGTCTGGATCGTCGCATCTGGCAGTCGTATCGTGGCCGGCGCATCTCGGGGTAGAGGCGCGGGAGTACATCCCTGATCTGTAGTACGACGCCGAGCCCGCCGATGGTGGGGAGTGAGGTGAGTTCAGCCGACGGTTTGATGCCGGGCTCATTCGGCCGAGGTCTAGTCCGCAGGTTCGATCAGGTCGCCGTGCAACCAGCGCTGACTAACGTCCCACTGGCCAGTGGCTGGGGTATGACTGGCGTAGATGACGAGGCCCTCCCACTTTGAGACACCGCCACGGTCGCGCTTCGGCCGCCACTCGAGCAGGATTGCGGGGCACCGAGTGTGGCCGAACCGAACAAAGCAGTGCCTCGGCGGACGAAATCGCCAGTCCTTCGCAGCTAGTTCGGGGATCGTGCTCACTCCAGCACGATAGAACATATGTTCGATCGTGCGGATTGTGGGATCGACTCGATGTCCGTCGAGCCTCCCCAAGATAGAGGATGGGCGTCCGGACTCCGCACAATCCGGAGCGTGGTCGTCTGGATCATCGCTCGCGTGTCCGTGACGATTAATGAGGTACTCGGGGAACTGCGCGCTACAGCGTTGGACGAGCGGGACAAGGGTGACAAGTTCGAGCGACTGATCAAGGCGTACCTGAAGACTGATCCGGAGTGGGCCGCTCGCTTCTCTGACGTGTGGCTGTGGCCGGAGTGGCCCGGACGCCACGGGGTCGCGGACATCGGCGTCGACCTGGTCGCGAAGAACAGGGACGTCGACGGTTTCTCGGCGATCCAGTGCAAGTTCTACGACGCTGAGAAGAAAGTCGCCAAGAGCGACATCGACTCATTCCTCGCAGCTTCGATGCGGCCGGACTTCGGCTTTTCCCAGCGCTACGTCTTCGATACGGCGGCCGGGTGGTCGCACAACGTCGAAGCCGAGGTGCAGGGCGTGGTACAGCGCGTGGACATTGCCTACCTCGACGATGCTGCGATCGACTGGGAGCAGTTTCGCTGGGAGACGCCTGAGGTCGTCGTACCCACAGGCAAGAAGGTCCTACGGCCGCACCAGGAGCGTGCTTTGGAGGACGTCTTCAAGGGCCTGCAGACCTACGATCGCGGAAAGCTCGTCATGGCCTGCGGAACGGGCAAGACGTTCACCAGCCTGAAGATCGCGGAGCACCTGGCGGGCGCCGGCCAGTCAGTACTCTTTCTCGTCCCGAGCATCCAGTTGCTGTCCCAGACCCTGCGTGAGTGGATGGCCAACGCCGAGGTCGGCATCCGCCCGCTGGCGGTCTGTTCGGACGTACGCGTCGGTCGCAAGACCAGCACGGACGACGCCGATATGTCGACGATCGACCTGACCGAGCCTGCCACGACGGACGCCGACACTCTGATTGCTCGGCTCAACGTCGGCAAGCATGCGACGGAGCGGATGACGGTCGTCTTCTCGACCTACCAATCGATCGATGTGATCGCGGAGGCGCAGAAGAAGGGGCTGGGGGAGTTCGATCTGGTCATCTGCGACGAGGCGCACCGCACGACAGGCGTGACCCTCGCCGGCGGCGATGACTCGGCGTTCGTCAAGATTCACGACAACCAAGCGATCGCGGCGACGAAGCGTCTCTACATGACCGCCACGCCGCGGGTGTTCGGGGAGGACGTGCGCCGCAAGGCCAAGGAATCTGAGGCGATCCTCGCCGACATGAACGACGAGACGCTCTTCGGCCCCGAACTGCACCGTCTCGGGTTCGGTGACGCGGTAGAGGCCGACCTGCTCACCGACTACAAGGTCCTGGTGCTGGCCGTCGATGAGCAGTACGTCGCGGAGAACTTCCAACAGGCGATGGCTGAGTCCGGGGAGATCAAGCTCGATGACGCAGCGAAGCTGATCGGTTGCTGGAACGGGCTCTCGAAGCACTTCCGTCAGGACGAGGCCGGCAACATCGACAGCACGCCGATGAAGACCGCCGTCGCGTTCGCGAAGGACATCAAGACCTCCCAGCTCGCCGCGGACAGTTTCCCGGTCCTCGTCGATCGTGCGCTCCAAGACGAGGCAGGGGACAGGGGAGCGCTGCGGGTCGAGGCCCGGCACGTCGACGGCACGATGGGCATCCACGAGCGCAATGGCCACCTGACGTGGCTGAAGGACGAAGCGCTGCCGGACATCTGCCGCATCCTGACCAACGCACGGTGTCTCTCCGAAGGCGTCGATGTTCCCGCCCTCGATGCCGTTCTGTTCCTCACTCCTCGCGGCTCCCAGGTCGATATCGTCCAGAGCGTCGGGCGGGTGATGCGGAAGGCACCAGGCAAGGAGCTCGGCTACATCGTGCTCCCGATCGTGGTCCCCTCCGGCGTTTCTCCGGAGGTGGCACTGAAGGACAACGAGCGTTACAAGGTCGTGTGGCAGGTGCTCCAGGCGCTGCGGTCCCACGACGATCGCTTCCACGCGATGATCAACCAGATCGAACTGAACAAGAAGCGCTCGGACCGGATGATCATCGACAACGTCACCCCAGGTCAGGATGCCGAAAGTCTTCGGGGGAAGGAGGGTGCTGCCAGCTCGGAGCAGATGGCCGTCGCCCTCGGCTTCGACGGCTTCCGAGACGCGATGTACGCCCGGATCGTCCAGAAGGTCGGCGAGCGGAAGTACTGGGACACCTGGGCCAAGGACGTCGCCGACATCGCCCAGAAGCACGTCGTTCGGATCAAGGGCCTGCTCGCCGACAAGGAATCGAACCAGGCCAAGGAGTTCGACGCCTTCCTAGCCGGTCTGCGCGGCTCGCTGAACGAGTCGATCACCGAGGCCGACGCGATCGACATGCTCTCCCAGCACCTGATCACCCGGCCGATCTTCGAAGCACTCTTCGAGGGCTACCAGTTCGCCCAGACGAACCCGGTTGCCCGGATCATGGAGCTCATGCTCGCCTCGCTCGACGAGCACCCGCTCGCCGCCGAGAACGCCCCACTCGAGGCCTTCTACGATTCCGTACGCCGCCGGGTCGCTGGCGTCGACAACGCCGAGGGCAAGCAGCGAATCCTGATCGAGCTCTACGACAAGTTCTTCGCCACCGCGTTCAAGCGCACCGTCGACAAGCTCGGCATCGTCTACACCCCGGTCGAGATCGTCGACTTCATCCTTCGCAGTGCCGACGACGTGCTCCGCCAGGAGTTCGGCCAGGGCCTCACCGACGAAGGCGTCCACATCCTCGACCCCTTCACTGGCACTGGCACCTTCATGGTCCGCCTGCTCCAGTCCGGCCTGATCGAGAAGCACGACCTCGCCCGCAAGTACGCCAACGAGCTGCACGCCTCCGAGATCCTCCTGCTGGCCTACTACATCGCCACAATCAACATCGAGACGACGTACGCCAACCTCACCGGCGAGACCAAGGAGTACCCCGGCCTCGTCCTGACCGACACCTTCCAGTCCTGGGAGCCCGACGACACCCCGGACCTGGAGATCTTCGCCGAGAACAACGAACGCCTCCAGCACCTCAAAGACCTCCCGATCACCGTCATCGTCGGCAACCCGCCCTACTCCTCAGGCCAGGACAGTGCCAACGACAACAACGCCAATGAGAAGTACCCCTCCCTCGATGAGGAGATAAGGAAGACGTACGCCGAGCGGTCTACGTCGTCATCGGTTAGAACGCTCTACGACTCTTACATCCGCGCGATCAAGTGGGCCACCCTGCGGATCCACGACCGCGGAGTCATCGCATACGTCACTAACGGCGGCTTCCTTGACTCCAACAGCGCTGACGGGTTGCGTAAGACGCTGGCCGAAGAGTTCTCATCGATCTATGTCTACAACCTCCGTGGCAACCAGCGCACCGCTGGCGAGCAGTCGCGGAAGGAGGGCGGTAAGGTCTTCGGCGGCGGTAGCCGCGCCACAGTCGCCATCACTGTGCTTGTGAAGGACCCAGCGAAGTCGGGTCCTGCCACGATCCACTACACCGACATCGGCGACTACCTCACTGCTGAGCAGAAACTCGCGAAGGTCGCAGCGGCTGGGACGGTCACGGTGCTTGAACCCGTCGCTCATATCACCCCGAATGCGCATGGCGACTGGCTGAACCAGCGCCGTGATGACTTCGGCAGATTTCTGGCCTTGGCGCCAGCGAAACAGTCCGCGAGCATCTTCGGGATCTCGACCTTCGGCCTTACTACCAACCGCGACGCATGGTGCTACAACTTCTCTTCGAATCGTTTGATCAACTCGATTCAGACACTCGTGGCGACTTACCGCGAGGCTCTGGCTGGTGTGACGGTCGACGATCCACGGCGGATCAGTTGGTCACGTTCGCTTCGATCGCGTCTAGCGAGGGGACGCGATCTTGACGAGGCATCCCACGACTACGTGAGGGGGAGCGTCTACAGGCCCTTCACCCGAGTCCGGGCCTACTTCTACTCTCCGCTCAACGAGGTGCAGGCCAAGGCTGCGCAGGTCTTCCCGGCTCGGGCCGATAACAGCGTGATCTACCAAGTCGGTATGGGATCCGATGTTCCATTCTCGACGCTCCTCTTGGATTCATTGCCTGACCTCCACGTGACCGGGGCGGGTAGTGGTGGCGCAGTGTTTCCACGCTGGCGATATGAGGAGGTCGATGAATCAGGGATGCTCGACCTTGGCGGCGAGGGCGGGGTGGTCGATGGGTACCGCAAGATCGACAACATCACCGATGGGGCGCTTAAGCGGTTCCGGGCGGCGTACGGCTCTGAAGCTTCTGGCTCGTCGATCACCAAGGACGAGATCTTCTTCTACATCTATGGACTGTTGCACAGTCCGGAGTACCGCGAGACGTACGCGGCGGATCTGAAGAAGATGTTGCCGCGGATCCCGTTCGTGCGGGACTTCGCCGGCTTCTCGGAGGCCGGCCGGAGGCTGAGCGAGCTGCACCTGGGATACGAGTCGGTGAAGCCGTACCCGCTCGACGGGCTCGACGTGGAGCCGGTCGGCGATGCGTACGATTTCTTCGCGGTCAAGGACAAGAAGATGGCGTTTGCGAAGGTGCGGGTGGACGGGAAACTGGTCGCGGACCGGTCGACGATCAAGTACAACGACCGAATCACGGTGTCCGGGATCCCGGAGGAGGCGTATCGGTACACGCTCGGCAGCAGGTCGGCGATCGAGTGGATCATCGACCGCTACTGGATCAAGACTGACAAGGCCTCCGGCATCGTCAACAACCCCAACGACTGGTCCCGAGAGGTCGGCTACCCGCGCTACATTCTCGACCTGCTCGCGCGCATCGTCACTGTTTCCGTCGAGACGATGAAGATCGTCGACTCGCTGCCGTCGCTGGACGTCATCACAGGAGACGAGAACTAGCCCGGATCGTTCACGGCGATCCGGGCTAACTACTGGTCATCCTGAGCGGGTCAGGCTCATGACGGAGGCATCGGCTGGGATGAACACCTGCGAGCGGTCCGCCCTGTCGCAATAATGCGGAGGTGGCACCGGCACCGGACTTCGCGAGACGCGCACTACTCCTTCGGCTCGACGAGGTCGACGTTAGCCATCTGAGTTCGTTGGACCGGTACGGCATAGCGCACCTGACGGAGCGGGCGAAATACGTTGACGTCATCAAGCAGCACGGTGGCGAGTGTCAGGAGAAGGTATGCATTATGCCCACGCGGCGGATCGCCCGTGGTGCGCCCTGGCACCTTGCACACGACCACGCTCGAGGTGGCCGAGACGACTATCTCGGACCGACACACCCAGAGTGCAACCAATACGAGGCTCTCGTGGGCGGCGTTACCTGGCCCGGGTCGCCGACAGCCGAACGACTGCTCGAGATGGTTCGCTCGCCTGACCATGGGTTGGTGCTCGGGTCGACCCCGCGCGCGTGCTCGTCCTGCTTCCTCTTCACGCCGCTGAATGACGACGGCGTCTGCGACGAATGCACACACTAACGAGCGGCCCTCCCCATACGCGGGTTATCCAGTTTGGATGCTGACGATCGCTGGGGCCGGCCTCTACACCGAATCCGTAGGAGTTTCCCTGCCGGCGGGCACCCCAATGCTGCCGGCGCCGAGGGTCACCACGACATCCGGCACGTCAGGGTGTCGGAGCTGGATCGCGGACCAGGTGGCCTCAAGCGCTGCGACCAGCGCGCTGGCGTCCAAAGCGGCGTTGACTCCTAGGTGTCAATCAATCGACGCCGGTGAGCGTACGACCGCCAGGAGGACAACGACCGGGGCGCGCGAGTACGTGAATAGTACGTAGCCCCGTCGCTAGATATGTCGAACAATAGTTCGATCTGGACAGAATCAATCGGCCTCTGACCTGGAGAAAGGCCGGTTACGGTGCCAACTGTCCCGTGAGGCCGCGACCTGCGAGGAAGGGCCCTTTCGGCATTATGAGTCCTCTGCTCTAACCGACTGAGCTAACGGCCCGCCCAGAGCCTAGCGGGGGGACGTCAGTTGTTGCGCACAGGTCATCCGATCCGGAACCAGGATCGGTCGGTCTAAGCGATCTAGCAGCGCGATCACTGGCCTGCGCAGGGCATTCTGTCTGTCCCCCGTACGAGCTACCTGCGAGTGTCCACCGTGCGGTGATGATTCCGGGACGGCCGGATCCATATCGTCGAGGTAGTCCGCGGCGCTCCCGCCGCGGCTTCTCACAGAGGAGTCCTCGTGCGTCTGGTATGGCAGCTCTTAGCAGTTTCGGCGGTCTGGATCCTCGGCACCCTGGGCACTGATGCGATGAAGGACAACCCCTGGGCTGCGCTCGTCGCCGGCCTACTGACGGCCGTCGTCGGGGTCCTGGTCTACGGCTGGGTGGTGCGGCGGACCGAGCACCGGGCTCCCGTCGAGGTGGCGCTGGAGGGGGCAGGTGCAGGGGTCGGCTGGGGCACGTTGCTCGGCATCGCGCTGTTCGGGGCAGTCATCGCGAGCATCGCCTTCTTCGGTGACTACACGATCAACGGCTTGGGCTCGCCGGCGAGCGCTGTCGCCCTGCTGGGGATCATGGCTGGTGCCGCAGTGACCGAGGAGCTGGTCTTCCGAGGTGTCCTGTTCCGGAACATCGAGCTCTGGACCGGGACCTGGATCGCGCTCGTACTGACCGGCTCGCTGTTCGGCCTGATCCACCTGCTCAACCCGAACGCCACCCTGTGGGGTGCCGTCGCCATCGCCATCGAGGCAGGCGGGATGCTGACCGCGGCATACATCGCCACCCGCAAGCTGTGGGTGCCGATCGGTCTGCACCTCGGCTGGAACATCGCCGGAAGTGCCATCTTCAGCACGGAGGTGTCCGGCAGCAACACCGCACAGGGTCTGCTGGACGCGACGATGTCAGGTCCCACCCTGGTCACGGGCGGCAGCTTCGGGCCGGAGGGCAGCATCTACGCAGTGGTGCTCGGCGTACTGGCCACCGGCGTCTTCATGTGGCTGGCCTACCGACGTGGTCACGTGGTCCCCGTGCGCCGCTCGGCCCGGACGGACCTGGCCGATACGCTCTCCCGGTGACCGAACTCCGTCGGGTCCTGGACCGGTGGCGTCAGCTCGACGTCACGGTCCGGGATCTGCCGCTCGCACTGCCGCTGGCGGTCGCATCGTTCGTGCCGGCGTACCACGGGCTGGGGACGGAGGTCGGCGCGCTGCCGACCCGTCCCTTCGACGCGCTGGCCGTCGTCGCGATCGTCCTCCAGTCCTTCCCGCTCGCCCTTCGCCGGCGGTGGCCGGCCGCCTGCCTCGTCCTGGTGTCGCTCGGCTTCGTCCTCGACCAGCTCCGGGGCTACCACACGTTGTCCGGCGCCGGGCTCGTGATCGCGCTGCTGAGCGCGGGTGCCTACCTGGAACACCGTCGCCGCACGATCGCGATCCTCCTCACGGGTGCCTACGTGCTGCTGGCGCTCGCGCTCGACCTGCTCGGCGGGGCCGAGCGGGCGGTCGGGTACCTGACGTTCTACCTGGTGCTGGCCCTCGTGTGGGCCGTCGGCTCCTGGCTACGCTCCACCCGGGCCGCCGAGAACGAACGGCGCCTTCGGGTCGCCGAGGAGACCCGCACCGCAGAACGCACCCGGATCGCCCGCGAGCTGCACGACGTCGTGACGCACCACGTGACAGCGATGGTCGTGCAGACGGAGGCTGCCAAGTACCTGACCGGCGCTCCCGACCGGCTCGACGAGACGCTCGATGCCGTCACCGACACGGGCCGGCGGGCGATCGGCGACCTCCGGAACCTGCTGGACCTGCTCGACCCAGGACACGACGGCGCGACCCGGGCGCCGTCAATCCGGGACGTACGCACGCTCGTCGAGCAGACGCGTCAGGCCGGGCAGCCGGTGGAGCTCACGGAGGAGGGCACGCCGTCCGAATCCGCCGGGAGCGCGGAGCTGGTCGCCCACCGAGTGGTGCAGGAGGCTCTGACGAACGCGCTCAAGCACGCACACGGCAGCCCGACAGCGGTCGGCATACGCTATGACGAACGGGAGATCACCGTGGAGATCCGCACTGCCGGGACCGGGCCTGAGCAGGCCCCCAGCGGCACCCGCCCGCGCTCGCACGGCGGTAGCGGCCGGGGCCTCGCCGGGTTGCGGGCACGGGTGGACGCCCTCGGTGGCGAGTTCGCCGCAGGCCGCGGGGCCGACGGCGGATTCGTCGTCCACGCGCGCATCCCCACCGGGAGGCCGGCATGAGTGCGCCGATCCGGGTCCTGGTCTGCGACGACCAAGCGTTGATCCGCACCGGGTTCGCGACGATCATCGACGCCCAGCCCGACCTCGAGATGGTGGGCGAGTGCGGGGACGGGCGGGCCGCCGTCGACCTCGCTCGACGACTGAACCCGGACGTCGTGGTGATGGACGTCCGGATGCCGGTGCTCGACGGGATCGAGGCGACCCGCCTGATAGCCGGCGCCGGGGTGGCGCACCCCGTCAAGGTGCTTGTGGTGACGACGTTCAATCTCGACGAGTACGTCTACGAGGCGCTGCGCGCCGGCGCCAGCGGGTTCCTGCTCAAGGACGCACCGACGCCGCAGCTGCTGCATGGCATCCGCACGGTCGCGACCGGGGCGGCGCTGCTGGCACCCGAGGTGACGCGGAAGCTCGTCGGCAAGTACGCCGCCCGGATCCGCCCCGCCGAGAGCGCGGCCGCCGACACCGCGCTGACACCGCGAGAGCTCGAGGTGCTGCGCCTGATCGCCAACGGCCTGTCCAACAGCGAGATCGCCGCAACGCTGGTGATCAGCCAGGAGACCGTCAAGACGTACGTGTCGCGCATTCTGACCAAGCTCGACCTGCGGGACCGCGTCCAAGCGGTGATCCATGCCTACCGCAGCGGCCTCGTGACCTGAGGAACAGGCCCAGGCGGCAACCGATGGCCTCGTCTTTCAGACCCCGGCCTGACCTTTTTGCTGCGTGAGCTCGTCGCCGGCCCCGGCCGAGGCGCCTCCGGTGGACAGCGTGATCAGCGCGGCGACCGCGATGGCCGCCGCGGTGACGACGACGGTCGCGGACCAGCCGACCAGTTCGACCGCGGCCGAGCCGAACGCGGTCCCGAGACTCCCACCGACGAAGTAGACCAGCATGTACGTGCTGTTGTAGCGCGCAGGGGCAGCGGGGTCGATGGCCAACACGGTGCTCTGATTGGCCACCTGAGCGGCGAAGAGTCCGGCATCGAACAGGGCAAGGCATGCCAGCGTCGCGATGGTGCTCGACAGCGCGAAAGTCAGGGCCGTAGCCGAAGCCCCGGCGACGGTCAGACCCACCAGGATCACCCGCCTGGCTCCCACCCGATCCGTCCAGGCGCCGGCGGCCTGAGCAGCCAGGATGCCGGACAGCCCGGCCAGCGCGAAGAGTCCGATCTGCGCAGCGGAATAGGCGTACGGTGGCTCCGACAGGGCTACTGCGAGACCTGCCCATACGGCGCAGAACGCGAAGAACCACAGGGCGCCGCGGGCCCCTGCGAGCCGGAGCACGGTGTCGCGCAAGAGCAGTCCCGGCAATGACCGAAGCGTCGCGAGGTACCCACGTGTGGACGTTCCCCGCACGGCCGGGAGGGCCAACACCGAACAGACCGCGACGATCGCGCAGGCGGCCGCGAAGACCAGGACCATGTTGCGCCAGCCGATCTCTTCAGCAAGCCAGCCGCCGACGATCCGACCTGCCAGGATGCCGACCGAGATCCCGGCGGTGACGATACCCAGCACGGTGCCGCGCCGGTGTGTGGGCGCGAGCCGGCCGGCCACCGAGCTCAGGCCGGCTCCCACAACCGAGCAGGCTCCGGCAACACCGATCAGCAACCCCAGCACCAGGAGGTTGCTGATCACAGCGGTCAGGGCCAGTGCCAGCGACAGGACCCCGAACTGGATCCCGAGCACGCGCCTCGGAGACCAGCGGTCGACCAGCGGAACCAACAGGCCCAGCCCCGACATGTAGCCCACAGGCCCGAAGGCCAGGGCCATGCCGACAGCTGTGATCGAGGAGTCGAACGAGTGTGCAACGTCGGCTATCGCGGGCTGTAGCGGGTAGATCGTCGAGGTCCCCAACGCCGCCGCAAGCGCCATGAACCAGACGACTGAGCCGCGCAACGGCGCGACAGCGGGAGCCTCAGCGGCGATGTCAGTACTCATGACGACCGACTGTAGGTAGCGGCATCGCAGCACGCTGGCCGGAAACGGACATCACCGTCTGGCCGGGTTCCTATCAGCTCAGGACCCGCCTCAACCCTCGCTGTTGATGAGGTACTTCCCGTCGGCGTAGACGAGTCCCAACGTCACGGTGCCGCCGTCCTGGCGGCCATCCTTCATCGTGTACCTGTAGGTGTAGGTCACCTTGAGCGGGTCGACGCTGGGGGAGACCGAGACCACGCTGGTGCTCGCGACGCCGCCCCACCAGGCGCGATAGCCCTCGATGCCGCCGCTGCTGGCCTGGAACGCCGGGGTCAGCATCGAGCTGAAGGTGCCGTCGGGGTTCGCGGGCGCGGAGTCGAGATAGCTGCGGATGAAGGCGTCGACGCCCTCGGCGGTCGCGCCGGCGGTCTCGCTCGCCGAGGGGCTCTCGCTGGGGGAGGGGCTGGTCGTCTCGCTGGGCGTGGGCTCCTCGGAGGATTCCTCAGCGGACTCCTCCGGCTGCTCGTCCTCGGCCGGCTCTTCGTTCGGCTCCGACAACGGCGATCCAGAGGCGGTCGGCGCCGGGTCGGCCTTCGGGTCGTCGCCCCGGTTGGCCCACAGGGCCCCACCGATCAGCAGCACCAGCGCCGCGGCGACGGCGGCGACCACGACCGGCAACCATCGACGCCGCGCCGGTGCGCTGGTCGACTGTGCCTGGCCCGAGGGCGCTGCGGTCGACGGCTTCGCAACCGCGGCGAGCGTCTGCGTACGCAGCGCGACCGGCTCCAGCTTCTCGTCCGGGAGCCGCCCCGCGAGGAAGTCGACGACGTCCTCGGCCGACCACCGCTCGGCGGGGTCGTAGGCCATCGTGTGCTCGAGCAGCGGCGCGAGCCGACCGGCCAGCGGCGTACGCGGCGGGTCCTCGTGAACGACCCGATAGAGCGTCGCGAGCGCGTTGTCACCGATCCCATAGGGAGGCTCGCCCGTCAGCGCCTGGAAGAGCGTGGCCCCGAGCGACCACATGTCGCTGGCCGGCGTCGCCCGCCCGCCGGTGGCGATCTCCGGAGCCAGGTACGCAGGCGAGCCGGTGACCTGTCCGGTCTGAGTGGTCTGGGAGTCGACGCCACGCGCGATCCCGAAGTCGGTCAGCTTGGCGCGGTCGGCGCGGCCGACCACGATGTTGGCAGGCTTCACGTCGCGATGGACGATGCCGGCGGCGTGCGCGGAACGCAGCGCGGAGGCGACTTGACCGGTCAGCCTCGCAGCGTCCTCGACGGACATCGGGCCGTCGTCGCGCACCATGTGGGCGAGGGTCTTCCCCTCGACGTACTCCATCACCAGCCACGGCTTGTCGTCGTCGCGCACCAGATCGAAGACGGCGACCACGTTCGGGTGGACCAGGCGTGCGGCGAGCTGTGCTTCGCGTTCGACCGCGGCATCAGACACGCCGTCGAGTGAGATCAGCTGCTTGAGCGCAACCGAGCGCCCCAGGACCTCGTCGGTGGCGAGCCAGACGGCTCCCATTGCTCCCCGGCCGAGCTCCCTCTCGAGCCGGTACCTCCCTGCGATCACCCAGTCCCCTCAAATCTCGTCCACGTTCGCCAGGTCAACTCTAGGGGGTGTCGCCTACTACCCTTGCTTCCGGGACAGCCCGCTCCGGGCCCCGAAAACACCACCTGAGAACGATCTGAAAGGCACCACGTGTCCATCGATCCCACACTCCTCGACGACCTCGAGTGGCGAGGTCTCATCGCCGACTCGACGGACCGCGACGCGCTCCGAGAAGCGCTGGCCGGCGGGAGTGTGAAGTTCTATATCGGGTTCGACCCCACCGCGCCGA
>NZ_JACIXG010000001.1:130000-177367 GCF_014360585.1 Nocardioides sp.
GAATGCCGGTAAGTGAGAGCGCAGCAGTGAGACAGTGGGGGATAAGCTCCATTGTCGAGAGGGAAACAGCCCAGACCATCAGCTAAGGCCCCTAAGCGGTAACTAAGTGGAAAAGGATGTGGAGTCGCAGTGACAACCAGGAGGTTGGCTTGGAAGCAGCCACCCTTGAAAGAGTGCGTAATAGCTCACTGGTCAAGTGATTCCGCGCCGACAATGTAGCGGGGCTCAAGTTATCCGCCGAAGCTATGGCACTCCGGTTTTCCGGGGTGGGTAGGGGAGCGTCGTGTAACCAGTGAAGCAGCGGAGTGATCCAGCGGTGGAGGTTACGCGAGTGAGAATGCAGGCATGAGTAGCGAATGATGTGTGAGAAACACATCCGCCGAATGATCAAGGGTTCCAGGGTCAAGCTAATCTGCCCTGGGTAAGTCGGGACCTAAGGCGAGGCCGACAGGCGTAGTCGATGGACAACGGGTTGATATTCCCGTACCGGCGAAGTGACGCCCATGATGAGGCGCATGATGCTAACCATCTGAAGCATGCGTGACCGATCCCTTCGGGGTGAGGCGTGTGTGTGGAACATGGGACCCAAGTGTGTAGTAGTCAAGTGATGGGGTGACGCAGGAAGGCAGCCGATCCGGCGCGATGGTAGTCGCCGGCCAAGCATGTAGGACTGAGTCTAGGCAAATCCGGGCTCTGTATGTCTGAGATGTGATGGGGAGCCGTTAGGCGAAGTCGGTGATCCTATGCTGTCGAGAAAAACCTCTAGCGAGTCATGAGCCGCCCGTACCCCAAACCGACTCAGGTGATCAGGTAGAGAATACCAAGGCGATCGAGCGAACCATGGTTAAGGAACTCGGCAAAATGCCCCCGTAACTTCGGGAGAAGGGGGGCCTGGATCGTGAACCCACTAGCTGGGGGAAGCGTGAAAGGCCGCAGAGACCAGGCCCAAGCGACTGTTTACTAAAAACACAGGTCCGTGCGAAGTTGTAAGACGATGTATACGGACTGACTCCTGCCCGGTGCTGGAAGGTTAAGAGGACGGGTTAGCCTCACGGCGAAGCTCAGAATTTAAGCCCCAGTAAACGGCGGTGGTAACTATAACCATCCTAAGGTAGCGAAATTCCTTGTCGGGTAAGTTCCGACCTGCACGAATGGAGTAACGACTTGGGCGCTGTCTCAACCGTGGACTCGGCGAAATTGCACTACGAGTAAAGATGCTCGTTACGCGCGGCAGGACGGAAAGACCCCGGGACCTTTACTATAGTTTGGTATTGGTGTTTGGTTCGGCTTGTGTAGGATAGGTGGGAGACTGTGAAGCGCACACGCCAGTGTGTGTGGAGTCAACGTTGAAATACCACTCTGGTCGTACTAGATGTCTAACTTCGGACCATGATCTGGTTCAGGGACAGTGCCTGATGGGTAGTTTAACTGGGGCGGTTGCCTCCTAAAGTGTAACGGAGGCGCTCAAAGGTTCCCTCAGCCTGGTTGGCAATCAGGTGGCGAGTGTAAGTGCACAAGGGAGCTTGACTGTGAGACAGACATGTCGAGCAGGGACGAAAGTCGGAACTAGTGATCTGGCCACGGCATGTGGAAGCGTGGTCACTCAACGGATAAAAGGTACCCCGGGGATAACAGGCTGATCTTCCCCAAGAGTCCATATCGACGGGATGGTTTGGCACCTCGATGTCGGCTCGTCGCATCCTGGGGCTGGAGTAGGTCCCAAGGGTTGGGCTGTTCGCCCATTAAAGCGGCACGCGAGCTGGGTTTAGAACGTCGTGAGACAGTTCGGTCCCTATCCGCCGCGCGCGTAGGAAACTTGAGAAATGCTGTCCCTAGTACGAGAGGACCGGGATGGACGAACCTCTGGTGTGCCAGTTGTACCGCCAGGTGCATGGCTGGTTGGCTACGTTCGGAAGTGATAACCGCTGAACGCATCTAAGCGGGAAGCACGTTTCAAGATGAGGTTTCCCACCCTTTATGGGTTAAGGCCCCCTACAGACCATGGGGTTGATAGGCCGGAGGTGTACAGCAGTGATGCCCAGCCGACCGGTACTAATAGGCCGAGGGCTTATCTTTCATAAACCCTCAACAAAAACAACAACCATCGAAGACAACATTCTTTGATGAGACTGTTCGCGTCCACGAACCAACTGTTGTAACACAGGTTTGGTCACCCGATGGGTGATCTCAAGAGTTACGGCGGCCATAGCGAAGGGGAAATACCCGGTCCCATCCCGAACCCGGAAGTCAAGCCCTTCAGCGCCGATGGTACTGCAACCGAGAGGTTGTGGGAGAGTAGGACGCCGCCGGACATAACTTTGCGCAGGGCCACCTCTTCGGAGGTGGCCCTGCTGCCATTTGTAGCCACTTTTGAGCCGGCGTATCGGGCCGCTCGAGACGATTGGCGTGGCCACTTTGCGCCACGCCCGGTTGACGTGGGTAGTGACGCGGGGTTCCAATGTCATAGTTGGCAGTCCGTATCACTATCTCGAACTAGGAGTTCCCATGGTCAAGAAGCTGATCATCGCCGCCGTCGTCGCCGCGGGTCTCGGTGTGGCCATCAAGCTGGTCGCCAGCCGCTGATCCCCAGAGCTTCGTCGGTTGCCCGGTGCCCTCGAGGTGCCGGGCAACTGTCATCTAGACAAGCTCGATACATCGCATCAGGTGCTCTGCGTGGCTTCTGCGTCCGGGGCAACCTCGGCGGGAGGGACGGGCTCTTCCTTCGGCTGGTCGACCGCGGCCAGGGACCGGCGCGCGCTGGGGATGGCGAGGATCCCGGCCACCACGACGAAGAGCAGCACTCCGGCGAGGATGAGCAGGGACTCGACCGAGAACTGATCCGCGAGCGGGCCGAAGACGACCATCGACAGCGGCATCGCGACCGACATGACGATGCCGACGATGCCGAAGACGCGTCCCTGCATCGCTGGCTCGACGCGCTCCTGGAGGATCGTCATCGCAGGTGCGCTCAAGAACGAGAAGAGCACACCGATCAGCAGCCCGCAGGTGAAGAAGATCCACATGTTCGTCGAGACTCCGAGCCCGACCACCAACAGTCCGATGAGGATGACCGATCCGACCATCAGCCGGATGCGGTGCACGATCTTGGGCCCCAACGTGGCGATGGCGGCGCCACCGGCCAGCATGCCGAAGCCCCAGAACAGCTCGTTGGCGGTGAGCTTCCAGACCTCGTCACCGAAAGTGCGGGTGACCATCAGCGGGGTGAGATAGGACGGTGCGCCGACCATGACCATGACCAGCGTGAACAGGACGAGGATCCAACGCACCTGCGGATGCGTGGATGCGTACTTCAGGCCAGCTCGTAGGTCTCCGAAGTAGGAGACCTTTCCCTTGTCGGCACGGACGATGCGGGCAACCGGGACCAGCGCGAGGAGGCCTACCCCGATGAGCGCTGTGATCGCGTCGATGAAGAAGACTGCGACGATGTCCATGCTGGCGTAGATGACCGCAGCGAGCGCGGGAGCCAGGAGCGTCATCGCGGCCTGGACGGTCTGGAACGCTCCGTTGATGCGGAGCAGCTGGGACTCCGGAACGATCTGCGGGATCATCGCGGTGACTGCCGGCATCTGGATGCCGGCGAAGACAGAGCGTACGGCCAAGGCGAGGTAGATGATCCAGAGGTCGTCGATGCCACTGGCCATCAAGCTGGCGAGGATCAGGGTGGCGACCGCGATGGTGGCGTCGGAGCCCATGATCAGGAACTTGCGGTGATGTCGGTCGGCCCAGACGCCACCGAAGATCGACATGAAGGCCTGCGGCAGCATCCCGAAGACGAGACTCAGCATCAGGACGGACCCGGAGCGGGTCTCGATGGTGAGATGCCACATCACGGCGTACATCACCAGCATCGAGCCGAGCAGGGAGACCGTTTGGCCGGCGAGGAAGATCGCTGCGTTGCGCCTCCAGCCGGAAAGCTCGTCGGCGGGCATGCCGTCCAGCCTCGACCCGGACTGAAGAGGCGTCAACCGACTTTCTCTCGTCAGCAGAGACGACGAAGGCGGCGAGCAGATGCTCGCCGCCTTCGTCGTTTTGCAGGGTGTGGTGTGCGGGCTCTAGCCGAGCAGGCTCTCGATGGACGTGCGGATCTGGTCGTAGGCCAGCCAGGCGAAGATCAGGGCGCAGAGCACCAGGCCGATGTTGGAGACCCACTTGCTGCGCCACTCCACGGGGGTGTGGCGGGTGTTGAGGAGCCAGAGCAGGGTGACCGCCAAGAAGGGCATGAAGAAGGCGCCGAGCACGCCGTAGATGAGGATCAGCCAGGTGGGCTCGTCAGCGAGCAGGAGCCAGATCATCGGGGGGAAGGTGAGCCAGAGGATGTAGGCGCGGTACCAGAGGCCACCGCTCTTCGCCTCGGGCTCGTCCGCCTTTCCGCGGATGGTCCCCATGAAGTCTGCGAACATCAGGCTGACGCCGTTCCAGACGCCGACCAGGGACGACATCGCCGCGGCCCAGAAGCCGATCAGGAAGAGCTTGCCGAACCAGTTGCCGTAGCGGTCGGCGAGCACCCTGGACAGGTCGAGCATGCCCTGGTCGCCGGTGCCGATGGCGATCCGAGCCGAGTAGAGCAGCTCGGCACCCACGATGAGGGTCGCGACCACGAAGATGCCGGTGACGACGTACGCGGTGGTGTTGTCGATCCGCATCACCCGCATGAACTTCGGGGTGCTCCAGCCCTTCTCACGCAGCCAGTAGCCGTAGGCGGCCAGCGTGATCGTGCCGCCGACGCCGCCGGCGACCGAGAGCACGTTGACCAGGGCGCCGTCCGGGATCGTCGGCGCCAAGCCCTTGAAGAGCTCGGGGAGGTTGGGCACGGTGATGATCGCGGCCGCGACCATGGTGACGAACATGATCCCGACCAGGCCGGCGAGGAACTTCTCGAACAGGCTGTAGCGGCCGGCCCACACGATGGCGAGGCCGATCAGGCCGGAGGCGATGCCCCAGACCTTCACCGAGGCGAACGAGAACAGCGCGGTCAGGGCCAGGCCGGTGCCGGCCATCGCCGCGGCGCCGTAGATGAAGCCCCAGATCACGATGTAGGGACCGAAGTAGATCGTCGTCCAGATGCCCAGACGTCGCCAGCCCTGGAAGATCGTCTCGCCGGTCGCCAGGCTGTAGCGCCCCGCGCCCTCGACGAGCACGACCTTCAGGACACATCCGATGACCACGGCCCAGAGCAGGGCGTAGCCGTACTTGCTGCCCGCGATCAAGGTGGCGACCAGGTCGGCGGCACCGACACCGGTTGCGGCTACGACGAGGCCGGGGCCAAGGATCCGCCAGCGCGGGGTTTCGGACGACTCAGTCCTCGCTGCTTGTGACATGAGCGACAGGTATACCCCGTTTTAGGGGAGATCAGCGACTTTTTGCTGAAGTACGGCGCGCTCGCGCTCGTTGGTGCACATCTCCGCAGCCCGCTCCAGCTCCTCACGCGCCTCGACGGTCCGGCCCAGCCGGCGCAGCAGCTCGCCGCGTACGGTCGGCAGGAGGTGGGTGTGGTCGAGGCGCCCCGCCCCTGTGATCGGGTCGGCGATCCGATCGACCAGCTCCAGCGCAGGCATCGGCCCGTGAGCCATCGCCACCGCGACGGCCCGGTTGAGATCGACGATCGGGTTCGGTGCGATCCGCCCGAGGGCCTCGTAGAGCACGATGATCCGTTCCCAGTCGGTCGTCGCGACAGAGTCCGCGACCGCATGCGTCCCGGCGATGGCGGCCTGCAGACCATAGGGTCCCAGGCCGCGAGGCGTCGCCTGTTCCAGCGCCGCCAGCCCGCGCCGGATCGAACCCCGGTCCCATCGCGTCCGGTCCTGGTCCTCGAGGAGGATGGCATCACCGTTGCTGTCGGTGCGCGCCGGGAAGCGGGAGGCGGTCAGCTCCATGAGCGCGAGCAGGCCGTACGCCTCCGGCTCATCGGGCAGCACGCCGATCAGCACTCGGGTCAGCCTCCGTGCCTCCCGGGCTAGATCCGTGCGGATCAGCTCCTCGCCGGAGGTCGCGGTGGAGCCCTCGGTGAAGATCAGGTAGAGGACGTTGAGGACACCGGGGAGCCGCTGCCTGCGCTCCTCTGGCGAGGGCGCCTCGAACGGCACCTTCGCGGCCGCGATCGTCTTCTTCGCGCGGGTGATGCGAGCCTGGATCGTCGGCACCGGCACCAGGAACGCCCGAGCGATCTCCTCGCTGCTCAGACCGCCGACGACCCTGAGCGTGAGCGCCACCCGAGCCTCCTTCGACAGCACCGGATGGCAGGAGATGAACATCAGCGCGAGGACGTCGTCGTCGATGCGCTCGATGTCCAGGTCGTCGGCGTACGTCTCGTCCTGGTCGTGGGCGATCGACTCGTACTTCTCGCGCTGGACGCCGGCACGGCGGATCGTGTCGATCGCCCGCCGTTTGGCCGTGGTCATCAGCCAGCCGACGGGGTTGGCGGGCTGGCCGTCGCGCGGCCAGGAGACCAGCGCCTCGGCGAGGGCCTCCTGGGCCGCGTCCTCGGCGAGGGCGAAGTCGCCGGTGTAGCGCGCGAGGGCGCCGACGATGCGGGCGGACTCGATTCGCCAGATCGCCTCGACGGCGCGCGTCGCGTCACTCACTTGGGTCTCCTCATTTCGTGCTCGGTCTCGACCCGCCGTCGCGTCGGCGCGGCTTCGCCTTGCCGACGCGGGCTCGCTCGACCTGGTCAGCGTCCTGAGCTCGCTCCTTCGTCGCGGTCTCAGAGCTGACCAGTCTTGGTCCGCCAGTCGAGCTCCTTCTGGATCCACGGGTTGTCCTGCGGAAACTCGTCGATCGTCGGAACCCGACGGAGCTCGACGGCGGAGCCAGGGAAGTAGCTGAGCCGCTTGGCCCACTCGATGGCCTCCTCCTTCGAGGCGACCGAGATCAGGTAGAAGCCCCCGAAGAGCTCCTTCGTCTCGCCGTAGGGGCCGTCGGTGACCACCGGCGCCTCCTCGGCCTCGGTGTAGGTGACGACGGTGTGCTCCTCCGGATCCAGGCCCTCCATGGCGAGCAGCACGCCCGACTTGATGAGCTCGTCGTTGAGGCGCCCCATCTTCTCGAGCATCTCCTCGAAGGGGATCTCGGCCATCGCGGCGTTCTGCTTGTCCTCGTCGATGGTGCGCCAGATCAGCATGTACTTCGGCATCTCGGTTCTCCTGTGTCGGTCGGGCCGTCTTGCCGGCCCGTTCACCCCTTGGTCGAACGAGGTCTACGCGGGATCGACAACACTGCCAAGAATATTTTCGGAGGTCTCGACAGGCTCGACCACCGGTGCTCTGGGTAGGTTGGGGACGTGAAGATCTCGCTGTGGCCCAATCACACCTCCTCCACCGCCGACATCCTTGCCGAGGCGCAGGCGGCTGACCAGGCCGGTTGGTACGGCGTCTGGGTCGCCGACCACTACATGCCCAACACCGGCACCGAGGACGTGGAGGACGGGCCGACGCACGAGGTCTGGGGGATCCTGCCGGCGCTGGCCGCGACGACCCAGAACGTACGCATCGGCCCCCTCGTCTCCCCGACGACGATCCACCACCCGGCGCTGCTCGCGAACCGGTCCGCGACGATCGACCACATCGCCGGTGGGCGGTTCGTGCTCGGCATGGGGGCCGGCTGGCAGATCAACGAGCACAAGGCGTACGGCATCGACCTGCCGAGCGCGAAGGTGCTGGTCGACCGGTTCGAGGAGGCGATCGAGGTCACCCGGTCGCTGCTCGACAAGCCCCGCACGACCTTCGAGGGGACCTACTTCCAGCTCACCGACGCGCCGTGCGAGCCGAAGCCGGTGGCCTCGCCGCTGCCGATCCTGGTCGGCGCCAAGGGCCCGCGGATGCTGAAGGTTGTCGCCCGGCACGCCGACGAGTGGAACACCTGGGGCACGCCCGAGAGCGCCGGCGCGGTGCGGGCCAAGCTCCTGGAGGCGTGCGAGCAGGTGGGTCGCGATCCCGAGACGATCAAGACGACCACCAATTTCATGCTCGATCTGGACGGTGCGAACCCGGGCTTCGCCAGGACGCAGACCGGCTCGGCCGGGGAGCTGCAGGACCTGATCGGCCGCTATGCCGCGGCCGGGTTCGACGAGTTCATCCTGCCGACGTGGAACCTGGGTGAGACGGGTGCCGAGCGGATCGAGCGGGCCGCACAGCTCAAGGCCGAGGTCCTCGACCCCGCTCTCTAGGAAGGGCGGGCGAGGATCGCGCTGTTGATCACGTCGGTTCCCGCGGCGTCGACCTCGGGGTTGGCCTCCGCGACCACGGTCAGGCCGGCCAGAGCCTGCGGACCGACCGGCGGATAGAGCAGCGTACGCAGCCCCCGGGCGCTCCGAGCCAGGACGAGGCCGCGCGGGTCGAGGTGGGTGACGGCCTGGTCGAGCACCTCGGCCTTGGCGGCATCGTCGGCTCCGACCAGGCCGGCGAGGAGCACGACGTCGACGGGTCGCGGTGGCGTGGCGGCCGCGGCGTCGGCGTGCTCGAACGTCACGCCGACCGTGCCCACGCGATCGGCGACGACGGAGGACAGCCGGATCGCCTCGGCATCGTGGTCGACACAGTGCACCGCGATCCCCAGGTCGGCCAGGCAGAACGCGGTCAGGGGCAGCGGCCCCGAGCCGAGGAGCAGCACCTGCCGGGGAACGGTGCCTTCCCGGTGTACGGCCGCCAGCTCCATCTCGACGAGGAGCCGGTAGTTCTCGCGGTAGGGGAAGCGGGCGAACGCCCGCGCGGGGTCGGGGGAGCCGGCGATCCGGTCGGCCCAGACCCGCTCGAGGGCGTGCTCGCCCGCGGACGCGACCGAACGGAAGACAGCCGGCGAGCGTGTGGGCGGCAAGGCGGCCAGCACCGTATCGGCGGCCGCCTCAGGCACGCTCAGCACCGCGGTCACCAACCGGTTGAAGAGCGCGTCGACGACGATGCCGGGCGCCAGGGACTGCTGGTCGAGCAGATCGTCGAGGGTGGAGACCAGACGTTCGTCGATGGCTTCGAACGCTCTCGGATTCACAACCGGCCACGATTCCACATCGGCGACGGCCGCTGCACGGTGTTCCACGAGGAGGGCCGCTCAGCGGAACGGAAGTGGTCGGCGGCACGCTTCTGGGACGATGTAGAACTACGCCGCCCGGTTACGACGTACCCCCGCAAGCACGCCCAGGAAGGCGTCCAGGAAAGGGAAGAAGAACCATGAAGTACGTCATTCTCATCCACTCCAACCCGCAGCCGTGGGGTCACCCGACGGGGGACTTCATCCCGGAGTTCCAGTCGCTGCCGCAGGAGACGAGGGAGAAGCTCAACGGTGCCTTCGAGACGGTCCTGGAGGAGCTCTCGGCCAACGGGGAGCTCCTCGGCGGGCAGGCGCTCGCAGACCCGGCCTCGGCAAGGCTCTACCGCTGGGACGCCGGCGAGCCGATCGTCACCGACGGCCCCTATTCGGAGGCGAAGGAGCATCTGGCCGGCTTCTTCCTGATCGATGTCGAGTCCCAGGAGAGGGCCGAGGAGGTCGTACGCAGCTTCAGCGGGCCCGGTGAGACGGTCGAGCTGCGGCCGGTGGCAACCTACTGACATGACGGTGACGGGAGTCGAGGACGTGTGGCGGCAGGAGTCCGCCCACGTCCTCGGCGCCCTGCTCCGGGTCCACCCCGACCTTCCCGACTGTGAGGACGCCGCGCAGGAGGCGCTGATCGCTGCCAGCCGGCAGTGGCCCGGCGATGGCCTGCCGGCCGATCCGCGCGCCTGGTTGATCCGGGTGGCCCACCGGCGGCTCATCGACCAGATGCGGGCTGACACCGCCCGGAGACGACGCGAGATCGCCGACGGGATGGCCCGGCGGCTCGACGAGACGGATCCCGCGGTCGTGGAGATCGGTTCGGCCTACGACGACTCGCTGCGGCTGATGATGATGTGCGCCCATCCTGCGCTGCGCCGCCCTTCCCAGGTGGCGATCACGCTGCGATGCGTGGGCGGACTGACGACGACGGAGATCGCGGCTGCGTACCTGGTTCCGGAGGCGACCATGGGGCAACGCCTCAGCCGGGCGCGGGCGACGCTGAAGAACGAGGGCTTCTGCTCGCCGGCGCCCGACGAGCTGCCCGAGCGGATCGCCTGCGTGCTCGACGTCTGTCACCTGATCTTCAACGAGGGCCACACCCGCACCAGCGGACCTGACCTGCAGGGGGTCGAGCTCACCGATGAGGCGATCCGGTTGACCCGGATCGTGCGCGGAGTGCTCCCCGAGCACGACGAGGCCACCGGCCTGCTAGCCCTCATGCTGCTGACCCGGGCGCGCTCGTGCGGGCGCGTCGACCATCTCGGCGACCTGGTCCCGCTCAAGGACCAGGACCGCTCGCAGTGGGACCGCGCGCTCATCCGCGAAGGTGTGGCGCTGCTCGAGGACGTACTCCCGCAGGGGTCGGTGGGGCGCTTCCAGCTGCAGGCGGCGATCGCGGCGGTCCATGCCGAGGCGGAGTCCTACGAGGTCACCGACTGGCTCCAGATCAACCTGCTCTACGGGATGCTCGCCCAGGTGGCGCCTTCGCCGGCGGTCACGCTCAACCGGGCTGTCGCCGTGGCGATGAGCCTCGGGCCCGAGCATGGGATCGAGATCGTCCGCGACCTGCTTGAGCACCCGGCCATGCAGCGACACCACCGAGCCCATGCGGTGCTCGCGCACCTGCTCGAGCAGTCCGGCGACCTCGTAGTGGCCAGGGAGCACTACGTGCTGGCGGCGAGGCTGACCCGGAGCGTCCCCGAGCAGCGCTACCTGAACCGACGGATCGAAGCGCTCGGCCGACCGTAGTTGAACAGTCACGCAGATGTGCCGGGCAGCGGAAGAGGTCGTTCAGCATCGGTCCGAACTTGGTTAGAGTGAGTCCATGGACGAGGGTCGCGTGCGCGCAGTCCTCTTCGGTCTTCACGACACGCTGATCCCGGGCGGCTCCAGAGCCGAGCGAGCAGCGATGGCTCGCGGGATGGGAGCGGACCTCGGGATCGACCCTGTTGCATTCGCCTCGGCAACGGCCGAGACGCTCGATGAGCGGACTCGTGGCCTGATGGCCAGCGTGCATCACACGGTCCGCTATCTGTCTCGGCGCTTGGGGGCGGTCCCCACCGAGAGCCAGGTCGAAGCAGCCATCCGGCGCCGTCTCGATTTCACGCTCTCCCTGCACGCCGCGACCTGGGCGCTTCCTGCCTTGAGCGCACTGCGTGCGCGTGGCTTCGGCCTCGGCCTGGTCTCCGACTCCTGCTGCGCTACGACCGAGGTCTGGCCGGACAGCCCGCTCAGCGAGTACTTCGGTGCGGCCTCGTTCTCGTGCCAGACCGGTGTGCGGAAGCCGGACTCCGGTGCCTACATGGTGGCCGCGGCCGCGCTCGAGGTGCCGACCACCGAGTGCGTCTACGTCGGGGACGGCGGCGATGGTGAGCTGTACGGTGCAGAGGCCCTGGGGATGAGGGCCGTGCGTTTCCTGGCTGAGGATCCGGCGCAGCGGCCGGAGGTCGTGCCCGATCTCGATCCCGAGTGGAACGGCCCGACGATCGGTGATCTGAGCGAGCTCGTCGCGATGGTCGGGGTGCCGGAGCCGCGCAACGGGTCCGCATCGCGGACTTTTGTGTCCGGAAATGTCGTGCCGTGGGGATCGGCGCGATCGCGGCGCTGACCGTCAACTGAGCGCGCGACCGCCGCATCGGCGGCGACTAGGGGCCCGTCGCGCCCGGGTCAGGGTCCCACTCGCGGGAGGCCGATGTAAGTGGAATCCGTGATTCGACCGACGATCCGGTCCGCTCCTCGGCACGGTTGCGGATCCCTCTCGGATCGGTGTCCGGCCCGCCATGAGCTCTGTTACCTGTCCAGTGACAGTTTCTGGCGGGAGGTCGCGGACTCCGCCTCAAGGGGATCGCTCCATCAGGCGGCACCACAGGTGTGAATTCGGCACGAAATGGTCGATGCCCCCTAGCCAGCCCTGGTAGAAAACGATAAGAATCGATCGACCGACAGGGAAGAATTTCTCCGACGCCGACCCCACATTTCGGAGTCAGGTTCCCAACAGTCTTGGTTTGCCCCCGACGCCCTTGACGTACATGCTTACCTGTCAGTCGACAGGTTCATTATGTTTCGAGGAGGCCACGGGTGGCGCTAGCTGCAGACCACAGCACGGACACGGTGCTGAACGCACGGGCAGATGCTCGCGCGCAAGGGGGACAGGTCAGCGACTGGATGCCGTACCTCCCAGCATCATCGAGCCCGTTCTGTCCCGAGGACGTGGCCGCGGACAGCCTGACGTGGGCCGAGACAGTCGCTCCTGGTGGCTACACCCACAAGGTCCTTGCCCGCGGCACGCGGTTCCGGCTCGAGGATCCGACCGGCGAGGCCTGTGCCCACACGCTGCTCTACAACGCACTCGAGCCGACCGAGCGCCTCAACGTCGCCGACACCCAGAAGATCCCGTGGCAGGCGTACCTCGGCGCCGGGCACCCGCTGCTCTCCGGTGACGGCCGGGTGCTCGCCACGATCCTCACCGACACCTCGGGGCGGCACGACGCGTTCTGCGGGACGAGCACGGCCGCCTGGAACGCCCTGCGCTACGGCACCGCGCTGCCTGAGGGGCCTGCGCCCGCGGGCCGCGATCTCTTCGTGAAGGCGGCCGCCAAGCACGGGCTCGGCCCGGCCGACGTACCCCCTTCGGTGTCGTTCTTTCAGGGCGTGCGGGTCGCGGGGGACGGGAGCTTCGACTGGTTCGGCTCATCAGGTGCCGGGACCGCGGTCGAGCTCGTGGCGGAGCTGCCCCTGATCGTGCTGATCGCCAACGTCCCGCATCCGCGGGACCCACGTCCGGAGTACGTCGTCGGGCCGCTGCGGGTGCACGCCTGGCGTACTCCGGAGACCAACCCGACCACCCCGGCGGACGAGCGTTTCGACGCCTCTCCCGAGGTGCGGCGGGCGTATCTGAACACACTCGACTATGCGGAGGCTCGGGGCCTGTGACTACCACGATCGACAACCCGGTGATGAGGCCAGTGACGACTGTTCCGGTTCCGACGGCCACCTATCTGACGCCCGACGGGCAGCTGGTCTCCAGCGTGCCGGTCGGCGCGTCGTACGCCGACGACCACACTCACCTGGAGTGGGGTGACCCGCTGGTGCCGGGTGCCGTCGTGCTGGACGAGCAGGTAGCTCCGCGGGCCTCGTGGTCGGGCGTCGTGCGGGCCGGGCAGGTGCTGACGATCGTCGACGTCGGGGGGAACCAGTCGGGCGACTGTCTGCTCTACAACGCGCAGCACACCGACGAGCGCTACAGCGCCCCGGACACGCTCGCCTGGCAGGACAACGCCTACATCCGTACCGGGACCGTCCTGCGGAGCAACCTCGGCCGCGCCCTGATGACCGTGGTCGACAACGAGATCGACCGCCAGGACACCATCGGCGGCGCCTGCTCGCGCGAGTCGAACACCCTGCGCTACGGCCACCATGTGATGTATCACCACGGTTGCCGGGAGAACTTCCTGACCGAAGGTGCCAAGCACGGGCTCGGCATGCGCGACATCGTCTCCAACATCAACTGGTTCATGAACGTGCCCATCGAGGATGACGGTGCGCTCGGCATCGTCGACGGCATGTCCGCGCCCGGGAAGCGGGTCGCGCTGCGAGCCGAGATCGACACGCTCGTGCTGATCTCCAACTGCCCGCAGATGAACAACCCCTGCAACGACTTCAACCCGACGCCCCTGCGGATGATCGTCTCGGAGCCGGACACCGACCTCGAGTACGAGGCCGACGCATGACGTCTGGCCCATCCTTCGACACCGTTCTCGTCGCGAACCGCGGAGAGATCGCCCGCCGAGTGATGCGCACGGCGCGCGAGCTCGGCCTGCGTACGGTCGCGGTCTTCTCCGAGACCGACCGAGCGGCGCCACACGTGCGGGAGGCGGACGAGGCCGTCTGTCTGGGCTCCGCGCCCGCACGGGACTCTTATCTCCGTGGCGATCTGATCATCGCAGCAGCCCTGCGCACCGGCGCGGGGCTGCTGCATCCCGGCTACGGTTTCCTGTCCGAGAGCGCCGCCTTCGCCCGCGAGGTCGAGGCGGCGGGGATCCGGTTCGTGGGCCCGACGCCGGAGCAGATCGGTGCTTTCGGTGAGAAGCACTCGGCTCGCCGGCTCGCTGAGAACGCCGGGGTGCCGATGCTGGCCGGCTCCGGCCTGCTCTCCGGTCCCGACGAGGCAGCCGAGGAGGCCGCCCGGATCGGGCTGCCGGTGATGGTCAAGGCGACCGGTGGCGGTGGTGGCATCGGGATGACCGCGTGCAGCTCGGAGGAGGACGTCCGGGTCGCCTTCGAGCGGGTCGCGCGGCTCGCTCAGACCAGCTTCGGCACCGCCGGGGTGTTCCTGGAGCGCCTCGTACGGCCGGCGCGCCATGTCGAGGTGCAGGTCTTCGGCGACGGACAGGGCCAAGTCGCTGTGCTCGGCGACCGCGACTGCTCGCTGCAGCGCCGCAACCAGAAGGTGATCGAGGAGGCGCCCGCGCCGGCTCTCCCCGAGCACGTCCGGACCGTCCTGCACGACTCCGCGCGACAGCTCGCCAAGTCGGTCTCCTACCGCTCGGCCGGGACCGTGGAGTTCGTCTACGACCCGGTCCGCGAGCTGGTCTCCTTCCTGGAGATGAACACTCGTCTCCAGGTCGAGCACGCGGTCACCGAGCAGGTGATGGGCATCGACATCGTCGAGCTCATGCTGCGGTTGGCCGGCGACGGGGTCGTGGCGCTGCCCGACGAGCTCTTCCGCAAGTGCCCCGCACCCAAGGCGTACGCCGTCGAAGCACGTGTCTACGCCGAGGACCCGGCCAAGGACTCGATGCCGTCGTCCGGCCTGGTGACGCGTGTGGTCCTGCCGGAGCCGACCGACACCGTCAGGGTGGACTCCTGGATCGAGACCGGGCTCGAGGTCTCGCCTCACTACGATCCGCTGGTCGCCAAGGTGATCGCCACCGGCGCGACCCGTGACGAGGCGCTGGACACGCTGGGCGACGCACTCGCCCGGACCCGGATCGACGGCATCGTCACCAACGTCTCCGCGCTGCGGGCGATGACGACGTACGAGGAGCTCCGCTCGGCCACGCACTCCACCTCGACGTTGGCCGAACGGGCCAAGCAGGGCAGAGGTGGCGACCCGGACCCGCGCATCGACGTCCTCGACCCGGGCGTGCTCACCACCGTCCAGGATCTTCCCGGCCGGGTCGGCTACTGGCAGGTCGGCGTCCCCCCGTCGGGGCCGTTCGACCCGGTCTCCTTCGCCGAGGCGAACCTTGCGGTCGGCAACCACCGAGGTGCACCCGGGCTCGAGGTCACCGTTCCGCTGGCGACCGGCCGGACGACCTCTGGCGGGCCGGCGTTGCTCTTCTCCGATCCCGCCGTCGTCTGCGTGACCGGTTCCCCCATGCCGGTCACCGTCGACGGCGTCCCTGCCCCGCAGTGGGAGCCGATCGAGCTCCCCGCGGGCGCCACGCTGAAGCTGGGCCGCACCGACGGGCCGGGGCTGCGGACCTACATCGCGGTCCGGGGCGGCCTGGACGTGCCCGAGTATCTCGGCAGCGCCTCGACGTTCACGCTCGGCGGGTTCGGCGGGCACGCCGGACGTACGCTCCAGCGCGGCGACGTGCTCCGGCCGGGGACGGCGATCGACCCCCAGGCGCAGCCCGCGGCGACCCCGGCGTCGCGGCGGCCGGCGCTGACCAACAGCTGGCAGATCGGTGTCACCGAGGGCCCGCACGGTGCCCCGGAGTTCTTCACGCGATCAGACCTGGACCAGCTCTACTCGGCCAGCTACCGGGTCCACCACAACTCGGCCCGCACCGGCGTACGTCTGATCGGGCCGAAGCCGACCTGGGCCCGTGCCGACGGTGGCGATGCCGGGCTGCATCCCTCGAACATCCACGACACCCCCTACACGGTGGGCTCGCTCGACTTCACCGGCGACACCCCGATCATCCTCGGCCCCGACGGCCCCTCGCTGGGCGGCTTCGTCTGCCCTGCCGTGGTCGCCAGCGGCGAGCTGTGGAAGATCGGGCAGCTGCGCCCCGGCGACACGGTCCGGTTCGTACCGGTGCGCGAAGACAGGGCCGCCGGTCTGGTCGATCACCGTGCTTCCTTGGCAGTGGTCGGCGGCGCTGGTGGCGACGGCGACGACGGCGTCATGGGCGGGCTGCCCGGAACTCCGGAGCGGCCGGAGGTCACCTACCGGCGCAGCGGGGACAACTCCGTGCTGGTCGAGTACGGGCCGATGACTCTCGACCTCGGCCTCCGGATGCGGGTGCACGCGCTGCAGTCGGCACTTGCCGAGCACGCGCCTGCGGGCATCATCGACGTCACGCCGGGGATCCGGTCGCTGCAGGTCCACACCGACTCCTCGGTCCTGCGGGCCGGCCAGGTCGCGGCGCTGCTGCGTGAGCTGGAGGAGGACCTGCCCGCCACCTCGGAGCTGGCCGTGCCTTCGCGGCGGGTGCGGCTGCCGCTCTCCTGGGACGACCCGGCGACCCGGGAGGCGATCGAGCGCTACACCGCAGGCGTACGCGACGACGCGCCGTGGGCGCCGTGGAACATCGAGTTCATCCGCCGGATCAACGGGCTCGCCTCGGTCGAGGAGGTCCACCGGACCGTCTTCGACGCGTCGTACCTCGTCCTCGGGCTGGGGGACGTCTATCTGGGGGCGCCGGTCGCGACGCCGTTGGATCCCCGGCACCGGCTGGTGACCACGAAGTACAACCCGGCGCGGACCTGGACGGCGGAGAACTCCGTCGGGATCGGTGGCGCGTACATGTGCATCTACGGGATGGAGGGGCCGGGCGGCTATCAGCTCGTCGGCCGGACCACGCAGGTGTTCAACCGGTTCCGGCGCTCCACGTCGGCCGGCGGACTCTTCCACGACGAGCCGTGGGCGCTGCGGTTCTTCGACCGGATCGAGTGGTACCCGGTCTCCGCCGAGGAGCTCCTGGAGCTGCGGGCGGAGGTCGATGCCGGTCGCGGTGAGTTCGAGACCGAGGAGGGTACCTTCTCGATCAAGGAGTACGACCGCTTCCTGACCGACAACGCGGGCTCGATCGCCGACTTCCGCGACCGGCAGTCCGCCGCCTTCGACGAGGAGCGCGAGCGCTGGAAGGTGGCGGGGGAGTTCGACATCTGCGACCGCATCGACGCGCGAGGCGAGCCGTCGGAGGTCGAGGTGCCGGACGGTTGCGTGCAGGTGACCGCGCCGTTCACCTCGACGGTCTGGAAGGTGGTCGCCAGCCGCGGGGCGCGGCTCGCGCAGGACGCGCCATTGATGGTCGTCGAGGCGATGAAGATGGAGGCGAGCGTCCCGATCCCGGTCGCCGGCGAGGTGGTCGAGCTCTACGTGAAGCCGGGCGAGCAGATCGTCCCGGGACAGATCATCGCCGCGGTGCGACCGGCCGTCGGGGCCGAGGCTTGATCCACTCGCTCGCAGGTGGTGCGGTCGCCCGCGCTGCGGAGGCCCTCGACCGGATCGAGGCGTCGGACCGACCGGAGATCTGGATCTCGTTGCGTACTCGGGCGGAGCTGCTCGAGGAGGCGGCTGCGATCGACGCGAGGGTGGCCGACGGTGAGGTCCTGCCGCTGGCCGGGCGCCTGCTGGCGGTCAAGGACAACATCGACGTGCGGGGCCTGCCGACGACCGCCGGAGCACCCTCCTTCGCCTACCAGCCGGCCCGCGACGCCACCGCCGTCGCCCGGCTTCGGGCGGCCGGTGCGCTGGTCGTGGGAAAGACCAACCTGGACCAGTTCGCGACCGGGCTGGTCGGCACCCGGAGTCCCTACGGTCCGGTCCGCAACGCCTGGGACCTCACCCGGATCTCGGGCGGATCCTCGTCGGGCTCGGCGGTCGCGGTCGCTCTCGGCCTCGTCGACCTCGCGCTGGGGACCGACACCGCGGGCTCCGGGCGGGTTCCGGCGGCGCTCAACGGCATCGTCGGGGTGAAGCCATCGCGTGGGTTGGTGCCGGTCACCGGTGTCGTACCCGCCTGCTACACGCTCGACTGCGTCACCGTCTTCGCCCGGGACCTCGCGGCTGCGCGGGCGGCGGCGGAGCTGATGACCGGCCCCGACCCTTCGGACCCGTTGTCTCGTACGCTGCCCCCGGAGGCCGCGCTGCCGCCGGTGCCGAGGGTGGCCGTGCCGTCCGGTGAGCACCTCGACGGGCTCGCCCCGGGATGGGCCGACGCCTTCCGCGCGGTGGTCGCGCGTCTCGACTCGGCCGGGGTCGAGATCGTCGAGGTCGACATCTCGCCGCTGCTCGAGGCCGCTCGGCTGCTCTACGAGGGCGCCTTCGTCGCCGAGAGGTACGCCGCGGTCGGCTCGCACCTCGAAGCCAACCGTGACCTCATCGGGACGGATCTGGACCCGACGGTCGCGGAGATCGTGCTCGCCGGGGCATCAGCCAGCGCAGCCGACTGGGCGCGCGACGTGGCTCTACTGGCGCGCCTCGGAGCAGAGGGGCGAGCGGCGCTCACCGGATGCTCGGCGCTGCTGACGCCGACGACGACCCGGCACCCGACCCTCGCCGAGGTGGCGGCGGATCCTGTCGGCGCCAACGCTCGCCTCGGTCGCTACACGAACTTCGCGAACCTGCTCGACATGGCTTCGCTCGCCGTCCCCGCGGGACAGGTCGGCGGGCTGCCGTTCGGGGTGATGCTGACCGGGGCGGCTGGCAGCGACCGCACCCTGGCGGCGCTCGGCCACGCGCTTCTCAGCCCGAGCGTCGATCTCTTCGTGGTGGGTGCCCATCTGTCGGGGATGCCGCTCAACAACCAGCTGGTCGAGGCCGGTGCCACGCTGCTGCGCCCGGCCTCGACCTCGGCCGACTACCGGCTGTTCGCACTGGAGACCGTGCCGCCCAAGCCTGGACTGGTCCGGACAGGTGGTTCTGAGACCGGGGTGCGGATCGAGGGCGAGCTCTGGCGTGTCCCGGCCGCGGGTTTCGGGGCGTTCGTGGGCGGCGTACCTGCTCCGATGGCCATCGGCAAGGTCACGTTGTCGGACGGCTCCGCCGTCTGCGGATTCCTCGTCGAGCCGTTCGCCGTCGAGGGGGCTGTCGACATCTCGTCGCACGGAGGGTGGCGCGCTCACCAGTCTGAGCAGGGCGTTTAACGGCCGACGGGAGTAGTGAGCAGCGAACCGACGGCATTCCCTCTGACGGAACGCGATCCTGTTCAGGCGTCCGGATGCGGGTCACACTGGGCACGGATCCGCTGAATTCGTCGCCCTCGGGAGGATGCCGTGCCAGCTTTATCGGTCCGCCATGCCATACCGTTTACTTACGAGAACTTCAACCCTTTGGCGGGACTTTCGGCACTATTCTCTAGGGGAAGAAGACTCTTTCGAATCTTCCCCGAAACTCGGGAGGCCGCTTAGATGGCGTACATGACAACTAGGCGTTCTCGGCCCGGCCGCCCCAGGCATGTGCCCGATTCGGGCACCGCCTCACCACGTGAGCAGATCCTCGAAGCCGCTGCGAAACTCTTCGTGTCGCAGGGTTTCGCAGCGACCTCCACCCGCGAGATCGCCGACCATGTCGGCATCCGCCAGGCTTCTCTCTACTACCACTTTGCCGGCAAGGACGAGATCCTTGTCGAGCTGCTCCGCACGACGGTTCGTCCGACCACGGACAAGGTCGAGAAGATCCTCAACCAGGTGCCACCTCTGAACGTCGAGACAGCCCTCTATCTGCTTGTTCTCGTCGATGTACGCACGCTTGCGGACGTGCCGCACAACGTCGGCATGCTCTATCTGCTGCCGGACGTGACCAAAGAAGAGGTCTACGTCGACTTCCGCGAGGAGCACGACAAGCTGGTTGAGGCTTACGCCGATCTCGCCAGCAGGGTGGCCACGGAGACGGTGCTGTCGACGATCGGTCTCAAGCAGCTGGGCAACATGCTCATCCAGCAGGTCGAGGGTGTCATCAACATGCGCACCGAGGACCCGGTCCGGCGGATCTCGTGCCCGGAGGCATGGGCTATCGCGTCCTCGTGCCTGCGGATCTGCGGTGTCAGCGAAGACAAGATCATTGCTGCGAACGAGGTCGCCGTGGACATGCTCGACGATTTCCGGGAGGACAAGGTCCTCGAGGTCGCCTGACACGGTCCCAACCAGTCTGGCAGCACAGTAAATGGTGGGCACGGGCGGCGCGTGTGAGTTGCCCCGATGAGGCTTGACCGACACACTTTCCGAGCCCTTGCTCGCTTCCCCCACCACAAGGACCCCCACACGTGTGCAACGACCCTTCCGGAGGCCTCTGATGGCCCGGAAGCAGACAGCCATCCTCTCCGTCAACCGCGGTGTGACGACGCTCAACGGCTTGGTGGTGGATCGTCCGTGGGGGGAGGATCCGCATCAGGCAGGCATACGTGCCGTGCGCGAGCAGCTCGCCGGCCCGAGCCGCAAGCCCGTCGAGGTCGTCGCCACCGACGATGACGCTCGGGTCCGGATGCTCGTCCATCCCGACGGTCAGGTCACCGACGTCGAGACGCTCGAGGTCTTCGGGACGTACGCCTCGCCGGGACAGGCTCCCGGGGCGGCCTGGCTCCCTGCCTCTGCGCCGACGGTCGTCCAAGGGGTCGCCGAGCCGGTGGAGGAGCCGGAGCCCGAGGTGGAGGAGCCGTACGTGCCGCCGGTCCTGGCGGTGCCGGCGCCTGTTGCCGAGCCGGAGCCCGAGCCGGTGGAGCCCGAGCCGGTGGAGCCGGAACCTGAGCCTGAGCCCGACCCGGAGCCGGAATCCGAGCCGCCCCCGCCCCCGCCGGCGCCGCCGACAGGGCCGCCGCCGGCCCCCGTACTGATCCCTGAGCCGATGCCTGAGCCGGAGTCCGGCCCGGAGGCGGAGTCCGTCGCTGAACCGGTCTCCAGGAAGTCGTCCGGGCCGTTGGTGCCGTTGCACCACATGGAACCGGGCCCGTACCGGCGGTCTCGGATGACCCGTCGTGGTCGGGTGGTGCTGGTCATCGCCGCCGTGCTCCTGCTGATCCTGGTCTACGAGGTCGTACGCGGTGTCGTGACCGGCTCCGACGCCGGCTCGTCCGACAAGGAGCCGCAGAGCGAGCAGTCGGCGCCCACCGCCGGTGCCAGCGACGAGGTCATCGAGCCGCCGTCGGAGGCGACCTCGCCGAGCGCGCCGCCGTCCTCGGGCAATGTCGAACCGACCCCGAAACCAACACCGAAACCGACCCCCACGCCGACCAAGAAGCCGAAGGCTGAGCCCGCGCCCACCAGGAAGCTGTCGGTGGAGGCGATCGCGATGACCGAGGCCATCGGTCTTCGGATCGACACCAGCAGGCTGCCGGTGACGGCCAGGATCGCGATGGATCCGTGGGGCGAGCCGGAGCGGTTCACGCGTACGGTCACGATCACCGAGCCCAACCAGCTCGTCGTGGTCAAGCCGGTCGCCTCGGGCCACGCCGAATGGAGCGTCCGGGTCGACGGTGCCGCGAAGGTCACCGGCTACACGCACTCCTGGCCCAAGGGCGATCGCGAGTTCATCAAGCGCTGACCACCGCCCCACCGCCCGGCGACGGCCGGATTTGCTACCACGGTCGGATGTGGCGGCCTTCGGCCCCGGCGTACGCTGCATGAAACGTGTTCCTGTGCCTCGGAGGTCTCGCATGCCGCTCAAGATCACGCCGCCCGTCGGCGCTCGCTCGATTGCCGGACGGACGCTGGGCTGGACGCTCGGGCCGGTGGAGCGCACCGCCAAGCAGGGGGTGCGCTGGGCGCTGGGGCACGGGTTGCCGCGTACCGCCATCGTTCGGTCTGCCAGGAAGGGTGACCTGCAGGGCGACCTGATCCTGAGCGGGCCCGGGTCGCACACCTTCGACCTGGTCGACCTGTTCGAGGAGTTCCGTGCGCGTGGGCCGCTCTACCAAGGCGGCTTCAGCCATCTCGCGGTCGATCACGAGGTCATCAAAGAGGTGCTGACCAGCAACGACTTCGTCACCGGGTTCTTCGCGCCCGACGAGTCGGGGACCGGTCTGCTGGCGCGAGCGGCGACCTGGTCGGCCAGCGACGTGTTCGCTCCGCTCCAGCCGCCGTCGCTGCTCGCGACCGAGCCGCCGGAGCACACCCGCTACCGCAAGCTGGTCACCCGCGTCTTCACCGTGCGAGCGGTCGAGCGGCTGCGGACCCGCACCGAGGAGATCGCCCAGGAGCTGCTCGACGACCTGGAGAGGGAAGCGGCCTCGGGTGCCAGCGTCGACCTCGTCACCCGCTACTGCGGGCTGCTGCCGATCACGGTGATCTCCGAGGTGCTGGGTGTGCCTGTCGAGCTGCGCGAGCGGATGCTGGAGCTCGGCAAGGGCGCGGCGCTCAGCCTCGACATCGGGCTGGGCTGGCGGACGTTCCGGGAGATGGAGACGTCGCTGGAGGAGTTCGACACCTGGCTGCGCGGCCATCTGGCATATCTCGCCGACCACCCCGGCGACGACCTGCTCAGCCAGCTCGTCGCGCTCCGCGACGACGGCGACCGGCTCAGCGACAAGGAGCTGCGGGCCGTCGCCGGCCTGGTCTTCGCGGCCGGCTTCGAGACCACCGTGAACCTGATCGGCAACGGCATCGCGCTGCTCCACGACAACCCCTCGCAGCTCGAGGTGCTCGAGGCCCGGCCCGACCTGTGGGCGAACGCGTCCGACGAGATCCTGCGGCTCGACCCGCCCGTGCTGCTCACCGGCCGGGTCGCTCGGCGGAACTCGACCATCGCCGGCCAGGAGATCCCGCGCGGCACGATCATCAACACGGTGCTGGCCGCCGCCAACCGCGATCCGGCCGTCTTCACCGACCCGCACACCTTCGACGTCACCCGGGAGAACGCCCGCGACCACCTCTCCTTCTCCAGCGGCCGCCACTTCTGCCTCGGCGCAGCGCTGGCCCGGATGGAGGGCGAGATCGGGCTCCGGCTCCTCTTCGAGCGGTTCCCCGACCTCGAGCTCGTCGGCGACCGCGAGCGCCACCCCACCCGCATCCTCCGCGGCTACTCCCACCTGCCGGCAAAGCTCCTCTGACGCCGCTGGTCGAGCCGCGAGCGCCAGCGAGCAGGCGGCCTCGCGGCTCGACCAGCGGGAGGGTCAGTGTTCGGCGGCGTCGAGGAGTCGCTGACCCAGAGCGGCCACGCAGCGGCGTACCTCGTCGCCCTCGACAACCCGGAACGGGACGGCGCGACGGGCGAGCTCCTGGGCGTACCAGTCCGGGCTGTTGGTGCTCCCGATGAGACGGCAGTGCCCGTCGTCGATGGGCTCGAGGCGGCCCAGGACGCGGGGGAGGTAGCGGTCGACCTGCGCGAACGGCGCCTCGAAGACGACCTCGACCGAGTAGGCCCAGCCCTCGCCGAGGTGTTCCTCGACCTCGGTGACGGGATCGATCTCAGGGCGTACGAAGGTGGTCTCCTCGATGTCGACCGCGGCCATCCGGTCGACCCGGAGCACCCGGCGCGCGTCTGCGGTGTGTGACCAGCAGAGCAGGTACCAGCGGGCGTGGCGAACGACGACTGCCCACGGGTCGACGACCATCTTGCGCTCGTTGCCGTTCTCGGTCGTGTAGGTGATGGTGGTCCGCCGCCGGGAGTCGCAGGCCTGGACCAGGCTGGTGGTGATGTCCGGGTCAGGGGTGGCGGCGCTCTGGTCGGGGACGGCCGAGATCGTACGCCGCACCGCGGCCACCGTCTGCGACAGCGACTCCGGCAGCACCCGTCCGATCTTGCCGACGGCGCTGCCGACGGGGCCGGTGGCGTCGGCGATGTCGTGATGGCCGTCGAGCAGGGCCATCGCCAGACCGAGGGCCTCCGCGGTGGTGAAGATGAGCGGCGTACGCATCCCGCGGCCGAGGCGGTAGCCGCCATATGGGCCGCGCTCGGACTCGACCGGAATCCCGGCCTCTCGCAGGATGGCGACGTAGCGGCGGGCGGCGCGCTCGGTGACCCGCAGCCGCTCGCCCAGCCGTTCGGCGGTGATGCCGGGGGAGGACTGCAGCAGCTCGAGGGTGAGCAGTGCCCGAGCTGTCGGGCTCTCGTCGTGTCCCATCGTGCGGCTCCCGGAATTGGTTCGTCCGGATTCAGATTAGTCCGTCGCTCTCGGCACGGCAGGTCCCGTACCCTTACCGGCATATGAGACTTCTGCTGATCAGACACGGCCAGACCCCGAGCAACGTCTCGGGGGCGCTCGACACTGCCTTCCCGGGCGCGGGGTTGACCGAGCTCGGCCTCTCGCAGGCCGCAGCGGTGCCTGACGCGCTCGCGGGGGAGAGGATCGCGGGGCTGTACGCCTCGCGCCTGGTCCGTACGCAGCTGACCGCCGAGCCGCTCGCCGCCCGGACCGGGCTTCCGGTCGTGGTGCAGGAGGGCTTCGAGGAGATCAACGCCGGACACCTGGAGATGGCCACCGACAAGGAGTCGGTGACGGCCTATCTCGAGGCGCTCGCCGACTGGATCGGCGGCGCTCTCGAGACCCCGGTCCCGGGCGGCGAGGCGGGCCACGAGTTCCTGGCACGCTACGACGCCGCGGTGCAGGCTGTGGCCAAGCAGCACGAGCCCGACGACACGGTCGCGATCGTCTCGCACGGCGCCGCGATCCGGATGTGGACGGGGCTGCGCACCACGCAGTCGCCCGCCTTCGGCGACGACAACCGGATCCGCAACACCGGCCTCGCGGTCGTCGAGGGCGGCCCGGACGAGGGTTGGACGACGATCTCCTGGAACAACGACCCGCTGGGCGGCGCCCACCTGATCGGCGAGGGCTTTTGATCCTCCGCTCGCTCCTGCTCTTCGCCCTGGCCGCGGTCGCCGAGATCGGTGGCGCCTGGCTGGTCTGGCAGGGGCTGCGGGAGCACCGCGGCTGGCTCTGGGTGGGCGCTGGGTTCATCGCGCTCGGCCTCTACGGAGTCGTCGCCACGCTGCAGCCCGATGCTCACTTCGGGCGGATCCTGGCTGCGTACGGCGGGGTCTTCGTCGTCGGCTCGATCGCCTGGGGGATGGCGATGGACGGCTTCCGGCCGGACCGTTGGGACATCGCCGGTGCGGCACTGTGCCTGGCCGGGATGGGCGTGATCATGTACGCACCACGTGGGTGAGGATGGGGACATGGGTTCCGAGGAAGTCTCCCCACGCACCTTCGTCCCGGTCGCGCCCGGAGAGCGGCCCCGTCGTAGCCGCAGCACGGCTCGCGTGCTCCTGATCGACGATCGCGACCGGATCCTGCTCTTCGCCGACTCGGACCCGGGGGCCCCGGGGGTGGGCTGGTGGATCACTCCCGGCGGCGGCATCGACGACGGTGAGAGCGAAGTGGTCGCTGCCGTGCGCGAGGTCGAGGAGGAGACCGGCCTGCGGATCACCGAGGCCGACCTGCTCGGGCCGACGATGCGGCGCACCGTCGTGCACGGCTACAGCGACGTGGTCATCGACCAGCAGGACGTCTTCTACGCGTGCTGGGTGCCCGAGTTCGAGGTCTCCACCGCCGGCCACACCGAGGAGGAGCTGCTCACGATGGCCGGCCACCGCTGGTGGACACGCACGGAGCTCGCCACGACCGACGAGACGATCTGGCCGGCGGCGCTCCTCGACCTGTGGAAGGACGCCGACGTACGCCGCGCCGCGGCCGCCTCCGGAGCGGCTGATCCTGTCGAGGCGGCAGACGGCGGACGCGTGGAGGAGTCGACGGTGCCGGCCTGAGGGCTCGACCTCCAGCAACACCACAGCCGACCATCCCCCCCAGGATGGTCGGCTGCAGTTCTTGCGAGATCTGGTCGTAAGGCCCCCCGGTATGACGAGATCTCTGGTGTGTGTCGTCGCTTCGAGTGCGGACCCCCCGATCGGCACGTGCGACGACACTCAGTCCGTGGAGCGGCCTCCCGGCCGCGCCCTGTGCCGCCCCCTCGGTCGGCGCAGGGCGTCCAGCCACAGCCTCAGGCTGTGGGCGACGGACCGACGATGGTTGCGCATGGTCAGCGAACGGCCCCGAGCGCGACGATGCCGACGGCAGCCACGGCGGCGACGCCGAACATCGTGTTGCCGACGGCCGGCGGCATCCCACCGCGGTGCTTGTGCTCGGACGGGTCGTTCTTGCGGATGCTGCGGACGGCGTCGAGGACGTTGTTGCGGATCGACTCGACGGCGGTCAGGTCACTGCGGTGACGTGCGGTGATCGTGGTGGTAGCCATTGGTTCTTCCTCTTCTCGGCGAACGGCGCTGGCCGTCCGGGTCCGGCGGCCTTCACGTGAGAGAGACGGGGGTGCGGGGTCGGCATGACGCGACTATTTGCCACTTTGAAGTTACGGAATATCCACATCTGAGAAACATCACTTCGAGCCCGTACGCTGCGCGTCATGACCACGTCGCTGGTGGAGATCACTCGGGAGTGGGGGCGCATCGGCGTCATCGGGTTCGGCGGTCCGCCCGCCCACATCCGGTTGCTGCGTGAGACCGTCGTCGAGCGCCGCGGATGGGTGGAGCCGGAGGAGTTCGAGGACGCGATCGCGACCTGCAACCTGCTCCCCGGGCCCTCTTCGACGCAGCTGGCGATCTTCACGGCCTGGCGGGTCGGAGGCGCGCGCGGTGCGCTGGTCGGGGGACTCGCGTTCATCCTCCCGGGGCTGGTGCTGATCCTCGCGTTGGCGGCCCTCTTCCTCGGTGACCCGCCCGCGTGGGTGCTGGGCGCGGGCGCGGGGGCCGGTGCGGCGGTCGCTGCCGTGGCGGTCCAGGCGGGCTGGGCGCTCGTGCCGTCCTCCTACGAGCGGACCCCGTCGCGTCCGCGGTGGATCCTCTACGCCGTCGTCGGGACTGTCGCCGCCGCGACCACCGGGGCATGGGTCGTCCTCGTGCTCGTCGGTGCCGGACTCGTCGAGGTGGCGATGCGGAGGCCGTGGCGTACGAACTCCTTCCAGTCCGTCCTCACCGTGCCGTTCCTGGTCCAGGGCGGACTCGCCGCCGCGGTGGCGGCGCCGCTGGCGTGGACGGCCTTCAAGGTCGGTGCGCTGTCGTACGGCGGCGGGTTCGTGATCATCCCGCTGATGCAGTCCGACGCGGTCGGGCGCTACGGCTGGATGAGCGACGCCGAGTTCCTCAACGCGGTCGCGCTCGGGCAGATCACCCCGGGCCCGGTCGTCCACACGGTCGCGGTCGTCGGGTTCGCGGCCGCCGGTCTCCTCGGGGCGCTGGGTGCCGCAGTCATCGCCTTCGGGCCGTCGTTCGCGATGGTCATCGCCGGCGGGCGGCAGTTCGAGGCGCTGCGTTCCTCACCGTTCGCCCGCGCGTTCCTCGACGGCGCCGGGCCGGCGGCGATCGGTGCGATCCTCGGATCGGCGGTCCCGCTGGCACTGGCGACGAGCGAGTGGTGGCAGTGGGTGGTGCTCGCCGCGGCCGGCGTACTCCTGCTGCTGCTGAAGCGCGGCGTGGTGCTCACGCTGCTGCTCGCTGCCGCGGTCGGGGTGGTTGTCGCGCTGGCTGGTGGGCCGCTGCCGTGAATGCTGACCGAGGTAACTCGGTGAACATCCGCGCCCTCGCCTAGAGGTAGAGCCCGCCGGAGGCGTCGCCGTGGTCGTTCTGGGCGCCCGGCTGCTGGGGTCCGCCCTGGCCGGGGGTGGGATGGCCCTCGGCGGAGAGGGTCACGCCCGGCGGCAGACCCTTGCGGATCTGCTCGAACTGGGCGCGGGCTGCGACCTGCTGAGCGTAGATCGCGGTCTGGATGCCGTGGAAGAGGCCCTCGAGCCAGCCGACCAGCTGCGCCTGCGCGATTCGGAGCTCGCCATCGGACGGGGTCTGCTCCTCGGTGAAGGGCAGCGAGAGCCGCTCCAGCTCCTCGACCAGCTCCGGCGCGAGGCCGGACTCGAGCTCCTTTATCGACGCTCGGTGGATCTCGCGGAGCCGGTTGCGGGAGGCCTCGTCGAGCGGGGCGGCCTTCACCTCTTCGAGCAGCTGGCGGATCATCGATCCGATCCGCATCACCTTCGCGGGCTGCTCCACGAGGTCGGTCACGTCGCGCTCTTCGTCCTCGGGGGCCTCCTGCGTGGTGGCGTCCTTGAGTACGTGGGCGGGCACCGAGATCGGCTGCCCGTCCGGGCCGATGACCACGACTTCCCCGGTCTGCTCCTGCGTCATGCGCTCAACCCTACCTAGCCGGCCGTAGCCAGCAGGATCTTGCCGGTGTGCGTGCCGGATTCCATGAGCCGGTGGGCCTCGGCCGCATCCTCCAGCGGAAGTACGTCCTGCACGACCGCCTTCACGTCACCGGCCTCGATCATCGGCCAGACGTGCGCGACGACCTCTTCGCAGATCGTCTCCTTCTGCTCGACCGGGCGCCCGCGAAGGTTGGTGGCGATCACCGCGCCCCGCTTGCGGAGCAGGGCGCTGATGTCGAGCTCCGCCTTGCTGCCGCCCTGCATGCCGATGATGACCAGCCGGCCTTCGGGGTTGAGGGCGTCGATGTTCCGGGCGAGGTACTTCGCGCCCATGTTGTCGAGGATGACGTCGGCGCCGCCGTAGACCTTGGCGACCTCGACGAAGTCCTGGTCCTTGTAGTTGATGGCCGCCTCGGCGCCGAGAGTCTTGACGAGCTCGGCCTTCTCCGCCGAGCCGACCGTGGTGATCACCCGGGCGCCGAGCCGGCTGGCGAGCTGGATCGCCATCGTGCCGATCCCGCCGGCGCCACCGTGGACCAAGAACGTCTCGTCAGGGGTCAGGCCGCCGACCATGAACACGTTGGACCACACGGTGGTGGCGACCTCGGGGAGGGCTGCGGCGGTGACCAGGTCGACGCCCTCGGGCACCGGCATCACCTGACCGGCCGGGACCGCCACCTTCGTCGCATAGCCGCCACCGGCCAGGAGCGCGCACACCTCGTCGCCCTCCTGCCACTCCTCGACGCCTTCACCGACCGCGGAGACGACGCCGCTGCACTCCATCCCGATGATGTCGCTCGCGCCCTTCGGTGGCGGGTAGAAGCCCTGCCGCTGGAGCAGGTCCGCCCGGTTGAGTCCCGCGGCGGCGACGTCGATCACGACCTCGCCAGGTGCGGGCTCCGGGTCGGGGCGGTCGGTGACGGTGAGGACCTCGGGCCCTCCTGGCTGCTCGGCTACGACGGCTCGCATGCCACCCAGCCTAGGGGGCTGCGGGGAGTGGCGAGCTGTGCGCCGACGACGTGTAACACGTCGTTCGTAGGTCTATCCGGTCGTTATAACGACCGGATAGACGGTGTAACAGCGTGTTACAGCTCGCGTGGCGCCGCGGCGATCCCTCAGAGCGACTTCAGGTCGGTCCAGGTGTCGATGTCGCGGTGCTCGTCGCCCTCGGACGGGACCTCGACCAGCTTCAGATCGGTCAGTAGCCTGCGCAGCGACATCCCGTGCTGCCCCTCGTGGTCCGGGCGGACCTCGGTGAGCCGTGCGGCGGAGAGCACCAGCGCCAGCTGCCGGCGCCCGTCGGGGCCGGTGAGCACCGCGCCGTCGTGACCGAATGCCGCCTGCCGCAGCCGCGACAGCGTCCGCGGTCGCAGGAAGGGCATGTCGACGGCAACCACCCCGACGTACGCCCGCGGGGCCAGGAGCGCGTCGACGCCGGTCAGCAGGGCGGCGACCGGGCCGCCGAACCGGGGATCCTCGCGGACGAAGGTCACCGGACGCTCGGTCCTCACCGGGTCGCCCACGACGACGACCTCGGTTGCGTCGACGACGGCGTCCAGCGCCCAGGCCAGCATCGTCCGTCCACCGAGCTCGATCCCGGACTTGTCGACCCCGTCGAGGCGAGAGCTACGTCCTCCGGCGAGCAGCACCGCTGCGTACGGCTCCCATTCGTCCCAACCAGTCACGCCGCCACCTCCGTTGCGGAAGCGCCAGAATACGGATGCGGCGACGTGATGATTCGACGGCTCACTCGCTGGCGCTCGTTCACGCGGCCGACTCTAGTCTGGAGATATGACCACCTGGAACAGCCTCCGGATCAGTCTCGTGCAGCACGCCTCGGGCCTCGAGCCCGACGCCAATCGGGCGCTCCTCGACGAGCTCGCCCCGGAGGGCAGCGACCTGGTCGTCTTCCCGGAGGTCTTCGCGCGCGACTTCGGGAAGCCGGGGTCCGACCTGAGCCCGTACGCCGAGGAACCTGGCGGGCCCTTCGGGACCGAGCTGTCCCGGGTGGCGGAGAAGCGCGGGAGCACCATCGTGGCCGGGATGCTCGAGACCAGCGGCGATCCCGACGGCAGGCCGTTCAACACGTTGCTCGTGCGGGGCGGGGCGGAGGCGGCGTACCGGAAGATCCATCTCTACGATTCCTTCGGCTACAAGGAGTCCGACGCGCTGGTCGCGGGTGCGACCGAGCCGGTGGTGGTCGATGTCGGCGGGGTGCCGACCGGCCTGATGACCTGCTACGACCTGCGCTTTCCCGAGCTCGCCCGGGGGCTGGTCGAGCAGGGCGCCGAGCTGATCGTGCTGCCGGCGGCGTGGGTGGCCGGACCGCGTAAGGTCGATCACTGGCGCACCCTCGTGCGAGCACGCGCGATCGAGAACACCGTCTTCATCGCGGCCGCGGCTCAGTCGGCGCCGCGCTACTGCGGACACTCGATGGTCGTCGACCCGCTCGGGGACGTGCTGGTCGAGGCCGGGGACAGCGACGAGATCATCTCCGCGACGATCGATCGGGCCGTTCTGGACGAGGCTCGACGGACCAACCCGTCCCTGGTCAACCGCAGAATGTGACCCTCGTCAACAAGTCCCCGTCACAGCGGTAAACGGATATCGATGACTCGTTAGGTTCACCCCTTCCCCGGTATCCTCGCCTGTTATGGACCGAGCCCCCCGCCGTCGCGCTGACAAGAGCAAGCGTGGCCGTCGTGCAGCCGGTCGCAGCGAGCCCACACCCGCATATGTCGAGCCCACCTCGAGTGAGGCGCTGGCGTATGACCAGTGGGCGGAGGACGACTGGTCCGGTTATCAGGAGCCCAGCCAGGGCACCGGTCAGCCCTTCGATACGCAGAGCAACGGGCAGAGCTGGAGCGCGAACAGCTGGACCGACGAGACGTGGTACGACGAGCGTCAGCCGTCCTCGGAGGGTCCGCCCACGGGTGGTGGCCGACGGATCGCCGGGCGCGCCGAGGAGGAGCAGCCGGACGAGCCGAACGGCTACACCGGCAAGCGTGCTGCGCGGACGGCGCCGGAGGAGGACCCCTATGGCGGCTACCCGGCGCCCGGGTTCCGCACCGAGCCGGAGCCCGCGCTGAGCGGGCCGACCGCGCCCCCGCCGAGCGCACGGCAGATGCCGGCGTACTCGACCACGGGGACCTATGTCGGGATGGCCGGTCTGGCGCAGGCGCCGCACACGCCGTCCCACGTTCAGCAGCCCGCCTACCCGGCTGACCCCTACCAGGCTGACCCTTACCAGTCCGATCCCTACCAGTCCGGCCACCTCGAGCCGGTCCGCGGTCCGGCTGCTCCCTACGAGCCGGAGTCGGCCGGACGCCCCGCCGCGGCGGCCAAGGTGACCTCGTTCCTCGCCCAGCCGCGAGTCCCCGGAGCCGGCGCCGCCCGCGCCGGCCTCGGCATCATCGAGAGCCTGACCGCCGGCACCGTCCGGGCGATCTGGCTGGCCGCGCTCGCCGTCGGCCTGCTCGGCCTCGCGGTCAGCGCCTTCGACCTGGGTCCGCAGATCCTCGGTGGCCTCGGCGCAGCCGTCGTCGGCACCGCCTTCACCTTCGCGTTGGCCCACCGCACCGGCGGCCGGCCGCTGATCTTCGGCTCGTTGGCCGGGGTCGCCGGGCTCGTCGTGGTGCTCGTGGACAACGAGGCGCTGCGTACGGGGGCGGCGGTTCTGGTCGCATCGGTCGCAGCGGTCCTCGCGGTGATGAGCACGGTCCCGTCGCGTCGCTTCCCGAAGACGGTCCGAGAGGCCTTCATCGCCGTCGGCATCGCCGCGCTCGGAAGCTTCGCCGCGCTCGGCTTCCAGCCGGTCGTGACGGTCTCCCGATTCGAGTACGCAACGCTCGCCTGCTCGCTCGCGATCGCCTTCTTCGCGGTCTACCGCCTCGGTGCCGGCCTGCACGGTCTCGGCCGGCGCGGCGCGATCGTCGTCGGTATCGGCGGCCTGATGCTCGCGCTCACCCTGATCTACGCCGAGATGCTGCGCCGCTACGGCAGCACCGACCTGATCGACTCGGTCGACGACATTCAGCGCTGGTGCCGCATCCACCTCGGTGGCTACCCACACCCGATCCAGGCGCTCTTCGGGGTCCCTGCGCTGGTCTGGGGCACCCACATGCGTGCTCGTCGCCGTCAGGGCTGGTGGGTCTGCCTCTTCGGTGTCACGCTCACCGCGCCGGTCGCCAGCACCTTCCTCAACCCCGACGTCGGGCTCGCCGAGGCTGCGCTCTCGATCGTCTACAGCATCATCATCGGTCTGGCGATCGCCTTCATCATCATCCGCATCGACCTCGCTCTCACTGGCTCGACGCAGGCCGGCGGCGGCCGCAGGGCGGCGCGTGAGGCCGACGAGGCCAGCGCCGTGCGGCCGGAGCCAGGCCGCACCCACGCGCTGCTCTGAGGCGCCTCCTGGCTGGGTCTACCTTCGGGTAACCCATAGGTTCGGGCTATGAACCGCAAAACCCCCACCACGATCGCTGCCGAGATGGTCGCGAACGTCATGAGCGTCGGAGTGCAGCCTGGAGACAGGGTTGCCGCTGGGGACACCGTCATGCTCCTGGAGTCGATGAAGATGGAGATCCCGGTCCTCGCCGAGGCAGCGGGCACCGTGGTGGCGGTCAAGGTCGCCACCGGAGATGTCGTCCAGGAGGGCGACATTCTCGTCGAGTTGAGCGCCTGAGGCTCAGGGCTACTAGACTCAGTTCCCGCGCCCACGGGCGCATGGAGGGGTGCCGGAGTGGCCGATCGGAACCGCCTTGAAAGCGGTCGTAGGGAGACCTACCGCGGGTTCGAATCCCGCCCCCTCTGCCAAGCGCCAGCGAAAGTTGGCTGAGCTAGACCTCCTGCATGTGCCGATCGACATCGATCATCAACCGCCGCAGCTCGAGGAGAAGATCCTCGATGTCGGTGCGGTCGAGCACGTCGTCGGCGAGGACGGCGAGCCGGCTCAGTATGGTGCCCCGGTCGCGGAGCGCGTTGACGTCGCTGAGGGCACGCCACTCCTGGCCGGTGTCGAGGACCATCAGCGCCTCGCGCACGCCTGCGAGGCGCTGACGCACCGACCAGCGCCATAGGCCGACGTTGGCACCAGGGCGGGGAGCGGCGATCGCGGTATCCAGGGCCCGAAGAGCATCCGACATATTGGGAAGCACACCTGTCATGAAGAGATTGTGACCTAGGTCACGTCAAGGGGCAAGCCGATGCGGCTCTCGAGCCGCGTGTCGGCGACAATGGGGGCGTGTCATCTGTTGAGCTCACCTACTACCGGCTTGCTCCCACCGTGCAGGCCCGCCTCCTCGGCACCGCCGTGGTCGGCCTGGCGCTGCTGGTCTTCGCCGGCACGGCTGTCGTGATCGCGGCTCGGATCGACTTCGCGTGGCTCTTCCTTCCGCTGGTCCTCGGCATCGCCGCAGTGATCGGGTTCGGTTGGTGGCTCCGCAACAAGGCGTACGTCCTGCGCGCCAGCGCCCAGGGCTACCGAGTCGCGTTCGTGCGCGGTGCCGGGGTGCGCGAGGCTCGCTGGGCCGACATCCAGGAGGCGGTGACCACGATGCCCGCCGGCTCGCCGTGCCTGGAGCTGCGGCTCAAGAAGGGCGGCGCGACCACCATCCCTGTGACCATCATCGGCATCGATCGGGAGCAGTTCGTGCGCGAGATTCAGGGCTATCTGAAGGCCACGATCAAGCCCCTCGACACGACCTCAGGCCAGACCGACCCCTCCTGATTGGTCCCAGGCGCTCAGGTGTTGCTAGCCTGATCGCGCGGTATGGAGGCGTCGCCTAGTCCGGTCTATGGCGCTCGACTGCTAATCGAGTTTGGGGCTTAAACCCCATCGAGGGTTCAAATCCCTCCGCCTCCGCCAGTTTCAGCGAGTTTGGCCCCCTTTGTGAGGGGGTCAAACTCCGTTCTGACCTGCATCTTTGCGCACTGCGAAAGTCCGCACGCCGGAACATGGGTTACCCGAAAGAACCCAACCTGCACAATAATCATCCCGTAGGCCTCTCGGCACCTGTTCGGCCTCGAGATCAGGAAGGGAAGAACATGAAGCTCGTACGCACTGCTGCGGCTCTCGCGCTGGCCTCGGCGGCGACGGTTGCGGTCACGCTGTTCCCCGCAGGGCCGGCTCAGGCCGACATCAGCTGGGGTTTCGGTGACCGCTCGGCGGACACTGCTCAGGCCTCACAGTCCGTTCAGTCGCGGGACATCTCCTGGGGCTGAGCACCTTGTGCCGGGCGTGAGCGCCCGGCATCTCGGCGGATCTAGGTGTCGTCGACCTCGGAGCCGCTGCGGCCGATCTCGTAGCCGAGTTGGAATCGGGTGTCGACCTCGTATTCGTCTTTGAGATCGGCGACGTAGCCAGCGTACGTTCGAGGACTGACGCCGAGGCGTTTGGACGCGGCAGGATCGGAATGACCTTCGATCAGCATGCGAAGGGTCATCGACCGCTGCTCCTTCGCGATGTCCCTGAGGGTGGACGGGTCGCCGTGGCCGAACGGCCGTCCGCGCTCCCAGGCTCGCTCGAAGACGTCGACCAGGTAGGCGACCACGGACGGTTCGCGGACTGCGACTGCGACGTCGACGCCGTCCGGGCTGGGGATGATCGCGATCCGGCGATCGAAGATCAGGATCCGATTGAAGAATTCATCGAGTGTGCGGACCTCGCCGCCCGCGGCTGTGACAGCCGTGACGTACTCCCGCGTCTCACTGCTGCGCCGGGCGGCGTGCTGGTAGAGCGTGCGCATCTTGACGCCGCGCCTGATCATGGCTTGCTCCTTGGCGATCACCTCTTCCATGACCGTGCCGCCCGCCCGTCGGTTCTGGGGTTGCGCAGTGAGCGCTTCGAACTCGCACTCTGCGGCCAGCGAATCGACAAACGGCTGGATCGCGGGGCGATGCACATAGGTGAACGGGCCGCGTTCGTCGTCGGGGGCCGAACGCCGCCACGCGCTCCGCAGGGCTGTGAAGTTGTTGGCCCATTCGGCTGACTCCTGGAGCAGACGGATGCCCTCCTGGGTCATCGGCGCAACGATCTGTGCCTGAACGGTCGCCGGGTCGACCGGGACCCAACTGGATGCGTCTTCGCCCGCCTTGCGCACGAGTCCGAGCTCAGACAACACCTCCAGCGCGTCTGCGTACGCCCCGCCGCTGCTGATCCGCTCGTCGGATGTCGGGATCCCGCCCCGATCTGCGATGAGTTCGAAGAGCTCGATGCCCTTAGCTTCGAGTGTTGCACGCGTCTTCGGCGTGCGGCCCCCGTCGGTCACGTTCTTCTCCTCGCCGGACGGCGTGGGTTGACGCTTGCTCACGCTCCACCTCCCCGATGCTGTGGCTGGCGCCAGATCCTCTCACACGTGGCGATTTCTGGTCACGGACCATTATCCGCTAATCTTCTACACGTTGCTTCGGTAACACTGCGCCTGTAGCTCAACGGATAGAGCATCTGACTACGGATCAGAAGGTTTGGGGTTCGAATCCCTACAGGCGCGCAGAACGCGAAAGCCGCCCTTGACCAGCCGAAACGCTGGGACGGGGCGGTTCTCCTTTCCCCACACTCGGCAGCCGCTCCCCGCCACTCTCCCCGCCACACCATCGTTATCCCCGCTCCGAGTACGCGGTCAGAGCGGCCGCAGCAAGGGTCAGCGCATCATCGTGGGGTCGGGCGTAACCGTTGGTCACCCGAAGGTCCGTATGCCCCAGGATGTCGCGAACGACATGCGAAGGAACGTTAGCGCTCAAGAAGTTGGTCGCCGCCGTCGCCCGCAGGTCATGGATGCGGAAGTCGGCGAAGCCGAGGCCAGCAACGAGCTTCTTCCAGTCCGTCCGCTTCTTCAACACGTTGCCACGAATCACGTACTGAGTCCGCTCCGAACGAAACACCTGCGCATCGCGGCGCTGATCACGGGCGAGGTCCATCAGCTCGGCGGCCAGGTGCTGGGGGATAGGCACCAGACGAGACCGGCCACCCTTCGGAGGACCCCACACGAGATTGCCCTCGCGCCGGTACCCAGGTGCCAGGTCCTCGCCGTCCTCCTTCTTCATCTCCGAGACACTGCGCTGCACAACGAGCACACCGCGACCGAAGTCGAGATCTCCTACCTGCAGTGCAGCTGTCTCGCCATAGCGGAGACCAGCGGACCCCATCAGATCCACCATCACCGCGTAGCGTCCCCCTCCCTCCATCGCCCTGATGGTCTCGACCAGGAGCCGCAGCTGCCGCGGGGTCAGAGTCATTCCGACCTTCCTCTCGTGCCGGCGCTGCTTCTCAGCCTTCGATGACTCCGCAGAGCGAGCCGGGTTAGACGGAAGCAACCCGTCACGGACCGCGACGCGGAGCACTGCGGACAGGGCGTAGCGAGCCTGCCGCGCGGTGTGAATGCTGCTCTCACGCGTCCAGGCGGCTTGTGCCCGCTCCACATCTCCAACTGAGATCGAACCCACCTTCGACTTGCCGAACGTCGGGAGCACACGAAGCTTCCAGCCGTCCTTGTAATAGCTGAAGGTCTTCGGCGCGAGACGGCGACGGAGAACAGGTTCAGCCCGCTCCCACAGACCAGAGTCGGCCAGCGTCGTCCGCTCGAGGTCGAGGTTGCGTCCCCGAGACCGATCCCGCTGCTTCCTCTCCCACGTCTCCGCAGCCGCCTTCGAATCGAACTCCTCCTCGATCTCACGGCGAGGACCGTGCGGCGGATAGGTCCACACGCGAGCACGCCAGACCGTCCGGGTCCTGGCCCGACCATCAGATGTCGTCTCGGTGTAAACGCGCTTCTTGACGCTCATGCGGCACTCTTCTGTCCGCGCGACTGCACGAAGGCGTCAACGTCCTCAGCGAGCCAGCGCCAGGCACGGCCAACCTTCCAGGCCCTCGGGATCGACTTGTGACCCCGACGAGCTAGATCCTGCAGAGTGCTCTCTGGAATGCGCAGAACCGCCGCGACTTCGGCCTGAGTCATGATCCGCGCGCTCTCAACTTGGGTGGTCATCACATCTTCCTTTCATCGGTTGGTGTTCTTGGTCTGGGCCTTCCACTGGTCGTACTCACGCGCTCGAGCAGCAGCAGCCAGTGCAAGAGCTTCGTCGCCAGGGTTCGTCCAGCCGGAGCCCTGATACGCCCATTCGCCGATCACGAGGGTGGTTTCCTCCTCGTCGGCCAGGAGCAGTGCCTCAAGCTGGCCGACGTCGAGCAGCTGCGCACGTGCTTCTTCATCGGTGTGCGAGGCAGCGACCAGGGCTTGGTAGCGAGCCCGGGCACGACGCAGGCGACCCAGGGTGATCGAGTAGCGCCGGGACTTGGTCGAGAAATGACCACGGAACCCGAGCATGTGAGCCCACTTGCCGAGGTAGCGATACGGGTTGAGGGGCTTGCCTTTCTCGTCGGTGCCGTAGCCGTAGTGACCGGCAGCAGACTCGGCCAGCTCGCGGCATTCCTCCACGAGACGGGTCAGGTGTGGCCGGGGCGTGTCGGCGCGGACGGAGTTGGCGTCCTTGGTGGCGTACTTCGCCAGATACCCGGCTACCTGCCCGGGAGTGAGGTCGCTGTCAGGGTCCTCGAGGCGATCACCTTCACGCACGACTCGGATGTCGAGCTGCTTGCCCCACCGCAGCCGCCGAGCCGGGTCACCCGCAAAGGCCGGCGGAGCATCGAGGAACACCTCGGCCGCAGCGGCCTGGAGGATCTGGGCCAGGTCGAGACCATCCAGCGGCGCAGCAGATCCCGGGCCGTCAGGGCCGTCGAGCCGGATCAGGGCATGGAAGTGGACCAGGCCACGGGATTGGTATTCGGCGACCTTGACGAACTGCAGCGAGGCGATCTTGCCCAGGCGCGAGTCCGGGACCCCGAGACGGCGAGCGAGCGCACGGCGCAGAGCTTGGGTGGTGTAGCGCCACAGCTCGGGCAGGCAGTACTGCCAGATGACGGCGCTTTGCCAGTCGTAGCACTCGAAGCACAGTGGCGCGCCATTGATCGGTGCGTCTTCGTCGTGGCGCTGGTGACAGGCCGTTGGGCGACCGTGGGGGCAGCGTTCGCCTTTGTTGCGGGAGCGTGGCCGGCAGGGCTTTCCGCCCCGGTGTCCGTGGACATGGCCGAAGGAGGGGGCGGTGAAAGTGGCGAACAGCAGCGGGTTCTCCGCCACCGTGTCAGGCACCGTCTTTCCACCAACCAGGCCGGCGTTGATCATCGCGAACGTGTCCCGGGCATAGGTCCTGGAGCAGGAGGGGCAGACGTCGGCGCGTCGGTTGCCGCAGGCCCGATACAACAGCCCCAGGGGCGCGTCGGTGGAGCTGTACGAGGACAGCAGCCCGCCAACCTCACCCGTGACGGGGTCGAGTTCGTAGGTCTCGGATCGGCCCACCAGCCGTATGGGGTGCGCACAGTTCTTCACCGCGGCCGCAGTCTCGGCGAACGCGTCGAAGGTCTTGTCGATCACCCGAGTAGTGAGGGCCTGGAAGCCGGCGTCGGTCAGGCCGGACAGATCCAGCGGCGCATCCTCCCCGAACCCAGGAAACGACGCGCTGCCGCTGTTCCAGGTCGAGGAGGATGCGTCACTGTGGATGCCCGGAGCATCAGCTAGCAGGGTCACGCTGCGACCTCCTGCAGTCCAGAGCAGAGATGGTCTTGGGTCCACCACTCGATCGGGTCGTGAGAGCACGAGGGGCAGGCGCCGAGCTTGTGCGTCACGGGGCGGGGTTGTACGACGACGCAGCCGCACCAGGAGAACTGAGACAGTGACTGCTTGCCACGGAGCATCGCCGGGGTGGGGTCGACGGTGAGGGGCTCCCAGCCGGGGATGTCGAGGACGAGTTGCTCCCAGCTGGTCATGCCGCCACTAGCTTCGGCAGGGTGTCGATCAGCTCGAGGAGATCGCGAGGCTCAGCGGCACGGTCTGACCCAGCCCACATGCCACCAGAAACCCGCTCTTCGAGGGCGTACGAGTTGCAGGCGGAACGGACAGCGCAGCTGTCGCATGTGGACCGCATCAGATCCACGATGACCTCGGGAACCTCGATGGTGTCGGTGGTCCACGGCAGCGCCCGCGCCTCGCGAGTGGTGCAGGCAGCGTCCTCCATCCAGACCGGGGTACTCATGAGTGCACCTCCGCATCGGTCGCATCGGTGGAGCTGACGACCTCGCCGGTAACGACGTCGGGCGACGGCTCCCCGTGGCGGGTACGGGGCTTGCGGGGTTTGCGCGTACGGGGCGCACCGCCAGGAGTGACCGGGCCGCGCGGGGGTCGGTTGTCGCCCGGGCGGGTGTTCTTCGTCAACGACCGTGCGGGGACTCGGTCGGTCTCGGCCAGGCCGATGCGGTTGCTGGTCTCGACGGGCTGGGTGTCGAAAGTCGTCGTGTCGTGGTGGTGCTCGTCGCGTCGACCGGTCGGGGTCAGCGTGAGCCCGCCGGCGGGGTAGGTGGCGTTCATGTCTTGGATCTCCTCGTCGGTGACGTAGCCGGCCCGGACCCGGACGGGTTCGGCGCGGCCCTGGAGGCGGACGTAGCCGATGCCGGGGAGGTCTTCGGGGATTGCCTCGCAGTACGCACCCGCGTCGTGGGCTCCTTCGCCCAGGGACATGTCGACCTGTCCGAAGGTCTTGAGGCGCAGAGCGATGCGGATGGTGAACTGGTCGCGCCACCTCACGACGTCTTTGGTGACGATCTGGGTGCAGGCGACCACCGAGAACCCGGGGGCGCGGCCCTTGGTCAGCAGCCGGCCCATGGCGTTCTCGATCCGGTTCTGGATCTGGCGGTCTTCGTTCAACTCGGTCACGTCGGCCAGCTCGTCGACCAGGACGATCACCAGCGGCGTCTCCGGGGAGACCGTGAAGGAGCGGGCGACGCCGCGTAGGTCGATGGTGCGGTCATCCATGACCCCGACGGCGTCTTCGAAGAGTTTGGCCATGGCTTCGTAGTTGTCGCGTTCGTAGCGCTTGAACATGTCGCGGCCGAACTCCAGCTCCATCCCGCCCTTGGGATCGATGGCCCACACCTGCACCAGCCCAGCAGTGATCAGGGGTGCCAGGGAGCGGAGCATGGACCAGATGACCGACCCCTTGCCCGCGCCGGTCTCGCCCGCGATGAAGAGGTGGTTACCGCGGATCTTGAGCAACCAGGGCTCGAGGTGGTCGGTGTAGCCGATGTGCAGCCCATCGAGACGTGCCGCGTCGAGAGCACCGCCACCAGTCGGGACCGGGATGGCGGGGATGGTCTTGGCCAGGGGGTTGCGCTTCTCCAGCTCGAGCCAGCACATCCCGGGCTTGTGCTTACGGACCCGTGCCTCACTCGCGCGCATCGCGTTGGCCAGGGCGTCGTCGCAGCCCTCCAGGGCACCGGGGGCCATTCCTGCCGGCAGACGCACCAGCAGCCGGTCCAGAGCCGGAGTGGAGGAGACCTTGACCAGCCGCGGGGCCAGGACCCGGCCAGAGGTCTTGTCGGTCTTGGTCAGGCCACAGCGCCGCATCCAGAAGCCCCACAAGATCCCGTAGCGGACCCAGCGACCGACCCAGTTCCGGGCGATGCGGCCAGCGGTGCGACCGGTCGGACCCACGAACCGGGCGAACGATGAGGGCGCGAACCGCCACCAGACAGCGAGCAGACCAGCGAGGCCAGCGACCGATCCGAGGACGACGCTGCCGGCCAGGAGCCAGCCGAGACGACCGGCGACCTCGACCAGCCCAGCGATCAGGCAGCCGAGCACAGCGGCCGGGAGAAACAGGCCGGGTCGGGTGCACAGGAACCAGACCGCCAACGCGGCAGCCTTGAGGCACTTGAGAGCCGCTCTGCGCAGGAGGCGGCCGAGCCAGTCACCCATCACGACTCACCCCGCTCGTGACGCCCGAAGGCCTCTGAGATCGTCTTGAGACAGTCCCGGGACTCGTGAAGGCTCTCGGCAGCCGTGCCGACGAAGTCCCGGGCCGCATCGGCGTAGGTGCCCGAGCGAACCGACTCCGGCAGCTTGTTCTTGAGCCGGGCCAGGTCGGTGATGATCGCCTCGAGCTCGGAGTCCAGACGCCGTACGGCAGCGATGCCGTCGGTGTCGTTGCTGACCCCGAGCGCGGTGGCCCAGGCGTCCAGGTCGAGGTTGCGCCGGCCCCACATCAGGCGACTCCCCGGTCGTGGCGCTCGAAGGAGCGGCGCAGCTGCCACAGCTCCTCAGAGGCGTCCAGGGTGCCGGTTGCGGCCTCGTGCAGCGCGACCATCACGCCGTCGCCACCGAGGACACCGGAGGTGGAGAACTTGTTCTGGAACCAGTTGAGTTCTCCGGCGATGACCAGGAGACGACCGTGCAGGCTGCGCAGTGCGGCCATGGCGTCGGCGTCGTTGGTGACGCCGAGGAGCTGGGCCCAGGCGTCGAGGTCTTTGCGTCGTGCTGCCACCATCAGACTTCCCTTTCCGTGCTGTCAGTGCTGCTGCTCTCGTTGTTGATGTCGTTGTTGGGGTTGGTTCCCGCCAGCCGCCGCGCCTTCCCAAACGCGACGGCCAGCGGGCGAAGGTGGGGTGTGCTCACAGACCTGCCGCCTTGCCGCGACAGACCGGGCACACCGGGGTGGAGAGGTCGGGGTAGTCCCACGACCAGCGGCTGCCCGCGTTGGGCTCGCCGCACAGGGTGAAGTCGGCGTTGAGGCCGGCCAAATGCGCCGGGTCGGCCCCGTCACCGATCCACACCAGGTAGAGGCTCACGCCGCCACCGAAGCCTTCTCACGGCCGTTGGCGCGGAGCTCGGCGGCGGTGACCTTGACTTGGCAGGCGACCTGTCGGGAGCCCTCGTGTGCCCAGCCGCGCCATTGGTGCCAGGCGTACTCGGCATCGTTGGCCGCCGTCGCGGGCATGTCTGCGCCCTCGACCTTGGTGAGATGAAGCGCCGAGACCAGCTCCTCGGCTTCGAAGAGCGTCGGGGCCAGAATCTGCACGACCGCGACGGGTACCTCCTCGCCGTTGACCTGCATGCTTTCGGCCACGACATCGACACTGAGGACCTCGACGTCGGGCAGCAGGATCAGCAGCTCGGCCACCCACGCCGCCTCGTGCGAGCTGATCCGCGACATCAGGCGGCCGCCTTCGAGGAGGAGGCACCGCCGTTACCGGCAGCAGGCTTACGGCCCGCGGGCTCGGTCATTCCTCGAGCCATGAAGGTCCACTCCAGTCGGGAGAAGTCGCCCTCCGTCTTGACGTAGTAGCCAACCTCGAGGTCGGTGAACTCGACCGGGATGAACGGCATCCCCGAGTTGTTCACCGGCGGGACCGGCTGAGTCGCGGAGAGGATCTTGACGTTGACTGTCTTCTGGTTCTTCTTCGCCTCCGGGTCCGCGTCCAGGATCGGGACCGTCCAGACCATCAGGCCGGTCTCCTGGTCCCGCTTCTGCGGACGGTCCACACCCTTCGGCGGAGCAGGCGCGTCGTAGTCCCGCACCGGCTCGACCTCGCCCACCACGAACGCCCCGTTCGGGAACACCTGCTCGGTCGTGAGCTGCATCTTCTTCGGCATCGCCATGACTAGATCTCCCTTGTGAGTGGCAGCAAGCCTTTCTCGCTGCCTAGGCACCTAACTAGTTAGGTACAAATCGAAGGTAGCACCGGCTAGGCAGCCTGTCTAGTTAGGTGCAAGAATTAGTTCCATGTCCGTGAACCGAGCCGGGGACGCATCGCCCTCACAGCAGATCGCCGCAGACCTCCGACAGGAGATCCGCTCCGGCGAACTTCCCGAGGGCGCACGCATCCCCTCGACCGCTCAGCTGATGGAGCGCTACGGCGTCGCCTACCAGACCGCACGCCAAGCAGTTGCAGCTCTGCGATCCGAAGGTCTCGTAGACAGCAAGACGGGTAGTGGAGTCTTCGTTCGCCGGCGCCCGTACATGGTTCGCCTCGGGTCCGATCGATACGCGAGGAGCGTCCGCGAGCGCGGGCAGGCACCATTCCAGGCTGAGGCCGAGTCGGCTGGTCTGAGCTGGTCTCAGGAGGTGCTTGAGCTAGGTACCGTTCCCGCGCCCGCATGGGTGGCCGAGTGGTACGAGATGGAGCCTGGTGCAGAGGTGTTCGTACGTCGCCGGCGCACGTGGCTTGCCGACGATCCCACCCAGCTCGCAGACAGCTACTACCTTCCCGAGATTGTCCAAGGGACGGCGATCACGGCCGAGAATTCCGGACCCGGCGGCTCATATGCGCGCCTTGAAGAGGCCGGCTATCGGATCGAGCGTTTCCGCGAGGAGCTCCAGGCACGACCGCCGACGCCAGAAGAGGCGAAGGGACTGCACTTGCACCCAGGCGTGCCGGTCATCGAGCTACACCGGATCGCGTACGCTGCGACCGGTCCGGTCGAGGTGTTCCGATCCGTGCTCGCTAGTGACCGGCACACGTTCGCCTACGAATTCGAAGCCCCGGAGTGAGCATGCGCCTCAGCGCCGAGATCTACACCGAGACATCGCCAGATCACGAGCACAACGAAGACTTCGTCCTCGCCGGTAGCGACTTTGTCATTGTTCTCGACGGCGCGTCACCGGTCCCTGGCTTGGAAAACGGATGCATCCACGATGTGCCGTGGCTAGTACGCCAGCTTGGCCTCCGCCTGGCCGAAGGACTTACCGCCCCAGCCGCATGGAGCCTGGCCGCCATCCTGGAGCACGCGATCCAGCAGGTGTGCGACGCCCACGCTGACACATGCGATCTCAAGGACCCCAACAGCCCATCGTCAACAGTCGCCCTCCTTCGGCTGCACGGTGACCGCCTCGACTACCTGGCACTCGCGGACTCGTCCGTCGTGCTCCGCATGGCCGATGGCGGGATACTCCCGATCACAGACGATCGGCTCGATCACCTGCAGGACTACTCCGTTCCAGGAGTCGCCGCAGCTCGAAACACCGACAAGGGATTCTGGGTCGCAAGCACGAAGCCTGAAGCGGCGCGTCACGCTGTCTCTGGCAGCATTTCCCTCGCCGCCCAGCCGGTCCAAGCTGCTGCCGTCCTGACCGATGGAGCCGCAACCCTCGTTGAGCGACACGACCAATCCTGGGGCAGCCTCTTCAGCATTCTTGAAACCGGGCCACACGAGTTGGTCCGCCAGACCCGCGAGGCCGATGAGACCGCCGCGGGGAAATTCCGTGGCAAGCGACATGACGATGCCACCGCTGTTCTGTGCCACTTCGTTGGCAGCCAGCCCTGATTCAAAAACTCGAACGTTTGTTCGATACCCTGAGGCGTGTCGGCCAACCCTCCCAAGAACGACGCCTGGCCCGAGCCCAGGCACTGGTTACACGTCTGGGTGCACCGCCAGCGTCGGAACTATCCGCCGCCCATGCCCGGCCTCGTGCTCAAGTGGGAGCTGCACAAGGGCAGGTGGCGCGCGTGGGTGATCTGGGTCGACACCACGTACGCCGCGCCAGAGATCCGCCATGCGTGGCTCCCCGTCAGCGAGATCCGGCCAGCAAGGAGTGACATCAACGTGTGGAACGACCGGCGTCGATAACGGGGTCGCGTCCAGTAAATTTCCGGCTGGTTTCCTGGTGCGTGCGTCAAGCGAGGTTCGGCTCGACGCCGACGCTCGGCATGATGCGAACGAGGGGAACGCCTTCGCCCGCTACGACCTCTGTCGCACCGGTCGCCAACCTCTCAAGTGGCGAAGCGGCCCAGGTCCAGCGCCCACACTCCGCAACACCCTAATTGCGAGCCAACGACGCAGCCGCGCACGCAGGCGACGTACCCCGGTGATCAGCGCCGGAAGGTGATCGCGCTGAGTGAACAACAACCAGCCAAAGGTCGCCAGAGCCACCCCCGCCATGATCCAATTTGGCAAGTTACTCGCTAGGTCACTCCCCGGGCGATCGGCTCCTTGCATGGGCTCGACCTGGGGAGTGTTCTCGAGACGCTCAACTTCTTCCCTTACAAGATCCTCAACTTCTTGCTTGGTCAGGTTGTCGGCATTGGCCCCTTGTGCGCCGTCTATCCGGATGTCGCAGGTCAGAGTCCGAACATCACCCTCCTTGGGATGGCACATCCACTCTGGCGGCACCTGCTTATCTTTCGATACAGGAACAGAGAGGAAGTATCCTTTTGCATCCCGGTGGTAGTTGTATTCTCCGTAACCCTGTAGATTCCCAGGGGTCACGGTGCACGAAAATAAGACGAGCAGAAGAATGAGAATGATTGCGCCAATAACGATACCGCCGATTGTGCGGTTCCTTGCAGTTGTTTCCATCAGTCATTTCCTTGTCGGTACGGCGCTTAAAATTTCGCCATAGGCCGCGCGTTCTTACAGAGGCAGACTGAGAGCTGCTGATCGAAGATCCGATACGGATTGGCTTCAGTGATTCTCGAATGGGCTAAGCAAATTCATCCCAGCATTCAGATCCACGCTAGGGGCTAACTACTTCGCGACGATCTTGATGTCATTCTTTCGCATCAGCGGCAGGTAGAATGCATCAATTCCAAGCCTGTTGGTAATGGTAGCCAGGAACTCGCGATGAAAAGGCGTCACCTGGACGATCGCGGAACGCCCCAGTTGGGTGACCAATTCCGTCTGGTCGACATCCGCGGAGGACAAGTCACCCTCGTATGTAATCGCGAAGGTTGCACTGACCGTGACGATAGACTCTTCGTCATCGTTTGTGAACTCCCACGTGCCTTTAGCAAGCACGAGGATGAGACCGTCCTCAGACAGGCCGGGCTCCAAGTTGATGGACCCGTTCACATGCTTGGTCGATGACCCCGGAGCGCTGCCACGCTCTACCGAGCAGTCCCAGAGAACGATGCCCTCAAGGGTGAGCCCCCGGAGAATCTGCCCGATCGTTGCCGGGCGAGGCGGCTCGTCAGTCATTGAGATACCTCATCTCCAAGACGGAGCGCCTCATCGGTCCGGTCGGTCCACTCATCCAAATCAGAACCCAATCCGAAACCGGCAGTAAGAGCGGACAACATCGCCCAATCGACCTTCACTCGAGGAGAGCCCGGCGCTTCCATCGACCCCACGTGTTGCGGCATACCCAGAGGCTCAATGGCTCCCCTCAATGACGGCGGCCGCTCGACCACGGCAATCTGAGTCGCTACCACACCCACATCGCAGGCAAAGACCTGCTCAAAGAAGTCATAGCTCCGCACGCTTCTCCCTGGGGCCGGCCTCGCTGACCGAGATCCCGAAAGGTGCGGAAGACCCGAATCTGATTCACGAGGACGAGCCGACACCTCAAGTTCGTAGCCCATCGCGGACAGAAATCTAGCAATCGTTGCTACATGGAGATTCCCGTCCCCGTTTAGAACCTGGCTCACTCGGCCCTCGGATATACCCAGGGAACTGGCGATATCCGAATTCTTGATCTTGGCCGCTTCTTTGGCTCGCTGAAGCAGACCGGCCATCCGGTGCGAGGCTCGCCCGGCCGCAAGGCTGGCTCGACCTTCACTGGTCTCCTCGCGCTGGCGAACTAGAGACTGCCTACCTTCTGCACGCCTAGACATCATGCTCCAAATCCTCTGCTCGCAACTTCAAGCACTCAGCGATATTCGTCGGACCAGCGACTTGACCGGTCTTCGGGAACGGATAACCAAGCCGTATATATTCATCAAAGATGGGATACCACCAGAACTCTTCGTCATCGGGGCTCTGACTGTTAGCACGGTCGCGAATCTTGTTCTTGGGGATGTAGCTTCCACCGCCATCGGTGTCAAAGTAACTAAGCCGAGCAGCCCCAATCTTGAACTCCCAAACACCGTCCTCCAAGAAGTTCACAGACGTCCGCCGAGGCGGGTAGCCATCTTCTGCCAGGAGATCAAACCAGGACAACAGGAGGTCGACATGCTTGATCTGCGCATCATCTGGGAAGTCGGCCGCGCCAGGGTCCTCCCGCCACTGCCCACACCGCATGGCCTCGATGAACTCCGCGGCCGGGCTCGTCATGTCGGACCGCAACCCACACTCGACCGCATGAACTCGACCATCCGCCACCAACATTCGTTCGACTTTAGTCAATCCTAAACCCCAACTCCCAATTGCGCTGTGATCTAGATCACATGTCGTGCTGCGTGGCGGCACCCTAAAGGTCAAGTTTAGGAGGCCCGCGCATCCCGCGAGGCCGCCTTCGCGACAAGAACGGATGTTCGTCCCCAATCCTTGGTAGGCCAAGCCTGCCGTGAGAACTTTCTCTACTGACTCAAGGCGCGCTCCGCGCGCTGGCCCGCCGCCGGCGGGCCAGGGACCCCCGCGCTCCGGGCATGCGGCCTGGCGGCCGGTCCCTACGCGCACCCCCGTCCCG
>NZ_JACIXG010000010.1 GCF_014360585.1 Nocardioides sp.
CTCCTGCCGAAGGAGCGCAGGACCGACGACGGGGTTGTGCTGACCCACCCTCTCCGCTCGACCGCCTTTGAAGTAAGACATGCTCCCAACCTCATGGAGGCCGTGCGCTGGATCGACCTCGTCGCGGCGGGCGATCTGATCTCGGTGCAGGAGCTCGCTGCGTACGAGAAGAAGCTGGCGACCTGGGAAGGGGTCGATCATCTCCGGGAGGCCCTCATCCATGCCGATGAGAACGTCTGGTCGCCGGCCGAGGTCGACCTACGCCTCACCTGGACGATCCGGCTGGGCCTTCAGCACGTCGTCACGAACCGTCCGGTCTTCGACCTCGATGGCCGTCATATCGGCACCCCCGACGTGCTGGACCTGGAGCGGGGCGTAGTGGGGGAGTACGACGGCGGGCTCCACCTGGCTGGGAAGCAACGAGCGAAGGACCTGCGTCGCGAGGGCGAGTTCCGCAGAGTCGGCCTCGAGTACGTCACGATGGTTGCGGCCGACCGCCGGGATCCCTCCGACTTCAAGCGGCGGACCTTGGAGGCGCGAGCCCGCGCCAGCCGCATTCCGACCAGTGAGTGGAGCTGGACGATCGATCCGCCACGCTGGTGGGTCTCGACCAGCACGGTCGCGGAGCGACGAGCGCTCCCGAGGGCCCAACGCGTTCGATTCCTCCGCCGTGCCGCTTGAGCGAAGTAGTCCCGGGCGGTCTGGCCCATTACCGCCAGTTAGAAGGGCCGGACCGCCCGGAATCACCGAGTTTGGCTGTGCCGGCGCCCAGCCGCGATTCTTTGCCGTGAGATGCGGGCGTTCGGCGTTACGGTTGAAGAGTGACCCAGCGGCCCACGGACCTCGACGTGGACTCCGATCCAGACGTCGAGCCAGATCACGACCCGGAGGGGGAGTCCTCGGGGTCGGGTGGGCTGTGGGCGTGGATGCAAGACTCACATCCCACGGTGGCGGCACTGGTCGGGTTCTACATCGGCCTGGCCTACGCGATCCTGGTGCCTGGCACATGGGGCGCTCTGCTGACCTGGGTGGTCGGGCCAGAGCGAGCCGAGCAGCTGTTCGCGTGGGTGGCGCTGACGCTGCTCGTGCCACTTGCCCTGCTGATCCCGCGCAAGACCCGACGGATGGCCCAGTTCGTCTGGCTCGGGATCATCCTGACCGTGCTGGTGGTCGTGGGCGTCGGCGGCCTGGTCTTCTGGATCCTGCTCAAGACGGGCTGACCGGGCTGAGCGGATCGAGGGTTAGCCGTACGCCGCACCCCGGTGGGACACTGGAGCGGTGACCGAGCCCGACCCTGTGACCGTACCGGCCCCGCACAGCCCCGAGGCCGAGGCGGCCGCGATGGAGGGGCGCCGCCTGCCGCTGGTGATGACGCCGCCGAAGGGACGCGGCAAGCCGCCGCGCCACCTGGCCGACCTCGATCTGGCCGGCCGCCGGGAAGCGGCGAAGGAGGCCGGACTTCCGGCGTTCCGGGCCAAGCAGCTCTCGGTGCACTACTTCGAGCGCCTGGTCGACGACCCCGAGAAGATGACCGACCTGCCCGCTAGCCAACGCCAGGAGCTGGTCGACACCTTCCTGCCCGACCTGATGACGCCGATCAGTCAGCAGGAGGCCGACAAGGGCACCACCCGCAAGACGCTGTGGAAGCTCTTCGACGGCGCCCTGGTCGAGTCGGTCCTAATGCGCTACACCGACCGCGCCACGGTCTGCATCTCCTCGCAGGCCGGCTGCGGCATGGCCTGCCCGTTCTGCGCCACCGGACAGGGCGGCCTCGAGCGCAACATGTCGACGGCTGAGATCGTCCACCAGGTCGTCGTTGCGGCCCGGCAGATGGCCAGCGGCGAGGTCCCCGGCGGTCCCGGTCGTCTCTCCAACGTGGTCTTCATGGGCATGGGCGAGCCGATGGCCAACTACAAGGCCTTGATGGGCGCGGTCCGTCGTCTCACCTCCCCGGCCCCCGAAGGCCTGGGCCTCTCGGCTCGCCACGTGACGGTCTCCACCGTCGGTCTCGTGCCGCGGATCAAGCAGCTCACCGAGGAGGGCATCCCGGTCACCCTCGCCCTGTCGCTGCACGCCCCCGACGACGAGCTGCGCAACGAGCTGGTCCCGATCAACACCCGCTTCTCGGTCGCCGAGACCGTCGACGCCGCCTGGAACTACGCCCGCGTCACGAAGCGCCGGGTGAGCATCGAGTACGCGATGATGCGCGGCATCAACGACCAGGCCTGGCGCGCCGACCTCCTCGCCGACGTACTCAACTCCTACGGCGACTGGGGCTGGGTCCACGTCAACCTGATCCCTTTGAACCCCACACCCGGCTCGAAGTGGACCGCCTCCGACCCGGCCGACGAGCGCGAGTTCGTACGCCGCCTGGAGGCCAAGGGCATCTCCACCACCGTCCGCGACACCCGCGGCCGCGAGATCGACGGTGCCTGCGGCCAGCTCGCCGCTCAGTCGGTGTCCTAGCCCGGATCAAGCCCCTGTCTCGGGCCGGTGCTCGTGGCCGTGTCGGCCCTGGGTGCGGCGGGCCTCCTTCATCTCCGACTCGTAGAGGTGCCGCTTGCCCTCGACGAGAGCGTTGCGGGCCTCCTTCTCCAGCCGCTTGAAAGTGGCGTAGTAGCCGTCGTCGTACTCCTCGACGATCTGGAACGTCCACCTGCCGTAGAGCACGTTGCGTCCCACGAGATCGCGCTCGAACCTGTCCGCCAGCTCGGCGTGGCCGGCCTCGCGCAGCTGCTTGACACCCTTGCCGAGGGTGAGGTCGGCCGTGCCGGTGATGCGATGCAGAGCGTACAGATGACCGCGGGCGATCTCGATCGCTTCGAGTGCCTCGCTGATGGCGCCGAGCGCCTCGACGGTGAGGTCGTCGACGCCTTCGGGCCGGATGTGCTCCTCATCGGTGGTCATGTCGCGATCGTGGCAAAATGAGCGGGCCGGCGGCAACCCCCTGCGCTGCCGCCGGCTCCGACGCCGCGAGCCTAGGAACGTCGGCTCACCGACTTCTGTCGAGCGGCCACGGTCCGGTGACAGATTTCTGAGAGTCATGCGACGTTTCCGCTGATGACACCGGGCGGACTATCTGTCACCCGAAACAGAGTTCTGGCCACGGGAGGTTCACCGACCCGTCAACCAAGTCGGGGGTCACGTTGCCGGAGGGCGCTCACGATCAGGAACATGAGCATCAGCCTCGATCGGGTCCCGCTGGTCGCCGCCAACGCAGAGCCGCTCCGCGTCCTCATCGTCACGGAGTCGTTCCTGCCCCAGGTCAACGGTGTGACGAACTCCGTACGCCGGGTACTGGAGCACCTCGCGGTCGACGGCCATACCGTCGAGGTCGTGGCGCCCACCGGGCCCGCCGAGTACGCCGGATTCCCGGTGACCCGCACCCGGGGCGCGACGTTCTGGGTCTACAAGGACTTCCGCGTCGGTCTCGAGACGCGACGCAAGCTGCGCGCGGTGATGCGCCGGTTCAGCCCCGACGTCGTGCACGTCGCCTCACCCGCGCTGCTCGGTCGGCAGGCGGTGCTGGTCGCCAAGGAGCTCGGCATCCCGAGCGTGGCGATCTACCAGACGGACCTGGTGGGGTTCTGGGACAAGTACAAGGCGGTCGGGGGTCCGCAGGCGGCCGCGATGCTCACCCGCCAGGCCCACTCGGCCGCCGACCGCACCCTGGCACCGAGCTCGTCGGCCCTCACCCAGCTCGAGGGCCTCGGCGTGCAGCGCACGGGCCTGTGGCCCCGAGGTGTCGACGTCGAGCTGTTCCACCCGAGCCGCATCGACCACGACCTGCGCGCGGAGCTCGCGCCGAACGGGGAGACGATCGTCGGGTACGTCGGCCGGCTGGCGCAGGAGAAGGAGCTGCACCTGCTCGCCGCGCTCGCCCGCAACCCGGTGTACAAGGTCGTCCTCGTCGGCGGTGGCCCGCAGGAGCGCGAGCTGCGCCAGCTGCTCCCGAACGCCACCTTCATGGGCGTGCTCCAGGGGGAGGAGCTCGGGGCTGCGTACGCCTCGCTCGACATCTTCGTGCACACCGGCTCCCACGAGACGTTCTGCCAGGCGGTCCAGGAGGCGCTCGCCTCTGGGGTCCCGGTGGTCGCGCCGCGTTCCGGCGGGCCGTTGGACCTGGTCGCCGACGGCGTCACCGGGTTCTTCTACGAGCCGGGCAACCGCGACGATATCGGCTCCCACGTCGCGCTGCTCCACAACGATCCGCAGCTGCGGCTGCGGATGGGGCGCGAGGCCCGCAAGAGCGTCGCGCACAAGTCCTGGGGCTCGGTGAACGCGGCCCTGGTGGACCACTACCGCGACGTCATCCGGGCACGCCAGCAGCGATGACGTCGGCCACCTCCTCGGCGGTGTCGACGAGGTGGACGTACGGCTCCATCGCGCGCCCGCGTGCGAGCGCCTGCAGCAGCGGCCAGACCGGCAGCGTCTCGGTCCAGTAGCGCCGCCCGACCAGCACCATCGGCGCGATCGCGCTCGCATCGGCGTAGTAGTTCTCGCAGGCGTCCTGGAAGATCTCCTGCACGGTGCCGCCGGCGCCCGGCAGGAAGACGATCCCGCCGTCGCAGACCTCCAGCAGGACCGCCTCGCGGGTGGCGTTGCGGAAGTACTTCGCGATCGCTCCGGCGAACACGTTGGGCGGTTCGTGCCCGTAGTGCCAGGTCGGGATCCCCAGCGATCTCCCGGGTCTGCCCTCGGCCTCGTCGCGTACGCCGAGGGCGACCTGCGCCCAGTTTCGGATCGAGGGCCGGAACGACGGCACCGTGGCCAGCGACTCGAGCGCGTCGTCCAGCGCCGTCTTCGATGCTCCGGCGAGGAAGGCGCCGAGGTTGGCCGCCTCCATCGCTCCCGGGCCGCCGCCGGTGGCGACCACATAGTGGCTCGCGAGCTGTTGGCTCAGGTGGGCGGCGGTCGTATAGCCCTCCTCGCCCCGCTGCAGCGCGTGTCCGCCCATCATCCCGACGATCCGGGTTCCCTCGTCGCGTCGCGCGCGCACCCACGCCTCCAGCGCGGCGTCGATCGCGTGGTCGTGGAGGGTGATCGCGAGCTCGTCGTCGGCATCGAGCGGCTGCTGCAACCATGCGTACGCCCTCGCGTCCAGGCTCCGCGCATAGACGGGATCGTCGTAGAGCTCCTCGGCGGTGTAGAGCCGAGAGCGGTAGGCGTCCACCGGCGCCTCCGAGATCACCGGCATCACCAGGGCGCCCTCGTCCTCGGCGTAGGCCCCGTCACCGGGTGCGAACCTGCACCCCAGGAACGTCGCCCCGGCGAGCTCGCTCTCCCGCAGGGCGGTGGAACGCGAGCTCAGGTCCAGCGACCGCAGCCGCCAGCCCCTCAGGCTCCCCGCTCCTGCGGCCAGATGCCCGTCGAGCTCCTCCACCGACTCGATGTCGACATGCCGTCCTCGGTGATGCTTCATACCGAGAAACCTACCGACTCACAGTGGCCAGGAGACTCCGGTCATGGCCTCGGACTCGGTCCACAGCCTGCGGGCGAGCTGCGGGTCGGAGGCGATCGCGGTGCGCCCGACGAGCGTCGGGCTCCCGCGGTACTCACCGAGCCCGTCCGGTCCGACATAGCTTCCCGTCGGGAGATCCTGGCTGGCTGCGTACAGGGTCGGGAGGGCACCTGCCTCCGCGGACTGCGCGACGACCCGGTTGCCGATCGCCATGAGGGCGTGCTTGAGGGAGTTGCCCGTGTGGCTCTGCAGGTTCGTCGCGGCGTAACCGGGGTGGGCGGCGTACGCCCGGAGCCCGGTGCCCTCCAGACGTCGCTGCAGCTCGAGGGTGAAGAGCAGGTTGGAGATCTTCGACTGCCCGTAGGCCTTCTGCGGCTGGTAGTCGCGTCGCTCCCAGCTGAGGTCGTCGAGGTCGAAGCCGCCCCAGCGGTGGGCCGAGGAGGCGACCGTGACGACGCGGTCGGTGATGTGGGGGAGCAGCAGGTTGGTGAGCGCGAAGTGCCCCAGGTGGTTGGTGGCGAACTGACTCTCGTAGCCGTCGGTCGTGAGCCGCTTCGGCACCATCATGATCCCGGCGTTGTTGATGAGTACGTCGATCGCCCCGTCCCACGCGTCGGCGAACTGCCGCACCGAGCTCAGGTCGGCGAGGTCGAGCGACCGCACCTCGGTCTTGCCCTCGATCGTGGCGGCCACCTCCTCGCCGGCGGCGACGTTGCGTACGGCCAGGACGACACGAGCCCCTTTCGCGCCGAGCTCGGTGGCGACGATGCGGCCGAGGCCGCTGGTCGCACCGGTGACGATCACGGTGCGGCCCTCGAAGGACGGCAGCCGATCGGTTGTCCACTTCTGTTCGGTCATGGGCCCAATCTAGACGCTGACAAGAATCTTGACAATGACAACATCTGTGAAATCTCGATAAGGTGTGCCCTGATGACCGAGACGATGCCCCGCTACCACCACGGCGACCTGCGCGCCGCGGTGCTCCGCCGCGCGGAGGAGGTGCTCCGCGAGTCGGGCACCGACGCGCTCTCGCTACGCGGCATCGCCCGCGATCTGGGCGTGAGCCACGCCGCGCCGAGCGCCCACTTCCGCGACAAGAACGCGCTCTTCGACGCCCTTGCGATCGCCGGGTTCCGTCGGCTGGGCGAGGTGATGGACGCCGCGTTGGCCACCCGCGGCTCGCTGACCGACGATCTGGTCGCCTTCGCCTCGGCCTACCTCGAGTTCGCCACCGAGAACCCGGCGCTGCTCTCGGTGATGTTCGCGCGCAAGCACAGCGAGACAGCCGGCGCCGAGATCGCCGAGGCCGTCGCCGCCGCCTTCGCTCACCCCACCGCCCTGCTCGCCGACGGCCAAGTCCGTGGTGAGGTCGCCGACGGTGACCCCGAGGTCATCGGGGTCACCGTCCTGGCGGCGCTCCAGGGTCTGGCCACCTTCGTCGGCTCCGGCTTCGTGATGCCCGAGCAGTCGCAGGGGATGGTCCGCGACGTCGTCGAGACCCTGATGCGCGGCCTGGCCCGCTAGAAGGCGTGCGCCATCAGATCGGCGTAGACCTCCTGCTCGTCGATCTCGAGGCCCCTGGCCTGGAACCACTTCGCCACGTTGGCGATGTCGCGGAGCAGGAAGTCGAAGCCCAGAGGGTTGCCGACCAGGTCGATGATCTGGGGGAGATCGATGATCACGAGCCGGTCGTCCTGGGCAAGGATGTTGTAGGGGGAGAGGTCGCCGTGGACCATCCCTGCCTGCACCATCGTGGCCAGCGAGTCGACCAGTCCGTCCCACCACATCTCCAGGACGTGCCGGTCCGGCCGGGTCTGGGCGAGCCGGGGCGCCGTCTCGAGCTCCCCGTTGCCGTCGTCGACGGCGATCCACTCCATCAGGATCTCGGTCCCGTCGATCTGCACGGGATAGGGGACCGGAAGGCCGAGGTTCCAGCAGCGTACGAGCGCGTTCCACTCGGCGTTGGCCCACTCGGCCTTGGCGACCTCGCGGCCGAAGGTCGAGCCCTTCTTCAGGGCGCGCTCGTCTCGGGATCGCTTGACCGAGCGGCCCTCGGTGTAGGTCGCGGCCCGGTGGAAGGTGCGATGGTCGGTGTCGCGGTAGCGCTTGGCGACCATCAGCGCCTCGTGCTCGGGGACCAACGGGTCGGCCCGCACGATCAGGAAGGCGTCTGCCTCCTTGCCGGTCTTGAGGATGCCGAGATCGGTGTCGATGGCGCCCTGAGAGGTCACCACCCACTCCGGTCGCGGCTCCGGTCCACGGGAGAGCGGCTCGACGGAGAGCCAGGTGGACCAGCGTTGTCCTTCATCCAAGTCGTCGTCGTAGGCCTGGAAGTCGAAGACGAAGTTGGGGTCGATCCCCGCCAGAGAGTCGGATGCGGCGGAATCAGCGGAGAGATTCTCCTGAGTCACTACGGGTGCTCCTGATACGAGAGGTGTGGTCTGTGGGCAGGCACAGGACAACGACAGTCATGGTCTGCTCCTCTCGATCAAGGGCGCCTCATGGACGAGGAACGCCGGTCGCGATCCATGGTGGAGGACCGCGACCGGCGTGTGCAACGGGTTTATCGGGTCGGGTCAGTGGCCGCCGACCAACGGGGCGACGGCGCGGGCGACCAGGGAGCCCTTGCCGGTCGCGGACTCCTCCGCGTCCGCCACGGTCATCGCGCGCAGCCCGGCGTTGACGCCGAGCCAGCGCAGCGGCTCCGGCTCCCAGCGTGGTGAGACGTGACCGACCCAGGGGAGTGCGGTCAGGTCGGAGGGGGTGCCGAGGATCAGGTCTCGCAGCGTACGTCCGGCGAGGTTGGTGGTGGCGACGCCGTCGCCGACGTAGCCGCCGGCGTGCGCGAGCCCGCTGGCCGGGTCGTAGCCGACCGAGGCGTGCCAGTCTCGCGGGATGGCGAGGACGCCGCCCCAGCGGTGGGTGACCTGGTGGCCGCGTACGGCCGGGAACATCTCGATCAGGGTCGTCAGCAGGCGGCGGTGGGTGCGCAGGTCGGAGGCGTCCGCGTGGGTGATTCTCGACCCGAAGGAGTACGGAGCGCCGCGCCCGCCGAAGACCAGCCGGTCGTCAGCGGTGCGCTGTCCGTAGATCAACAGGTGCCGGCCGTCGGAGAAGGTCTCGCGCTCCTCCAGGCCGATGCTCGACCAGACCAGGTCGGAGAGCGGCTCGGTGGCGATGATGAGGGATCGCACCGGGATGACCTCGCGCTCCAGGCCGGCCAGCGTCGGGGTGTAGCCCTCGGTCGCGCGTACGACGACGTCTGCGGTGACCACGTCGCGCTCGGCGGGGCTGTGCTGGACCAACACCCGGTGCGGCTCGATCGCGGTGGCGCGGGTCTGCTCGTAGATCGTCACGCCGCGGCTCTCGACCACACGGGCCAGGCCGCGGACGAGCTTGGCCGGATGGATCGAGGCGCAGTCGGGGGTGTAGGTCCCGCCCAGGGTGTCGGTCGCGGCGAGGCGGCGCTCGGCGCCGGCACGGTCCAGGAGGGCGAGCTCGGCCTCACCGAGACCCCAGGACCTGGCGTGCTCGACCTCGGTCTTCGCGCGCTCGAGCTGGGCCTGCGTACGGGCCAGGGTGATCGTTCCGCCCTTGGCGATGTCGGCCTCGATGCCCTCTGCCTCGGCGACCCGGATCACCTCGTCGACGGTGGCGCGCATGGCCCGGTCCTGGGCGAGCGCCGCCTCCCGGCTCGAGGCCGCCGCGACCTTGTCGAGCGAGGCGGGGAAGAGGGCGGAGCACCAGCCGCCGTTGCGGCCCGATGCCCCGAACCCGGCGACCTCGGCCTCGAGGATCGCAATCCTCAGATCCGGTCTGGCCTCGGTCAGGTAGTAGGCCGTCCACAGCCCGGTGTAGCCGGCGCCGACGATCGCGACGTCCACCTCGACATCGCCCATCAGCGCCGGGCGCGGCTCCCAGGAGTCGCCCGCGGTCTCGTGCCACAGGCTGATGTCGGCGTAACCGTCACGGCTCACCTGACACCCCAGGCGTAGGTCTGCTTGTGGAGGTGGAGGTACATGAACGTCTCGGTGCTCACCACGCCCTCGATGGCGCGGATCTTGCTGGAGATGAGGTTGAGGAGGGCCTCGTCGCTCTCGGCGACGACCTCCACGAGCAGGTCGTAGGAACCGGCGGTGATGACGATGTAGTCGACCTCGTCGAGCTTGCCGAGCTCGTCGGCGATCCCCTCGATCGGGCCGGACGTGCGTACGCCGATCATCGCCTGCCGGGCGAAGCCGAGCTCGAGCGGGTCGGTGACCGCGACGACCTGCATGACGCCGCTGTCGACGAGGCGCTGTACGCGCTGTCGCACCGCGGCCTCGCTCAGGCCGACCTCCTTGCCGATCGCGGCATAGCTGCGCCGGCCGTCCTGCTGGAGCTGCTCGATGATCAGCTTGTTGACCTCATCGAGGTGAGCGCCCCCGTTGTGCTTGCGAGTCATGGGGCCAGTCAACCTTTTGCTGCTGGCTAGTTGCAACGAAATCCGTCGTGTGTGACGAAGTATTTCCATGATTCCGTACTTTGGGGGTGGTTTGAGGCGTGCAGGCTTGCCATAGTTGGCGAGGTGAGCCACGTGTCGCTGACCGATGCCAAGCCAGCCGTCTACTGGCTGGACGATCCCACCAGACCCGCGCCGCTACCGCCGCTGGTCGGTGTGGCCGAAGCCGATCTGGTGGTCGTCGGCGGCGGCTACTCGGGACTGTGGACGGCGTTGCTGGCGCGGATGCGGTTTCCGTCCTGGTCGGTCATGGTCCTCGAGGCCGGGCAGTGCGGCGACCAGGCCTCGGGCCGCAACGGCGGCTTCGCCGAGGCGTCCCTGACGCACGGCTTCTGGAACGGCCTGGAGCGCTGGCCCGACGAGCTCGCGACGCTGGACAGGCTCGGTCAGGACAACCTCACCGAGATGGCCGCGACCATCGAGGAGCACGGCATCGACTGCGACTGGCAGATGACCGGTGCGCTGAACGTCGCCACCCGTCCGCACGAGGTCGATGACCTCGCGGAGTGGTCGGCCGCGCTGTCCGAGCACGGCATCAAGCACCGCCTGCTGGACGAGGCCGCGGTGCGGGGCGAGCTCTGCTCGCCGACCTACCTCGGTGGCCTGGAGGTGCTCGGGGATACGGCGACCGTCGAGCCGGCGCGGCTGGCCTGGGGGTTGCGGCAGGCCTGTCTGGACGCGGGGGTGGTCATCCACGAGGGTTCCGCGGTCACCGGTCTAGTCAGGGACGGGGTGGGGATGAAGGCGTCGACGATCATGGGATCGGTGCGCGCCGGTCGTGTCGCGCTGGCAACCAACGCCTTCCCGCCGTTGCTGCGGAGACTGCGGATGATGACGGTGCCGGTCTACGACTACGTACTCATGACCGAGCCGCTCTCCGCCGCGCAGCTGGCCGCCATCGGCTGGGTGAACCGGCAGGGCGTCAGCGACTCCGCCAACCACTTCCACTACTACCGCCTGACCAGGGACAACCGGATCCTGTGGGGCGGGTACGACGCGATCTATCACTTCGGCTCGAAGATCTCACCGGAGCTGGAGACCGGGGCCACCCACGACCGCCTCGCGAGCCACTTCTTCGAGACCCTCCCGCAGCTGGAGGGCCTGCGCTTCACCCACCGCTGGGCCGGCGTGATCGACACCTGCACCCGCTTCTCGGCCTTCTTCGGAAAGGCGTACGCCGGCCGTGTCGCCTACGCCCTCGGCTACACCGGCCTCGGCGTAGGTGCCACCCGCTTCGGCGCCCAGGTGATGCTCGACCTCCTCAGCGGCGAGCAGACGGAGCGTACGGCGCTGGAGATGGTGCGCTCCAAGCCGTTGCCGTTCCCGCCCGAGCCGGCGCGCTACGCCGGGATCCAGATGATGGTCCGATCGCTCGGAAAGGCTGATGCCAACGGGGGACGGCGTGATCTTTTCCTGCGGACGATGGATCGGTTGGGGCTCGGGTTCGACTCTTAGGGCTTAGGGCCTCGGTGAGGGGCGCTCGGGGCTGGTCGTCTTTGTTGGGTTGGGGCCGCCGACCCGTTTTGGAGGGTGTTCTCACCGGGATACGGCGAGAATTTTGGCTGGTTATCGGGTCGGCGGCGGGGTTTGGCGCAGCGAGTTTGGGTTGGGTGCGGGATTGGGGGCCGGGGTTGGCCTGTCCTGCCAGGGGAGGTTCGTCGGGGGCGCTGCACTAGACGATGACACCTTGTGAATCGTTCACAAGGGCGCTCCAGTGCCGTGCCGGAGGCCACTAGGTCGTCGGCTATGACAGAGGGTCCGAGTTCGCGAAGCCCTTCACAAGGTCGGATCCGTGGGCCGGGGCAGGCCGCAGCGCGGTCAGGCGCGGCGGGTGAACCGGATCCGTCCGTCGGGGAGGCGTTCGTAGTCGTAGTTGGGATCGTGGATCCGGCGATGATCGCTGGGGCACAACAAGACCATGTTGGCGAGATTTGTGAGGCCGCCTGCCGACCAGGGTTTCAGGTGATGGGCTTCGGTCCAGGCGGCTGGCGCATCGCAGTCTTCGGCTTGGCAGCACTTGTCTCGTAACCGGAGCGCACGGTGTTGGACCGGGTGCGCCAGGCGGATGCTGCGGCCGAAGTCGAGGATCTCGGAGCCTGTGCCGAGTACGACGGGGATGAGGTCGGCGTTGCAGGCCATCCGGCGGGCCTCAGCGGCGCTGATCTGCTCGCCGTCGAACCCGAGGGCGGCGGTGCCGAGGTCGTTGCGGAGGTCCTCGACGTTCATGGTGATGAACACCGTGGTCGCGTGGCCACCGTGTCTGGGGAGCTGGTCGACGTCGTAGGTCTCGATGACCCGGGCGAAGGCCTGGCCCAGCAGCCGGTCATAGGGGGCTTTGCGGCCACGGTCCTCCGCGGAGAGCTTCCTCGGCTGCGCCAGGGAGTCCAGGATGGTGCGGAGTCGGTGGCCGACCGCGTTCGAGACCCGGGCGTGAATGTCCACCGTCCCGTCACCGTTGGCGCGGGAGGTGAAGAACGTGCGCCGCTGGGCGCGTTCCTCCTCCCGCTGCAACGCTTTGGCTTCGGCGGCCTCGAACCGTCCGGGGTCGACCTCGAACAAGATCCGCTTCCCGATGATCTCGAGCCTGGTCGCGGTCATCTCGGTGGCGTACTCCACCAGCAGCTTCTCCGCGAGCACCAGGTTCTCGGTGCTGGCTTCGGGGTCGGCCTCGATCACCTCGAGCGCTTTGACGATCACCCGGGCCTTGTCCTGGGAGACGACACCTTCAGCGAGGCCGGCGGCGACGAGCTCGTACCTCGCAACCCCCGCGGCCAGCTTCACCTCGGAACGTCCGACCTTCTTGTCAACCAACAGCTCGGTCCACATCCACCCCGAGACATCTCTCGCACCGGTCTCCTCGGCAATGTCACCCGAGACAGCGAGGACCCGCAGCTTCAACGCGGCGTGTTTGGCCTGAATGATCTTCAGGCGTTTCAGCCTGTCTTTCTTCTGACCGGTGCGCCAATAGGCGGGGTCCCTGGTGAGCAGGGTGTCGAGGGAGGATTCGAGGGCGGCGAGCTCTGCGTCGATCGGGTCCTCGGTGTTGGTTCCCCAGTGGTTGATCTCGGGTTCGAGGCTCATCGCCGCCCCTCCTCTCCGGTGTGTTCAGAGGCGTGTCGTGATGGGTCCGATTCTACTTCACAAGGAGTGGTGAATCTACCTATATGTGCAGTTCAAACGCTGTTTTCTCGGTGAGCGAACGGCCTCATACCTGTGGATGGTAAGTGGCCCGATGGGCCACCCTTCCACCCCACAAACATCACCGTTCCGAAGCAAGAATGCGCTGCGCCACACCCGGGCCGCCGCCCCGATAGCCAGCCATCTTTTTTTCTCGAGGGAGCCCGGTGTCAAGGACCGCGTAAGCGGCCGGCGAAGCCGGCGGCCGAAGGCCGTCCTTTACTCCGGGTTTCCTCGAGAAGATCCTCGAAGCCGGGTCGGCGGCCCACGCCGGCCTTCGGGTGGGACGTTCCGGCAGGGAGGTCTCGACAAGCTCGACCACCGGGGGCAGGTCGTTCCGGCAGGGAGGTCTCGACAAGCTCGACCACCGGGGGCAGGTCGTTCCGGCAGGGAGGTCTCGACAAGCTCGACCACCGAAGCGACTGTGTTGGTCTCGACACGCCTCCGCCCAGCGGCTCCGGCGGCTCGACCAGCGGGAGTAGGGAGGTCTCGACAAGATCGACCACCGGGAGCAGAGGGTCTCGACACGCCTCGGCCCGGCGGCTCGACCAGCGGGGCGTGGTCTCGACCAGGAAGACCGCGAGAACCTAAGCCGCAGGATGCTCGTAAGCCTCCGCAACCCGCTCGCGGAGCTTGGCGTGGATCTCCTCCGGCGTGCGCTGCGTACGCTGGCGGTGGTTGCGCGCGATGATGGCACCGGTCGCGGTGACACCGGCCAGGCCCGCGAGGCCGACGATCTTCCACACGCGTGCACTACCGAACCCCATGAGGACCCCCTGCTCGAGATGTCTGACGACACCACTATCTCCCTCGAAGACGCCGTAGACCAGACCCGCACCGGCGATCTGTGGCTCTTCCGCGGCCGCTCGGTCGCCGACCGTGCGATCCGGATGCTCAGCAACGCGCCGGTCAACCATGTCGGGATGGCGGTCGTGCTCGACGACCTGCCGCCGCTGATGTGGCATGCCGAGCTCGGCAAGGGGCTGCTGGACCTCTACACCGGCACCCATCATCGCGGCGTACAGCTCCACGACCTGCGGGCCGCGGTCGAGCAGTGGGCGGGCCGCTACGGGCAGCAGGTCTGGCTGCGCCAGCTCACCGCCGACATCGACCGCAAGCGCGAGGATGCCCTGCTGAGGACGATCGCGCGTCTCGATGGCACCCCGTTCCCCTCGACCGCCGCCCTGGCCGGACGCTGGGCTCGCGGCCGGGTCCGTTCCAAGGCCAGCCTCGAGCAGGTCTTCTGCGCCGAGGTCGTCGCGGCCACCTACCAGGAGATGGGCCTGCTCGACGACGAGCGCCCCACCAACTACTACGACCCGGGGCGATTCTGGTCCGGCGACCACCTGACCCTCCAGGACGGTGCCGTCCTGGGCAGCGAGGTCCGCGTCGTCGGCTGACCAGCCCCGCAGGAGCGGGCTCAGAGCATCGTCGAGGCCTTCTCCAGCACCCGGCGCAGGATCTGCTCCATCTCGTCGAACTCGGCCTGGCCCACGGTGAGCGGCGGGGAGAGCTGGATGACGGGCTCGCCGCGGTCGTCCGCGCGGCAGTAGAGGCCCTCGGACCACAGTGCCTTGGAGACGTACCCGTAGAGGATCCGCTCGCACTCCTCCGCGCTGAACGTCTCGCGGCTCTCGCGGTCCTTGACCAGCTCGATGCCGTAGAAGTAGCCGGTGCCGCGCACATCGCCGACGATCGGCAGGTCCTTCAGCTTCGACAGCGTCGCCAGGAACGCGGCCTCGTTGCGGCGTACGTTGCCCAGCAGGTCCTCGGCATCGAAGACATCGAGGTTGGCCAGCGCCACGGCGGTGGAGACGGGGTGACCGCCGAAGGTGTAGCCGTGGTAGAAGGTCTGGTCCCCGGAGAGGAACGGCTCCATCAGCAGATCGGAGATGATCGCGGCCCCCAGCGGCGCGTACCCCGAGGTCAGCCCCTTGGCCGAGGTGATGATGTCCGGCACGTAGCCGAACCGCTCGCAGCCGAACATGGTGCCCAGCCGCCCGTAGGCGCAGATGACCTCGTCGGAGACGAGTAGGACGTCGTACGCATCGCAGATCTCCCGCACCCGCTGGAAGTAGCCCGGGGGAGGCGGGAAGCAGCCACCGGAGTTCTGCACCGGCTCCAGGAAGACCGCGGCGACCGTGTCGGGCCCCTCGGCCTGGATCACGAACTCGATCTGGTCGGCGCACCAGCGGCCGAACGCTTCCGGGTCGCTCCCGTCCATCAGCCCGCCGGTGATCTCGGAGGCACGGTAGATGTTGGTGTTCGGCACCCGGAAGGTCGAGGGGACCAGCGGCTCGAAGGGCGCCTTGATGTCGGCCAGGCCGGTGATCGACAGCGCTCCGTGGGTGGTGCCGTGGTAGGCGATGTTGCGACCGATCACCTTGTGCTTGCCCGGCTTGCCCCGCAGCTTGAAGTAGTTCTTGGCGAGCTTCCACGCGGTCTCGACGGCCTCGGAGCCGGAGTTGGTGAAGAAGACCCGGTTCAGGTCGCCGGGTGCGAGCGCGGCCAGCCGCGCGGCCAGCTCGATCGCCGGCTCGTGCGCGTAGGACCACAGCGGGTGGAAGGCCAGCTGCTTGGCCTGCTCCGCACCGGCGTCGGCGAGCTCGGCACGACCGTGGCCGACCTGGGTGACGAACAGTCCCGCGAGACCGTCGAGGTAGCGGTTGCCCTCGATGTCGTAGATGTAGGCACCCTCGCCCCTGGCGATGATCGGAACATCGGCCTCGGCGTAGCTCGAATGCCGTGTGAAGTGCATCCAGAGATGGTCCTTGGCGTCGCGCTGGAGCTGCTCGTATCTGCCGGTCATGCCTCAATGGTCACCCAATGCATCTCGCTTTCGCAAGCGAATCCGTAGTCTAGGTGCATTATCACTTCGGATTCGGTTGTCACACCCGTGTTACGGAAAGGAGTTAGTCTCTTGTCCATGGCCGACCAGATCTTCAGGAACGTGATCGCCGGCGAGCTGTGCGAGGCAGCCGACGCCGCGACGTACGACGTCGTGGACCCCGCCACCGGCGAGGTCTACGCGCAGGCGCCGATGTCGGGGGAGGAGGACGTAGACAGGGCGTACGCCGCGGCCGCATCGGCCAACGAGTCCTGGGGCGAGACCACACCCCAGGAGCGCAGCCTGGCCCTGCTCCGGATCGCCGACGCCATGGAGACCCGAGTCGAGGAGCTGACCGCGGTGGAGGTCAAGGACACCGGCAAGCCCTACCAGCTGACCCTCGACGAGGAGCTGCCGCCGACGATCGACCACTTCCGGTTCTTCGCGGGCGCCGCCCGGACGCTGGAGGGGAAGAGCGCGGGGGAGTACCTCGCCGATCACACGTCCTGGATCCGGCGCGAGCCGATCGGCGTGATCGGGCAGGTCACGCCCTGGAACTACCCGCTCGCGATGATGTCGTGGAAGATCGCCCCGGCCCTCGCGGCGGGCAACACGATCGTGCTCAAGCCCTCCGACACCACCCCGGCCGCCTCGTCCCTGCTGGCCGAGATCGCCCAGGAGTTCCTGCCGCCCGGCGTGCTCAACCTCGTCACCGGCGACCGGGGCACCGGCCGCGCCCTGGTCCGCCACAAGACCCCGCAGATGGTCGCCATCACCGGCTCGGTGCGCGCCGGCATGGAGGTCGCCGCGAGCGCGGCGCAGGACCTCAAGCGCGTCCATCTCGAGCTCGGCGGCAAGGCGCCCGTGATCGTCTTCGACGACGCCGACATCGACAATGCGGTCGCCGGCATCGCCGCGGCGGGCTACTTCAACGCCGGCCAGGACTGCACCGCCGCGACCCGGGTGCTGGTGCAGGCGGGCATCCACGACGACTTCGTTGCCGCCCTGGCCGAGGCGGCCCGCAACACGACCGTCGGCCTCCCCGCCGACAACTGCGATGTCGGCGCCCTCAACAACCCCGGCCAGCTCGCCCGGGTGAAGGGCATGGTCGACCGCCTCCCGGACCACGCCACGATCGCGGCCGGCGGCGCGCCGGCGAGGGTCGAAGGCGGCGAGAACGGCTACTTCTACCAGCCCACGGTCCTGGCCGGCCTCCACCAGGACGACGAGCAGATCCAGCAGGAGATCTTCGGCCCGGTGATCACGGTGCAGAGCTTCGCCGACGAGGCCGAGGCGCTCAGGTGCGCCAACGACGTCGACTACGCCCTCGCCTCGAGCGTGTGGACCAAGGACCACGGCACCGCGCTGCGGGTCAGCAAGCGCCTCGACTTCGGCGTGGTCTGGATCAACACCCACATCCCCTACATCTCCGAGATGCCCCACGGCGGCTTCAAGCACTCCGGCTACGGCAAGGACCTCTCCGTCTACGGATTCGAGGACTACACCCGGATCAAGCACGTGATGTCCTTCATCGGCGAGTAATCCGCTAGACAAACACTCAAGGGTGCGACCCTCGATGTGCGGGCCGATGGCGTCCGTGAAAGCATCGGGTGCCGTTTCGCGTACCTCCGCGAAGCGGTGCCAGCAATGGACGCAGTCGATCCCCCACACGAGGTGCACCCCACATGTCAGCCAAGCAATGGCGGACAGATGTCCAAGGTCTCCGGGCCATTGCCGTAGGTCTGGTCGTCGCTGCCCATGCGGGCGTCCCGCACACCGAGGGCGGCTTCATCGGAGTCGACGTCTTCTTCGTCCTCTCCGGCTTCCTGATCACGACGCTCCTGCTGCGCGAGGCCGACACATCGGGAACGGTCAGCATCCCGCAGTTCTACGCGCGCCGCGCCCGCCGGATCCTGCCGGCGGCCACCCTCGTGATCATCGTGGTCCTGGCGTACGCCGTCTGGCAGCTGCCCACCACGCGGCTCACCGACGCCGCCACGGACGGCACCTGGGCGGCGTTCTTCCTGGCCAACGTGCACTTCGCGGCCGAGGGCGTGCAGTACTTCCAGCCCAGCGAGCCCTCGCCCTTCCAGCACTACTGGTCGCTGTCGGTGGAGGAGCAGTTCTACCTGGTCTGGCCGGTGCTCGCGCTCCTGCTCATCCCCAAGCTCGGCCGCAAGGGCTTCACGGTCGTCGCCGCGGCGATCGCGGTCGCCAGCCTGGCCTGGGCGGTCCACGCCACCGGCGAGAACCCGACCGCCGCGTACTTCTCCACGCCGGCCCGCGCCTACGAGCTCGCCGCCGGCGCGCTGCTGGCCTGCTGGGGCGGCCGGCTCAAGGGCGCCGCGAGCATCGTCGCCGGCCTCGGCGGGGCAGCGGCGATCCTGTTCGCCACGGTGGCGTTCAGCGAGGCGACCCCGTTCCCCGGCTGGCAGGCGCTGGTGCCCACCCTCGGCACGGTCGCGCTGCTCGCCTCGGGCGCGAACGCCCCGACCGCGAAGCTCCTCGCGATCAAGCCGCTGAGGTACGTCGGCGACATCTCCTACTCCCTCTATCTGTGGCACTGGCCGCTGATCGTGCTCGCTCCCGGGTTCCTCCGCCTCGGTAACGAAGCACTCGAGATGACGGTCGCGGTCGCCGCCGCAGTGCTCCTCTCCGTGCTCAGCCACCGCTTCGTCGAGCTCCCGTTCCAGCACAAGCAGGTGCCGGTGCTCTCGCACGGGCTGCGTTCGCTGGTGCTGTGGCCGGTCGCGCTCGTGCTCGCGGTCGGCAGTGGTTGGCTGACGACCGGCTATGCCGCGTACGCCGAGAGGGAGCGCGCCGCCCAGGCGCAGGCGTGGTTCGCGGCCAACGAGGTGCCCGACACCGCCGCCGAGACCGGCGGCCCGCCGCAGGTGCAGCGTGAGCTCCGCGCGGCTCTCGACATCGCCGACCGTGGTGGCCCGATCCCGCCGGCCGTGCTCGGCGCCGAGATCACCGACGACCGGTGGCAGAAGACGTACGGCGACTGCTACGCCAACTACGGAGACACCCGGGTCGACTCCTGCACCCTGGGCGACGCCGACGCGAAGAAGACCATCGCCGTCGTCGGTGACTCCCACGCCGGCATGTGGCTGACCGCCTTCGACGACCTCGGCAAGGAGAACGACTTCCGGGTCGTGCCGTTGGTGAAGGTCGGCTGCGCTCCCTACCCGGTCCAGCACCGGGGCAAGAAGATGACCCAGGCCGAGTGCGACGAGTTCCGGGACTGGTCGGCGGAGCGCCTCGAGCGCCTCGAGCCCGATGCGATCGTCTCTACCGCCCGCGGCCAGCTCTTCATGCCCAAGAGCCACGCCGGGATGGACCGTGACGAGCAGTGGTCCCAGGCCGTACGCAGCACGGCGAAGACCTATCGAGAGATCTCCCGCAAGGTGGTCGTCATCGGCGACGTGCCCGCCGTCGACCACGAGCCCGCCGACTGCATCAGCGCCCCCGACGCCGACCAGCGGTCCTGCCTCAGCGACCCCGACTCCCGCGAGACCAGCAGCAACGAGATCACGCGGGCGGCGCTGGAGGGCACCGAGGCGGCGTACGTCGACCCCCAGCGCTTCGTGTGCGCCGAGGACCGCTGCCCGCTGGTCGTGGGGGAGAAGGTCACCTACTACGACTCCTCCCACCTGACCGAGTCCTGGGTCCGGCATGTCACCCCGCGCCTGGGCGTCCTCCTGGCGCCGCTGATCTGACGCAGATTTAACTGGGACGCGCGTCCTGGAATTTGCTTTCCCGTGCATGTTGTGGCTTAATTGTGGTCAGACGTTGCAAAACGTTTCATGCACAGCCCTGGACCCGTGGGGGAGTCCGGGGCTGTTGCTATTTCCGGTGTTCTCCTCGCACCTCAGCGGCATCCGTTTGGTGCCTTCTCAGCCTCTGCTGGGAGGATGGGCGGGTGAATGAGCAGCGACCACGCGACGTGGTGATCCTCGGTTCCACCGGGTCCATCGGCACGCAGGCACTCGACCTGGTGAGGGCCAACCCGGACCGGTTCCGGGTCGTCGGCCTCACCGCAGGCGGATCCAACAAGGAGCTGTTCGAGGCCCAGGTAGCCGAGTTCGCCCCAAAGCTGTCCGGACTGGGTGAGGAGGCCTCGGTCGAGGCGGCCGCCCAGCCCGCCGACGTGGTGCTCAACGGGATCACCGGCGCCGTCGGTCTCCGCCCGACGCTGGCCGCGCTGGAGGCCGGCAACACCCTCGCCCTGGCCAACAAGGAGTCGCTGATCATCGGCGGTCCGCTGGTCAAGCGGGTCGCGGGCGAGGGGCAGATCGTCCCGGTCGACTCCGAGCACTCCGCCATCGCGCAGAGCCTGCGCGCCGGCCGCGCCGAGGAGGTACGCAAGCTGGTGCTGACCGCGTCCGGCGGCCCGTTCCGAGGCCGCTCCCGCGACGAGCTCGCCCAGGTAACCCCGGCGCAGGCGCTCAAGCACCCCAACTTCGCGATGGGGCGGGTGATCACGACCAACTCCGCCACCCTGGCCAACAAGGGCCTCGAGGTGATCGAGGCACACCTGCTCTTCGACGTACCCTTCGACCGGATCGAGGTCGTCGTCCACCCGCAGCAGTACATCCACTCGATGGTCGAGTTCACCGACGGCGCCGTGGTGGCCCAGCTCGGGCTGCCGACGATGCTGGTGCCGATCTCGATGGGGATGGCCTGGCCCGAGCGCGTGCCGGACGCAGAGACCCCGATCGACTGGACCAAAGCCGCCGACTGGCGCTTCGAGCCGCTCGACGACGACGCCTTCCCCGCGGTGCGGCTGGCCCGTGAGGCCGGGACGTGCGGTGGCACCCACCCGGCCGTCTACAACGCCGCCAACGAGGTCTGCGTCGACGCCTTCCACGAGGGCCGGATCCGGTTCCCCGGCATCGTGGACACGATTGCGGAGGTCATGGCAGCCCATCAGGGCGTACGCTCTGAAAGCACCCTCTCTATCGAGGACGTGCTCGCCGCCGACGCCTGGGCGCGCGCGGAGACAACTCGCATCCTGGAGACCGGTAAATGAGTGTGCTGCTTTACACGCTGGCAGTGATCGGCTTCGTCGTCGCGATCCTGGTCTCGATCGGGCTGCACGAGCTCGGGCACATGATCCCGGCGAAGGCGTTCGGCGGGAAGGTGACGCAGTACTTCATCGGCTTCGGGCCGACGGTGTGGTCCAAGCAGATCGGCGAGACCGAGTACGGCCTCAAGGCGATCCCGCTCGGTGGCTACGTCAAGATCGTCGGCATGCTGCCGCCCGGCGCCGACCAGTTGGGGGAGCGCACCGACGACGGTGCGCTCAAGGTGCGCAAGTCCAACACCGGCATGTTCACCCAGCTGATCAGCGACGCCCGCTCGGCCGAGTGGGAGCTGATCCGTCCCGAGGACGAGCCGCGGCTCTTCTACAAGATGGCGTGGTGGAAGAAGGTCATCGTGATGGCCGGCGGGCCGTCGGTGAACATCGCGATCGCGTTCTTCGTGCTCTGGGGTGTCTTCGGCATCTACGGCGTCCGCGAGCCTGTCGTCAACGAGGGGCATCCGGTCGTCTCGAGTCTGCAGGAGTGTCTGCTGACCTGGGAGGAACAGGGCCGTGAGTGCCGTCCGAGCGACAGGCCGACCCCGGCCGCCGACGCCGGCCTGAAGCCGGGCGACGAGCTGATCTCGTTCAACGGCACCGAGCTGACCTCGTGGCCGGTCGCCCAGAAGCTGATCCGCGACAACATGGACGGCGAGGCCACGATCGTCATCGAGCGTGACGGCGAGCGGATGACGCTGCAGACCCAGACCGTCGTGCAGGAGCGGGTCAAGGACCTCGACGACACCAGTGCGGACCCCGAGACCGCGAAGGTCGGCTTCTTCGGGATGTCACCCGAGTCGCACGTGGTCACCACCAAGGAGGGGCCGGTCTACGCGCTTAAGGAGATGGGTGTGATGGCCGAGAACGCCGTCCACGCGCTCCTGCGGCTCCCGGTCAAGGTCTGGCACGTCGCGCTCGCGATCGTCGGTGTCGAGGAGCGCTCGGCCGACAGCCCGGTCAGCATCGTCGGCGGCGGCCGCATCGCCGGCGAGATCGCCTCCCACGAGGGCCTCGACGTCGGTGAGAAGGTCGCCAGCTTCGCGTTCCTGGTCGGTGGCTTCAACCTGTTCATCGGCATCTTCAACTTCGTCCCGCTCCTGCCGCTCGACGGCGGCCACATCGTGACGGCGCTGTGGGAGGGCGTACGCCGCGCCTTCGCCAAGCTCTTCCGACGGCCCGACCCTGGTCACGCCGACCCGGCGAAGCTGCTGCCGGTGGCGTACGTCGTCGCCTCGGCGCTCCTGGTGATGGGTGTTGTGCTGATCGTCGCCGACCTCGTCGTCCCGCTTCATCTCCAAGCCTGACCCACAGAGCGCGTCTGCCGGCCCGGAACGCCGGCTGCGCGCCACCCATCACGCGCCCCGGCGGCGTTGCCGCCGCTCGCGATACAACCCCGGTATCGCTCGCGCCGGCGCCTTGCCTGGCCACGCGCTGGGCGACGCTCGCTCGACGCCGGACCGACAGACCCGCTCTAGTACGATTGGTAGACATGACGTCCATCCCCCTCGGTATGCCGGAGGCACCCGCCCCGGTGCTCGCCCCTCGCCGCAAGACCCGCCAGATCAAGGTCGGCTCGGTGGGCGTCGGCAGCGAGAGCCCCATCTCCGTGCAGTCGATGACGACCACGGTCACCGCCGACGTCAACTCGACCCTCCAGCAGATCGCCGAGCTCACCGCGTCGGGCTGCGACATCGTCCGCGTCGCCTGTCCGAGCACCGACGACGCCGACGCGCTCCCGGCGATCGCGCAGAAGTCGCAGATCCCGGTGATCGCCGACATCCACTTCCAGCCGAAGTACGTCTTCGCGGCCATCGAGGCCGGTTGCGCAGCGGTCCGGGTCAACCCGGGCAACATCCGCAAGTTCGACGACCAGGTCAAGGAGATCGCCGCGGCCGCCAAGGACCACGGCACGAGCATCCGGATCGGCGTCAACGCGGGCTCGCTCGACAAGCGGCTGCTGGAGAAGTACGGCAAGGCCACGCCCGAGGCGCTGGTCGAGTCGGCGATGTGGGAGGCGAGCCTCTTCGAGGAGCACGGCTTCCGGGACTTCAAGATCTCGGTCAAGCACAACGACCCGGTCGTGATGGTGCGCGCCTACGAGCTGCTCGCCGAGTCCGGCGACTGGCCGCTCCACCTCGGTGTCACCGAGGCGGGACCGGCCTTCCAGGGCACGATCAAGTCCTCCGTCGCCTTCGGCTCGCTGCTGTCCAAGGGCATCGGCGACACGATCCGAGTCTCGCTCTCCGCGCCGCCGGTGGAGGAGGTCAAGGTCGGCATCCAGATCCTGGAGTCGCTCAACCTGAAGCCGCGCCGCCTGGAGATCGTCTCCTGCCCCAGCTGCGGTCGCGCGCAGGTCGACGTCTACAAGCTCGCCGACGAGGTGACCGCCGGCCTCGACGGCCTCGAGGTCCCGCTGCGGGTCGCGGTCATGGGCTGCGTCGTCAACGGTCCCGGCGAGGCCCGCGAGGCCGATCTCGGTGTCGCCTCCGGCAACGGCAAGGGCCAGATCTTCGTCAAGGGCGAGGTCATCAAGACCGTCCCCGAGGCCGCCATCGTCGAGACGCTGATCGAAGAGGCGATGAAGATCGCCGAGGGCATGGAGCCCGTCGAGGGCGGCGGCGCGTCGGTCTCGGTCAGCGGCTGAGCAGTGCCGTTCACCGAGGTAACTCGGTGAACGGTCGCTTCCTTCGTGGAGTTCCACGCGGGAAGTGCGCACTCGCCGAGTTACCTCGGTGAGCATTCCGCAACCCGGTGCGGGCCACGTACGCAAGAAGCCCGGTCCATCACAGCCGGACCGGGCCTCTGTCTGTCGCTTCGAGACATTCGCTGCGTACGTCTCGAAGGTCGTCGGTCGCATCACCAGTGCATCAGCCTGGAGACCACGCCGAGGAACCCGAGGTGGAGCAGCGCTCCGAGCGGGTCCGTGGTGAGCAGGTGGCCCCAGGCGAGCGCCGCCTGGCCCATCTGGTTTCCGAGAGCCGTGGCGAACCCGTCCAGTCCGCCGTGGGTCCACAGGTGGACGACGACGAACCGGATGCCCGGCACGACCAGGAACAGAATGAGTGCGGCCTTGACCGGAAGGATCCAGGGCTGCGAGCTGCTGCCGGTGGAGCTCAGGTTGCCGCTGCGGACCCAGCGGGTGCCGCTGCGGCCGTCGAAGCGGACCTTGGCGCGACCCGCGGCGGTGGCGACGACGACACCGCGTTTTCCGGAGCGGGTGCCGCCGCGGGCCCGGACGGTCTCGCCGGGGCGAGGGAAGAAGCCGTTCATGACAGCACCTCCTCCGCGACGACGGGCACGAACGAGGTGCCGGCGGCTGCCTCGCACTTTGGCGGCTCGGCGCTGAGCAGCTGGTTGAAGCCGAACACGACAAGAAGCGTGACGGCGAAGGTAGCGATGCTGAACTTGTGGTTCCTCATGGTCATCATCTCCTTCAGCGGTGGGGCCCGTTCGGGGGCCGGCGCTGTCCCTGTCGGGGACGTCTCCAAGGTGGCGGACACCACATCCAACTCGCCAGTAGCCGGGTGGGAGTGGGGACGAAGTAAAGACAGTCCCGGGGAAGTTGGGACGTTTCTGGGACAGAAATGGGACGCCTGCGAGATACTCACAGCCCGCGGTCGCGACGACTCGGCGAGGGGAAATGACCGACGAAGCGCTCTCTCCAGAGCAGTTCAACGTCGAACTGCGCGACTGGGTCAGGCAGGTCACCGGCAAAGCCGATGGCGGCGCCGGCGTGGCCATGGCCAGGAGCACCTTCTACCGGCGTACGTCCGGCTCGAAGCTGATGCCGCTCGACGAGCTCATCCGCGTCGTGGGCGGTGCGGTGCCTCGCACTCTCGACCCGGCCCACCAGGGCGAGTGGATCCGCAAGAACACCGGCATCTGGCAGTCGAAGTGGTGGAAGGCATACGCCTGGCGTGATCAGCACGTGGGACTGGCCGGGTCCATGGCCTCGGGCTCCGCCTCGGCTCAACCGATGCTCGCGCTCGCAGCTGAGACGACCGAGGCGCCGGCGCCCGCCACCAGCTCCCGGCTGACCTTCCCGCGCGCACGGGTGGCGGTGCTGAGCGGGCTGACGACGGACGCGTCCACGATCCCGCTCATGGACGCGCTCGGCCGATGGCTGGAGAATCCCGAGTCCAACCTCTTCTTCCTCACCGGCCCCTCGGGCTCGGGGAAGACGATCGAGGCCAGGGAGTGGACCGCGTCGAAGGAGCAGGTGCGCTACATCAGCCTGCGCGACGGGGCGGTCGACTACGCGGACCTGGTCGACGAGGACCGTTCGCCGATCGTCATCGACGACTTCGACCTGATCTCCTCCAGCGCCGAGGAGCACGGCGTCACCCGTCCCGACCTGAGCGAGCTGCGCTCAGCGTTCGGCCGGGGTGGCCGATTCGTCGTGATCAGCAAGCGCAACCTGCAGACCGAGCGCGACGAGCTCGCCGAGCAGCTGCGCAGTCCCGCGCGCCTGGAGGATCTCGGCGTCGAGGAAGCCGTGGTCGTACGCGTCGAGCCGATCTCGCCGGTCGAGGTGCGGGCTCTCGGCGAGGAGCGCGGAGGCGATGAGCGGCTGAACAGCCTGGCCGCCGAGATGGAGCGTGGCGGAGGATTCTTCCCCGCGACGCCGCTCGTCCTCAAGCAGCTCTACGCCTCCATCGAGGAGGGCGCGCCCGCACCCCGGACGCTGTGGGACGGCTACACCGTCCACCTCAAGCACATCTGCGGTCAGCCCTGGGACCGGAAGAGCTCGCGCATCCCCAGCAGGGTTCGTTTCCAGACCTACCGCGACATCGCCTGGGACCTGTTCACCGGGATGGACGAGCCGGGTTCGCAGGAGCAGGATCTGATTCCGGTCCCGCGCGTCTCGGAATGGCTCTTCGCCAACCTGCAGCGTGACCTCGACATCACCAGGCAGCGTGACTTCCTGACGTACGAATGGATCGCCGACCTGCTCGACCACCCCGAGGTCTTCGGGGTGAGCGGACGGACCAGGGACTCGGTGGAGTCGGCCGAGTTCGCTCACGAGACCTTCTACCGCTACTTCGTGGCCGAGAGCATCCGCGACCGGCTGCGCGACGGCCGCGCGATGGCGCTCGACGGTGCCCGCTTCGTCCACATGCACCTCGGCGGGATGGTGATGAGCTTCCTCAAGGCCGGGTTCCAGCCCGGAGACCTGGACGCGGTGGCCCGGCTGAGCGTGCGCGAGAGCCTGTCCTGGATGGACCGGCTGATCTGCCTCTACCTGACCGAGGAGCGCGAGGACTACGGAGAGCTCCTCGACCAGGCGCCGGAGCGCTACTGGGACGAGCTGGAGTTCGTGCTGGAGGCCTTCCAGTCGCTGTTTCTGCGCAAGGCGGCGATGTATCAGCTGGTCCTGCGCGGCCGGGTGCCGGTCGACGGCTACCTCCAGATCCTGGACCGTGAGGAGGACCCACGGACCGTCGGCCGAGAGCGCGACGCGCTCCGTGTGGACACCGACATCACCGAGGCGCTGGTCCGCAGGCTCTATCACCCGGTGCTCACGCCGGCGATTCCGATAACCGCATATCGGCTCGGGCAAATGGGTGATATCACTTGCCTGAGCCATCTTGAAGGTCTCACTGGTCTGCCGCCCACCCACGAGGAAGTGGTGAGGACGGCGATCCAACGGATCAAGGAGCGCCATGAGCACACTGCCTGAGTCGCCGGGTGCACAGCCTCGGCCACCAGTGCTTGTCCTCGGAGCCACCGGCGACCTCGGCAGTGCCGTCGCCCGCCGACTGAGCGCCGATGGCACTCCGGTGATCGTGCACGGCTACAGCCGTACGACCGAGCTCGCCTACCTCGCCGACGAGACCGGGGCGGTTGCCCGGGTGGAGGCCGACCTGACCACCGACGACGGGGTGGACGCCCTGGCCGAGACGCTCGCCGGGTTCGACACGCTTTCGGGTCTCATCAACTGCACCGGCATCAACCCCAGCCCCGACACGGTCGCCGAGATCGAGCGGTCCGAGTGGCAGCACACCCTCGACATCAACCTGACCTCGGTGTGGCGTACGGCCTCGCTCGCGCTCCCGAAGCTGCGGGCGGCCCGGTCCGGTGCGGTCGTCCTGGTCAGCTCGGTCTTCGGAATCCGTACGCCGTCACGACGGGCCGCCTACGGCGTCTCCAAGCACGCGCTGACCGGGCTCGCCCAGGCGATCGCGCAGGAGGAGGAGGGCGTCGTCCGGGCCAACGTCGTCGCCCCGGGGCCGATGTGGAGCGAGTCTTCCCGGCAGGTCTTCGTCAAGCACGCTCGCAAGGAGGGGGTCACGGTCGACCAGTACATCTCCTACCGGGCGGCGCGCATCCCCGGGCACCGGTTCGTCACCGCCGACGCCGTCGCCAAGGTCTGTGTCTTCCTCGCCTCTGACGGCGCCAGTGCCATCAACGGGCAGTGTGTGGTCGCCGACGGCGGCGAGTACTGAGGGCCGATCATCGACGAGCCGTCGCGACCCGCAGCCTGCAGCTCACGCGAGTTGCGGCTGATCCTGGGTCGCGCTGCTTAGGCTTCGCCTAGCGCCTCCACATGTCTCTTGTTCCCTCCTCAGACTGGCGACAACAGTGACCAATCTCTGGCTTGCCATCGATCACGCGAACGATGCGCTGTTCCGCACCCCGGACTCCTCCGACATCAGGTCCGAGCTCCTCGATCTAGTGGCCCACACCCCTGGCTGGGGCATCGTCGTGCGTCCTGAGCAGGGGCACGGCGACGTACGCCCGGAGCTCGCCTGCGCCGGGCTCCCGGACATCGGCACCGTCGACGAGCTCATCGTCCCCGAGAGGTCGACCGACGCCGTCAAGGTCGGCTTCGAGGACCACCAGGCGGGCTGCGCGCCGATCGCGCAGGCCTTGCTCGAACGCCTTCCGGGCTATGACCGGGTCTTCCTCGAACCCTACTGCGCGAGCCCGGGCTGTTTCGACGATCTGGCCGCGCTCGCCGAGCGCTCGGGAGAGGGCGGCATCGTGCTCAAGCTCAAGGTCAACGACGAGGGCATCGCGGCCATCGAGCGCGCCGACATCGGGAGAGCACCCTGGGTCGCGCGGTCGGACGGGATGAGCTGGGACGACTTCAACGGACGTCTGCCGCACGTCCGATCGCTCGGTGCCGGCGGCGTGATGGTGGGCCGGGCGGTGTGGGGCGACACGGGCGCGGCCGGTGAGGACGTACTGCTCAAGACCGTCCGCGAGCGGATGCACACGATCGAGCGCATCTTTGCCTGATCCGGTCTGCGAGCCGAGGCGCGACGTACAACCAGATTGGCTCTAGGCTCGATGACATGCTGACGACGCGCCAGGGGATCCGCCCGCTGCATGCGGGGGATCTGAGTGCGTTCCTGGAGCTGACCGGTCAGGACCCGGTGGTCAACGTGTTCGCCGAATACCGGGCGCGCACCACCAACCTCGAGCCGCGTTGGCTCGGCGGGGAGATCTGGGGGCGCTGGGACGGTGGCGACCTGGTCGCGGCCTGCCATGTCGGCGCCAACCTGGTCCCGATCCAGGCCACCCAGGAGGATGCGTACGCCTTCGGTGAGCGGGCCCGCAACCGCGTACGCACCGTTTCCACGATCGTCGGGCGGCAGCCCGCGGTGCGCTCGCTGTGGAGCGCGATCGGTGACTCCTGGGGGACACCGCGCGACGAGCGCTGGGAGCAGCCTCACCTCGAGCAGCAGCTGCAGAGCCTGGTCGAGCCGGACCCGTTCGTACGCCGCACGGTCCGCGCCGACATGGAGGTCCTCTATCCGGCGTGCGTGGCGATGTACACCGAGGAGGTCGGGATCTCGCCCGAGACCGGCGGTGGCCGCGACCTCTACCGCGCCCGGGTGCTCCAGCTGATCTCGCGTGGCTGGTCCTTCGCACGGATCGAGGACGGCGAGGTCGTCTTCAAGGCAGAGGTCGCCTGCGCGACGCCCGGCGCCGCCCAGATCCAGGGGGTCTGGGTGCCCGCGCACCGACGCGGCGAGGGCCTGGCCGCCCGCGGGATGGCCGCGGTCTGCGACATCGTCCGCCGCGAGATCGCCCCTCGTATCTCCCTCTACGTCAACGAGTGGAACGCCCCCGCCCGCCGCGCCTACGAGCGGGCCGGCTTCCTCGAGACGGCCCGCTTCTCCACCATCATGTTCTGATCTGGCGATGTTCTGATCTGGCGATGTCCTGATCTGGCTGTGTTCTAGGAGTACGCGCGCCAGGCTCGCTCGCAGTCAGCGGCCTCGCAGCGTACGAGCCAGGGCGTGCCGCTGTTCGGGTGGGACCGCATCAGGATCCGGGTGTTGGTCTCCCAGGCGTACGCCCACAGCCCGTTCGGGTTGCGGTAGGTGGTCAGCAGGGTGCCGCGGAGACTGCGGCGGCGGACCACGTCGGCATGGTTCTGGTGCTCGATCGCGTTGGTCGCGAAGCGGGCGCCGTCGGGTGAGAACGACGCGACGGCCTCCGAGCACCCGCGCCAGAGCGTCGTGGCGGGCGCGGTGACGGTCGAGACCACCGAGCAGGCGTCGATCCGCGACGGGTCCTTGGTGTAGGTCGCCAGCCGGTTGGTGGCGAAGCTGCCTGCGTACGCCGCCCGGGAGGCGATCGTCTTGACCGTGCCGGCCTTCCAGTCCCACACCAGCGTGCGCGGGGTGCTGTAGCCGCCCAGGAGCACGCGGGTGCCGCTCACGTCGATCGGATCGGGCCTGGTGGATCCCCTGAAGGTGTGCCGGGCGACGACCGCGCCGGTGGTGGCGCTGCGTACCTGGGCCTGGATCCCACCGCTGCTCAGCGTCGCCGTGTTGAGCAGGTGGCGGCCGTCGGCCGACATCCTGGCCTTGTCCGCGTAGTACATGTCGGTGAGCGACCTCTGCGCGACATCGAGCTGCACCCGGATGATCCGGTCGATGTTGCGGTTGCGGACCCGCAGCACGAACCCGCTCCCTGAGCGGCCCAGAAGGGTGAACTCGTCGAGGTCGTCGCCGACGAGGGCGACCGGTGTCTTCATGCCGGTCGCCGGGTCGACCACCGAGACCGACGCGGACGACGGACGGTGCAGGTAGGGAACCGTCGGGCTCTCGCCGATGGGCAGCGGAAGGGGACGTACGTCGACGGTCGGAGCCGCCGCAGAAGCCGGTGTCGTCAGTGAGACCGGGAGCATGAGAGCAACGAGGATGGCCGTGGCCAGTGCCGGGATTCGGATACGTCTCATGCAGGTATGACGCGTGCAGGTGAGGGGCGGTTGCAACACGCTCCCAACCGGTTCGCGGGAGCGGTCCGGTGCGCCGTACGCTTGCCCGCATGATCGCCCGTATGTCGACCCTGTTCGTGCGGACTCTTCGTGAGAGTCCCGCGGACGCCGAGGTCGCGAGCCACAAGCTGCTTGTCCGTGCCGGCTACATCCGCCGCGCCGCTCCGGGGATCTACTCCTGGCTGCCGCTGGGGCTGCGCGTGCTCGGCAAGGTCGAGGGGATCATCCGCGAGGAGATGGCCGCGATCGGGTCCCAGGAGGTGCACTTCCCCGCGCTGCTGCCGCGCGAGCCCTACGAGGCGAGCGGCCGCTGGACGGAGTACGGCGACGGCATCTTCCGGCTCCAGGACCGCAAGGGAGCCGACTACCTGCTCGGCCCCACGCACGAGGAGATGTTCACGCTCCTGGTCAAGGATCTCTACGGCTCCTACAAGGACCTGCCGCTGGCGATCTACCAGATCCAGACGAAGTACCGCGACGAGGCGCGCCCCCGCGCGGGGCTGCTGCGCGGGCGCGAGTTCATCATGAAGGACTCCTACTCCTTCGACTACACCGACGAGGGTCTCGAGGCCGCCTACCAGGCCCACCGTGCGGCGTACGTCAAGGTCTTCGACCGCCTCGGGTTCGAGTACGTCATCGTCAAGGCGACCTCCGGTGCGATGGGCGGCTCGGCCTCCGAGGAGTTCCTGGCCGTCTCCGAGGCCGGCGAGGACACCTTCGTCCGCTCGCCCGGTGGCTACGCCGCCAACGTCGAGGCGGTCACGACCTTGGCCCCCGAGCCGATCTCCTACGAGGGCGTGCCCGCCGCCCACGCCGAGGACACCCCCGACACCCCGACGATCCAGACGCTGGTGGACCACCTCAACGAGGCGTACCCGCGCGAGGACCGTCCCTGGGAGGCCGGCGACACGCTGAAGAACGTGCTGCTGACGCTGCGCCACCCCGACGGGACGGTCGAGCCGCTCGCCGTCGGCGTGCCCGGCGACCGCGACGTCGACATCAAGCGCCTCGAGGGGCAGCTGGAGCCGATCGAGGTCGAGCCCATGGACGACGTGGAGCTCAAGAAGCACCCCGAGCTGGTCAAGGGCTACATCGGCCCTCAGGCGCTGGGGGAGTCCTCGGCTTCGGGGATCCGCTACCTGGTCGACCCGCGCGTGGTCACCGGCACCCGCTGGGTCACCGGCGCCAACGTCGAGGGCAAGCACGTCATCGATCTGGTCGCCGGCCGCGACTTCACCCCCGACGGCACCATCGAGGCCGCCGAGGTGCGTGAGGGCGACCCCGCTCCTGACGGCTCCGGCCCGCTGACGCTGGCCCGCGGCATCGAGATGGGCCACGTCTTCCAGCTGGGCCGCAAGTACGCCGACGCGCTCGGGCTGCAGGTCCTCGACGAGAACGGCAAGCTCGTCACGGTCACCATGGGCTCCTACGGCATCGGTGTCACCCGTGCCGTGGCCGCCGTCGCCGAGGGCACCCTCGACGACATCGGTCTGGCCTGGCCCCGCAACGTCGCTCCGTACGACATCCACCTCGTCGCCACCGGCAAGGACGCCGCGATCTTCGAGGCCGCTTCGATGCTCGCCGGTGAGCTCGAGGCCGCCGGCATCGATGTGCTCTACGACGACCGCCCCAAGGTCTCGCCCGGTGTGAAGTTCAAGGACGCCGAGCTCATCGGCGTCCCGACCATCGTCACCGTCGGCAAGGGCCTGGTCGAGGGCAAGATCGAGGTCAAGGACCGTAAGAGCGGCGAGAGGACCGAGGTCGCTCTCGACGACGTGGTCGCTCACCTGACCGAGGTCGTCCGCGGCTGACCCACCCCGCCGAATCGGTAGCTCTGGCGGGCCGAATCTGTAGTTGTGGGCGATGAAACTAGAGTTTCGTCGCCCACAAGTACGTTCTCGGCCCGCCATTTCTACCGACTCGGCGATCGGGGGTGAGGCAAGATCGATCCCATGACGGGGCTCAGGGTTCTTGACCGTACGCTCGCCGGGCGGGTGATGAGCGCCGCGGAGGCGGCCGAGCAGATCGGCCCGGGGGAGACCGTGGGGTTCTCGGGATTCACCGGGGCCGGGCATCCGAAGGCGGTGCCGGCGGCGCTGGCGCGACGTGTGCGGGCGGCTCATGAGCGTGGCGAGGAGTTCCGGGTCCAGGCGTGGACCGGCGCCTCGACGGCGCCCGACCTCGACGGCGTCCTCGCTGAGGCGCACGGGCTCTCCAAGCGGCTGCCCTACAACGGCGACCCGCTGCTACGCCGGCAGATCAACTCGGGGGAGGTCGAGTACGTCGACGTACATCTGTCCCACGTCGCCCAGCACAGCTGGTTCGGCTTCTACGGCGACCTCGACGTCGCCGTCGTCGAGGTGGCGGCGATCCTCCACAACGGGCTGCTCGTCCCCTCCTCGAGCGTGGGGAACAACAAGACCTGGCTGGAGAACGCCGACAAGGTGATCCTCGAGGTCAACAGCTGGCAGCCGCGAGGGTTCGAGGGCTTCCACGACATCTACTACGGCACCCGCCTGCCGCCCCAGCGGGCGCCGATCCAGCTGACCACGCCGATGCAGCGGATCGGCGACCCCTACCTCCGGGTCGACCCGGCGAAGGTGGTCGCCGTCGTCGAGACCGACCAGCCCGACCGCAACACACCGCTTCGTCCGGTCGACGACGACAGCCGCGCGATGGCGGACCTCCTCGTGGACTTCCTCCGGCACGAGGTACGCAACGACCGGCTGCACCGGAGCCTGCTGCCGCTCCAGGCCGGCGTCGGCAACGTCGCCAACGCGGTCCTGGCCGGCCTCCAGGAGAGCGAGTTCGAGCACCTGACGGCCTATACCGAGACGATCCAGGACGGCCTCCTCGACCTCCTCGACTCGGGCAAGCTGATCGGCGTCTCGTCGACGTCCTTCGGGCTCTCCGAGGAGGGTGCCCGGCGGTTCAACGACGACATCCACCACTACAAGGGCCGGATCCTGCTGCGACCGCAGGAGATCTCGAACCATCCTGAGGTCGTGCGGCGGCTGGGTCTGATCGCGATCAACGGCATGGTCGAGGCCGACATCTACGGCAACGTGAACTCCACCCACGTCGCCGGCTCCTCGATCGTCAACGGCATCGGCGGCTCGGGTGACTTCGCCCGCAACGCGTATCTCAACTTCTTCGTCTCCGCCTCGACCGCCAAGAACGGCGCGATCTCCTCGATCGTGCCCTTCGTCAGCCACGTCGACCACACCGAGCACGACGTGCAGGTCGTGATCACCGAGCAGGGACTGGCAGACCTGCGCGGACTCTCGCCGCGGGCACGGGCGCGGAAGATCATCGACCGCTGCGCGCACCCCGACTACCGCGACCGGCTCGCCGACTACTTCGAGCGCGCCCAGCGCGGGCGTCCCGATGCCATGCACACGCCGCACCTGCTCGGTGAGGCGCTCTCCTGGCACCGCTCCTACGTGGAGACCGGACACATGTGAGCCCAGAAGGTCTCGGATCTGTCTCGATGCGTCTGCGGGGGCGGACAGGCTCTTCGAAGATCGGTACGGTGCTGAAGGGCTCCCTGTGCCCCGCCGCGCGGCGATGGAGCGGCATACACCAGATCGTTCGCCCCTGGGAATGACACCAGGAAAAGTTGCAAGTTCTTGCAATGCGCTTTTGCGGGTCTGGGCCATTCTGAGCGGGGATTGCATACTTCTGCAAGAGAGGTTCGCCCCCAGGCGGCTTCTCAGGCCTCGTGTCCAGGCCAAAACCTGGCCCACGAGCCGCCCGGACTCGGGAGACATCTCGGGAGTCTCCCGCGCCGGACGGTTCGCGGGCCATCTCGGTTTTAGCTAGGTTCCCGGGAACGCCGTCGGCTTGGCGCCGAGGTCGAGCTGCCGCGCGGCCGCCCGGCAGAGCAGCTGAATGAGCAGCGTGCGGTCGGTGCCGGTCGCCTTCGGGACCAGGGAGAGATAGGTCGCGGTGGTGTCCCGCTCCAGGCGCAGTGCCGCGGCGCCGATGCCCTCCGCCGACCCGGTCCGGCGGGGCAGGTCGTAGACGGCGGAGGACGCGACCGGCTCGAGCCCCGCGGCCACCACACGGACGGCCAGGGCCTCGCGGGCGTTCACATGGTCGGCGTACGCGACCTCAAGGGCTCGTGCCAATGCCGGTGTGGACGAGGCGGAGGTGCGCCCGCCCAGGGCGCCGATGACGTAGATCGCAGCGTGCTCGACCGCGAGCGCAGCCTGGATGGCCTCTGTCGAGGCTGAGTCTGTGGCCGCCATGCCCGGCCCCGTCATGCCAGGCCCCGCCCGTGCAGCAGCTGCTGCTGGCCGGCGGCGGCCGAGGCGAGCAGCGTGATCAGCTGCGGGTCCGCGGCACTCCCGGCGGCGGTCGTGAGCGTGGTGACCAGGGCGAGCTGGCGCTCCTGCCAGCGGCCCTGCGCCGGCGCGGCCGTGACACCCTCGGACGGCGCCAGCGCCTCGATGTGGACGCGGTGGAGGTGGACGAAGGCCGCCGGCGCGCCCTCGTCGGCACCGAGGATCTCCGCGACCGTGGCGTCGATCACATTCTGGTCGGGGTTGGTAGGGGCCGGGGGAGTGCTCGGTGGTGGTGCTTTGACAGGATCGAGCATCTCCGAGGCCGAACACGCCGAGGCGGCCATCGGGGCAACCACGGCGACGGCCACAGCGGTGCGGCGCGAGAGCATCCTGAACACGTGAGGAACCCTAACCACACCCGGCGGGAGTCGCGTCAGCGGCTTTCCAACACAGCCGCGTGCTGTTCGAGACACCCGAGGCGTACAGGTAGGGTGTCAACGGCGGCGCCGCGTGCTCGGCGGCCCACACAATTGGACCAGCCAACAGGATCAGACAACAGGATGCAGGGGGAGATCGCGTTGAGTGCTGAGCGGAAGGACGCGATCGCGAGTGCCATCGAGGAGGCCCTTGTCGACCCGCTTCTGGTCCTGGGCCTCGACGTCGAGGCCGTCGAGATCACGCCGGCCGGCAAACGCCGGATCCTGCGGATCGCCGTCGACAAGGACGGCGGGATCACCCATGACGGGGTCACCGAGGCAACCCGTGAGGTCAACCGGGTCCTCGACGAGTCCGACGTCATGGGTGAGCAGCCCTACACGCTCGAGGTCACCTCTCCCGGTGTCGACCGGCCGCTGACCCTGCCGCGCCACTGGCGCCGCAACAAGAATCGCCTGGTCAAGGTCACCACCGTCGACGGCTCCACGTTCACCGGCCGCGTCAAGGAGTCCGACGAGGAGCGCGCGAGTCTCGAGGTGAGCGGCAAGCGCCGCGAGGTGGCGTACGCGGAAGTGAAGAAGGCGCTTGTGCAGATCGAGTTCAAGCGGATCGACGAGGGGGAGTAGGCCATGGACATCGATATGAGCATCCTGCGGATGCTGGAGCGGGAGCGGGAGATCTCGCTCGATGTGCTCGTCGAGGCGATCGAACAGGGCCTGCTGACGGCCTACCACAAGAACGGTGACTCCCAGAGGAAGGCGCGGGTCGACCTGGACCGCAAGACCGGCCACGTACGCGTGCTGGCTGCCGAGGTCGACGACGAGGGCAACGTCGTCGGGGAGTACGACGACACGCCCGAGGGCTTCGGCCGCATCGCCGCCACCACCGCCAAGCAGATCGTGCTGCAGCGGCTGCGCGACGCCGAGGACGACGTGAAGTTCGGCGAGTTCTCCGGCAAGGAGGGCGACATCCTCTCCGGCGTCATCCAGCAGGGCCGCAACCCCGACGACGTGCTCGTCGACCTGGGCCGGCTCGAGGGCGTCATCCCGATCTCGGAGCGTGTGCCTGGTGAGGACTACAGCCACGGCACCCGGATCAAGGCGCTCGTGGTGAGCGTGCGCAAGGGTATGCGTGGCCCGCAGATCACGCTCTCGCGCTCCCACCCGAACCTGGTCAAGAAACTCTTCTCCTTCGAGGTCCCCGAGATCGCCGACGGCACCGTCGAGATCGCCGCGATCGCCCGCGAGGCCGGCCACCGCACCAAGATCGCGGTCATGTCGACCGTCGCCGGCGTCAACGCCAAGGGCGCCTGCATCGGCCCGATGGGCCAGCGGGTCCGGCAGGTCATGTCCGAGCTGCAGGGCGAGAAGATCGACATCGTCGACTGGTCCGAGGACCCGAAGGTGCTCGTCGCATCCGCGCTCTCTCCGGCTCGGGTCTCCTCGGTCCAGATCATCGACGAGGCGACCAAGTCGGCCCGTGTCGTAGTGCCCGACTACCAGCTCTCGCTGGCCATCGGCAAGGAGGGGCAGAACGCCCGTCTCGCCGCTCGTCTCACCGGCTGGCGCATCGACATCCGCTCCGACGAGGAGACCCCGGTCGCCTGAGCCTCGCGGCTCGTTAGCCTGTGCGGCATGCCGAACGTGCGTGAGACAGCTCTGACCGGGTCCGCCGGCATCCTGGTGGAGCCGGAAGGCGCCACCACCGGGGTCCTCGTCCTGTCCGGGTCCTCGGGGCGGGTCGAGACCGATCGGTGCCGACTGCTCGCCTCGCACGGGGTGGCAGCCGCGTCGATCCGCTACTTCGGCGGCCCCGGACAGCCGGGCGAGGCCCGCCTGATGCCGCTGGAGACGTTCGACGACATCCTCGCCGAGCTCCACTCGCGCTACCAGCGGCTGGTGGTGCTGGGCACGTCCTGGGGCGCCCAGGCGGCACTGCTGCTCGGCACGCTGCATCCCGAGATCGACGCGGTGGTCGGGATCTCCCCGACGTACGTCTCCTGGGCCGGCCTCAGCGACGAGCGGCCACAGCGCTCCTCATGGATGCTGCGCGGCGAGCAGGTGCCGTTCGTGCCCTTCGACGACGAGGCGGGCGACGAAGCCGTGAAGGAGGCCGGTGGGGAGCTCCCGTCGTTCTGTGAGGCCTACCTCTCGGCCCTGGAGAAGTACGCCGACCGGGTGCCCGCCGCGACCATCCCGGTCGAGCGCATCGCCGGTGAGGTCGTCCTGGTCGCCGGGGGCGACGACGCGCTGTGGCCGTCGGTCCTCTTCGCGGAGGCGGTCCGGCGCCGGCGTACGGCCCACGACCTGGAGACGATCGTGGTCACTCATCCGGATGCCGGTCACCGGGTCGTGCTGCCGGGCGAGCCCGTGCTCCAGCGCAGCCGGCGGCTCGACTGGGGTGGTTCGGAGGAGGCCGACCGCGAGCTCGGCCTGCTGGCCTGGCCGGAGATCGCCGCCGTCCTGTGACGTCGGGTCACGGAATAGGAACGACCTGTGCCCCGGTTTAGTCTCCCGAACCCCGGAAGCGGTAGTGTTGAGTATCGGTGGCACGCCTCGAAGAAACTACGCAGAACGGACCCGTCCGTACGTGCGTTGGTTGCCGGAAGCGAGCCGCCAAGCGCGAGTTGTTGCGGGTGACCGCCGGCTCGGGCCACGACGGCCAGCCGGCCGTGGTGCCCGATCCGACAGCCACCGCACCTGGGCGAGGGGCGCATCTGCATCCCACGCGTGAGTGCTACGAACTCGCGGTGCGCCGGAAGGCGTTCACCCGGGCCCTGTTCCCGAAAGGCAGGGGGGCCAAGGGCGGGCTTTCCAGCGCACCGGTGGAGGACTACCTCGACAAGCGCCCGACATCCACGACCGTCGCCGACGGTCAACTGACCAGGAACTGGAGCAAAAGCTCATGAGCACTCGATGAGTACTTCGCGATGAGCGTGTTCTACAACCATTAGTGGTCACAGTTTCACCCGGATCTCGGGTCTGTGGCCAGAAGGAGAAACGTGGCTAAGACCCGAGTCCACGAACTCGCCAAAGAGTTCGGAGTCGAGAGCAAGTTCGTTCTCGAGAAGTTCAAGGAGATGGGCGAGTTCGTCAAGTCGGCGAGCTCGACCGTCGAGCTGCCTGCGGAGATGCGTTTCCGCAAGGAGATCGGCCCCGGCCTGAAGTCCGGCGGCAACGGTGGATCCTCGTCCACGGACGAGAAGACCGCCCCCAAGCCCGGTCCCAAGCCGGCCGCCCCCAAGCCTGCTGCCCCGAAGAAGGCCGCGGACAAGGCGCCCGAGAAGCCCGCCGAGAAGCCTGCCGAGAAGCCTGCTGAGGCGCCTGCGGCGTCCAAGCCGGCCGGCCCCAGGCCCGGCCCGAAGCCCCCGGCCAAGAAGGCCGAGGCTCCGCCGGCAGCCCCCGCGGAGTCGGCTCCGGCCGCTCCCAAGACCAGCCCGAGCGAACCGGCAGGCACCGACCGAGGCGAGCGACGCCCGGCCGCGCCCAAGCCTGGTGCGCCCAAGCCTGGTGCGCCGAAGCCCGGTGCTCGTCCGCAGACCCCCGCGGCTCGCGGCGGCTCTGGTGGTGCCGGTCGTCCCGGACCCCGTCCGGTCGGCAAGCCCGGCGCTCCGCGCCCGGGCAACAACCCGTTCTCCTCCAACCAGGGCATGGGGCGTCCGCGTCCCGGCGGCCAGGGTGGAGGCCAGGGCGGTCAGGGCGGAGGCCAGGGCGGTGCCCCGGCCGGTGGCGACCAGCGTCCGCCGCGTCCTGCTGCTGCCCGTGAGGGTGGCCAGGGTGGTGGCGGCCGTCCCGGTATGCCGCGTCCCAACCCGGCGATGATGCCGAAGTCCCCGGCCGCGTTCGGTGCCCGTCCTGGTGGCGGTCCCGGCGGCGGTGGCGGCGGCCGTGCCGGTGCTCCGGGTCGTCCCGGCGGCGGTGGCCGTCCGGGTGCCGGTGGTCGTCCCGGTGGCGGCGGCGGTGCTCCGGGTCGTCCCGGTGGCGGCGGCTTCGGCGGTCGTCCGGGTGCCGGTCGTCCCGGCGGTCGCGGAACGACCCAGGGTGCCTTCGGTCGCCCGGGTGGTCCCTCGCGTCGTGGCCGGAAGTCGAAGCGGGCGCGTCGTCAGGAGTTCGAGGCCATGGAGGCCCCGACGATCGGTGGCATCCGCGTCCGCAAGGGCAACGGCGAGACCGTGCGTCTCGCCCGTGGTTCCTCGCTGACCGACTTCGCCGAGAAGATCGGTGTCGACCCGGCCCAGCTGGTGCAGATGCTGTTCGGCCTCGGGGAGATGGTCACCGCGACCGAGTCCGTCAACGACGAGACCCTCGAGCTGCTCGGTGAGGAGCTCAACTACATCGTCTCGGTCGTCTCCCCCGAGGACGAGGACCGAGAGCTGCTGGAGTCCTTCGACATCGAGCTCGGCGACGAGGGCGACGCGTCCGACTGGACGGTCCGTCCGCCGGTCGTGACCGTCATGGGTCACGTCGACCACGGTAAGACCAAGCTGCTCGACGCCATCCGTGACGCCAACGTCATCGAGGGCGAGGCCGGTGGCATCACCCAGCACATCGGTGCCTACCAGGTTGCGACCGAGGTCGACGGCCAAGAGCGCAGGATCACCTTCATCGACACCCCGGGCCACGAGGCGTTCACCGCCATGCGTGCTCGTGGTTCGCAGTCCTCGGACCTCGCGGTCCTCGTGGTCGCGGCCGATGACGGCGTGATGCCGCAGACGATCGAGGCGCTCAACCACGCCAAGGCGGCCGGCGTCCCGATCGTGGTCGCGATCAACAAGATCGACAAGCCGGAGGCGGACCCGACCAAGATCCGTGGCCAGCTGACCGAATACGGCGTCATCCCCGAGGAGTACGGCGGCGACACCATGTTCGTCGAGATCTCGGCGAAGTCCCGGATCAACATCGAGGGCCTCCTCGAGGCGGTCGTGCTGACCGCCGACGCCTCGCTCGACCTGCAGGCCAACGCCAGCCAGGACGCTCAGGGCATCGTCATCGAGGCTCACCTCGACCGTGGCCGCGGCCCCGTCGCGACCATCCTGGTCCAGCGCGGCACGCTGCGTGTGGGTGAGTCCATCGTCGCCGGCCCGGCCCATGGCCGTGTCCGCGCGATGATCGACGAGTACGGCCACGAGATCACCGAGGCGACCCCGTCGCGTCCGGCGATGGTCCTGGGTCTCTCGGCGGTGCCGGGTGCGGGCCAGAGCTTCCTGGTCGTCGAGGACGACCGGATGGCTCGCCAGATCGCCGAGAAGCGCGAGGCACGCGAGCGTGCCGCGCAGCAGGCCAAGCGCCGCGTACGCCGCACGCTGGAGGACTTCATGGCCTCCATGGAGAAGGGCGAGAGCCAAGAGCTCAACCTCATCCTCAAGGGCGACGTGTCCGGTTCGGTCGAGGCGCTCGAGGACGCACTGGCCAAGATCGATGTGGGTGGCGACGAGGTCTCCATCCGGGTCATCGACCGCGGTGTCGGTGCGATCACCGAGACCAACGTCGACCTGGCTGCTGCCTCCGACGCGATCATCATCGGCTTCAACGTCCGCCCGCAGGGCAAGGCGACGGAGCTGGCTGACCGCGAGGGTGTCGAGATCCGCTACTACTCGGTCATCTACCAGGCGATCGAGGAGATCGAGGCGGCCCTCAAGGGCATGCTCAAGCCGGAGTACGAGGAGAAGAGCCTCGGCAAGGCGGAGATCCGCGCGATCTTCCGCTCGTCGAAGGCCGGAAACATCGCCGGCTGTATGGTCACCGAGGGCCTCATCCGCCGCAACGCCAAGGTTCGCGTTCTGCGCGACGGCGCCGTGGTGGCTGACAACCTCGACCTCGCCTCGCTGCGCCGCGAGAAGGACGACGCCTCCGAGGTCCGCGAGGGCTTCGAGTGCGGTCTGGTCCTGAAGAACTTCCAGGACATCAAGGAAGGCGACTTCATCGAAGCCTTCGAGATGGTGGAGATTCCGAGGGGCTGAACGAGCCTCTGACGTTGGCCGGGTCGCAGTCGCGGCCCGGCCAACGTCTCGATTTGCTTCGATTATTTGAGAGAGTGTGAACATGAGTAGCCCACGGGTGCGTCGGATCGCTGACCGGATCAAGGTCGTTGTCGCTCAGATGCTGGAGCGGCGGATCAAAGATCCGCGGATCGGCTTCGTCACCATCACCGATGTCCGGGTGACCGGTGACAGTCAGAACGCGACGATCTTCTACACGGTGCTGGGAGCGGACTCGGAGGCCGAGCTCGCCGGCACGGCGGCCGCGCTGGAGTCGGCCAAGGGGCTGATCCGCTCCGAGGTCGCCAAGCAGCTCGGCACGCGCACCGCCCCGACGCTGGAGTTCATCCACGACGCGCTGCCGGAGACGGCTCGCCACCTCGACGACGTGCTCGCCCGCGCCAAGGCGCAGGACGACGCGGTCGCCGCCGCTCGTGTGGAGTCCTACGCCGGCGAGCCGGATCCCTACAAGAAGCCGCGTGAGGCCGAAGACGAGTGGGAAGAGGACGACGAGGACGACGAGGAGTGAGTGCTCCTTCTGGTCTCGTCATCGTCGACAAGCCCGCCGGGGTCACCTCCCACGACGTCGTCGCGCGCGTGCGTCGTCTGGCCGGCACCCGCAAGGTCGGGCATGCCGGCACCCTGGACCCGATGGCCACCGGCGTGCTCGTCCTCGGGGTCGAGCGTGCCACCCGGCTGCTCGGTCACCTGATGCTGACCGAGAAGGCCTACGACGCGACGGTCCGGCTCGGGGTCTCGACGACCACCGATGACGCCGAGGGGGAGGTCGTCGCGGAGAAGGTCGCCAGCGGGCTGGCCACCGAGGACGTACGCAGCTCCTTCGCCACCCAGGTCGGCGACATCCTCCAGGTCCCGACCGCGGTCTCGGCGATCAAGGTCGACGGCAAGCGCGCCTACCAGCGCGTACGCGACGGTGAGCAGGTCGAGCTGAAGGCCCGGCCGGTCACGGTGCACGAGCTGACCGTGGGGGACGTCCGGGTCGAGGGCGACGTGGTCGACGTCGACATCTCGGTGCGCTGCTCGAGCGGCACCTACATCCGCGCGATCGCCCGCGACGTCGGCGAGGCGCTCGGGGTCGGTGGACACCTGACGGCGCTGCGCCGCACCGCCGTGGGGCCCTACGACCTCGACGTCGCCAGGACGCTCGACGAGCTCGGCAACGAGTTCGCCGTGCTCCCGTTGGCCGAGGCCGCTCGCGCTGCGTTCCCGGCGTACGACCTCTCCGAGGCTCAGTCGCAGGACGTCCGCTACGGGCGCAAGCTCGGGCTCGCGCTCGACGGGATCACCGCTGTCTTCGCCCCCGACGGCGAGTTCCTCGCGCTCTATGAGCCGGTCGGGCCCGAGCTCGCCAAGGCGAGCGCCGTCTTCGTCGGCTGACTGCTCGCGCAGACGACTGTGTTGGTCTCGACACGCTCGGCCGTAGCCGGCCTCCCGGCTCGACCAACGGGCGTTGGTTGAGCCGCCGGAGCCGCTAGGCGGAGGCGTGTCGAAACCAACACAGCTCCGTCTGCGTGGGCTCAAGACCTGAGGCGCACGGTCTCGACCAGGTCTGCCTTGATCTCCTCGTCGGTCCACGGGAAGTCGACCCACTTCTCCTCGGAGAAGAGGCGGGTCTGGTCGCTGGACCACGGGGAGGCGGGGTCCTCGTACTGGCCGTAGGTCAGGATCGTGCGCGGCTCGACGCCGTCCGGGCCGAATGAGACGGCCTGGATGTGCGAGGAGCCGTAGGTGATCGGCCGCGCGTAGCCGGTGTTCTGCACCGGGCTGCGGGAGGCGAGCGCGTTGGCGTTGCCGGCGAGGTTGCCCACGCCGCCGCCGAGGGGCAGCGGGGGAGCGCCGCGGTCGGCGGCGACCTGGTAGGCGCCCCATGGCGAGTCGATCGGCAGGCCGGTCGCCCTCACGGCCGCGATTGCGTCCTTCATCGCCTTGATCGTGCTCGGTGTCGTGCGCAGCCCGCGCGGTGTGTCGAGCGGGTCGTCGGCGTCGAACGGCACCCGCCAGAGCTGGAGCCCGGTGGGGGCCCGCTCGACGAACTCGGTGAAGATCGCGGTGCCGACCGAGGTCGCGTCCGACCGTCCGTCCCATCCGGCCAGGACGGCGCAGGCCTGCTTCTCGCCGGTCAGCTGGCAGACCCGGTCGAGCGCGCCGTCGGCCTTCATGACCTCCGCCGTCCGCTGCCGGTTGTCGTACTCATGGTCGGCCAGCGAGGCGGGCGTCTCGACGCCGTGAGCGGCGAGCTGGTCGATGACGTAGCGGGCCACCATCTGCGTACGCATCGTCCGCTCGCAACGCTCGCAGCCGAGGATCGCGGGGTAGCCCTCCAGCGGGGCCTCCGGGTTGGGCAGCCAGTGGGAGTCGTTGGCGTTCATCACCCAGTCGCGGCGTACGACGTCGGGGAGGTGCTCGTCGCCGAGGATCCCGGGGCGCTGGGCGTCGGAGTCGGCTCCCCAGGCGCAGGAGGACCCGGCGCGGTTGCCGTCGAGACCGGGCAGGCCGGCGACGACGTCGAGCAGCCGGCCGACGACCGTCATACAGCGTGCGGCGAGCCTGTCGGTGACGTGTGGGACGACCGAGTGGTCGGCGTAGAGGGCGTCACCGTGGCGGTCGGCCGCGATCGTGTTGACCCATGGCATCCCGCCGCCGGCGTCCTGGCGCTCCAGCAGGTCCCCGACCGAGGAGGCGGAGCCCATGCCGAGGAAGGTGTCGATGGTGCGCAGGTGCTCGGCGTTGGCGTCCCGGATCGCCCAGAAGCTCTGCGGCCCCCAGGCCATCAGCTGCGCGGGCGAGTCGATGACGTAGCCCTCGGGCGTGCGGTAGAGATCCTCGGTGACCGTGGTCGTGCCCGAGGCGGTCTTGACCTCGACCTCGACCTCCCGCCGCTCGGCCCGCTTGACCCCGTCCGGGGTGAGGTAGCGGGTGCCCGGCCCGAGGGTGGTGTACTCGTACGGCGTGAACCGGTAGGCCGTCGAGACCGTGTGGCTCCAGGCGACGTCGTCGTTCCAGCCGATGTTCACCGCCGGCGAGCCGATCAGGGAGGCGCCGGCGACGTCGTACTCGCCGGGGATCGTCAGATGCTGCTGGGTGAACCGATAGCGGCCCTGCCACGGGAAGTGGGGGTTGCCGAGCAGCATCCCGGCGCCGGTCGAGCTGGCATCGCCGCCGATCGCGGTCGCGTTCGAACCGAAGGCGCGCTCGGGGTCGCGGCCGAACGAGGCCAGCAGCGCCTCCTTGTCCACCTTCGCGGCCGCAGCCGGCACCTCGGCCGCGGTGGTGGGCAGCGACGGCAGGCCCAGGGCACCGGGCAGGTCGGGCAGGCCCGGGTCGGTCGGCGACAGGGGAGAGGCGGCGTTCATCTCGCCGACGAACTGCCCGGCCGAGGCGATCAGGTTGGCGAGATAGACGCCGTACCAGACGTCGATCTCGGTGACGTCTGCCCTGATGTAGGGAGCGTCCGCGCAGGCCGGATCGGTCACCTCGTGCGTACGCAGCCACTCGTTCACCCCGGCGGCGTATCCCCGCACCATCTGCTTCGCACGCGTCGACGGTCCAGCCGGGGAGTCGAGGAGCCGCTCGACCACCTGCCGGCTGTGGAGGTCGCCCACAAGCACGTCGGAGTCGAGGTTGGTGGTCGGCTTGGAGACGCCGTCGTCATAGATCTTGTCCGCGCCGAGCCAGCGGGAGCGTTCGCCGCGGGCGCTGAGCAGGATGTCGGCCAGCGTGCAGGTGGCCTCACCGGCGGTCGCCCAGCCGCTGCCGTAGCCCAGGGAGCCCCAGTCGCGGGCGGTGATGTGTGGGATCCCGTGCTCGGTGATCCGCACCTTCGCGTCGTACGCGGGCTTCGGCTCGGCGGCCTCCGCAGGAGCGCTGAGCGCGCCCGCGAGCAGGACCAGCGGAGCGAGGGACATGGTGGCTCTGCGTACGAGGCTCTCCATGCCTCGACCAACGAGAATGGGTAGAACAGGTTACTGTTTGGTTGCCAGGTGGCCCGGATCCCGGGAAGGGGACCGAGGATGGATATTCTGGCGACGTGTTCTGGAGAAGTCTGAGCGAGGTGCCCGCCGACCTCGGCCGCACCTGTGTCGTGGTCGGGAACTTCGACGGCGTCCACCTCGGGCACCAGCATGTGCTGCGCAGGGGGCGCGAGGTGGCGGACGCCAAGGAGCTCACCCTGGTGGCGGTGACCTTCGACCCGCACCCGATGGCGGTGCTGCGGCCCGAGCACGCCCCCGGTGTGCTCACCACGATGGAGGTCCGCGCCGAGCTGCTGCTCGCTGCCGGCGCCGACGCCGTGCTCGCGCTGCCGTTCGACATGGAGATGGCCAACTGGTCACCCGAGGACTTCGCCCAGCGGGTCCTCGTCGACGCGCTGCACGCCGAGGCGTGCGTGGTCGGCGCCAACTTCCGCTACGGCTGCAAGGCCGCCGGCGACGTGGCCGACCTGATCGCCTTCGGGAAGGTCCACGACTTCTCCGCCGAGGGGATCCCGCTCGACGGCGGCCCCCAGGTCTGGTCCTCGACCTACATCCGGACGTGTCTGGCGGCCGGCGACGTCACCGGTGCCGCCGAGGCCCTGGGCCGCCCCTACTCCGTGCGCGGGATCGTCGTCAAGGGCGACCAGCGCGGCCGGGAGCTGGGCTTCCCGACGGCGAACGTGCCCACCGACTCGCTGACCGCGGTGCCGCCCGACGGCATCTACGCGGGCTGGCTGACCCGGCGCGACACCGGCGAGCGATTCCCGGCGGCGATCTCGGTCGGCACCAACCCCACCTTCGAGGGCGTGGTCGGGCGCCGCGTCGAGTCCTACGTGCTCGACCGTGACGACCTCGAGCTCTACGGCGTCGAGGTCGAGGTCGCCTTCGTGGAGCGGCTGCGCGGCATGGTCGCCTTCGAGGGGATCGACGCGCTCGTGGAGCAGATGCACGCAGACGTGGTGCGGGCGCGCGAGATCCTGGTCGATCTCTAACCCCGGCGCCCTATCCAGCGGGGTGCCGGTGCGGTTGAATGTCTCGCCATGGATCCCCACTCCACCCCCACGTCCGCCTACGAGACCGAGGTCGAGGCCGAGCGAGCCCGCGGCGGCATCCCGGCCGTCCTCAACGCGGTCCTGGTCACCGCCGGGCTCTGGACCCTCCAGTTCTTCTCCGGCTCGGCGCCGCTGTCCACCTGGGCCGACGAGAACGGCACCAACTCGGCCGGCTGGCTGCCTGCGCTGCTGGGGGACCGGCTCACCTACTTCGGCAACGGCTCCTTCGCCGGCCTCCTCGCCGGCGACGCCCTGGTGCACTCCGTCGTCCTCACCGTGACCGTCTTCGCGCTGACCTGGCTGCTGACCTGGCTCGGCACCATCGGCATCTGGCCGCGGGCGTTCTGGCCGGTGTTCCTCGGCTGCTGGTTCGCCGCGATCGTCGCCACGGCCGTCGGCCAGGTCGCCGAGAGCCTCTACGCCTACCTCTCCGACGGCCGCTCCGGCTGGCTGGTGGCGACGCTGGGTGACGTGCTCGAGTCGGGCGCAGCGTACGGGCTGACCTATGGGTGGGCGACCGGGTTCCTGATCGCGCTGATCTGGCTCGCGGTGCCGGGAAAGCGCCCCGAGGTGGAGGAGTACGCGCCGATGTCGGCGCTCATCCCGGGCGGTTCCGGGGGTGCGCCCGGCGGGTACGGTCAGCAGCTGCGCTCCAGCGTCGCCGTACCGACCGCCCAGACGAGCCGGGTGTCCGCCTCGCCGTCCGGGCGACCCGTCCAGCCCGTCCAGGTCCGCACCTTCACCGGGCCCGCTCGTGCCTCCGGGCCGGCCGGCGACACGGCCGCCTGGAAGGACTTCGTACGGGACGTGCGCGGTCGGTCGTGACCGGCCGGTCCTGCTGCTCATCGTCGCGCGCGTCGTGCTCCTCGGTCTGAACGCGCTCGCTGTGTTCGTGCTCTTCATGAGTTGGATGAACGGGGGTGGCGGCGGCGCCGCGTACGACCGCGGCTGGCAGGACTGCTACAACGAGGTGGTCGGGACGAGCGGTGATGGCGGACCGGTCGATGAGCAGGCCGGCATCTACGCGGGCGGCAGGACGGTCACCAACATCTACCCGTACGACACCTCGGGCAAGCCGCTGACCGGGTTGCAGCTCTTCGACCAGGACGGGAAGCCGATCGACGTGGCCGCTCGGCCCGACTGCACCTCGACTGTCGCCGACCCGCTCCCGCCGACTGTGGCAGACGAGGACGGGATCATCTCCGAGATGTGCCTGGACGAGCGTACGGGGGAGCCGGTGCAGCCGCGGATCTTCTACCCGTGGTCCAACGGTGCCGCGCAGTTCTACAACGTCTTCCCGCTGCCCAGCCGGGCCCAGCCGGACACCGCGCTCGACCCGAACGCGTTCGCGAACGGTGGCACGGACGCACCGAAGATCCAGGAGCCGCCCCTGGCGACGGTGCCGAAGGTCTCGCTCCCCGGGATCGCGGCGAGCTCGCCCAGCGCCTCGCCGAGCGTCTCGCCGACGGACTCGCCGAGTGCGTCACCGAGCGCTCCTGAGACGCCGTGAGCTGACCGATGCAACCGGATCCGGCTCCACAGCGTCTTACCCGATGACGAGAGAGTCGAGGGGGAGAGCGATGAAGTACTGGTGGAGGTTGCGTCGGCGGGTGGCACGGCTCGTGCTCGTGGCCTGATCCGGCGACGATTCGGGGGTATGCCGGCGCGCTGTTAATCTTCTCGGGTTGTCGGTCCATGGGGATCGGCAGCTCAAGCCGTGAAATCGGCCGCGGATCAAGAGTGCCCCGGTGAACAGGCCCGGGCGCGCCGCGCAACGAGTTAGGCCCACGGGCCGGAAGGGAGCCTTCGCATGGCAGTTGGAACTGACGCGGAGACCAAGAAGAAGATCATCGCCGAGTACGCCACGGTCGAGGGTGACACCGGCTCGCCGGAGGTGCAGATCGCGCTGCTGTCGCACCGCATCTCCCACCTGACCGACCACCTCAAGGAGCACAAGCACGACCACCACAGCCGTCGTGGTCTGCTGCTGCTCGTCGGCCAGCGCCGCCGCCTTCTCAACTACCTTCAGAAGAAGGACATCGAGCGCTACCGCTCGATCATCGAGAAGCTCGGCCTTCGTCGCTGATAGGTTCTCAACGCGTACGCGACGGGCCGTCTCCCACTTGGGAGGCGGCCCGTTCGCCGTCTGTCGCCGCGTGGCGTGATCCACACCCGCGACCTTCGGCTGTGGCCACAGGTGCGCTGGTGCGGTCTCGGGGTGCGGTCCTACAGTGAGATATGAGCATCTCGGGGGCAGTGAGTCGGGGCAGGCGCGATCCCGGCATCGTCGCAGGGGTCGTGCTGGCTGGGCTGATGTGGCTGTTGACGCTGCTCGCCGTCGTGCCGGCGGTGGACGCGTGGGTGGTGCGCGCGTCTCGCACCGTGCCGTATCTGCCGAGCCATGCGATCGGCTATTTCGGGACGTTGACCTACGCCGATCTGTGGGTCGTCATCTCGCTGGTGCTGAAGACGGGAGTGCTCTTCTCGGTCACCTCGGCGCTCGTGCGGGTGGCCGTCCGAGGGGTGCCACGGAGTGGCGGTGCCGCCGTGTTCCTCAGTGCCTGGATGGCCGCCCTGGTGGGATGTGTCGCCGGGGCGGTGGCGGGCGCGCTGCTGTGGAGCGTGGACCCTTCGATCACCGGTGCGGCCCATCCCGCGGCCTTCGTCGACGCGGCGACGTACGGACTGAGCGCCGGCGCCCTCTGGGGCTGGATCCCGGCCCTGGCGGCGCGCGCAGTCTGGCGTGACGGGGTGGGATCCGGTCCGGGAGCGGGCGGCACGCGCGTGCCTCCGTTCCGCATTTCGGGCAAGGGACGGATAGGCTGAGGGAGGAGTGCTAGCGCCAGGCGCGCAGGCACTCCGAAAAACGAAACACATCACCAGGAGCGGCCCGCCCGTCCGGCTCGGTCCTCGGTAGTGATTCCCAGGTCCGTGGTGACCTGAGGGTCTCGATCGAAGACCGGCCCCGGTGCGCAACGAGCGCACATGCCCGGCGCGGGGGCGCTCCGAGACCTGACAAGGACGAATCCTTGACTGAACCAGTCATCACCGCCGTCGAGACGACCATCGACAACGGCAAGTTCGGCACCCGCACCGTCAAGTTCGAGACCGGGCTTCTCGCTCGGCAGGCCGCGGGTTCCGTGACCGCCTACCTCGATGACGAGACGATGCTGCTGTCTGCGACCACCGCCTCCAAGCACCCGAAGGAGCACCTCGACTTCTTCCCGCTGACGGTCGACGTCGAGGAGCGGATGTACGCCGCGGGCAAGATCCCCGGCTCCTTCTTCCGTTCCGAGGGTCGCCCGGGCGAGGACGCCATCCTCACCTGCCGTCTGATCGACCGCCCGCTGCGCCCCACCTTCAAGAAGGGTCTGCGCAACGAGGTCCAGGTCGTCATCACCGTCATGGCGCTCGACCCCGACCACCCCTACGACGTGCTCGCGATCAACGCCGCGTCTATGTCCACGCAGCTCTCCGGCCTGCCGTTCTCCGGCCCGGTCGGCGGCGTTCGCGTCGCCCTGATCGAGGGCCAGTGGGTCGCCTTCCCGAGCCACAGCCAGCTCGAGAACGCCGTCTTCGACATGGTCGTCGCCGGCCGTGTCACCGACTCCGGCGACGTCGCCATCATGATGGTCGAGGCCGAGTCCACCGAGCAGACCTGGGACCTGGTCGCCTCCGGCGCCCAGGCGCCGACCGAGCCGATCGTGGCCGGCGGTCTGGACGCTGCCAAGCCGTTCATCAAGCAGCTTGTCGAGGCCCAGGCCGAGCTGGCCAAGCAGGCCGCCAAGCCGGTCCAGGACTTCCCGATCTTCCTGGACTACCAGGACGACGTCTACCAGGCCGTCGAGGCCACCGTTGGCGCCGACATCACCGACCTCTACACCGTCGGTGGCAAGCGCGAGCGCACGCTCGGCAAGCAGGAGCGCGACGAAGAGGCCGACCGGATCAAGGCTGCGCTGCTCGAGAAGCTCGGCGCGCAGTTCGAGGGCCGCGAGGGCGAGATCGGCGCTGCCTTCCGCGCCCTGACCAAGAAGGCCATCCGCGAGCAGGTCCTGCGCGACCAGGTCCGCATCGACGGTCGCGGCCTGGCCGACCTCCGTCCGCTGCACTCCGAGGTCGGCGTGATCCCGCGGGTCCACGGCTCGGCGCTCTTCGAGCGCGGCGAGACCCAGATCCTGGGTGTCACCACCCTCGACATGCTCAAGATGGAGCAGCAGCTCGACACGCTCTCCCCGGAGAAGCACCGCCGCTACATCCACAAGTACATCTTCCCGCCGTTCTCCACCGGCGAGACCGGCCGGGTCGGCTCGCCCAAGCGCCGCGAGGTCGGCCACGGTGCGCTCGCCCGCCGCGCGCTCCTGCCGGTGCTGCCGAGCCGCGAGGAGTTCCCCTACGCGATCCGTCAGCTCTCCGAGGCGATGGGGTCGAACGGCTCCACCTCGATGGGCTCGGTCTGCGCCTCGACGATGTCGCTGCTCAACGCCGGTGTGCCGCTGAAGGCCCCGGTCGCCGGTATCGCGATGGGTCTGATCTCCGGTGAGATCGAGGGCGAGACGAAGTACGTCGCGCTCACCGACATCCTCGGTGCCGAGGACGCCTTCGGCGACATGGACTTCAAGGTCGCCGGCACCGCGGAGTTCGTGACCGCGCTGCAGCTCGACACCAAGCTCGACGGCATCCCGGCCGAGGTCCTCGCCCAGGCCCTCAACCAGGCCAAGGACGCGCGTGCGGCCATCCTGGACGTCATGCACGAGGCCATCGGCGGCGTCGAGGAGCTGGCTGCGACCGCTCCGCGGATCATCACCGTCAAGGTACCCGTGGACAAGATCGGCGAGGTCATCGGCCCGAAGGGCAAGGTGATCAACCAGATCCAGGAGGACACCGGCGCCCAGATCTCCATCGAGGACGACGGCACGGTGCTCATCGGCGCGACCGACGGCAGCGCTGCCGAGGCCGCCCGTGCGGCGGTCAACGCGATCGCCAACCCGACCATGCCCGAGGTCGGCGAGCGCTACCTCGGCACGGTCGTGAAGACGACCAACTTCGGTGCCTTCGTCGCCCTGCTCCCGGGCAAGGACGGCCTGCTCCACATCACCAAGCTGCGCGCCCTCAACGGCGGCAAGCGGGTCGAGTCGGTCGAGGACGTCGTCGAGGTCGGCCAGAAGATCCAGGTCGAGATCGCCGAGATCGACGACCGCGGCAAGCTCTCGCTCGCCCCGGTGCTCGAGGAGGAGGCCTCCTCCGAGGAGGCTCCTGCGGAGACCGCCACCGAGGCTGCTGACGAGGAGTGACCTTGGCGTCACCCACCACCCCGGGGACCGGTCGACACGAAGGTGTCGGCCGGTCCTCCGGCTATGACCAGGAGCCCGGCACCACCGTCACGCTCGAGCAGACCGAGGTCAACGGCGCGGTGACGTCGTTGGTGCGCCGTACGGTCCACCTGTCCGGGCTGCGGATCGTGACCGAGCAGATGGCCGGGGTCCGCTCGGCGGCGATCGGCGTCTTCATCGGCGTCGGCTCCCGGGACGAGACCGCGCGTCAGCATGGCTGCTCCCACTTCCTCGAGCATCTGCTGTTCAAGGGCACCCCGTCGCGTACGGCATTGGAGATCTCCTCCTCGCTGGACCGTGTGGGCGGGGAGTTCAACGCCTACACGGCCAAGGAGTACACGTGCTTCCACGCGCGCGTGCTCGACGTCGACCTGCCGCTGGCGGTCGACGTCATGGGCGACATGCTGACCTCCTCGCTGGTCACGGAGGAGGACGTCGAGGCCGAGCGTGACGTCATCCTCGACGAGATCGCGATGCACGACGACGATCCCGACGATGTCATCCACAACCTCGTCGCGGCGCAGGCCTGGGGCGCCGAGACGCCGCTCGGTCGGGGCATCGCCGGCACGGAGGAGTCGATCGCCGCGTTGACCCGCGATGAGATCGAGGAGTTCTACAAGGCCCACTACGTGCCGCCCAGGATGGTCGTCGCGGTCGCCGGCAACGTCGAGCACGACGAGGTCGTGGCGATGGTGGAGAAGGCGTTCTCCGGCTCGGGCTTCCTAGGGGCCTCCGCCGCTCCGGTGCCTCCTCGCGAGGGGTCGCCGATCGACGTCGTCCCCGGCGAGACCAGAGCCGAGCGCCCGCTGGAGCAGGTCAACGTGATCCTGGCGCGCCAGGGTCTGCAGCGGGGAGATGACCGTCGGTTCGCCTTCGAGGTGGTCAACACCGCCGTCGGCGGCGCGACGTCCTCGCGGCTCTTCCAGGAGATCCGCGAGCACCGGGGTCTGGCCTACTCGGTCTACTCCTACGCCTACAGCCACGCAGAGACGGGGCTCTTCGGAGTCCAGGTCGGCTGCCTGCCGGCCAAGCTCGACGAGGTGCTCGAGGTCGTACGCTCCGAGCTGGCCGCCGTCGCTCGCGACGGCATCACCGCCGAGGAGCTCGAGCTCGGCAAGGGGCAGCTGCGTGGCGGCCTCGTGCTCGGCCTCGAGGACTCGGCCTCCCGGATGTCCCGCATCGGCCGTGCCGAGCTGGTCCATCGCGAGCTCTACTCGATCGACGAGGTCCTCACCCGGATCGACGAGGTCACCCTAGAGGAGTGCCGTGAGGTCGCGGCCGAGATCCTCAGCCGTCCCGAGATCCTCGCGGTCGTGGGACCGGCCTGACACCGAATCAGGCCGAGTCGGCTCGTCATAACGAGCCGACTCGGCGTGCAATTCGGTCAGAACGCGCCGACTCGGCGTGGTCTGGGTCAGCGCTTACCGATGATCCCGACGGCGGCCGGGACCTTGGAGTCGACGATGGAGACTCGGAAGCCGCCGTCGGCCAGGGCCTTGCTCGCCTTCTCGATGATCTCGGGGACCTGCTCGCGCTGGGTGGCCTCGTAGAAGAGGTTGACGGTGCCGCCGGGGAGCACGCGCTCGTGGAGCAGCGCGATCTCGGCGGATGCGTCCCGCACCCAGAACAGGTTGACGTTGAACGCGAAGACCTTCGTCAGCCGCTTGACCGGGACCCGCAGCGTTGCGAGGTCGATCTGGCGGACCGTGAGGCGTCCTGCCTCCAGATACTTCGCGCAGCGTCGCTTAGTACGATCGACGCCCGACTCCGAGCGATCGATCGCAAATAGTTTTCCGGTCTCCAGCCGGCTACAGATCAGCTCGGCACCAGCCCCCGGGCCACAGCCGATCTCAAGGACATGATCGTTCGGTTGAATGTCCATGAAATCAACGGCCCAACGGATCCGAGCAGGGATCGTCTGCACCACCATGGGGCCAAGACTGCCAGATCCACCTACGGTTCCGCTCACAGCCCTCGCCGGACAGTGTTCACCGGATAGTGGTAGATCGTTGCTGGAGCGTGAACTATGCGGTCGGTCGCTTCGTCCCGGGCCGCTTCGCATAAGGTTGGTCGCCATGATCAAGGTGGCTGTTCTCGGTGCAGGTGGCAAGCTCGGTTCGGCGGTCTGCGAGGCGGTCGAGTCCGCCGATGACCTGGAGCTGGTGGCGAGGATCGGGCGCGGCGACGAGCTCTCGACGATCACCGACGCCGGAGCCGAGGTGGCTGTCGACGTCACCACTCTCGAGGCGGTGATGGGCAACGCGGAGTTCTGCCTGTCCCACGGCGTGCACACCGTGATCGGCACCTCGGGCTTCGGTCCCGACCGCGTCGAGCAGCTCGAGGCCTGGCTGGCCGAGGCTCCGGCGGTCGGCGCGATGGTCGTCCCCAACTTCTCGGTCGGCGCTGTGCTGATGATGCGTTTCGCCGAGCTCGCGGCCGCCCATTTCCCGTCCGTGGAGATCGTCGAGACCCACCACGAGCGGAAGGCCGACGCTCCTTCGGGTACGGCCCGCAGGACCGCTGAGCTCGTCGCTGCCGCGCGTCGGGAGGCCGGAGTGGCCCCGGCGCCGGACGCGACCACGTCGGCCCTCCAGGGGGCCCGCGGCGCCGCTGTGGAGGGCATCCCGGTCCATTCGCTGCGGATGTCCGGCTCGGTAGCCCACCAGGAGGTCGTCCTCGGCGGTGTCGGCGAGCTCCTGACCATCCGCCACGACTCGCTCTCGCACGCCTCCTTCGCTCACGGCGTGCTCGCCGCGATCCGCGGCATCGGCTCGCGGCCTGGGCTCACGATCGGCCTGGAGGACGTCCTGGGGATCGGCTGAGGACTCCTCAGAGCCGCTCAGAGCTACCCATGACCGCCCAGGACCGCTGGGCGAGCTCAGCTGGGGCAGAGGTCCCGGCGTCGTAGCCGTTCGTCCTTGGGCGGCTCGGCGGGGTCGGCCAGCAGGCTGCGGTAGTCGTCGTGGCGCAACGGCCCGTCGGCGAGCTCGCCCGAGGACTTCGGCACCTGCAGCGGCTCGGCGTCGTACTTCATCTTCACCCGGTCCACGCCGGGGATCGAGGTCAGCGACAGCACCGTCTGGGCGGTGGCGAGCACCACCCGGTTGGTGGCGATCGTGTCGTCGGTGGAGATGCGGAGGTGGGCGGTGCGGTCGGTGATCTCCACGAGCTCCAGCCATCCCTCCGGGGGCAGGGCGGTGCCGAGGCCTGAAGCCAGGTCGACCTCCGTGGGACCGGCGCCGAGCTGGTCGAGGATGTTCTTCGCGACCCCGTCGACGGTCTTGGAGCAGAAGCTGGCGGTGGGGCGGCTGACGAGACGGTCCTCGCCGTTGACCCAGTAGAGCCGCGGCCCGGCGGCGCCCTGCGCTGTGCCCGGTGCGACGGCGGCAGCGTCGTCGAGCAGATGGTAGGGAACCTCGTCGGGATCGACGGTCCGCACCTCGTCGCTGCTCGGGACTCCGCACGCGGCAGCCCCGGCCAGCAGCAGGCCGGAGAGCACCGCCGCCCATGACGTACGCGCCGTCCTCATGTCACCTCCCGGCCCGAGACGGTCCGCGCCGTGGGCGCGAGGGGGAGCGAGATCACGAAGTCCGCGCCGGTCGGGTCGGCATCGCGACACCAGACCGAGCCGTCGTGCAGCTGAGCGGTCCGCTCCACGATGCTCAGGCCCAGCCCGCTCCCGGTCGTCGCGCCCCGCGCCCCCAGCCGGGAGAACCGGTCGAAGATGTGCTCGCGCGACGCGACGGGTACGCCGGGCCCGGAGTCCGCGACGTGGATCTCGGCCTCGCCGCGGCGCGCGGTGGCACGCACCGAGGTGAGGCCGCCGCCATGGGTCTCGGCGTTGCGGACCAGGTTGGCGAGGGCTCGGTGCAGCTGGAGCCGATCACCGTAGATCTCCAGCTCGTCGGGGACGTCGATGACGACGTCGTCGCCGATGCCGTTGTCCGCGAGAGTCGCGGCGACGAGGTCGGTGACTCTCAGCACCTCCCACTCCGACTCCCGCACGCCTGCGTCGAGACGCCCCAGCGCGATGAGGTCCTCGAGCGCCCCGCGGAACCGTTCCAGCTCGCCGGCCATCAGGTCCACCGCGGTCGCGGAGCTGGGGGAGAGGTGCTTGTCGCCCTGCAGGACGCCGAGGCTGGTGGTGAGGGTGGCCACCGGCGTACGAAGCTCGTGACTGACGTCGGCGGCGAAGCGGGCGTCGTGGTCGAGGCGCTCGACCACGGTGTCGACCATGGTGTTGAACGACCCGGTCAGGGTCGACAGGTCGGGGTCGTCGGTTGCCTCTACTCGGGTGTCGAGCTCGCCGGCGGAGATCCGCGCTGCGGCCAGGGCGACCTGGCGCAGCGGCCGCAGCACCCGCCGGGCGGCGTACCAGCCGAGCACGCCGCCGGCGATGGTGGTGACCGCCGCCGAGATGGCGAGCGCGTAGCCCATCGTGTCGAGGGTCTCGCTGAGCTCCTTGGCATAGGTGACCTCGTAGTAGTCGGCGTCCACGCCCTCGAGCGGGACCCCGACGACGATGTTGGGCCGGTCGCCGGTGTCGGTCCAGGTCAGCGCGACGTCTCCGGCCTGGACGCTCGAGGCGACGTCGCTGGTGGCGTCGTGGACCTGGGTGGTGAGGTCGGAGGAGTACCACTGACCGTCCTTGTGGACGAACACAGTGGTGCGGCTCGGCTGGGCGATCTCGGCGAGAACCTCGGCGACGTTGACCCCGTTCGTGCGCAGCCGTTCCTTGACGAGCGCGGCGTCGATGTAGGCCTGCTGCAGCGCGTTCCGCTCACGCTGCGCGATCAGGTAGTGACGGGCCGAGAAGTAGGTGCTGAAGGCGAGGATCAGGCTGATCAGCAGCGCGCCGGCCGCGAACGCCGCCACGACGTTGGCGCGGAGACCGCGCCGACTCGGTCTCCGGTTCATCGCGGGTCCAGCCGGTAGCCCAGGCCGCGGACGGTGGAGATGACGCCGCCGGCCTCCGGGTCGGTGTCGACCTTGTTGCGCAGGCGGCTGACGTGCACGTCGACGACCCGGACGTCTCCGTGATGGCCCTCGGGCCACATCTGGTTGACCAGGTTCTCGCGGGTCATCACCCTACCGGGGCTGTTCGTCAGCGCGAGCAGGAGCTTGAACTCCGTGCTGGTCAGGTGGAGGTCCTCGGCGCCCCGGCGGAGGGTCGCGGCCTCCGGGTCGAAGACCAGCGGGCCGTCGGTCGAGTCGAGCACGATGCCGCTGGCAGGGGCGTAGCCGCCCTGAGCCGGGACAAGGGGAAAGTCGGGGCGCCGCAGCGCGGCGCGGATCCGGGCCCTGACCTCGGCCACGTCGAACGGCTTGCGCACGTAGTCGTCGGCTCCCGCCTCCAGCGCGGTGACCACGTCCTTGGCACCGTCGCGGGCGCTGATCACGATGATCGGTGCGGTCGTCCGGGGGCGCACGCTCCGGATGAAGGTGAACCCGTCGATGCCGCCGAGCATCAGGTCGACGAGCATCACGTCGAACGGCTCCTGGGCGTCGAGATCGAGGGCGATCTCGGCGTCGTCGGCTTCGCCGACCGCGTACCCCTCCTGCTCGAGGAAGAGCCGAAGGGAGGTACGCAGCCCGTAGTCGTCCTCCAGGATGAGCACTCGCTTGGCTGCCTCTTGCACGTCCCGAATCGTCTCACCCGAACGGCCGGGACAAAGAGCCGTCGCGGTCCGCCGGCCGGAAGTGACACGAAACTGACATGAAACTGCGAAAGGACCTCCACACACCGTGGGCAGGGTGGACGGCATGAGCGAGGCGGAGTTCTACCCGATGGACGAGACCATCATCGTGCCGTTCTCGGACGCGACCTGCCTGCGAGCGATCCACAACCTGCGCTGGCGGTTGGCGGAGATGCTCGTGGGCGGTCCCGAGGCGGTCGTGGTCGACCTGACGGGTCTGACCGGGTTCTCCTCGACGACCATCGCGGCGCTGCTGTGGGCCAAGCGTCGCTGCGGGTCGCGGGGCGTGCCCCTTCGTCTCCGAAACGCCGATCCGGCGCTCGCCGGTCAGCTCCGCCGAGCCGGTCTCGACACCATCTGGGACATCCAGACGGCTCCGGCCGCATCCACCCCCACCCGAAAGGCCAACTGATGAGCAACCACGTCTACGAGACGGAACGCGAGCAGGCATTCGATCTGCTGACGCCGGACCAGGCGATGAACCAGGTGCGAGCGTGGACCGACTCGCGGGTCGTGGGCGACCGCGCCGCCAACCGGCTCGAGGTCCTCGCCGCATTCGGCGTCCATGTGGCCATCTCGAACCTCCCCGGCGAGATCTGGGTGAAGATGGCGTGGCGTACGCCGACCCGGGTCGAGCTCTCCACGATCTGGACGCTCACCTCGATGCCGGCGTCCGCACCCGAGCCCTACGTCGCCGAGAAGCTCACCGACCTGGCCGGCTCATGGAGCTTCCACGAGCGCGTCGGCGGGGCCAGTCTCGTCTGCGAGGTCGAGGACGTGCCCCGGCCCGACGACGCCTAGTGGTGGCTCAGCGGTAGTCGTCGGAGAGCTGCGAGCCGATCTTGACCTGCGGCTTGGGCATACGCAGGGGGCGGATCTGGATGGCCCGCATGATCGCGTAGTAGGTGGTGCCCTTGAGGTCGTTGTCGGGGAAGCGGCGCTTGAGCTCCTTGCGGAGCAGGAAGCGCAGCGTGATCAGGTTGATGATCACGGTGGCCATCACGACGAGCGTGAAGAGCTGGGAGTACATCGCCAGCTCGAGGCTGATGTAGGGCACCACCAACGCGATGATCAGCACCGGGAGCACGATCTCGGCGAAGGTGAACCGGGCGTCGATCCAGTCACGGATGAAGCGCTTGACCGGGCCCTTGTCGCGCAGCGGCAGGTAGCGCTCGTCGCCGGTCTTCATCGCCTGGCGCATCTTGTCGCCGTGCTCGGCGCGCTGGGCGCGGTTGGCGGCGTTGATCTCCTTGCGGGTACGCGGCTGCTTGAGACGCGCCTTGCGCGCCGCTTCGGCTTCCTTGCGCGATGGGGTCGGGCGACCCTTGCCGGTCTCTTTGACCGGGGTCTCGGGCTCGACGACCTGCTGGGCGGGGGACTTGCGACCGAACAACGAAGGGACCTCTTACGTATCTGCTGAAGCGGGAGCCCGAAGCAAATGAGTCTTGCTGAAGCGGAGCCCGAGGCAAAACAGTGTTGGCTAGGACACGTACAGGATATCCCGAGGGACCCGGACAACGAGTTTTGTGGACCCGGCCTAGGGTGAGAGGCAACACTTGTCCTAGGACGACGAGAGTCCAGCGGCAAGCGACGACGCGGGGCGGCCGGCGGTCGGCTGCATATGAGAGGCGTAAAGGGAAGCGATGAGTGTGATGAAGCGGCTGAGCCTGGTCTTCAAGGCGAAGGCAAATAAGGCGCTCGACAAGGCCGAGGACCCACGGGAGGTGCTCGACTACAGCTACCAGAAGCAGCTTCAGATGCTGCAGCAGGTGCGTCGCGGCGTCGCGGACGTCGCGACCAGCCGCAAGCGCGTCGAGCTGCAGATCAACGGGCTCAAGCAGCAGTCCGACAAGCTCACCCAGCAGGCCCAGAAGGCCATCGAGATGAACCGTGAGGATCTTGCCCGCGAGGCCCTCACGCGCAAGAGCGGCCTCACCCAGCAGATGAACGACCTCAACACCCAGCTGGGGACCCTTCAGGGCGAGGAGGAGAAGCTCACCCTCGCGCAGCAGCGGCTGCAGGCCAAGGTGGAGTCCTTCCGCACCAAGAAGGAGACCATCAAGGCGACCTACACCGCTGCCGAGGCGCAGACCCGGATCAACGAGGCGATCTCCGGCATCGGCGAGGAGATGGGCGACGTCGGCATGGCCATGCAGCGTGCCGAGGACAAGACCCTCGAGATGCAGGCCCGTGCCGGTGCCGTCGACGAGCTGCTCTCCTCGGGCGCCCTCGACGACCTCACCGCCGGTCCGTCCGACGACATCACCCGTCAGCTCGACGCCCTGAGCTCCACCAACGACGTCGAGGCCGAGCTCGCGGCTCTCAAGGGCCTCGGCTCCTCGCAGCAGACCCAGGCGCTGCCCGGTGGCGACAACAGCTCGCCGGTCATCGACGTCGACTCGACCGAGAAGAAGGCGGAGCAGTGATCGTTCGCATCCTCGGGGAGGGGCAGTACGACCTCGACGCCTCCGCGATCGACAAGCTCAACGAGCTCGACGCAGCCGTCGAGGCTGCCTGCCAGGGCACCGACGAGGCCGTCTTCGACGCGGCGCTGGTCGCGCTGCTCGAAGGCGTGCGCTCGATGGGCACCGCGCACCCGGTCGACGCGATCGACTCCTCCGACCTGATCCTGCCCGGCCCCGGCTCCACACTCGCCGAGGTCTCCGAGATGCTCGGCGACGAGGGCCTCATCCCCGGCTGAGCATGATCTGATGTCACGCTTCCAGGGGGATGCCGGGCTGACCGTCCGGATGACCACGGTGATGTTCCTGCTCGGCGCGCTCTTCGTCGGGCTCGTCGTGGCGCTGATGTTCGTGATGCCGGCACAGTGGGCGCCGATCATCGGCATCGTCGGTCTCGGCATCGCCTGGTGGCAGTGGTACTCCTCCGACACCCTCGCGATGCGCGCCATGGGCGCGCGCGAGGTGTCGGTCCAGGAGGCGCCCGAGCTGCACGCGATGATCGACCGGCTGTGCACCCTGGCCGACATGCCGAAGCCGCGGGTCGGGATCGCCCACACCGACATGCCCAACGCCTTCGCCACCGGCCGCTCGCCCAAGCGGTCCGCCGTCGTGGTGACCACCGGCATCATGCAGCGGCTGAGCGCCGAGGAGCTGGAGGGCGTGCTCGCCCATGAGCTCTCTCATGTCGCCCACCGCGACGTGCTCGTGATGACGGTCGCCTCCTCGGCCGGCATCGTGGCCGGGATGCTGAGCCGGGGCTCCCAGTACGGCGCGTACGCAGGCGGCGGCCGCCGCGACGGCAACAACGGTCTCCCGGTGTGGCTGGTGGTGCTGCTGGTCTCCCTGGCGGTCTACGCCGTGTCCTGGGTGCTGCTGCGGATGCTGTCGCGCTACCGCGAGCTGGCCGCCGACCGTGCCGGCGCGCACCTGACCATGAAGCCGGGCGCGCTGGCCAGCGCGCTGCAGAAGATCACCGGCGAGATCTCCGCGATCCCGAGCCGGGACCTCCGGTCCTCGCAGGCGATGAACGCGTTCTTCATCGCGCCGGCGATCAGCGGTCAGTCGCTGCGTACGCTGACCTCGACGCACCCCTCGCTGGAGCAGCGCCTCGAGCAGCTCGCCCAGATCGAGGCCGAGCTCGGCCGTCCGACGCAGTGACGACGTAAGGTCGCCCTGTGGGTTTCTGGGATGTCATCACGGGTCGTACGCGACCGAAGCAGGCCAACCTCGACGCACTGTTCGCGGTGCCGACGGCCGCACTCACCATGCAGACCTCGCTCGGGCTGGTCCCGACCGGGGACGGGGCGGTCTGCTACCGCGCCGCCGCAGGGGCAGGGTTCGCCGGCACGCAGGACGACGTCGTCGAGCTGCTCGGTGCCTCCGAGGCTGCGCCGAAGGTGTCCACGAGCGTCGACGAGTTCGGCTTCACCTGGCTCAGCGTCGACCACGAGCCCTTGGACCCGGCCAATCCCGACATCACCGGCCTGGTCACCGATCTCCACGCGGTCAACACCACGTTGGAGATGAACGGCTTCGGGCCGGGGCTGCTGTGCTCGCTGATCGGCTTCGAGGGCGCGGACGGCCGCAGCGTGGGCCTCATCTACCTCTACAAGCAGGGCACCTTCTACCCCTTCGTCCCGACCGGTCCGCAGCAGCGCGACAACCTGCTCGAGATCAACGTCCGCACCGCGATCGAAGGCGATCTTCCGGTCGAGAAGGACCTCTCTCGCTGGCTCGCGGTCTGGGGCGCGCCCGGCCTCTGAGCGCGACCTGATCCGGCCTGATCCGGCCGGCGCTGGGCAGATCGTTGCTGACTCCTTCGACACGCCTCAGCGGCTTCACAAGCAACACACAGCAAACAGCCGCATGATGGAGTCATGACTGCTGGAGCACAGGACCTGACCCGTCCCGACGGGTCGCCGCTGCGGGTGCTCGTCGTCGACGACGAGGTGAACATCGCCGAGCTGATCGCGATGGCGCTGCGGTTCGAGGGCTGGGAGGTCACCATGGCCCACTCCGGCTCCAAGGCGGTCAGCGCCGCGAAGGAGACCTCGCCCGACGCGATCGTGCTCGACTGGATGCTGCCCGACTTCGACGGGCTCGAGGTCCTGCGTCGCGTACGCAGCACCCGCCCGGTCGTACCCGTCCTGTTCCTCACCGCCAAGGACGCGGTCGAGGACCGGGTCGCCGGGCTGACCGCGGGCGGTGACGACTACGTGACCAAGCCGTTCTCTCTCGAAGAGCTCGTCGCGCGGCTGCGCGGCCTGATGCGCCGGGCCGGGGCGACCCGGGTCGAGGAGCACTCGGTGCTCCGCGTCGGCGACCTCACGATGGACGAGGACTCCCGGGAGGTGCACCGCGCGGGGGAGGAGGTCACGCTCACCGCGACCGAGTTCGAGCTGCTCCGCTACCTGATGCGCAACCCGCGCCGGGTGCTCTCGAAGGCACAGATCCTCGACCGCGTCTGGTCCTACGACTTCGGTGGTCAGGCCAACGTCGTCGAGCTCTACATCTCCTACCTGCGCAAGAAGATCGATGCCGGCCGCAAGCCGATGATCCACACGATGCGCGGCGCGGGCTACGTGCTGAAGGCGACTGAGTGAACGAGCGCCAGCGCGTGACCAGCCGGCTGAGGCGACTCCTCGCGCCGCTCACCTCACGGCTGGTCATCACCGCGGTCTCCCTGGTGCTGGTCGTCTCGCTGCTGATCGCCACCGTCGCCACCATCGCGTTGCGCGAGACCCTGCTGGACCGCCTCGACCGAGACGTACGCGACATGGCTCGGGGTGTGGCCGGGACGAGCCCGGGGGTTCGGTTCAACCTGGCCCCGAACTCGGTCTTTGCGGAGTTCCCCGAGAACGGTCGGGCCAGAGGCACGCTCGGCGACTTCGACCCGGACGAGGTGGAGACGCTCACCACGGCCGATCTCGGTGCGCTGCGGGAGGTGCGCGTCGACGCTCGTGCGCACGACGTCGAGCTGCCCGATCACGGCACCTACCGGGTGATCGCCCAGGCCGTCTTCAACACGAGCACCGGCCAGACGGTGGTCGTCGTCACCGGCCACTCCACAGGTGAGGTCGAGAAGACCATCGGGAGCCTGATCTTCTGGGAGGCCCTGCTGACCCTGCTCGGCGTCCTGGCCGCCGCAGGTGTGGGCTATGTCGTCGTACGCCGCCAGCTCAGCCCGTTGCGGGAGGTCGCCGCCACCGCGCATGCTGTCGCCGGCCTCCCGATGTCCTCCGGCGAGGTCTCGGTGACCGAACGGGTCCCCGAGCGGCTCACCGACGAGGACACCGAGGTCGGCCAGGTCGGTGCCGCGCTCAACTCGCTGCTCGACCACGTCGAGATCTCCCTGGCCGAGCGTCACCGCAGCGAGCAGCAGGTACGCCAGTTCGTCGCGGACGCCTCCCACGAGCTGCGTACGCCGCTGACCACCATCCGTGGCTACACCGAGCTGGCCCAGCAGCGGCCCGAAGCGGTCCCGATGGCGCTCGGCAAGGTGGAGGAGGAGTCGCTGCGGATGACCACGCTGGTAGAGGATCTGCTCCTGCTCGCCCGCCTCGACCAGGGCCGCCCGCTCGCCCGCGAGTCGGTCGACCTGACCCGGCTGCTCCTCGAAGCCATCGACGACGCCCGGGTCGTCGCCCCGTCGCACACCTGGCGGCTCGAGCTGCCGGCCGACACCGACGCCGACTCCGATGCCGCCGAGGTGATCGTCACCGGCGACGACCAGCGACTCCACCAGGTGATCAGCAACCTGCTCACCAACGAGCGCCGGCACACGCCAGCCGGCACCACGGTCACCGTCCGCGTACGGCCTGACGGTTTCGACGTCCACGACGACGGGCCGGGCTTCCCGCCGGACCTCGTCCCACGCGCCTTCGAGCGCTTCACCCGGGCCGACGAGGCCCGTCAGCGCGACGGCGGTGCCGGCCTCGGGCTGGCCCTGGTCCACGCCATCGTCACCGCCCACGGCGGCGCAGTGAAGCTGACCAGCGTCCCCGGCGACACCACGATCGCCGTACGCCTCCCCGCCGGCTGACCTCAGCAGTGACGCCTCGGCAGGGGCTGTCAGTCGTCCTGGGCCGTGCCTGTTGAGCTCAGCCCCGGGAGGTCGAGCATGCGCTGGAGGGCGAGCTTGGCGTAGTGCGCGGTGTCGGCGTCGACCTCGATGCGGTTGACGACCTGGCCGTCGACGAGGGACTCCAGGGCCCAGACGAGGTGGGGCAGGTCGATGCGGTTCATCGTCGAGCAGTAGCAGACGGTGCGGTCGAGGAAGGCGATCCGCTTGTCGGGGTGGGCGGCGGCGAGCCGCTTGACCAGGTTGAGCTCGGTGCCGATCGCCCAGGCTGACCCAGCGGGAGCTGCCTCGATGGTCGAGATGATGAACTCGGTCGAGCCCACCAGGTCGGCCTTGAGGACGACCTCGTGCTTGCACTCGGGGTGGACCAGGATCTGCACGCCCGGGATCTCGGCCCGCAGCTCGTCGATGGTGTCGGGGGAGAAGCGGCCGTGGACCGAGCAGTGGCCCTTCCACAGGATCACCTTCGCCGCCCGGAGCTCCTCGGCGCTCACGCCGCCGCCGGGCTGGAGCGGGTCCCAGACGATGCAGTCGTCCAGCGACAGGCCGAGCTTCAGGACCGCGGTGTTGCGGCCGAGGTGCTGGTCGGGGAAGAAGAGGACCTTGGCGCCACCTTCTGAACCAGCCTTCTGGTCGAACGCCCACTCCAGCACGGCCTGCGCGTTGGAGGAGGTGCACACGACTCCGTCGTGGCGTCCGCAGAACGCCTTGATGTCGGCGGAGGAGTTCATGTACGTCACCGGCACGACCTGCTCGGCGACGCCCGCCTCGGTGAGCGCCTCCCAGGCCTTCTCGACCTGGCCCAGCCGCGCCATGTCGGCCATCGAGCACCCGGCCGCGAGGTCGGGGAGGATGACCGCCTGCGAAGGCGAGGTGAGGATGTCGGCCGACTCGGCCATGAAGTGCACGCCGCAGAAGACGATGTACTCCGCGTCCGGCCGCGCGGCCGCGTCGCGGGCGAGCTTGAAGGAGTCGCCCATCACGTCAGCGAACTGGACGACCTCGTCGCGCTGGTAGTGGTGTCCGAGGACGAACACCCTTTCGCCCAGCTTCTCCTTGGCGGCGAGAGCGCGCGCGACCAGTTCGGGGTCGGAGGCGGCCGGCAGGTCGCCGGGACACTCGACGCCACGCTCGGAGTTCAGGTCGGTGCCGCGCCCGAGGGGGAGCAGCGGGAGGTCGACAGTCGTCATGATGACGATAATACATGTCGTGGGCTAGATGCTCCGGTGGCGTAGGTCACATGGTGGTCGCCCTCAGGCGCGCAGAGGACGGACGGCCTCCCAGGCGGGGTCGGTGTCGACCCGGGTGACGACATCGCCGTGGGTCCAGTCGCCGACCGTCTCCTCCAGCCGCTGCGGGGCCGAGGTGGTCGGGTCGATGTAGGCGTGCAGGAGACGTACGCCGTTGGTGGTCTCGTGGGCGACGACGCGGCCGTCGGGCCCGAGGGTGGAGGCGAGACGGTCCTCGAGCCGGCCGAGGTCGCGCAGGGCATCGGCCGAGGGGAGCCCGCGCTCGGCGAAACCGACGTAAGGGATCATCACGCCGACGTGGTGGGTCAGGTTGGGGGCGAGGACCGGGTGCAGGGGGACGACCGCGCTCGCCTCCACCGGACCCTGCGGGCTCTCCCCGCGGAGCAGCACCCAGGCCGGGTTGCCGTCGGGGTCGACGTACTCCTTGCGGAGGTTGCGTACGGCGGTGCGCAGCCCGTCGAGGCCGAAGCCGTTGCGGGGGCGGGCCGTGGCCGTCTCGACCTCGCCTATCCACAGCTCGGTGCTGGACTCGCCCAGGGTGGTGTCGAGGGCGTGGAAGGCGACCTGCAGGCGGGCGTCGTCGGTGAGCTCCGGGAAAGCCGGGTGGAAGAGCGTGATGTCGAAGTGGGCGCCGTTCTGCCGGCCGCTCACCAGCACGTCGGCCAGCCGGATCTCGGCTCCACCGGAGGTGGTGAGCACCGCCTGGACCGGATCTTCGACCGGCGGCCGCTGGTCGCTGAACTCCCAGGGCGAGACGCCGTCGGGCTCGGGGGCGGCGAGCAGCCAGCGGCGAGCCAGCGCGCGGTGGTCCGGGTCGCCGCCGGCAGAGACGACCAGCAGGCGCCCGCCCAGCGGACCGGGGCCGACCTCCCAGCTCAGACCCGTCTCGATCGCGTCGACCCGTCTGGCCAGCAGGTGGACCAGAGCGCCCTGGTCGTCGGCATCGAGCGCGGCACCACAGGCGAGCGCGCCCTTCTGTGCCCACCAGGTCCAGAAGTCACGGATCCGTCTGGTCTCTGCGTCGCTGGCCGTGGGCCGCCGGAAGAACCGCACGAAACGACCTTAACCCGCCGCATCCGCAATGGTTGTGGCTTTGGGCGGACGGTGGGACGCGGGGACCTTTCGGCGCGCGGGTAGGTTTCGGCCATGCGAGTCCTGATCGCCCCCGACAAGTACGCAGGCACGCTCTCTGCCTCCCAGGCGGCTGCCGCGATCGCGGAGGGCTGGCGGCGTACGGCACCTCGCGACGAGTTGTCGCTGGTGCCGATGGCGGACGGCGGACCGGGGTTCCTCGCGCTGCTGCACGAGTCCCTCGGTGGCGACCTCCACGAGCTCGAGGTCAGCGGACCGCACGGCGAGCCGGTGGCCGCTCAGGTCCTGGTCGATGGCAAGACCGCCTATGTCGAGTCAGCCCAGGCAGCCGGCCTGCACCTGACCGACGGGAAGGGCGCCGAGCACGCGACCTCGTACGGAGTGGGGCAGCTGATCCTCGCCGCTCGCGACGCCAGAGCGAGCAAGGTCGTGGTCGGCCTCGGCGGCTCGGGCACGAGCGACGGGGGAGCGGGCCTGCTCGCTGTGCTGGGTGCCACCGCGGACCGGCCGCTCGACGCCGGTCTGATCGGGCTCGAGGGCGTCACCGAGGTGACACTGCCCGAGCCGCTCGGTCTCGAGATCGTGATCGCCAGCGACGTCGACAACCCGCTGACCGGCCTCTTCGGTGCGGTCAAGGTCTACGGGAAGCAGAAGGGCCTGGCCGAGGAGGTCATGCCCCGCTGGGACGGTGCGCTCCAGGACCTGGCAGCCGCCACCTCGCGCAAGATCGCGACCGAGAAGGGTGCCGGAGCGGCCGGTGGCATGGGATTCGCGCTGCTGCTCCTCGGCGGCAAGCGACGCCCGGGGTTCGAGGTCGTCGCCGACCTGCTCGGGCTGCCCGAGCTGGCCTCCTGGGCCGACCTGGTGATCACCGGCGAGGGGTCCTTCGACCCGCAGAGCACCGCCGGCAAGGTCCCGGTCGGGGTGGCGCGCCTGGCCGAGCAGTCCCTGCGGCCCTGCATCGTGCTGGCCGGGAAGGCCAGCATGAGCGGACGGGAGCTGCGGACGCTCGGCATCGACGCCGCCTACTCCCTCGTCGACAGCGTCGGCGAGGAGCGGGCGCTCGCCGAGGCGTACGACTCCCTCGCCCAGGTCGCCGCCCGGGTGGCCCGGACGTGGTCCGCCGACCATCGGGAATAACCGAGGATGTGCGACGATTGAGCCTTAAGACACAACCCGCACCCACGCACAGGGAGCCCAGCTACATGACCGAGCAGACGACCGAACGCCGCGCCGACTCCATCAACCTGAGCGACGTCGCCGCCGCGAAGGTGAAGAGCCTCCTGGAGCAGGAAGGCCGCGACGACCTGAGCCTGCGCATCTCCGTGCAGCCTGGTGGCTGCTCCGGCCTGCGCTACCAGCTCTTCTTCGACGAGCGCACCCTCGACGGTGACGAGATCACCGACTTCGACGGCGTGTCCGTCGTCGTCGACCGGATGAGCGTTCCCTACCTCAACGGCGCCATGATCGACTTCGTGGACAGCATCGAGAAGCAGGGGTTCACCATCGACAACCCCAACGCCACGGGTTCATGCGCCTGCGGAGATTCCTTCCACTGAGCCGAACCTGGTCCAGCACGTCAGCAGCCCCTGCCGCGTAGGCAGGGGCTGCTGTGCATTTGTGGCCTCCTCGGTACAGGAGGCCGAGACCGATCAGGTCAGGGCGAGGTCGTCGGCGACGTGCTCGCACGCCGCGAGCATGGCGGTGTCGCCCGGCTCGCGAGCCTGCATCCGGACCGTCGGCGCCGGGCGATCGGCCGCACGCACTCTCGGCGCAGGCAGGCGCAGCGCGCTGTCGGCGGCGGCGCAGTCGGAGCAGAGCTGCGCCGGGCTGTCGAGGTCGTCGTACGGAACGCGCATGTCTGTCATACAAACGACGGTAAGCACTACCAACCGGTAGCAGAAGGCCGACTCAGCGGTAATATTCATCTCCCGTCCACGGCCGGGTCTTAACGTCGTCCGAGGTCTCGCCGGTAGGGTTCCGCGCATGTCCGGTTCACTCCTGATCGCAGGCTCCATCGCCACCGACCACCTGATGAGCTTCGGTGGAAAGTTCGCCGACTCGCTGGTCGCCGACCAGCTCGACAAGCTCTCGGTGAGCTTCCTGGTCAACGACCTCGAGATCCGCCGCGGTGGTGTCGGCGCCAACATCTCCTTCGGCCTGGCCAACCTCGGTCTCGACCCGGTGCTCGTCGGGGCGGTCGGCGAAGACTTCGCCGACTACCGCTCCTGGCTCGAGCGCCACGGCGTCAACTGCGACCACCTGCGGGTCTCGGAGACGCTGCACACCGCGCGGTTCGTGTGCACCACGGACACCGCGATGGCCCAGTTCGCCAGCTTCTACCCGGGTGCGATGGCCGAGGCCCGCGAGATCGAGCTCGGTCCGATCGCGGAGAAGGTCGGCGAGCCGTCGTTCGTGCTGGTCGCGCCCGACGACCCCGACGCGATGAGGCGCCACACCCAGGAGGCGCGCCAGCGCGGCTACACCTTCATCTCCGACCCGAGCCAGCAGCTCGCCTTCGGCGACGGTGAGCTGATCCGCGAGCTCGTCGACGGCGCCGCCTATCTGTTCACCAACGAGTACGAGTCCCACGTCCTCCAGCAGAAGACCGACTGGACGGCCGAGGATGTCCTGGCCCGCGTCGGCACCCAGGTCACCACCCTCGGCAAGGACGGCGCGCGCATCCAGAGCAAGGGCGAGGACGCCATCGAGGTGCCTGCCGCGAAGAACGTGAACGCCATCGAGCCCACCGGCGTCGGCGACGCCTTCCGGGCCGGCTTCCTGGCCGCGCTGGCCTGGGACTGCGAGCTGGAGCAGGCCGCCGAGGTCGGCTGTGTCCTGGCCGCCTACTGCGTCGAGACCGTCGGCCCGCAGGAGTACTCCTTCACGCCCGAGGCGTTCGTCGGACGGGTCCGGGAGTCGTACGGCGACACCGCCGCGGACCAGATCGCTCCGCACCTCAAGGCCTGAGCCTGCGACCCTGCGAGCGAAGCGAGCAGGGTCGCAACGCGAAGGGATCGAGCGAGCGCGCGGCTGAGCCTGCGAAGCCGCGACTGCGGGTCGAGATCGACCCCCGCATAACCTCTTAGCTGAGACGGCGTATCCGATAGACGGGTACGCCGTCTTCTGCTTCCACCTCGCCGACGAACTCCTGGCCGCGCATCCGGGCCCAGGCGGGCACGTCGTGGTGGGCGGCGACGTCGTCGGCGGCTACCGCGATCACCTCACCGATCTCGATGTCACCGAGGTGTCGGCCGAGCTCGATGACGGGTCGCGGGCAGGCCTGGCCACGACAGTCCAAGGTCACGGTCGGCGCGCTCATAGTCCGGCCTCGGCGCGTAGGTCCTTGACGATCCCGGGCAGTGCATCGAGCATGCGCTCCACATCCTCTCGCGTCGTGTCGCGGGTCAGCGACAGCCGAACGTTACCGTGTGTCAACGCTCCCATGGCGGCAAGCACGCGAGACGGCTCGCGGGTGTCGGAGGTGCAGGCGGAGCCGCTCGCGACACCGACGCCGATGCGGTCCAGCGCGGTCACCAGCGCCTCGCCGTCAACGTACAGCGCCGAGAACGTCACCAGGTGGGGGAGCCGCCCGTCGGCGGGCCCGGCCACGTCCACGTCCGGGATCTCCGTCCGGACCCGCTCCCTGACCAGCGAGATCAGCTCGTGCTGGCGGGCGTTGACCTCCTCGCGCTCGGCGACCACGGCCTGGAGCGCCGCCGCGGCGGCCAGCGCCCCGGGGATGTTGGAGAACCCCTGGTCCGTACGCGACCACTCGTCGCCGGGGAACGGCCAGCGCCACCGCGCCGCCCTGCGCACGACCAGCACCCCCACACCGCCCGGGCCGCCCCACTTGCGGGCAGAGCCGGCGACCGCGTCCCCGGCCAAGGGTAGGGGCAGCCGTCCCATGGAGGCACAGGCGTCGACGAAGAGCGGCACCGGACCGGCGGCGGAGGCGACCTCGTCGAGAGGCTGAAGCGTGCCGACCTCGTGGTTGGCCTGCTGGACCGCGATCGCATCGACGTCCCCGGCGCGGACCGCGTCCTGCACGGCGCTCACCTCGACCCGTGCCTCGTCGTCGACGGCCAGCTCGGTGACGGGGGAGCGCCGAGACCATCTCGCGGCGTCGACGACCGCCTGGTGCTCCACGGCACTGTGACCGATGCCATGGGATCCGAGACCCAGCAGGCCTGCGTGCACGGCGGTGGTGCCCGAAGATGTGAAAAGCACCTCATCGCGACGCACGCCCAAGGCCTCGGCCACGACCTCGCGGGCGTTGGAGAGCAGCAGCCCCGCGTTGCGCGCCGGCCGGTGCAGGCGGCGGGGGTCGGCATACCCCTGATCCGCCGCGGCCAGAAGCACTTCCCGCGCCGCGGGATGGAGCGGTTCGGCCGATGCGGCGTCGAGGTAGGTGAAGGGTTCGGTCACAGAACCCAACGGTAGCCATACGCGACATGAGGAACCCCTGAGGATGATTCCGGATGCGCTCGCGATAGTCTGCGGACATCTGAGTGTTCGCATGAGAGAGAGGCTCGTAGTGGGTCTGCACTTGCCAAGGGCCGGATCGACTCCGTCCCACGCCCGCGCCCGACGTGGTGCGCTGGTGGCGACGCTGACGGCCGGCGCCCTCCTGCTGAGTGGCTGTTCGGACGAGGCGGCGCGTTTCGGCTTCCCCGAGCCACGTTCTGAGCAGGGGGAGCACAACCTCGCCCTGTGGCAGGGTGCGTGGATCGCCGCGTTGATCACGGGTGTCCTGACCTGGGGGCTCATCTTCTGGGCGATCTGGCGTTACCGGCGCCGCAGTGACGCCGACATCCCGGTCCAGACGCGTTACAACCTGCCGTTGGAGATCTTCTACACGATCGCCCCGGTTCTGATGGTGATCGTGTTCTTCGACCACACCGTCAAGGTCCAGAACGAGATGCTCGACAACGGCAACCCGACCAACGTGATCGAGGTGACCGGCCAGCAGTGGCAGTGGACCTTCAACCACGGCATCGGTGAGCCCGACGTGAGCGCGGACGAGAACCTCGTCGACGACGAGTACCCCTACGACCGCTACGGCTACGTCGTGGGCACCGGCTCGCACATCCCGACGCTGGTCCTCCCGGAGAAGACCACCACGCGGTTCAACCTGCGCTCGGCCGACGTCATCCACAACTTCGGTGTCCCTGACTTCGGCATGAGGATGGACGTCATCCCGGGTCGGGTGAACCACTACTCGATCACCACGAAGGAGGCCACGGCCACCTTCGACCCGAACGCCGAGGACCTCATCGACGGCACCACCTTCCGTGGCGCCTGCTACGAGCTCTGCGGCGTCTACCACGCCCGGATGATCTTCAAGGTCGCGATCCTCTCCGAGGACGACTACAAGTCCTACGTCGACACGTTGGCGCAGAACGGCTTCGAGGCCGAGCGCCCGCTGCTCGGTGGCGGCAAGTCCACCCGCAGCCTCGACGACATCGCCAGCCACAATGAGGAGGAGGGCGAGTGACCGCCACCGATGCCCGCCCGGTCACCGGCGGCCCCAAGCCGCTCGGCAAGCAGATCTACCAGCTGCTGACCACCACCGATCACAAGCTGATCGGGAAGATGTACCTGGTCACGTCGTTCTTCTGGTTCCTGGTCGGCGGCCTGATGGCGCTGCTGATGCGTTCGGAGCTGGCGTTCCCGGGTCAGCAGGTCGTCAACGACGAGCTGTTCAACCAGCTGTTCACGATGCACGGCACGATCATGCTGCTGCTGTTCGCGACGCCGCTGTTCTTCGGTTTCTCCAACGTCATCATGCCGCTGCAGATCGGCGCTCCTGACGTCGCCTTCCCGCGGCTGAACATGTTCAGCTACTGGCTCTACCTCTTCGGTGGCCTGATCGCGGCCAGCGGCTTCTTCACCCCGACCGGCGCGGCCGACTTCGGCTGGTTCGCCTACACGCCGCTCTCCAGCGCGCAGTACTCCCCGGGCGTCGGTGGCGACCTGTGGATCATGGGTCTCTACATGGGTGGTCTGGGCACGATCCTCGGCTCGGTCAACTTCATCACCACGATCATCTGCATGCGTGCGCCGGGCATGACCATGTTCCGGATGCCGATCTTCACGTGGAACACCCTGATCACGGCGCTGCTCGCGCTGATCGCGTTCCCGATCCTCGCCGCCGCGCTGCTGATGCTCGAGTCCGACCGTCAGTTCGGGTCCCATGTCTTCGACGCCTCTCACGGCGGACCGATCCTGTGGCAACACCTGTTCTGGTTCTTCGGCCACCCCGAGGTCTACATCATCGCGCTGCCGTTCTTCGGCATCATCTCCGAGATCCTCCCGGTCTTCAGCCGCAAGCCGATCTTCGGCTACGTCGGTCTGGTGGCCGCGACCCTCGGCATCGCGATCCTCTCGGTGGCGGTGTGGGCGCACCACATGTTCGTGACCGGTGCGGTCAACCTGCCGTTCTTCTCCGGGATGACGTTCCTGATCGCGGTGCCGACAGGCGTGAAGTTCTTCAACTGGATCGGCACGATGTGGGGCGGGTCGGTCAGCTTCGACACCCCGATGCTGTGGTCGATCGGCTTCCTGACGACCTTCCTCTTCGGTGGTCTGACCGGCATCATCCTGGCGAGCCCGCCGCTCGACTTCCAGGTCTCCGACTCCTACTTCGTGGTCGCGCACTTCCACTACGTGGTCTTCGGGACCGTCGTGTTCGCGATGTTCGCCGGGTTCTACTTCTGGTGGCCGAAGATGACCGGCCGGATGCTCGACGAACGCCTCGGCAAGGTCCACTTCTGGCTGCTGTTCGTCGGCTTCCACGCGACCTTCCTGGTCCAGCACTGGCTCGGTGTCGAGGGCATGCAGCGACGCATCGCCGACTACCTGCCCAGCGACGGGTTCACCTTCCTGAACCAGTTCTCGACCGTGGGTGCGTTCCTGCTGAGCCTGTCGATGCTGCCGTTCTTCTACAACCTCTACGTCTCCCGCAAGGCACCGCTGGTGACCGTGGACGACCCGTGGGGCTGGGGCCGCTCGCTGGAGTGGGCCACTGCCTGCCCGGCGCCGCGCCACAACTTCGTCTCGATCCCGAAGATCCGCTCGGAGTCCCCGGCCTTCGACCTCCACCACCCGGAGATCGCCGCGCTGGAGCACGATGAGGACGATCTTGTCTCCAACAGCTCCAACAAGGAAGGCTGAGCCCGATGAAGTCTGAAGCCTGGATCTTCGGGATCTGCACCGCCTTCCTGGTGCTGGTCACCCCGGCCTACTGGTTCATCACCGTCGCCTCCGAAGAGGGCGGTGACTGGACCGGCACCTCGGCGCTGGTGATGTGCACACTGCTGTTCCTGATGATCTGGATCTACCTCGGATTCCACGCGATCAAGATGGACCCGCGGCCAGAGGACCGTGAGGACGGCGACATCGCCGAGGGCGCGGGGGAGTACGGCTTCTTCCCGCCGTTCTCCTGGTGGCCGCTGTGGGCAGCGCTCACCTTCGGCCTGGTGGTCCTCGCGGTCGCGATGGCAGCCTGGTGGCTGGTCATCATCGCCGCCGTGCTCGGCATGCTGGCCACCGCCGGCTGGAACTTCGAGTACTACCGAGGCGAGTTCAAGCACTGAGCGAAAACCTACGTCGGGGCCCGATCCATCCGGATCGGGCCCCGCTGTATTTCTTGGGCAGCTCTTGGGGATGCCCGGTAGGGTTAACGCTCTCGCGTCCGGGTACAGGGCGTTGGGGTAATTAAACAGGTCTGGAGCAGTCTCACCGTGTCATCGCAGTCACCGTTTCACCGTCCGTCCCTGCTCGCCCGCCGACGGGTGCTGTGGACCACAGCGGCGGCGGCGCTCGCGCCGGTGCTCGCCGCGTGCGGTGCGGAGCCGGCCTCGAAGGAGCCCAAGAAGCCCGCCGAGCCCAAGGTGCAGATCACGCACAACATCGAGGACAACGCGACGGGCGTCCCGGTCGACAAGGTGGTCAAGGTCGATGTGGCCAAGGGCCGTCTCGACGAGGTCATGCTGGCCGGAGCCAAGGGCACCAAGGTGCGTGGCACCATCACCGAGGACGGCCTCAGCTGGAGTGCGGGCGATGTGCTCGAGCCGACCGCGTCCTACACCCTCTCGGTCACCGCCACCGGCGACGACGGTCTGGAGAAGAAGAGCCAGATCACCTTCGCCACCGAGGACCTCGGCCTGGACCGCCAGACCTATCCGTCCATCGCGCCCCTCGACGGCGAGACCGTCGGCGTCGGGATGCCGATCATCGTGACGTACGACCTGCCGGTGAAGAACAAGGCGGCCTTCGAGAAGAAGATGATCGTCGAGTCGACCCCGAAGCAGGAGGGGTCGTGGTACTGGGTGAACGACAAGGAGGTCCACTACCGTCCGCGCACCTACTGGCAGGCCAACTCCACGGTCAAGGTGAAGCTCGACATCAACTCGGTCCCCGCCGGCGGCGGCATCTTCGGCCAGAAGAACCGCGAGATCACCTTCAAGACAGGTGACGCGCACATCTACCGGGCCAACGCGAAGACCTATCAGATGGAGGTCTTCAAGAACGGGCAGAAGATCAAGACCATCCCGATCACGACCGGCAAGGAAGGGTTCATCACCCGCAGCGGCGTGAAGGTGATCATCGAGAAGTTCGAGCGCAAGACCATGAACTCCGAGACCATCGGGATCAACCCGGGCGACCGGGAGTACTACAACATGGAGGGCGTGAAGTGGGCCATGCGGCTGACGTTCTCCGGCGAGTTCATCCACGGCGCCCCGTGGTCGGTGGCCCAGCAGGGCAATGCCAACGTCTCCCACGGCTGCACCGGCATGAGCGACGCCAACGCCAAGTTCCTCTACGACATGACCCGCCGCGGTGACGTGGTCGAGACGGTCGGCACCAACCGCGGGATGACCCTCAGCAACGGTTGGGGCGACTGGAACACCCCCTACGAGGAGTACCGCGCCGGATCCGCGCTCGCCTGACCCGGCGGCACGCCGGGCCTCGCCTGACCGGGACAACCGGCTCGGGCCGATATCGTGGGCTGCGGCAGACAACGCACGACACCACGTCGTTGCTGCTTGCGTCCGGAAGAGTCTTTACCTACCTTCCGTTCAAGACGTGATCGCGATGCGCAGGCTCGACCCCGACGGCCCGCGCCTGGAAGGTGGACTCGTTGTCTCGGCCCGTGCTGGTGCTCGACCTGGACGGAACGGTGTGTCTCGGAGACACGCCGGTCCTTCTCTACGCCGCCCGGGTGGCGGCCCTCACCGTCGCCCCTGAGGCGCTCCTGGAGACCACTGAGGCCTTTCTCGGGCAGAGACTGCCCGGGAATGCCCCGAAGACGCTGACCGGCGCTCAGGACGGCTACGAGGCGGTCAAGATCCTGGGCCTGGCCGCCGGGGTCTCCGAGGAGGAGCTGAGCGCGGCGTACGTCTGGAGCCGGGCAGCGATGAGCGAGCAGCCCGGCGACATCCGCACGCCCGACGGGCTGGTCGAGCTGCTCGACGGTCTCGATGCCCACCGGGTGATCATGACCAACTCCCCGGGCAGCGGCCTGGACGCGATCCTGGAGCACCTCGGCCTCCGCGACGTGGTCGACGAGGTGCACACCGACGCCCTCAAGCCGACCCGGATGACCGGTCACCTGGACCGCCTCCTGGATGCCTTCGGCCTGGCCGACAGACCGGAGTGGCTCATGTCCGTGGGCGACATCTGGCGCAATGACCTGGCACCCGCTGTCGAGCGTGGTTGTGTTGCTGCGTACGTTGACGCCTTCGACCGTCGACAGGGACCGGCACATGTTCGTGCAGGATCGCTGGCGGGCCTGTACTCCGCAGTCTCGGACTGGTCGAATGACCCCTCAGCCTTCATCGCAGCTCACCCCCTCAAGGAGTCTGTCCAATGTTGAGAACCCCCACGACCCGGTTGCTGGCGGTTGGTGCCGCCGCATCGCTCACCCTCTCGCTCGCCGCCTGCGGCGGCAGCGAGGAGAGCACCGCGCCCGCGGAGGATCCCAAGGAGCTCGTGCTGTCGCTGGTGCCCTCCGGGGACATCGACTCGATCACCGAGAGCGCGAAGGGCCTGGAGTCGTTCCTCAGCGACCGGATCGGGATCCCCGTACGCGCCGAGGTGACCGAGAGCTATGCGGCCGCGATCGTGGCGATGAAGTCGGACCAGGCCCAGGTCGCGATGCTCGGTCCGATCGGCGTGGTGCAGGCCGAGGACCAGGCCGGTGCGGTGCCGATCCTTCAGTCCGTGCGCTACGGCTCGTCGAGCTACCACACGCAGTGGTTCACCAACGACCCCGAGACGTACTGTGCCGACGAGGTCAAGGTGCTCGACGGCCTGAAGTACTGCAACGGCACCGACGCCGCCAAGACCGGCCCCACCGGTGAGGTCGCCCTGTCCAAGGTCAAGCCCGGCACCCCGATCGCCTTCGTCGACCAGGGCTCGGCGGCCGGCTACTACTACCCGGCCACTCAGTGGGGGCTCGTCACCGGCGGCGACGCGCTGGTCGACCTCGACGCGCAGTTCGCCGGCGACCACGACGCCGCGGTCCTGGCTGTGGCCCGTGGCGACTACCCGGTCGGGGTGAGCTTCGACGACGCCCGGGAGGACGTCGCGGCCGACGAGCCGAAGGTCGCCTCCGACGTCGTGGTCTTCGCCTACTCCGCAGAGATCCCCAACGACGGCATCGTCGTCGCCGGCGGGCTCTCCAAGGAGCTGCGTACGAAGGTGACCGACGCGTTCACCGCGATGGCGAAGGACCCCAAGGGGCTTAAGACCCTGGCGGCCGTCTACGACATCGAGGGCCTGGTGAAGGTCGACAAGACCGCGCTGAAGAAGGCGAAGTCCGTGGAGGAGAACTTCGGCGAATGAGCGCCTCGGGTCTCGGGCATCGGGCCGGTGACCGGTCCGATGGTCGGTCCGACGGTGGCTCTGACGGTGGCTCTGATGGTGGGCACAGCATCGTCTTCGACGACGTCTCGGTGGTCTACCCCAACGGCAGCCGTGGCCTCGCCGGTGTCAGCCTGACCATCTCGCCGGGGGAGTTCGTCGTGGTCGTCGGCCTCTCCGGCGCCGGGAAGTCCACGCTCGTCCGCACGATCAACGGCCTGGTGCCGGTCACCGCGGGGAGGCTGTCGGTGGGTGGGACCGAGGTGAAGTCGGTACGCGGCCGCCGGCTGCCGCGGCTGCGCGCCGACATCGGGATGATCTTCCAAGGGTTCAACCTGGTGACCCGCCGATCCGTGATGAGCAACGTGCTCACCGGTCGGCTGCACGCCCAGTCATGGGCGCGGTCCCTGCTCGGGCTGCACACCAAGGCCGACAAGGAGATCGCCTTCGAGGCCCTGGAGCGCGTCGGGATCGTCGAGAAGGCATGGGTACGCGCCTCCGAGCTCTCCGGCGGGCAGCAGCAGCGGGTCGCGATCGCCCGTGCTCTGGCGCAGCAGCCGTCGGTGATGCTCGCCGACGAGCCGGTCGCATCGCTCGATCCACCGACAGCCGACCGGGTGATGCGCGACCTACGGCAGATCAACCGGGACCTGGGCATCACCACCGTGGTCAACCTGCACTTCCTCGACCTCGCCCGGCGCTACGCGGACCGGATCATCGGCATGCGCGCGGGAGAGGTGGTCTTCGACGGCCCCGCGACCGATGCCGACGACGCGGTCTTCGAGAGGATCTACGGACGCTCGCTGACCGGCGAGGACATCTCGACATGACGGGCGCCGCCCTCGAGCGCCGGGACGGCCCGCAGGGCCCGGTGCGTCCGGCGAAACCACCGCCGAGCCCGCTGCTGATCGGTGGTGTCCTCGGCGCCGTCGCCGTCACCGGGGTGGCGGGCTGGGCGATCGACTTCTCGCTCACTCCGGTCATCGAGCAGTGGTCGACGCTGATGATGATCCTCGGGGAGGTGGTGCACCCCGAGTGGGCCGAGATCACCGACCCGACCTCGCGGCTGTGGACCGCGCTGATGGAGACCGCCGCCATCGCGGTGATCGCGACGTTCGTCGGCTCCCTGATCGCCCTCGGGGTGGCTCTGCTGGGCTCCAAGGTCAGCGCGCCGCCCGGGATCTACCGGGTCACCAAGTCGGTGATGGCGGTGATCCGGTCGCTGCCCGACATGGCCTACGCCCTGATCTTCGTCGCCGTCGTCACCGGCCCGCTGCCGGGCATCCTGGCCCTGACCGTCTTCAACGTCGGCATCGTCGCCAAGCTGACCGCGGAGAGCATCGACGCCGTCGATCAGGGGCCGCTGGAGGCGCTCGACGCGGCCGGGGCCACCCGCTGGCAGCGGGCCCGGGCGGCGATCGTCCCGCTGGTGCTGCCCAGCTACGCCTCGTACGTCCTCTATGTCTTCGAGCTCAACATCCGTGCCTCAGTGGTGCTGGGTGCGGTCGGAGCCGGCGGGATCGGGCAGCTGATCATGCTCTACTTCAACCGGGCCGACTACCCCCGGCTGGCGGCCGTCGTGATCGTCATCTTCGTGGCCGTCATCGCGATCGACCTGCTCTCCCAGGCCCTGCGCCGGAGACTGGTGTGACCCGCGCGACCGCGACGCGGCCGAACCCGCCGCCGAAGTGGCCCTACACCGTGGCCGGCCTCGCCCTCGTCGGCGTGGTGCTGGCGGCCGGATGGTCCCTGGAGGACGCCCGGTGGGAGCGGCTGCCGCAGTTCCCCGGAGCGATCTGGCAGTACGCCGCTCAGATGATCGACGGCGTGCTCACCTGGCCGGGAGCGCATCCCGATGGTCAGGCCGACCCCGACCTGACCTACGGAGACTGGTGGCTGCAGGCGCTGAAGCTGATGGGGGAGTCGGTGGCGCTCGCCTGGATCGGCACCTGCGTCGGGGCGCTGGTCTCGTTCCCGCTGGCCTTCCTGGCCGCCTCCAACACGGCGCCATGGTTCGTACGCATGCCGGTGCGTACGTTCTTCAACGCCATCCGCGCCGTCCCGGAGATCCTGCTCGCGGTGATCGTCATGCTTCCGCTGTTCGGGCTCAACCCGATGGCCGGAGCGATGGCGATCGGTATCCATTCGATCGGCTCGCTCGGCAAGCTGACCCTGGAGAGCATCGAAACGATCGATCCGGGTCCGGTCGAGGCGGTCGTCGCGGCCGGTGCGACGTGGTGGCAGCGCATCCGCACGGCGGTGATCCCGCAGCTGCTGCCGGAGACCGTGGCTTTCTGGCTCTACCGCTTCGAGGTGAACATCAGAGCAAGCGCGATCCTCGGCGTCGTGAGCGCTGGTGGAATTGGTGCGTTATTAAACCGTGTCCTTCGGGGCCGAGAGTGGGAGTGGGGTGGGATCATGCTTGTTGTGATCATCTTCGTGACGATCCTGGTCGACCAGATCTCTGCTGCGCTGCGTCACCGGATCCTGCACGGCGCCGAGGCCACTGCGGTGGCCGCATGACGAGCGCGCCGGTTCTCCCAGCCATCCGAGCCGCGATGCCGCGGCTCAACCCTTCCGAGCGTGCGGTCGCCGAGGTCGTGCTGACCCGCTCGGAGTGGGCCATCGAGGCGACCACCGCCGAGATCGCCGCCGAGGCCTCGGTCTCGACCGCGACCGTGGTCAGAGCCGCGCAGAGACTCGGGTTCCGCGGCTTCCCGCACCTCAAGGTGCTGCTGGCGCGCGACCTGGGTTCGGCCAAGACCGAGACGAGCGAGGGAGGCAGCCCGCTGACGGTGGTGCGCGCCTTCTTCGCCGACATCGCCGACTCCGCCTCGGACATGGTCGGGCTCCTCACCGAGGAGCAGGTCAGCCGGGCCGTGGATCTCATCGCGGACGCGCGCTCGATCCTGGTCGCCGGCACGGGGGTCTCCTCGCCGGTGGCCGGCGACATCGCGATGCGGCTGGCCTCCCAGGGGCTGAGCACGGTGGCGCCCGCCGACCACCTCGACCAGCTCATCCGGGCTCGTCTGCTCCAGCCGGGCGACGTCTGTGTCGTCGTCAGCGGCACCGGCGCCACCGCGCCGACGATCCAGGTCGCCCAGGCGGCCGTCGCCGGGGGAGCGGCCGTCATCGCGCTGACCTCCTTCACCGGCACGCAGCTGACCAAGCTCGCCGAGGTCGAGCTGGTCACCCCGCAGGGCGGTCGGGCCGGCTTCCGCCAGGAGCTCGACTCGATCATCCGGATCCCGCAGCTCATCCTCGGCAACGCCCTCGTCGCCGCCGTGGCGGCTCGTGACCCCGAGGCCGCCGCCAACGTACGCGCCCGGGTGCTCGAGGTCGTCGGCGGCGAGCTCGACCCGCTGGGCTGAGTCCTTAGATGTAGGCCGCGAGCAGCTCCGCCTCGGCGCGGAGCTGCTCGGCCTTCTCTCCTGCGCCGTGGGACTCCAGGTCCGTCGCGGCGCTCATCCGCTCGGTCTGCTCGATGGAGATGATGGCGCGGATGTCGTCGTCGGTGAGCGCCCGGCGGACGGCCTCGGTCGTCCCGACGCCAGTGGCGGCGCCGGCGATCGGACCGTCGCTCGTGGGCGAGGCCTCTGCGACGGGCAGCGCCTCCGCGTTGGAGATCGCGGCCAGGGTCGAGCGCAGCACCGCTGTGGTGGCCGAGTCCCGGGCCTTGCGAGCGGTGATGAGATCGGCTCGGAGACGAGCCTGGAGATCGGTCATGTGCTGGACACTAGGTTCCAGCGAGGCCGGAGGGCAACCGGGTTTCAATACCGCGAAATGCGACGTGGCGCCGGCCCCCCAGGGGCGGCGCCACCTGGCGGTCGAGATTAAAGCCCAGCGGGTTTGGGGGGGCGCGACCCCAGAGTGTCCG
>NZ_JACIXG010000100.1 GCF_014360585.1 Nocardioides sp.
TGCGCCAACATCGGCAAGATCAAGACCAGCTTCCCCGACGGCAGCTACACCACCACCGAGCTGATCATGGTCTACACCGTCAACGACGAGGGCCGCATCGCCTCCATGAAGGCCTTCTGGGAGCCCGAGCGCACGATGGCGAGCTTCACCAAGCCCTGACGACTATCTCGTATCGCTGTTGGTCAGGGGCTCCAGTAAGTGGCGCCGCCGATCGGCGGGCCGGTCGGCAGGTGGCGCGTGGCCAGGCAGGAGTACGTCACGCCGGCGCCGGGCTCGGAGGCGCACTGATCAGTGCCGGCCCCGCCCCTCACGACATCGGCGAGCCGACCACCGTTGAGCCGGTCGTTCCCGCCGCCCCCGAGAAGTCGATCACGGCCGTCTCCGCCGACGAGCGAGTCGCCGTCGGGACCGGCGGCCAGGTAGTCGGCACCGCTGAAGCCCTTGAGCCAGTCGCGACCCGAACCACCGTAGATGCGGTCGTTTCCGGACATGCCGTGGAGGCTGTCCCGCCCGGCGTTGCCGTAGATGAGGTCGGCGCCGCTGCCGCCGACGACGACGTCGGCGCCGTCGGCCGCGTAGATCCGGTCGTCACCGGTGCCGCCTCGGAGGGTGTCGTCTCCAGATGCGCCCCACATCTTGTCGTTGCCGCCGTTGCCGCTCAGCGCATCTGAGCCGGCCTCGCCGTAGAGGCGGTCGTTGCCTCCTTGGCCCTCGAGGAAGTCCCGGCCGCTGCCGCCGTAGAGAGTGTCGCCGCCGTCGGTTCCCGCAGCGGAGTCGAGGCCGGAGATGTAGTGCCCAGCGATCGTGTCACTCCCGCCGCCGCCATAGATGGTGTCGGCGCCAGTGCCGCCGGTGAGCTCGTCGTTGCCGGACGTTCCGTGGAGCGTGTCGTTGCCCGACTCCCCGTTGGCCCAGTTGCTGCCCCGGATCTCGTCGTTCCCGGGGTCGGCGAGCACGCGGCTTCCGCCGCGGATCCGGTCGTCTCCCGAGCCGCCGCAGACGACGTCGTTGGAGTCGGCAATGATCGAGTCGGCGCCGGGCGTACCCAGAATGACGTCGCGGATTGCCGGATCCGTCCGCTTCTCCCCGTGGTTCAGGTCGACGGTCACGGCCCTGCTGATGCAGCTGGTGGCGGCCACGCCGCTCGAGCTGGTCAGCAGTACGAAGCCAGGGAGGATCAGGAGCGATGCCGCCCCGGCGAGGGATAGAGAGGTACGCACGGCGCACACCGTAGTGGGTATCGCATGGCCGCGCATCAGGAATCAGGCGATGGCGTGCTCGGCGATCCACTCGATCAGCGGACGTACGGCCCGCCAGTCCTTCTTCACCTCGTCGACCAGGTCGGGGGTGTGGATGATCGGCTCGAAGCCGATGGTGCGGCCGAGGTGGATCGACTTGTAGCGGAGGAGCTCGATCTTGGGATGTTCCTTGTCGAAGCCACGGGGTGCGGTCTTGAGGCGGTCGCCGGTGACCTCGTACCCCTTCTTCTCCGCGACCGCGAGGCGCTTCTCCAGGTCAGGTCCGTAATGGTCGTGGACGATCGCGTCGCGGAAGGCCGCCAACCGGGGTGGCTCGAACCAGTAGCAGCCGCCGCCGGTGCGGATGCCGCGAGGTGAGACCTCGACGTAGTAGCCCGTCTGCGGTGCCACGGCGACGAACGCGCCCTGGTGGGTCTTGTAGGGCAGCTTGTCCTTCGAGAAACGTACGTCGCGGTAGGGCCGGAAGATCTTGGCGCTGCCGAACTCCTCGGCGAGGTCGTCAGTGAGCGCCTTCATCGGCGCGTGCACCGACTCCTTGTAGACGTGCTTGTGGGCCTCCCAGAACGACTTGGTGTTGTCGACCTCGAGGTCGTCGTAGAAGTCGAGTGCAGCGACAGGGAAACCTTCAAATACCACGCTGCCGATCCTACGAGGCGCGTTCGGCTCTCGCTAAACGCTCGGAATCTGGATGGTGTCCGCCACCCGGCGGGCGTGCTCGGCCATGGCGCGAGCGATGTTGGCGGACTCGCCGAGGTGACGGGCGGGGTCGAGCAGTCCGTCGATCTCGTCGCGGCTGAAGTGGGCCGAGACCTCGGGGGAGGCGGCGAGCAGCGAGGCGAAGTCGATGTCGTCGACCGCGGAACGCTGGGCCAGCTCGAAGACGACGTCGTGGGCGACCTGGCGGCCGATGCGCTCGCCGAGCTCGAGCATCAGCGACTCGGAGCCGATGAGACCGCCGGACAGAGCGAGGTTGGCGCGCATCCGCTCCTCGTCGAAGGTCAGGCCGGTGAAGATGACCACGAGCCTGGCGAGCACATCCCCGGCCAGGCGGGATGCCTGGGCGACGGCGTCCTCGAGGATGCCGGTCATCGCGCCGTTGGCCTCGTGGTCGTGGAGCATCGACTCCATCGCCGGGGCGACGAGTCCACGCAGCTGGGTGGCGGCGGTGATGACGTCGAGGGTGAGCTGAGGGTTGCGCTTGTGGGGCATCGTCGAGGAGCCGATGGTGCCCTCGGGGATCGGCTCGAAGGCCTCGCCGAACTCGGGCTGCATCATCGAGTAGACGTCCTTGCCGATCTTCCCGGCGGTGCCGCCGAGCAGACCGAGGATCGAGACCCACTCGACCATGCCGTCGTTGATCGCGCGCGACGGGACCGGCATCGAGCCCATGTCGAGCCGGGAGGCCGTCTCGGTCTCGATCGCGCGGGCATGGGAGCCGAAGGAGGCCATCGTGCCGGCCGCGCCGCCCATGAGCAGCCGGAAGACGCGGTCCTCCACCGAGCGGAGCCGGTCGACGTGGGCGGCGATCTCGTCGATCCAGATGGCGACCTTGAAGCCGAAGGTGATCGGGACGGCGTGCTGGGAGTGCGTACGCCCCGGCATCGGCACCTCGGCGCCGGCCTCGGCGACCTTCGACAGCGAGCGGAGCAGGTCGCCGAGCAGGTCGAGGATCTTGTCGTGCGCCTGGTGCAGCAGGATCAGGTCGGCGGTCTGGGTGATGTTCTGCGTCGTGGCGCCCCAGTGGACCCAGCCACCGTGCTTCGCGCCGACGACCCGGCAGAGCTCTTCGACCAGCGGTGTCAGCGGATGGCTGTGCTCGGCGGTGGCCTTCTCGATGCGGTCCATGTCGAGCTTGTCCAGGTCGGCCGCCTCGGCGATCGCCTCCCCGGCCTCCGCCGGGATCACCTTCACGGCCGCCTCGGCCCCGGCCAGCGCCGCCTCGACGTCGAGCCGCGCCTGCAGGCGCGCTTCGTAGGTGAACAGGTCTCCGATGCCGTGGTCGGGGACTCGTCCGTCGGTGAATCGGCTGGTCGAGCCCGCGGGCATGTCGAGTGATCCTTTACGCGTCGTTCACACATCGATTGGAAAACAGAGTCCCAATCTTAATGGACGCACCGCGAAACCAACGGCGATCGTGTGCTGCATCACTTGGATCGTGCAAGCGAGCCGATCGAGGCCGTGCCAACGGTACGGCCGTGGATCCGTGGGCCTGCGCGTGATCCAGTTACGGCGACGACCTGAGCCTTCTTGGACATCGTGGCCCCGCCGGATCGACGGGGTCACGAGCAGTATTGAAGATCAGAACGTGCGTCGCACTGTGACCGTGGTGGTCTTGCCACTTCGGAGGTTCTTTGTGATCAGTACGGCCTTGGTGAACTTGTTGGTCCGCTGGAAGCCGGTGAAGCGGTGCCGGAACTCGCCGATGTTCGTGTCAACGCCCACGTTGACGACCTTCGACTTCTCCTGGAAGCCGGCCGGAGTCCACAGGCGTACGGTGAGGCGGTACTTGCCGAGCCGGTTCGCCTCGCCCTCGACCCGGACAACGCCGGAGTCGCGGCGGACGGTGATCTGGGAGGACGAACCCATTCCGATGACTCGGTAGGGGTTCTGGTCGACACGTCCGACGCAGAAGACCGAGTAGTCGCCCGAGAAGTACATGCCCATGACCGGCTTCGGCCAGGCGAGGGTGGACTTCGTGGTGTCGCGTACGACGCCGTCGACCGGGTGGAGCGTCGCTGGCTCAGTCGACGGACCGTATGGCTCGGCGTTGCCGACCATCGTGAATCCGGACCAGTTGGACCTCTTCACGTCACGAATCACGGTCGTTCCGATGGTGCGACCGGTGGGCGAGCGCCGGGCACCGACGGTGATGACACCAGCGCCGCCCTGGCAGGCGCTTGTGACATTGACAGATGGGGTGGTCGCAGCCTGCGCGGAACCACCGAGTGACAGGGTCGCTGCGCCAAACGCGAGGGCGGCGGCAGCAAGCGTGAACTTGCGGGGCATGGGGGTCTTCCTTCGAAGTCGAGGCGCGCCCGCGACGTGTGGCGCGCTGGTATTGAAACACCCCCACAGGTATCCGTCAGTGAATTCGGCACACAGAACCCCAACAGCGCTCAGCTTGGGGGCATCTGAGGCCCAAACAGAAACCCGCACTGACGTCGATGATGACGAAAGTGCGGGCTGATCTGCTGTGTTACGTGGAGCGGACGACGAGATTCGAACTCGCGACATCAACCTTGGGAAGGTTGCGCTCTACCAACTGAGCTACGTCCGCAGGTGCCTCGGGAATGTTACCCCACGCTCCCCAGCAGGTGTGAAAAGTGGTCGGGAAAGTCGCGCCGTCGTTCCCGGCGCCCGGCTGCGTTAGGTTTGCCTCGTGCTGCTGAGCGACAAGGACATCCTGACCGAGATCCACGATGGACGGATCGTCATCGACCCGTGGGACGAGTCGATGCTGCAGCCGTCGTCTATCGACGTACGTCTGGACCGGTTCTTCCGGGTCTTCGACAACCACAAGTACGCCACGATCGACCCGGCCGTGGACCAGTCCGAGCTCACCCGGCAGATCGAGACCGAGGGCGACGAGCCGTTCATCCTGCACCCCGGTGAGTTCGTGCTCGGGTCGACCTACGAGACCGTCAGCCTGCCCGACGACATCGCCGCGCGCGTCGAGGGGAAGTCGTCGCTGGGGCGCCTCGGGCTGCTCACCCACGCCACCGCCGGCTTCGTCGACCCGGGCTTCTCGGGCCACGTGACGCTCGAGCTCGCCAACGTCGCGACGCTGCCGATCAAGCTCTACCCGGGCATGAAGATCGGGCAGTACTGCTTCTTCAAGCTCACCTCGCCCGCGCAGAACCCCTACGGCTCGGAGAAGTACGGGAGCCGTTACCAGGGTCAGCGCGGCCCGACCGCCTCGCGCAGCTTCCAGAGCTTCCACCGCACCCAGATCTGACTGTCGGTGGTCGCGGCTAGGGTCGGGTGGATGAGTGAGACACCGTTCCTGGCCCCTGACGGTCAGACGCGTTGCGCGTGGGCTGGAGGGGCGCCGGAGTTCCTGGCGTACCACGACACCGAGTGGGGCTTCCCGGCCGGCGGCGACGTCCGGCTCTTCGAGAAGATCTGCCTCGAGGGGTTCCAGAGCGGGCTGTCGTGGCGCACGATCCTCAACAAGCGGCCCGCGTTCCGCGAGGTCTTCGAGGGGTTCGACTACCACCTGGTCGCCGGGTTCGATGAGAGCGATGTCGAGCGTCTCCTGCAGGACGCCAGGATCATCCGTCATCGCGGGAAGATCGAGGCCACGATCAACAACGCCCGGCGCGCGATCGCGCTCGTCGAGGAGCACGGGTCGCTGGCTGCGTACGTCTGGGGCTTCGAGCCCGAGCCGCTGACGGTCCCGGAGGTGGTGGCGACCTCGCCCGCCTCGGTCAGGCTCTCCAAGGACCTCAAGAAGCGCGGCTGGAAGTTCGTCGGACCGACGACGATGTACGCGTTCATGCAGTCGATGGGGATCATCAACGACCACTCGCTCGACTGCGTGATCCGGGAGCGGGTCGAGGCCGAGCGGGAGACGTTCGTCAGGCCCTGACCGTCCGCTGCGTCGTCCCAAACCCTGGGGGCCGATGCCTCGCGGGAACCCAAATGTGTTTAGGCTGTCCTAACTAAGCATTGCCTAACCCGAGGTGGTTTCCCCGTGATCCGTCGATCCGTACTCATCGCAGCGAGCGTCGTGCTCGCCGCCACCGGCCTGGCTGCGTGCAGCACGGGCGCGACCGACTCCGCGGACAGCTCCGCGGACTCCGCATCGAAGGCCGACTCGGGCGCCTTCCCTGTCACTGTCGAGCATGCCTACGGCAGCACCGAGATCACCGAGGAGCCGACCAAGGTCGCCACCATCGGCTGGTCCGACCACGACGTCGCGCTGTCGCTGGGCGTCGTCCCGGTCGCCGCTCAGGCGATCACCTGGGGTGGCAACGACCAGCAGTCGACCGACTGGTTCGACGCCGAGCTGAAGGAGGTCGGCGGCAAGCAGCCGGTGCGCTACAACGCCGACACCAGCATCCCGTTCACCGAGATCAGCAAGGCGACCCCTGACCTGATCCTCGCGACCAACTCGGGCATCTCCAAGCAGGACTACAAGAAGCTCAGTGAGATCGCCCCCACCGTCGCCTTCCCCGGCGCCCCGTGGCTGACCTCCTGGCAGGACTCCCTGGAGATGGTCGGTAACGCCACCGGCCGGGTCACCCTGTCCGAGGAGGTCAAGAAGGAGACCGAGGACGCGATCGCCCAGGCCCAGAAGGACCACCCGCAGATCGTCGGCGCCGAATACCTGGTCACGGGTGTCCAGGACAACTCCAAGCTCGGCACCATCGGTCTGTACGGTGCCGGCGACGCCCGTCCGCAGATGCTGACCCAGCTCGGCATGAAGCTCGCTCCGGTCGCTGACGAGCTGGTCCCGGCCGGTCAGTTCTACGCCGACGTCTCCGCGGAGAAGGCTCCCCAGCTGGAGTCGGAGGTGCTGATCAACCTCGGCTACACCGAGGGCAGCTTCGAGGCCCTGCAGCAGGACAAGCTGCTCAGCCAGATCCCGGCGATCAAGAGCGGCCACTACCTCGACATCACCGACCAGCCGCTGTCTCTGACCTTCTCCGCCGCGAGCACCCTGTCGATCCCTTACTTCATCGACGAGCTCGTTCCCTCGATCGCCGAGGCGGTCGACGGCGGGAAGGTCAACGTCACCGCGGAGAAGTGACGGCCGCGTTGACCACCCCCACGTCTCTCGCCCCGGTCGACCCGGCAGCGCCTGCTGCCGCGGTCGCCCGGGGCCGGCGACTTCCCGGGATCGGCCTGATCCTGGGAGCACTGGCCCTCGCAGCGGTCGTCTCGATCCTGCTCGGCGCCGAATGGGTGCCACCCAGCGCACTGTTCGACGACGGCAGCTTCGGGAACGCGATCTTGGAGAACCGGATCGCCCGTACGGCGACCGCCTTCGCGGTCGGCGGCGCGCTCGCGCTCGGCGGCGCCTGCCTGCAGGGGGTGACCCGCAACCCGTTGGCCGACCCAGGGCTGCTCGGGCTCAACGCCGGTGCGGCCTTCGCGGTCGTGGTGGCGCTCGTGTACGTCGGCGCAACGGGCCTGAACTCGCTGCTGTGGGCCGCCTTCGTCGGTTCGGCGCTGGCCGCGATCCTCGTGCACGGCATCGCCGCGATCGGCCGCGACGGCGCCACCCCCGCCAAGCTGGTGCTGGCCGGTGCCGCGCTGACCGCGGCGCTGACCAGCTGGACCAGCGGCATCCTGCTGATCGACCACAAAGGGCTGGAGGTCTTCCGGCAGTGGCAGGTCGGCACCATCGGCAGCGACTGGGGTGACCTCGCGATCTGTGCCCCGTTCCTGATCGTGGGTGCCCTGATGGCCCTGTTGAGCGCCCCGGTCCTGAACGCGCTCGCGCTCGGCGACGACCTCGCCAAGGGTCTCGGCCGCCGCACCGGCCTGGACCGCGTGGTCGTCGGGCTCGCGGTGGTCCTCCTCTGTGGCACCGCCACCGCTCTGGTCGGCCCGGTCGCCTTCGTCGGCCTGGTCGTCCCGCACGCCGTACGCGCCCTGGTCGGTCCCAGCTACGCCCTGGTGCTGCCCCTCTCGATCGCCGCCGGGGCCGCGCTGACCGCCATCGCCGACGCGCTCGGCCGGGTGGTGCTGCCGCCCACCGAGGTGCAGGTCGGGATCATGACGGCCGTGGTCGGCGTACCGGCGTTCGTCTGGTTCCTGCGACGTGGACGGATGGCGGGCCTGTGAGCATCACCGCACCTGCCGAACCCAAGCGGTCCGTCGAGGTCGTACGCACGGCCCGGCGGGCACCGCGTCGACACCATGCCTACGTCGTCGGTGTCCTGGCGGCGCTGCTGTTCGGTGCCTTCGTCGCCCGGGTGCTGCTCGGCAACTACATCATCACCGTGCCCGACTTCTTCCGCATCCTCGGCGGGGCCGAGATCCCCGGCGCCACCTTCCTGCTGATGTCGGAGAAGCTCCCGAGGGCGATCCTCGGGGTGCTGGTCGGAGTCGCGTTCGGCACGGCCGGCGCGGTCTTCCAGAGCACCCTGCGCAACCCGCTGGCCAGCCCCGACATCGTCGGAGTCTCGCTCGGCGCCAGCGCGTCGGCGGTCTTCGCGATCGTGGTGCTCGACCTCGAGGGCCTGGCCCTGAGCGTCGCCGCGATCCTGGGCGCGCTCGCGATCGCGGTGGCGGTCCGGCTCGTCGCCGGCTCAGACGGCAGCTACCGGCTCGTCCTCGTCGGGGTCACCGCCGCGGCCGCGATGACCGCGGTCGTCCACTACCTCTTCACCCGTGCCAACGAGTTCGACGCGCTGCTCGTGCTGCGTTGGCTCACCGGCGCGCTCAACGGCGTCACCTGGCCCACCATCTGGATCCTGCTCGGCTTCCTCGTCGTGCTCGTCCCGGCGCTGATCTGGACCGCCCGCTCCGCGCAGGTCCTCCAGCTCGGCCCGGACGTGGCCACCGGTCTGGGGGTCAGCCGGCGGCGTACGGACCTGCTGCTCCTCCTCGCGGTCCTGCTCACCGCGCTCGGCGTCGCGGCAGCCGGGCCGGTCGCCTTCGTCGCGTTCGTGTCCGGACCGATCTCGCGGGCGCTCAACGGCGGGCGTACGACCCTGGTCGGCGCTGCGCTGGTCGGCGCCATCGTGATGGTGGCCGGCGACTACATCGCCGACTATGCGGTCCCAGGCGTCTCCTTCCCGGTAGGCGTCGTCACCGGTGCGTTCGGGGCGCCGTTCCTCTTGTGGTTGCTCGCCGCTGGGCGAGCTGGAAGGCGATGACATGAAAGAGGGCCAGATGAGACTCGCTGCGGAGAGCGTGAGCCTCGGCTACGGCGGAGACCCCGTCGTCGACGAAGTCTCGCTGGAGATCCCCGACGGGCTCACCACCGTGATCGTCGGCGCCAACGGCTGCGGGAAGTCCACCCTCCTGCGTGGGATGGCCCGACTGCTGAAGCCGATGTCCGGGCAGGTCGTGCTCGACGGCAAGGCGGTCCACAAGCAGCCCACGAAGGCGGTGGCCAAGACGCTCGGTCTGATGCCGCAGTCGCCGATCGCGCCCGAGGGGATCACCGTCGTCGACCTGGTCGGCCGCGGACGCCAGCCCCACCGCGGCGCGCTGCAGCGCTGGTCTCCCGAGGACGACGCGGCGGTCGCGGAGGCGCTCGAGCTGACCGACACGCTCGAACTCGCCGACCGGATCGTCGACGAGCTCTCCGGTGGCCAGCGGCAGCGGGTCTGGGTGGCGATGGCGCTGGCCCAGCAGACCGACCTGCTGCTCCTCGACGAGCCGACCACGTTCCTCGACGTCGCCCACCAGATCGATCTCCTCGACCTGCTCCACGGTCTGCGGGAGACCCGGGGCACCACCGTCGTGATGGTGCTCCACGACCTCAATCTGGCCGCCCGCTATGCCGATCACCTGATCGCGATGAGCTGCGGAAAGGTCGCCGCCACCGGCACCCCAGCCGAGGTGGTCACCGCCGACCGCGTCGAGCAAGTCTTCGGTCTGGAGTCCCAGGTCATCGTCGACCCCGTCTCGGGTACACCGATGGTCGTCCCCATCGGACGCCACCACCGACCCGCCGCTCGCCCCCACGCCCAAGGAGCCTGACATGCCCATCCTCGCCCGCGTCTCGGTGCGCTCGGTGGAGCGCCTCTCGCCGTCGTTCGCCCGGATCGAGCTGGTCGGCGACGACCTGGCCGACTTCGGCACCGATGGTCCCTCCCGCGACCAGCGCATCAAGCTCCTCTTCCCGGCCGCCTCGGGCGTCCTGCCCGAGCTCTCCGCCGACGACTGGTACACCGAGTGGCTCGGCCTCCCCGACGAGGAGCGCCCGCGGATGCGCACCTACACGATCCGCTCGATCGCGGGGGAGGGCATCGAGAAGCGTCTGTACGTCGACTTCGTGCTGCACCCCGGCGCGCACGGTCCCGGCTCCGACTGGGCCGTCGCGGCGGGCCCCGGGGACGAGATCATGGTCGTCGGCCCGAAGCTCGGTGAGGAGTACGGCGGCATCGAGTGGCTTCCCGGCGATGCCACCCGGCTGCTCCTCGTCGGCGACGAGACGGCCGTGCCGGCGCTCGTCTCGATCATCGAGTCCCTGCCTGCGGATGCGACCGGATCGGCGTTCCTGGAGGTGCCGGTCGCCGGCGACGTACAGGGCGTGTCTGCTCCTGAGGGACTGAAGGTCAGCTGGCTGCCGCGCGACGGAGCGCCGGTGGGTGGTCCTGCCCTGGCCGCCGTCGGCGGGCTGCTCGGCTTCGACGCCACGCCCGAGGACGTGACCTCGGTCGAGGTCGAGGACCCGGACCTTTGGGAGACCCCGATCTACTCGTCCTCCGGCGAGGAGGTCGCGGCGCTCGAGAACGGCCCAGCGAAGGCCGCCGACGGCGAGGACGGGCGCTACGCCTGGATCGCCGGGGAGTCGCGGATGGTCACCGCACTGCGCCGTCACCTGGTCAACGAGCTCGAGATGCCGCGCAAGCAGGTCGCTTTCATGGGCTACTGGCGAGAAGGCGTGTCGATGAAGGGCTGACCCAGCGCAATTCTCGGGCAGGCGCGGGGTTAAGTTTGGTGCGCCCAATCAAATAGAAGGGTCTTGGGAATGCACACAGGCATCCTGGCCGCGGACACCCTGATCCAGGCCAACGCGGTCGACTATCTCCTGATCGCGATCTACTTCGCATTCGTCCTCGGAATCGGCTTCCTGGCCAGCCGCGGCATGTCGAGCTCGGTGGACTTCTTCCTGTCCGGCCGGTCGCTGCCCGCGTGGGTCACCGGCCTCGCCTTCATCTCAGCGAACCTCGGCGCGGTCGAGATCATGGGTATGTCGGCGACGGGCGCACAGCTCGGACTACCCACCGTCCACTATTTCTGGATCGGCGCCGTTCCGGCGATGCTCTTCCTGGGCGTCGTGATGATGCCCTTCTACTACGGCTCGAAAGTGCGCTCGGTCCCCGAGTTCATGAAGCGTCGTTTCGGCACCGGGGCCCACCTGGTCAACGCGATCTCGTTTGCGGTGGCGCAGCTGCTGATCGCGGGTATCAACCTCTACCTGCTCGGCTCCATCGTGCACGCGCTGCTCGGCTGGCCGCTGTGGGTCGCGCTGATCGTGGCCGCGCTGATCGTGCTGTCCTACATCACCCTCGGTGGTCTGAAGGCGGCGATCTACAACGAGGTGCTGCAGTTCTTCGTGATCGTGGCCGCGCTGTTGCCACTGACCATCCTCGGCCTCTACAACGTCGGAGGGTGGGACGGTCTCGCCTCGAAGATCGAGGCGGCCTCGGCCGCCAACCCCGACACCGTCGCGTCGGCCGCCGGCCAGCTCAACTCCTGGCCCGGCACCGCGCTGACCGGCTTCTCCTCCGACATCCTCTCGGTGGTCGGCATCGTGTTCGGTCTCGGGTTCGTGCTCTCGTTCGGCTACTGGACGACCAACTTCGTCGAGGTCCAGCGGGCGATGGCCGCCGACTCGATCAGCGCCGCCCGCAAGACGCCGATCATCGGCGCCTTCCCGAAGATGTTCGTCCCGTTCATCACGATTCTGCCCGGCATGATCGCCGCGGTCCTGGTGACGGAGCTGGCCGATTTCAAGGCATCCGGAGGAGAGGCACAGATCGCGGGAGGTGCGGGCGGCAACGTGAACTACAACGACTCGCTGCTCCTCCTGATGAGGGATCTTCTGCCCAACGGTCTCCTCGGCCTGGCGCTCGCCGGTCTGCTGGCGGCGTTCATGGCCGGGATGGCGGCCAACGTGTCCGCCTTCAACACGGTGGTCTCCTTCGACCTCATCCAGGAATACATCATCAAGGACCGGCCGGACGAGTTCTACGTCAGGCTGGGCCGCTGGGCCACCGTCTCGGCGACCGCCATCGCGATCTTCACCGCAGCGCTCGCGTCCAACTTCTCCAACATCATGGACTACCTACAGACCCTGTTCGGGTTCTTCAATGCGCCGCTGTTCGCGACGTTCATCCTGGGTATGTTCTGGAAGCGGATGACCGCCACCGCCGGTTGGGCCGGTCTGGTCTCCGGCACCTTGGCGGCAGTGCTCGTCGGCGTTCTCTCCGACGGCACGCTCGGCGGGCTGTCCGTGGGTGTCCTGCCGCTCTCCGGCCAGGGGGCGTCGTTCGTGGCTGCCGGTGCGGCCTTCGTCGTCGACATCATCGTCAGCGTGATCGTCTCGCTGGTGACCAAGCCGAAACCGGAGGGCTCCTTGAAGGGTCTGGTCTACTCCGAGACCCCCAAGGAGGACCTGGTCGACGCCGAGGACGCCGGCCGCCCGTGGTACGCGCGGCCGGTGCCCCTGGCAGGCGTCGCGCTGGTCATGGTCATCATCTTGAACGTGATCTTCTAAGGAGGCTGAGATGTCCACCGAATCCAACAAGGCTGAGCCCAACGAGGCTGACTCCAACAGCGGGCTTCTCGGCACGCTGCTGGCGCTCTTCGACATCCGAAACGTGATCGGGGCCCTGCTCTCGATCTACGGCGTCATCCTGCTGCTGATGGGCCTCTTCGGCGACCCGGAGGTCGAGAAGACCGGCGGGCCCAACGCCAACCTCTGGGCGGGCATCGTCCTGCTCGTCATCGGGGCGATCTTCATCGCCTGGGGTGTGCTCAAGCCGGTCGTGCCGGACGCGCCTCACCCCGGCGACAAGGAGTAGGTCCGTTCACAGACCGACAAGAGTGACATCACCGCTGACCGTGGTGGTGCGGAGCTCGACGTAGGGCTCACCCGCGGCCGGTGCGCCAGCGCTCTCGACAGTGCTGGTGCACCGGCCGGTCACGGTGTTGACGTCGGTCCACACCGGGGTGCCGTTCGGGATTCCGATGCGTACGTCGGAGGAGGCCCCCTTCACCGAGATCCGCCCCGCGCTGACCGAGTGGATCGCGAAGTCTCCGGCGCCGGTCGAGTGGCTCACGTCGCCCTCGACCTCGTCGATCTCCACGGTTCCGGATCCGGTCTTGGTGTTCAGGTCGTGTGCCGTACCGATCCGGATGTCACCTGACCCGGACTTGATCGAGGCGCGACCGCCGAGAGTGTCGGCCTCGATGTCTCCCGAGCCGGACTCGACCTGGAACTCCTCGGCGACCTGGTCGATCCGTACGTCGCCGGAGCCGGTCTGGATCCACGCTGCCCGGAGGACGCCCTGCGTGGCGATGTCGGCGGTTCCGGTGCGAGCTCGCAGCTGGCTCCGTGACGGCGCCGTGATGGTGATGTCGTAGCGCCGCGAGCGGCTGAACGGGCCCTTGTGCGGGTCGATGACGTTGATCGTGTCGCCGCTCTGCTCGACGACCAGACTCTCGGCGTCATCGCCGTCGACCTCGACGGTCGTCTCGTCGGTGTCGGTCGTCTGGACCTCGAGGTTGCCCTTGCCGAACTCGACGAAGAGCTTGGCCGGGGCGGTGGACATGAAGGTGTACGTGCTCATGATGCTGCTCCTCAGGGTGTGCTGATCTACCGGAGCGGCCGGGCGGCCGTCCGTTGGTTGGTCTTGGGCTCAGGTCAGAGCCAGCCGGTCATCCGGCGGTCGGACCTGCCGCGGTTGCTCCCGCGGAAGGGGTCGAGGCTGCTCATCGCCTCGTTGACGATGTGTGGGATCGCAGAGAGGTCGACGTCGACGTTGACCGCGTTGTCGCGGGTCGCCGCTCGCACGGCGCCGACCAGCCAGGTGTTGAGCGACTGGCCCGCGTCGGCCGCCGCCTCCTCGGCCTTCGCCTTGAGTGACTCCGGGATGCGGAGGGTCACCCGGGAGAGGGTGTCGTCGGTCTCGGGCTCCGGCGGGGCCGGGGGAGCGGGCGGTGCCGGCGGGGCGGGGGCGACAGGTTCGGCGAGCTCCGGAAGCGTGACGCCGAACTCCAGGTCGCGTCCTCGCAGGCGTACGTCCACGTTGCCCGTCGGCAGCTCCGCGGTGATCTCGGCCGCTGCCTGGCTCACCGCCTCCATCACGGCGAGCCGCGCGGCCGGGTCGAGTGCGTAGGTGAGCCGCTCCGCGGTCTCCCGCGCCTCCGGCCCGGAGGCCTCGGCCGCGGCCAGCAGGTCTCGTCGCAGGCTGTCGATATACGGCGTGATGTCCATACGCACCACTATGACATCATCATGACGTCATAGCAACCCCAACCTGACATCACGTGATGTCAGTGTGCTGCCGAAGCGTCACGCCGGTCGGCCGAGACGTCAGGTGCGTCGGTCGAGTGGGCACGCTGGTGCCGTCTCGGCCGACGCGAGTGACGCCTCGGCCAAATGACGATGACGCCTTGTGAATCACTCACAAGGCGTCATCGTCTGGTGCAGCCGACTGACTGCGATGGGATCAGAGGTCGAAGAGCGACCCTGTCTCGTGGATGTCGACGTCGGTACGCGGCGTGTGTGCCTCACCGCTCACCGACGGCGCCGGCTTCGGCGCGGCCTCTGCCTCAGGCTCTGCCTTCGGCTCGGTCTCCGGGGCGGGCTCCGGCTCGGACGGAGTCTCCGTCTCGACTGCGGCGTCCTCGACGGGTGCCGCCTCGGCCACGGTCTCCACAGGAGCCTCGGCCACGGGCGCGGCCTCGGCGGGAGCGGGTGCGGCCGGAGCCGCGGCGGTGACCGAGCCTTCCGGAGCCTCGATGTCGAAGAGCGAGCCGAGACCGTCGAAGTCGACGTCGGACTTCGGCTCCGAGGTCACTCCCGAACCTGCCTCAGCCGGAGCGGGAGCTGGAGCCGGAGCAGCCGGAGCCTCGGCCGGAGCAGAGGCCTCGGGGGCCTTCGCCGGAGCCTGCTCGGGCTCGGCGGCCGGGATGTCGAAGAGCGAGCCACCCGCGCTGAGATCGACGCTCGGCTCCTCGGCGGCCGGCTCCGGAGCCGAGGCAGGTGCCTCGGGCTCGGCTGCGGGTGCGGCCTTCGCCTCGGGCGCGGCAGCGGGCTCTTCCTGCTGAGCGGGTACGTCGAAGAGCGACCCGCCGGCCCCGAGGTCGACAGCAGGCTCTTCAGCGGGCTTGGCCGCGGGCTCGTCGGCCGCCTTGTCGGCCGGCACGTCGAACAGCGAGCCGCTCGAGGCAGGGGACTCCTCGGTCGTCTCTGTGGGCGCGTCGAAGAGTGACCCGCCGTCGTCGAAGAGCGATCCGCCGGAGGCAGGCTTCTCCGGCTCGGCGGCCGGAGCAGGGGTGTCGAAGAGCGAACCGCCACCCGACGTACCTCCCGAGGCCGGCTCGGCCGGCGCGGGGGTGTCGAAGAGCGAGGAGGCGTCGGACGGAGCCTTCGGGGTCTCGGTGGTCTCAGCCGGGGAGTCGAAGAGCGACGAGCCGGCAGTGGCGGCAGCACCGCCCGCGGCCGAACCGGAGGCCGGAGCGGCCTCTTCGACGGCCGGGGCGGCCTTGGCGGCAGCGCCGACCTTCGCACCGTCGCCCGGGGCCAGCTTGGTGGCCTGCTCGCCCTTCACGGACGCGAGCAGCATCTGCGCGACGTCGAGGACCTCGACCTCTTCGCGTGCGGCACCGTTGGCCTGGGCCTTGGTCAGACCGTCGGAGAGCATGACGCGGCAGAACGGGCAACCGACGGCGATCTGGTCGGCGCCGGTGGCGACGGCCTCATCCGTGCGGTTCTCGTTGATCCGCGACCCGATCTTCTCCTCCATCCACATCCGGGCGCCACCGGCGCCACAGCAGAAGGAGCGCTCGGAGTTGCGGGGCATCTCCTTGAACTCGGCGCCCGGCATGATCTGCAGCAGCTCCCGCGGCGGCTCGTAGACGCCGTTGTGGCGGCCGATGAAGCACGGGTCGTGGTAGGTGATCGAGCGCTTGTGGGCGCCGGCGCCGTCCGCGATCGGAGTCAGCTTGCCCTCGCGTACGAGCCGGTTGAGCAGCTGGGTGTGGTGGACGACCTCGAGCTCGATGCCGAACTCCTTGTACTCGTTCTTCAACGTGTTGAAGCAGTGAGCACAGGTGGTGACAGCCTTCTTGACCTTGAACTCCTTGAACGTCTCGACGTTCTGCTGAGCCAGGCCCTGGAAGACGAACTCGTTGCCGGCACGGCGGGCGGAGTCGCCGGTGCAGGTCTCGCCGTTGCCGAGCACGCCGAAGGAGACCCCGGCCATGTCGAGCAGCTCGGCCACGGCGCGGGTGGTCTTCTTGGCCCGGTCCTCGTACGCGCCGGCGCAGCCGACCCAGAACAGCCAGTCGACCTCCTCCAGCGACTCGATGTCCTTGCCGACCTCCTTGACGTCGAAGGGCAGGTCCTTGGCCCAGTCCATGCGCGCGTTGGCGTTCATGTTCCAGGGGTTGCCCTTGCCCTCGAGGCCCTTGAAGAGGCCGTTGAGCTCGGTGGGGAAGTTCGATTCGACGAGCACCTGGTAGCGGCGCATGTCCATGATGTGGTCGACGTGCTCGATGTCGACAGGGCACTGCTGGACGCAGGCGCCACAGGAGGTGCAGGACCAGAGGACGTCCTCGTCGATGACGAAGCCGCCGTCCTCAGGGTTGTAGAACCAGTCGAGCACCTCGGTGTTGCTCCCGGCGCCTGCCGGGGCGCCGTCGGCCTTGCCGATGAGCGGCAGCTCCTTCAGGTCCGAGTCGTCGGCGGCGGCGTAGGCGTGCTCACGCAGGCCCATCATCAGCAGCTTGGGAGAGAGCGGCTTCTCCGTGTTCCAGGCAGGGCACTGCGACTGGCAGCGACCACACTCGGTGCAGGTGGTGAAGTCGAGGATGCCCTTCCAGGAGAAGTCCTGGATCGAGCCGACGCCGAGGATCGCGTCCTCGGGGATGCGGTCCTCCTCGACGTCCTCGAGGGTGACCGGCTTGCCGTCGATGAGCATCGGCTTGATCGCGCCGAGCGCGGTGCCGAGCGGGCGGGCGCCCTCGATGTCGGACGTACGCGACGCTGGATCGCGCTTGAACCAGATGTTGAACCAGGCGGTGAAGCGGTGCCAGGCGACACCCATCGTCAGGTGGGTGGAGACGACGGCCAGCCAGATCAGCGCGGTGATGATCTTGAAGGCCGCGATCGAGTAGATGATGTTCTCGAGCGTGTGGACCGCGTCGGGGCCGGTGGGGTAGAGCGCGCCGAAGAACTGCGAGACCGGGAAGTGGAACGCGGTGGCATGCTCGGCGACCTCCCCGCCGTGGGCCTTGGCGAGGTTGTACTCCGCACCGCGGATGAACAGGATCGCCGCGCTCTCCAGCAGCACCATCGCCTCGACGAAGAAGGCCTGCCACTGCGTGGAGCCGAAGAACCGCGTGCCGCGGCCCATCTTCGAGGGCAGGTGGGTCACCCGGTAGATGATCAGCGGGATGATGCCCAGCGCGCCGAGCAGGCCGAGGAGCTCGGCGAGCCACTCGTAGACGAACAGCTGTCCGATGACCGGGAGCGTCCATTCCGGGTCGAAGAGCTGGAAGTACGCAGCCCCGACCGCCGTCGAGAGCAGCAGGAACGCGGCGAAGGCGAACCAGTGGAGCACGCCGACCCAGGTCCACTGCAGCATGCGCGTGTGAAGGACGGTCTCTTTCAACATCGTCAGGGTGCGGGCCAACGGCTGGTCGACGCGGCTGATCGGCGTGCCGATCTTGATTACCGCGAGCATCGACCGGACCGCCTTGGTCACCAGGTAGGCGGTGGCCACCGTTGCCGCAAGACACACGACGATGGCGATGATCTGCAACATGCCTAGGCGCTCCTCATCAGGGGGCAGGACGAACCGGTTTGCAGCCGAGCCTAGTGCTTGTGAGTCGGTTCGGTTGCTAAGGGTGGGTTGATCCTACCCGTGAGTAACTTCATAGTGAAGAAACGGCCCGCGACCTGG
>NZ_JACIXG010000101.1 GCF_014360585.1 Nocardioides sp.
GTGGGCACCTACGTGCCCACTCGGCCGACCCAAGTGACGCCTCGGCGAATAGTCTCCTCGCATGCGAAGTGGTCGGATCGTCCTGCTGAACGGAGCGTCGAGCTCGGGGAAGAGCAGCATCGGCCGCGAGCTGCTGTCGCTGCTCGAGGACCCGTGGTTCTTCGTCCCGGTCGACGAGATCAGCGGGATGCGGTCGACGGTGCACACGCGCGCGCTCGACCAGGCCGAGATCGACGAGATGCTGAGGCGGACCCGCCTCGGCTACCACCGTGCGGTCGCCGCCCTGGCCTCGGTCGGCAACGACGTGATCATGGACTACCCGCTCAGCGAGACCTGGCGTCTCGACGACCTGCTCGAGGTGCTCGACGGCTACGACGTCACCCTCGTCGAGGTCTGGTGCGCACCCGAGGAGCTCGAACGCCGTGAGGCCGCTCGTGGCGACCGTCCCACCGGCCTCGCCCGATCGCAGACCCTCGTCTATTCACACGGTGCGTACGACCTCCGGGTCGACACCACCACCGCCACTCCTGCCGCCTGCGCCAAGGAGATCGCCGAGGCGATGCCCGCCGTCGAGACCCCCAAGGCCTTCGATCACCTCCGGAGCCGAACCCGAGCCGAGACGTCACCCGCGTCGGCCGAGTAGTCACTCAGGTCGGCCGAGAAGTCACGTACGTCGGTCGTCTCGGCGGGAATGTCGGCGGGCGGAATGGGCGGAGGTTGGTGGGGATGAGAAAATGGTTCTCAACATGTCTGAAACGAAGCTTCCTCGCCCCGGTCAGGCCACCCTCGCCGGGTGGCTCATCGTGCTCGGCTCCCTGCTCACGGTGGTGGGGGCCTGGGACCAGATCTCCGGGCTGCGCAGCCTGGAGACCCGGGAGCGGGTGGAGGAGGTGCTGGCCGAGCCGCCACTGGCCGGCTCGGGAATCGGCCTCGACGGCATCCTCGACCTCATGCACATCATGGCGCTGGTCACCGGCGCGATGGCCGCGGCGGCGGTGATCCTCGGCTGGCACGTGCTGCAGCGCAACAAGCAGGCCCGGCTCGCGCTCACGATCATCGCGGCGCCGCTCTTCTTCACCGGGATGTTCGGCGGAGGGTTCTGGTCGACGCTGGCGGCTGTCGCCGTCGTACTCCTGTGGATGTCGCCCACCCGCGACTGGTTCGACGGCGTCTCGCCGGCCAAGCGGGAGGCCCGCGACGGCGGCGGCGACCCGAACCAGAAGTCGTACGTCGCGCCCGCACCGCCGGAGGTCTCGACAGGCTCGACCACCGGGACGAGCTCGACCACCGGGGAGTCGGGATCGACCACCGGCGGCGTTCGGCTCTCCGAGAAGCAGCCGCCGCCGTGGACCGGTGGGGTCGCCCAGGCCACCAAGGAGGCGCCCAAGCGGCGCCCGGGCGCCGTGACGGCGGCGGCCGTGCTCACCTGGGTCGGCTCGGGATTCACGGCGCTGATGATGCTCGCCTCGGCGGTGACGGCGACCGCCAACCCCGACCTGATCCTCGAGCAGGTGCGCAAGCAGGCGGAGAGCGACCCCAGGATGCAGGAGGTGGCCGGTCTCTACACCACCGACGTCATCGTCGCCTCGGCATGGATCGGGGCTGCGCTGGTGATACTCGTCTGCATCGCGGCGGCCGCGTTCGCCGTCTTCGCGATGCGGCGCCACCCCTGGGCTCGGGTCGCGCTGATGATCTCGGCCGGGGTCTCGGGCCTCTCGCTCCTGCTCTTCGCCCTCGCCTTCCCGCCGGCCGTGGTCCTCTTCGGCGCCGCGGTCGCGACGTTCTCGTTCCTGCTGCGGCCCGAGGTCGGCGCGTGGTTCCGCTCACGGTGATAAACCAGCGCCGGTGACCCTGCCGGCCGGATAGGCTCCGCGCATGTCAGATCAGTACGGCTCCTTCGACAACCCCTACGGCGGCAAGCCGCCGTTCGAGGGGCAGGAGTCGCCTGCCCAGCCGAGCGGCCAGCCCCCGCCCACGCCGTACGCCACACCCCAGCCTCAAGGCTGGGGCCACCCTCCTCAGGCGTACGGCCAGTACGGCCAGTACCCGATGGCTCAGCAGCCCCCGCCGTATCTCCCGCAGTATCCGCAGCCCGACCCCGACAGTCGACCCGGCACGGTGGTCGGGGCCTCGGTCATGACGATCGTCGGCTCGGTGATCGCGCTGCTGATCGCGGTGTTCATGGTGCCGACGGGGATCGCGGACTACAACGACCCGACGTCCTCGGACAAGGGCGTCACGATGTTCATGATCATCTGGTTCGCCATCTGCGGCGTGCTCAGCCTGGCCGCGATCCCGCTCGGGATCATGGTGCTGTTCCGCTCCAACGTGGCCCGGATCCTGCTCACGGTCGTCGGCTCGATCGCCGCGCTGCTCTCGCTCTTCGTGGTGCTCTACCCCGCGCTGATCATCGCCGCGCTGGTGATGCTCTACGTCGGCAGAGCAGGCCGCTGGTTCGCCCGGAGCAAGCCCGGCGACCCGTTGCAGCCCCCGGCGATGCCGGGCGCGACACCGCCCACCCACCATCAGTTCTGACGACTTCAGCGCTAGCTGAAATGGGACATTGCAAAGTGGTTTGCGAAAGTTCCAAAACTTCTTGACGAAGTAATCCAGGGGCCCTACCTTCTGATGTGGCAGTCGTCACATCCCCCGCGGAGGCCCCGATGACCCGTATCCCCCCGTCCAAGACCGTGCTCGGCTCACTCGTCGGCCTCTCGGTCGTCGCCGTGCTCCTCGGCAGCGGCCCCGCCGTCGCTGAGGAGTCGGACCTGCCCCCACAGGAGCCCGGCGTCACGCTGCGCACCTATGACATGGGCCGGCCGATCGACCGGCTGTGCACGCTGCGCGCAGGCCAGACGCCCAACGTCGACAAGCTCACCTCGCTCATCGACTACGACTCGCCGGCAGACTTCGGCCTCGGCGACCGGTTCATCTCGCACGCCCTGGCCAACCTGCACATCGACGCCGCCGGGTCGTACGACTTCCGGCTGATCAGCGACGACGGCTCCCGGCTGGTCATCGACGGCACGGAGGTCATCAACCACGACGGCCTCCACGGCGAGACCCCCAAGGACGGCGCCGTCACGCTGAGCGAGGGCTACCACGACCTGCGCGTGGAGCACTTCGAGGACGGCGGCGGCGAGGTGCTGCGCCTGCAGTGGCGGCCGCCGGGCTCCGACACGTTCTCGCTGGTCCCCACCTCGGTCCTGAGCACCGAGGCAGGGGTGGTGCGGGTGACCGCACCGGGCACGAAGTACTGCGAGGGGCAGGACGACTCCGCCGGTGACGGCATGCCCCTGGACAGCGTCCACCCGGCGTACGACCTGACCGACCTGCGCCCGGACGGCTTCGAGCCGATGGTGTCCGCGCTGGACTGGGCGACCGACGGCAGGCTCGCCGTGGTGACCGCCGGATCGGTGAGTCCGTCGGGCTGGGTGGAGGACCCCGAGCCCGGCGAGATCTTCCTCCTCAGCAACCCCCGCACCGCCGGCGGGCCCGAGGATGTCACGGTGGAGAAGGTCGCGACCGACCTGTTCAACCCGATGGGTGTCGCCGTCATCGGCGAGTCGATCTTCGTCTCCGAGCGCGACCAGCTCACCGAGCTGACCGACCCCGACGGTGACGGCTTCTACGACCAGCACCGGAAGGTCGCGGAGTGGCCCTTCGGCGAGAACTTCCACGAGTTCGCCTTCGGCCTTCTCCACGACGAGGAGAGCTTCTACGTCAGCCTGTCCGTCGCGATCGACAACGGCGGCGCGACCACCGACCCGCAGCCGGCACGCAACCGCGGCACCACGCTGAAGATCGACCGCGACACCGGTGAGATCACCTACCTCGCCGGCGGGCTGCGTACGCCCAACGGGATGATGCGCGGACCTGACGGCGACATGTTCGTGATGGACAACCAGGGCGCCTGGCTGCCCAGCTCCAAGCTGGTGCACGTCAAGCCGGGACGGTTCTTCAACCACTACACCAACCCGTCCGGCCCGTTCGACGACCAGCCGGTCACCGGCCCGGCGCTGTGGGTGCCGCAGAACGAGATCGGCAACTCCCCGAGCAGCCCCATGATGCTGGAGAAGGGTGCCTACGCCGGGCAGATGCTCTTCGGCGACGTCACCTACGGCGGCTTGCAGCGCGGCTTCCTGGAGAAGGTCGAGGGCGAGTACCAGGGCGCGGTCTTCCGCTGGTCCGCAGGCCTCGAGGCGGGCGTGAACCGCACCCTCCTCGGTCCCGACGGATCGATCTACGTCGGCGGCATCGGCGAGGCCGGAAACTGGAGCGAGCCCGGCAAGCTCCGCTACGGACTGCAGCGGATGAGCCCCGCCGACGGCTCGGCGTTCGACATGCACGAGATGCGCGCCACCAAGAACGGCTTCGAGATCCAGTACACCCAGGCGCTGTCCCAGGAGACGGTCGACAAGATCGCCGCGGACCCGAACGCCGCGTTCCGGATGACCCACTGGCGCTACGCGCCGCGTCCGACGTACGGCGGTCCGAAGATCGACGAGCGACCGCTGTTCGTCTCCGGGGCACAGGTCTCCGCCGACCGAACCAAGGTGACGCTCACCGTCGACGGCCGCGAGGAGGGCCGCGTCGTGCACCTGCGCTCGCCGCGCCCGTTCACCGGCGTGAACGGTGAGGAGCTGTGGAACACCGAGGCCTGGTACACCCTGAACGAGATCCCGGGCTACACCTCGCCGGCCGATCGCAACTACCTCGAGGCAGAGCAGGCGACCCTGCGCGGCAGCGCCGGCGTCGCGGTCGAGCACAACGGCTACTCCGGCTCCGGGTTCGTGGACGGCTTCGGCAACGTCGGCGCCTCGGTCACCTTCGACGCGAAGGTCGATCGTGCCGGGACGTACCCGGTCCGGGTCCGCTACGCCAACGGCCCCGACCCGGCACCCGGCACCAAGCGGGTCTCGGTCTACCTCAACGGCACCGAGGTCGAGCCGTGGGCGCTGGAGTCCACCGGCGACTGGCAGACCTGGGGCACCGCGACCCGGCCGATGAGGCTGAAGGCCGGGGTCAACCAGATCACCCTGCGCTATGACCAGGGCGACGAGGGGAACGTCAACCTCGACGCTCTCAAGGTCGGCGGTGGCGAGGACATCTGTACGCCGCAGCGACCTGCTCCGGGCTACAAGTCGCTCTTCGACGGCACCCTGAGCTCACTGGCAGCGTGGCGGATGGCCGGACCGGGCTCGTTCGGCCGGCAGGACGACTGCTCGCTGCGTACGACCAACGGCCTGGGCCTGCTGTGGTACGCCGAGCAGGAGTTCAGCGAGTACAGCCTGAAGCTGGACTGGAAGCTGGTCCGCGATGACAACGGCGGCGTCTTCATCGGCTTCCCCGACCCCGGCAACGACCCGTGGGTCGCGGTCAACCAGGGCTACGAGGTCCAGATCGACGCCAGCGACGACCCGGACCGCACCACCGGCGCCATCTACACGTTCCAGGGAGCCGATCCGGAGGCCGTCGCTGCCGCTCTTAAACCGGTCGGGTCGTGGAACTCCTACGACATCCGCGTCGAGGGGTCGACCGTGAAGATCTTCCTCAACGGGAAGCTGGTGAACGACTTCACCAGCACCGATCCCGCCCGCGACCTGGCTGGGTTCGTGGGCATGCAGAACCACGGCGGTGGCGAGACCGTCTACTACCGCGACGTCCAGGTGAAGGAGCTCACCGACTGACGCCGATCCCGGCAGCGGGGTCAGGAGACGAGAGAGTCGTCCTTGGCCCCGTTGTCGGATCCGCGACGATCTCGTACACGATCCGGCCGACCCACCAGCAGATGTAGCTCGCATTGGCGGAGGCTCTAACCTAGCCCCGTGACTGCACCCACACCGCCAGACGCGAGTCTCGCTGCTGATATCGACGCCTGCTGCCGGCTGACCGGGGAGTTCGTGCTCCGTTCCGGTCAGGTGGCCAACGAGTACTTCGACAAGTACCTCTTCGAGGCCCAACCAGACCTTCTCGAGCGGGTCGCGGCCCAGATGGTCGACCTGCTGCCCGAGGGCACCGAGCTGCTCGGCGGCCTGGAGATGGGCGGCATCCCGATCGCCACCATGGTCTCGGCGAAGACCGGTCTCCCGGCGCTCTTCGTCCGGAAGAAGGCGAAGGAGTACGGCACCATGAAGCTCGCCGAGGGTCCGGACGTGGCCGGCAAGCGCGTGACCCTGATCGAGGACGTCATCACCACCGGCGGCGCGGTGCGCAACGCCACCGTGGCTCTGCGTGAGTTCGGTGCGACGGTGGAGACGGTGGTCTGCGCGATCGACCGCAGCCCCGCCGACGTGAACCCGTTGGCCGACGTCGGCCTCGAGGTCCGCCCCGTGCTCACCAAGGCCGACCTGGACGCGGTGAGCGTGCGATGACGGAGTCCGCTGTGTTGCCTGAGACCGAGCCCGTACGCCGCTCCAAGATGCTGCTGCCGATCGACCTGCTCCGCGGGTTCCTGATCGGGATGGCCGAGCTCGTTCCCGGTGTCTCCGGAGGAACGGTCGCGCTGGTGACCGGCGTCTACGACGAGCTGATCGACTCCGCCTCCCACGCGATCTCCTCGGTGAAGCGCCTGGTTCTCGGCCCGGACCGCCTGGCCGGCTTCTCCCAGGAGATCCGGCGCACCGATTGGTGGCTGGTCGGCCCGGTGCTCGTCGGGATGGCGGCCGCCGTGCTGACCGTGGCCGGGGTGATGGAGGCGTTCGTCACCGGCAATCCCGAGCAGGCCCGCGGCCTCTTCTTCGGGATGGTGCTGGTGAGCCTCGCCGTGCCGCTGCTGATGCTCCCCGCGCGGGTCAAGGGCAACCGTGTCCTCGACGTCGTGATCGTCGCCGTCGCCGCGGTTGTCGCGTTCGTGCTCACCGGACTGGCCGGCGGGGGAGCGACCTCCGAGCCGGCGGCGATCGTCGTCTTCCTGGCCGCCGCGGTGGCCATCTGTGCGCTCGTCGTCCCCGGCGTCTCCGGCTCCTTCTTCCTCCTCGCGGTCGGCCTCTACACCACCACCCTCGACGCGGTGCACGAGCGCGACCTCGGCTACATCGCCGTCTTCGGCGCCGGGGCGATCGTCGGCCTGGCCTCGTTCGTGCAGCTGCTGAAGTATCTCCTCCACCACCACCGCCGGGTGACCCTGCTGGTGATGACGGGCCTCATGCTCGGGTCGCTGCGGGCCCTGTGGCCGTGGCAGTCGGCGGCAGAGTCGGCCGCGGACGACGCGCACGGCCCGGGTGCGCTGATCGCCCCGTACGCGCCGGTCGCCGGTCCGGCCCTCCTGATCCTCGTCGGCGCCGCCGTCGTCGCCGTGCTGGTCTGGGTCGAGTTCCGGGGGAAGTCGGCAGAATGAGGACCGCGCGCCGCTTGCACGGCATCCCGCCGACCATCTTCAGCGAGATGTCGGTGCTTGCCGCTGCCAGCGGCGCGCTGAATCTCGGACAGGGGTTCCCCGATGTCGACGGGGCTCCCGAGATCATCGAGGAGGCCGTCTCCGCGCTACGGAGCGGCCGCAACCAGTACGCCCCAGGTCCCGGCATCCCGGCGCTGCGAGAAGCGGTCGCAGCCCACCAGGAGCGCCACTACGGCCTGGTCTTCGACCCCGCACGCGAGGTTGCGGCGACCACCGGCGCGACCGAGGGCATCGCTGCGGCGATCCTCGCCCTGGTCGACCCGGGCGACGAGGTGATCCTCGTGGAGCCCTACTACGACAGCTACCCGGCGATGGTGCAGTTCGCCGGCGGCGTACGTCGCCCGGTGACCCTCAGCCTGGACCCGACCGCACCCGGCGGCAGGCTGCCGCGGGCCGCCCTCGAGGCCCAGGTCTCCTCGAAGTCCAAGGTGCTCGTCCTCAACTCCCCGCACAACCCGACCGGCACCGTGCTCACCCGCGAGGAGCTGGAGACGGTCGCCGCCTTCGCGAGGGACCACGACCTGACGGTGATCTCCGACGAGGTCTACGAGCACCTCACCTTCGGCGGGATCCCGCACATCCCGATCGCGACCCTTTCCGGGATGCGTGAGCGCACGCTGACCCTGTCCAGCATCGGCAAGTCCTACTCCTTCACCGGCTGGAAGATCGGCTGGGCGACCGGCCCCGAGCACCTGGTCCAGGCGCTGCTGGGAGCCAAGCAGTGGCTGACGTTCACCTCCGGAGCGCCGCTGCAGCCGGCCGCCGCGTACGCGCTCGAGCACCTCGACCACTGGCCCCAGGAGCTCGCCCTCGATCTGCAGGGGCGGCGCGACCTCCTCTGCGCCGGGCTGAAGGAGATCGGCCTGGACGTCATGATCCCCGAGGGCACCTACTTCGCCGTCTCCGACATCACCGACCTCGGCTGGAGCGACGGGCTCGAGTTCTGCCGGGCGCTGCCCGAGCGGGCCGGGGTCGTGGCCATCCCGCTGCAGGGGTTCTACGACGGCGACGCCGGCAAGCACCTGGTCCGCTGGACGTTCACCAAGCAGCGCGACGTGATCGAGGCGGCCCTGGAACGGCTCGGCAAGGGGCAGCTGGCGCGCTAGTGTCCGGCTCGGTTGTCGGCCTCGTTGTCGGCCTGGTCGTCCACAGGGACGCGCGGACGGACCGGCATCCCGAGGATGTCGCGGTCCGGGTGGCCGTCGTGGTCGACGTCCGCGGCCAGGGCTGAGCTGGTCCGCCGCCGACGCCACCACTCCACCATCGCAGGCGCCAGCGCGAGCGCGAAGAGCAGCAGGATCAGGTAGTCGATGTTGTCGGCCAACCAGGGCCAGCGGGCCCCGACGAAGAACCCGAACAGCGTCACCGCGAGCACCCACAGCACGCCGCCGACGAGGCTCCAGAAGTAGAACCGCCGCCGGTCCATGTGGGTGACGCCGGCGATGACGGTGACGTAGGTGCGCACGAACGCGATGAAGCGCCCGATCACCAGCGCCTTGTTGCCGTGCTTGTTGAAGAACTCGCGGGTCTGGTCGATGTGGCGCCGCTTGATCAAGCGGTTGTTGCTCTCGTAGAGCCGTGGACCGATCCGGCGGCCGATCTCGTAGCCGGTCACGTTCCCGGCGAAGGCGGCCACGACGAAGAAGAGCATCGCGATCACGATCTCGACGCCGGGCGGGCCGGGGAAGATGTCGATCTTGCCGGTCGCGATGAAGATCCCGAGCGCGATCAGCAGGCTGTCGCCGGGCAGGAACGGGAAGAAGAGGCCGCACTCGACGAAGATGATGATCAGGCTGATCCAGAAGAGCGGCTCACCGAAAGTGGCCAGCAGAAAGTCTGGACTCATCCACTCCAAACCGGCCATCAGCGGCGCAAAGCTCCCCGCACCCGTCACGGCACCTACGGTACCCATAGGTAACAACTATTGTTGTCGAATACGCTGTCTTGCCGATGAACGAGACGAGACCCTCCGAGGGTGATTCCCGAGCGCCGTACGACCCGATGCCCCACGGGCAGCCGGAGGTCGGCGTGGGCCCGTGGCCAGGCGAGTGGCCCGAGGGGGACCGCTGGGATCCGGAGCTGTTGGCCGGCGGCGACCGCCGCAACGTGGTCGACCGTTACCGCTACTGGACCCTCGAGGCCATCGTCGCCGACCTCGACCAGCGCCGCCACGGCTTCCATGTCGCGATCGAGAACTGGCAGCACGACTTCAACATCGGCACCATCGTCCGCACCGCCAACGCCTTCCTCGCCGCCGAGGTCCACATCGTCGGCAACCGTCGCTGGAACCGCCGCGGCGCGATGGTCACCGACCGCTACCAGCACGTCCATCACCACCCCGACGTGCCGGCCCTCGCGGCGTACCTCCACGACCGAGACGTACGCCTCCTCGGCATCGACAACCTGCCCGGCTCGCTCCACCTGGAGACCATGGAGCTCCCCAGATCCGTCTGCTTCCTGTTCGGGCAGGAGGGCCCGGGCCTCTCCGAGCAGGCTCGCGCCAGCGTCGACGGCACCTTCTCGATCGCCCAGTTCGGCTCGACGAGGTCGATCAACGCCTCCGCCGCGGCGGCGATCGCGATGCACTCCTGGGTCGTCCAGCATGCCGACCTGGGCTCCGACGAGGCCTGGCGTGGTTGACCGAAGCGCTTGAACGAATCGCTCGAAAACGTACGATCCCCCGGGGTGTCCGCCCGGGGGATCGACCGTTGTGACTGATCAGCTGTGACCGATCAGTGGATCAGTTGGTGTTCCGCGCGTAGCAGACGACCCAGCGGTCGCCGGTCTGCCACTCGTGCTTGGTCGGCGGGGAGTAGGCCCTGGTCCGGGCCGGACACCTGGCCTCGGCAGCGCGCTGGAACGAGGCCGCGGTCGGGTAGGTCGTGCCGGCCTTCTTGAAGGCGGAGATCGACTTGTAGGTGTGCGGGCTCAGGCACGAGTAGGGCCCGGCGAACTTCGCGCTCATGCAGCCGCGGGTGCGCTGGGTGAGCGGGACGCCCTCGAGGAACTTGGCCCGGTTGGTCGGCAGGTACTTGATGGTGCCCTTGCCCGGGAGCACGACGTCGCAACGGAACCAGCGCTGGCCGGCCCTGAACTGCTCGGCGTTCGGCACGAAGAACGCCGTGTTGTACGCCGACTGGTTCCGCTTCGAGTAGGTGCTGCCCAACTTGTTCCGCAGCGCCCGGATGCACGTCTTGGAGATGTGGGCGGCGTTGGCCGGCCTCAAGATGGAAGCTGCGGACCGGGTGGTGCCGGCCAAGAGCTTCCCCACTGCGATGGTCTTCGCGGTGTGGGCCTTGCCGCACGAGACCTTCTTGCCGGTCTGGGACATAGCGTTGTAGGCGGTCCAGCCGTAGTTGTAGCAGGTGCCGACGGTGGGCTTGGGTGGCACCGCAGCCTCGGCCTTGGTGGTGGTGAGTCCGATGAGGGAGAAGACGCCGATGACGAGCCCGAGGATGATGGCGGCCGTTACGGGCTTCTGCGCAGGCGCGACGGCGCCGGCACGAAGACGAGACATGATCGTGCTTTCGAGTGGGTGGGATGTGGCGGGCTGAATCTTCGCAGCGAGATGCCGGTCAGGGCATAGTCATTTCGGGTGGTTGCAAACCGGTTACAACCCGGTGTCACCCACGAGAACGGGACCCGCTAAAGTTAACTCCCGGGTCGCCCGGATGTGCCCCACTTTCGTGAGGGCGTGGCCTCGGGGCCGGGCGGCAGCGGGGGCTCCTCGCGATCTACCGGGTCCGGGAAGTGTTCCCCTCCTCCAGGCAGGTACGCAGCGCGGTGAGGCCGCGCGAGGAATGGCTCTTGACCGTGCCCTCGCTGATCCGCAGCTCGCGCGCGGTCTCGGCGACCGAGAGCTGCAGCCAGTACTGCTCGGCGCCGTCGCGCTCGGGTCCGAGAAGTAGCCGTAGATCGTCTTCTTCCCGTCTGCCACCAGTGCAGCCGGGTCCGAGCGTGTCGGCGGGGGGTGAGGGATCGCCCGCTCGAGGGTTTCCTGCCAGCCCATGATGGCCTCCAAGTTCAGTCTCACCCGTGGATACGGATCCCGCGGCAGATCGGTTGTCCTGGTTGATCGATCCAACCGCGAGCGTTGGGCGGGGTGGCCCGGGGTCCCATTACGCTGGCCACCAGCGCACCGGTCGACAACGGATCTTCAAGGAGACCCCCAGATGCCCATCGCCACCCCCGAGAAGTACGCCGAGATGCTCGCGACCGCGAAGGAGAAGGGGTTCGCCTTCCCTGCGATCAACGTCTCCTCGTCGCAGACCCTCAACGCGGCACTGGCCGGCTTCGCGGAGGCCGGCTCGGACGGCATCATCCAGATCTCCACCGGCGGCGCGGAATACCTCTCCGGCCCCACGGTCAAGAACATGGTCACCGGTTCGGTGGCCTTCGCGGCGTACGCGACCGAGGTCGCCAGGTCCTATGACGTGAACATCGCGCTGCACACCGACCACTGCCCCAAGGACAAGCTCGACGGCTTCGTACGCCCCCTGCTCGAGCTCTCCGCCGAGCGCGTCCAGCGCGGCGAGGCGCCGCTGTTCCAGTCGCACATGTGGGACGGGTCCGCGGTGCCGCTGGAGGAGAACCTGCAGATCGCCTCCGAGCTGCTGGCGCTCGCCAAGACGGCCCACATCGTGCTCGAGATCGAGGTCGGCGTGGTCGGTGGCGAGGAGGACGGCATCGTCGGGGCGATCGACGACAAGCTCTACTCGACCCCCGAGGACGCCATCGCGACCGCCGACGCGCTGGGCGTCGAGGGCTACCTGACCGCGCTCACCTTCGGCAACGTGCACGGCGTCTACAAGCCGGGCAACGTCAAGCTCCGTCCCTCGATCCTGCGTGACGCGCAGGACGCGGTCGCCGCCAAGCTCGGCCTGCCGTCCGGCGCGAGGCCGTTCGACCTCGTCTTCCACGGCGGCTCCGGCTCGAGCGCCGAGGAGATCGCCGAGGCGGTGTCCTACGGCGTGGTCAAGATGAACATCGACACCGACACCCAGTACGCCTACACTCGCGCGGTCGCCGGCCACATGCTCGCCAACTACGACGGCGTATTGAAGGTCGACGGCGAGATCGGAAACAAGAAGCAGTACGATCCTCGCGCGTGGGGCAAGCTCGCTGAGGCCGGTATGGCCACTCGGATCGTCGAGGGTGCCCAGCATCTCGGTTCTGCGGGCAACTCCATCGGCTGATTGACACGCCGGGGATAGGCCAATGGTCCCGGTTCAGGAAACGTTGTGGCAAACGACATAGCAAACTCGGGTTTATGTCGTTGTGCCGGTCATTGGTAAAGCGATTCAATGCCCTAGCTGGACGGCGACCCTCGGGTGACCTGGTCGGACCGTCCCCTCGGCGTTGATTCTTGGGAGGGACATCCTCGGTATGGAAACCACTGCGCGAAACCGCACAATCGGCGGGATCGTCATAGGCGCGATCATCTTGATCCTGCTTCTCGTCTTGTTCTCTTGCACTGTCAGCGGCGGAGATCCAGAGAGTTCGCCGACGAATGATCCGACGACCGGGGAGTCTTCGCTCCCCAGCGACCCGGACACGATCGAGCCCGAAGAGGACCCGTCGGAGTCGGAGTCCGAGTCGGACGAGCCGGAGGAGATCGACGGCGACGACATCGTGCCCGCGGCCAACACCGGCGTGACCTTCATCCCGGCGGGCAACATCCCCTCGGGCAGCACCCCGACCTGCGACCTCGACCCGAGCGCCTGCGAGCCCAACCGCCCGCCGGGTGCTGGTGTCGACATCTGTGAGATCCGTCCGGATCTCAACCAGTGCCAGCCGCCGACCCCGCCGACCACCCCGCCGGGTGACGGTGAGCCGACGACCCCGCCGGGCGACGGCGACGGCGACGACTGCCTGCTTCCCCTCGGCCTGCTCTGCCCTCCCGGTGATGGCGATGGCGACGGCGATGGTGACGGTGACGGCGACGGTGATGGCGATGGTGATGGCGATGGTGATGGCGACGGCGACGGCGAACCTCGTCCGGAGCCCGTCATGGGAGATGTGAAGTGCACGGTTGTCAGCCCGACTGAGCTGAGCCTGTCGTGGCCTAAGGCCAAGGATGACAAGAAGAACGACATCCAGTACTACACGGTCGATGGACGCCCCGGGATCGACGAGCAGACGACTACCTCTCTAGGAGGAAAGTTCACTGGTTTGACGCCTGGTACGGACTACGAGTTCTGGGTCACGGCGACTGACGGGGACGAGAATGTGTCTGAAAGGTCGGAGGTGCAGTGCTCGACCAAGGAAGATGTCGAGAACCCGACGGCGCCGACGGCATTGAAGGTCGCCCACATCACCAGCACCACTGCTGACCTGGCGTGGCAGCCATCGAAGGACGACTCTGGGGTCGACCACTATGAGGTCACCTGGGCCGCCTCGAACGGTGACTCGGAAGGTCCCGTCGAGACTGATGGAACCACCTTCTATGTCACGGACCTTGATCCTGATACGACCTACACCTTCAGCGTGGTCGCATTCGACATCGTGGGTAAGGCGTCCGCTAAGGCGTCTGTTGATGGCACGACCTTGCCTGAGGACACTGAGGCGCCAACGGTTCCCGAGAACGTGCAGATTACGATGGTAGGCGACAACCAGCTTCGTGTTTCGTGGGCAGCCAGCGATGACAACCAGTCGCGGGCATCGGCTATCAAGTACGACATCACCGTCTCCGGTGTGCTCGGGGCAAACGGCTCTGTGACGGGCGAAACGAGTTACACGACCGGCTACCTCGATGTGCTGCCGGGAACGATCACGGCCGAGGTGACTGCGACTGATGAAGCGGGTAAGAGATCGGCTGCTGGGTCCGGTGAGTTGACGGTCGAGGAGCAGGAGCAGCAGGAGCAGCGTCAGCGCCCCGAGCTTCGCTCGGGCTCGCAAGGCGCCGCCAATGCTGACGCTCCGGCGGAGGAGGCTCCAGCCGACAAGCCCACCGACGAGAAGTCGCCGCTGCTCCCGGGCCTGGGCGACATCCTCCCGGGTGGCGAGGACACCGCTGAGGCTCCTGCGGAGGAGCCGGCGGCGCCCGAGGCGGAGCCGAGCGAGTCGGAGACCCCGGCTGCGCGGCCGACGACCGAGGAGCCTGCTGAGGCCCCTGCCGAGGAGCCGACTGAGAAGGCTGCCGAGGACGCCCCGGCCGACGAAGAGAAGGACGAGGACGGTCTGCTGAAGAACATCGGTGACGCGCTGACCAGCGCCGTAGCCGCGGTGTTCTAGCCGACACACGCCGAGAGACAGGGCGGGGAGAGCCGAGAGGCTCTCCCCGCCCTGTTGCATGCAGAGACGGTTGCGAGCGGGGCTCGATGTTCACCGAGTTACCTCGGTGGGTGCGCACTGACTTCGTGGAGTTCGCCGAGGTCAGTGACTGTAGACCGAGGTAGCTCGGTCAGCATCCGCGACGGGATCCGTCCCCAAAACCAAGGAGTCGGATGCCCAGCGCCCCCCACAAGCCCTGGACATCCGACGATCTTGGGTGACCGACACCAAGTCTGCGTCAGCCATGCGCTCAGGTTAGGCATAGAAACGCCCGTAGATCCAGATAGTTAAGCCGAAATTCATGAAGTTCCTGCGCAGATTCGAACAGATTCGAACAGATCTGGGGCTCAAATCATCTAGATCCATACATTAGGATTCCGCTGTGCGTGTGATGACCTCTCGAGCTCGCGCCGCCATCTTCGCCCCGATCGGCGACGAGGGCCGCGCAGCGCGCGTGGAGAGCCGGCTCGCCGAGGCGATCCGATCCGGCGTACTCGCACATGGCGAGCGGCTCCCCAGCGAGCCCGAGCTCGCCCAGATGCTCGGCGTCGCGACGGTCACCGCGCGGGAGGCGCTGGTCGCCCTGCGCGCCAAGGGTCTGGTGGTCACGACGCGCGGGCGTGGCGGCGGCTCGTTCGTACAGGGCCCGGAGAGCGCCTGCCTCGTCGAGGACCGCCTGGCCGCGATGTCGCGGGTCGAGATGCGTGATCGGGCCACCGTCTACCTGGTGGTGCTGACCGGCTGTGCGGAGATCGCCGCGGAGCGCACAGACGCCGACGAGGTCGAGGACCTGCGCGACCTGCTGATCCCGCTCAACGTCAGCGACGTCGCTCGCTGGCGCAGCGCCGACAGCGAGCTCTACCTCTCGGTGGCCGCGCTGACCCAGTCGGCCCGGATGACCCGCGAGGTGGTCCGCCAGGAGGCCGAGTTCGGTGCGCTGCTCCGGATCCCGCTCAACGAGCCGGGCTTCCGAGAGGCCACGGCGACCCGCCATCAGGAGCTGGTTGAAGCCCTCGCATCGGGAGATGCTGTCCGGGCCCGGGAGAGCGTACGCGAGCACGTCACCCACTCTCTTGAACGCTTGGCCGAGATCCATGAGGCGGTGCGACGATGAGCGAGCGTCAGCGAGCGAATCATCCAAACATCACGCGACCGCGTCCGTATTCTGGCGCCTGCGCTACGGACGTGATCGCGTGACGACGACCATGTCTCCGCTCGACTGTGTGGCTCAGGTCGAAGAGCATTTCGGGCCGATCGTGACCCATCTCGAGCTGGTACGCGGTGAGGTGGCCGCCCTCTTCGAGGCCGGCCCGCTCACCACCGCCTCGCTGCGGGAGCGGCTCGAGCCCGGAGTCTTGGCGTTCCTGCGCAACCCCGACCTCGTCGGTAGTGGCTTCGTGGTCGCGCCGGACGTGCTCAGCGACCGCCGCCTCTCCCTGGTCTGGTGGCAGGGCGAGGACCGTGACTTCCTCGCTGACGCCGACGCCCCGGCCACAGGTGAGGCGATCGACTACACCCGCCTGCCCTGGTATCGGACCGCGCAGCGCACGGGGGAGCTGACGCTCGTCGGGCCGTACGTCGACTTCGTCTGCACCGACGAATACGTCATGACCACGACGATGCCGGTCTACGTCCAGGGCCGCATGATCGGCGTCGCGGGGGCAGACACCCTCGTCGAGACGCTCGAGACGATGCTTCTGCCCGGCCTGCGCGAGGCCGGCGCCACGCTGGTCAACGGCCACGGCAAGGTGATCGTCTCGGCCGACCCCCAGCTGGCCACCGGCGCCCCACTGACCACCGCCCGCGACATGATCCCGTGCCGGGACCTGCCGCTCTCGGTCGCGCTCTCCTGAGCGTCTCCTAGGGCGACGGCTTCACCATGTGCCGCGGCGTGGTGAAGAAGAGCACCGCCACGAAACCGATCGTGAGCGCGGCCGCCGGCAGCAGCATCACCTCGGACATCGCCTCGGCGAACTGGGAGACGACCGCGGGCGGGACCGAGGAGCCGGACGCGGTCTCGTGGTTGCCGGACAGCGACCCACCGAGCCCGTGGGCGTTGAGTCGAAGGTCGATGAGGACGGCGACCGCGGCGGAGCCGACCACGGACCCGACCAGCCGGGTGGCGTTGTAGATGCCCGACCCGGCGCCGGCCTGCCGCATCGGCAGGTTGCGGGTGGCGGTGGCGGCCAGGGGTGACCAGACGGCAGCCGAGCCGAGGCCGAAGAAGGCCATCGGCACGAGCAGCTGCCACAGCGGGGAGTCGACGGTCATCGGCACCGAGACCCAGAAGAGCGAGACGGCACAGAGGGCGAAGGCCACCCCGGTCAGCAGCCGAGGGTGCATCCGGTCGGTCAGCCTGCCGACCAGCGGCGCGGCGACGAAGGAGACCAGCGCCATCGGCACCAGCAGCATCGAGGCCTCGAGTGCGGTGTAGCCGCGGACCAGCTGGGCATACAGCATCAGCGGGAAGCCCATGGCGACCGCAGCGAAGCCCATGCAGGAGATCGCCAGGCTGGAGACGGAGAAGTTGCGGTCGGCGAACATGGGCAACGGCACCAGCGGCTCGACACGGTTGCGTGCCTGCCACCAGACGAAGAGCCCCATGATCGCGATCCCGCCGATGACGAGGGCCCAGGTGAGGGTGTCCCAGCCCCGTTGCTCGCCGTTCTGCAGGCCGAAGACCACACAGAACATCCCGACGCCGCTGAGCACCACGCCGAGCCAGTCGAAGGAGTGCGAGTGGGTCTCCAGGACCGGCACCAGCCACCAGTTGAGGGCGATCGCGATGATGCCGATCGGCACGTTGACGAAGAAGATCCACTCCCAGCCGCCGAGCGCGACCAGCGCCCCGCCGGCGAGCGGGCCGATGAGCGTCGCCAGGCCCGCGGTCGCGCCCCACAGCGCCATCGCCGAGCCGCGCCGCTCGGACGGGAAGATCCGGGTGATGGTCGCCATCGTCTGCGGCGTCATCATCGCCGCGCCGAGACCCTGCACCGCTCGCGCGGCCACGAGCGACTCGATGCTCCCGGCGAGCCCGCACCACAGCGACGAGCCTGTGAAGACGGCCAGGCCGACGAGGTAGACCCACTTGGGCCCGAAGCGGTCGCCGAGCCGGCCCATGATGAGGATGGGTACGGCGTAGGTCAGCAGGTAGGCGCTGGTCACCCACAGCACAG
>NZ_JACIXG010000102.1 GCF_014360585.1 Nocardioides sp.
CCTCGCCAAGATCGACGAGATCGCTGAAATTTTCTGGGCGACCAAGAAGGCCTGAGGAACGAAGGCCGACTTGCGAGAAGCCAGATCACGGCGCCAGCCGGGATCTGAAGACAAGAAGGCCTGAGGAACGAGCATCGCTCCCCGTGCGGCACCGGCAGACGGTCACCCGTCGATCGGCCGAGGCTCAGTCCTCGGCCGGCCGGGTCGCCGGCCAGGTGAGTGATCCTTCAGGAAACTCGTCCCCGAGCCGCCGAGTGAGGTCGGACGACACCACCCGCTGACCCTTCGCAGCGCCGACGACCAGCCGAGCGAGCTCGATCGCGCCGCGCTCCTGGAAGTGAGTGTTGTCCTGGACGCCGGCCGGGTAGTTCGCGTGCTCGCCGGGCGCGAGCCAGAGGAACTCCGCCTTGGTGCCCTCGATCCCGAGGGTGCCCCAGTGGTCCAGACTCATCGCGTGGAGGTCGACGACGGGGGTGTCGGTCCGGGCACCGAGCTCGCGCATCGCCTCGGGGTAGTCGCCCAGTGACTGCTGCGGCTCACCACTCTGGTCGAACCGCCGACGCTCGACCGAGGTGACCAGCACGGGGATCGCCCCCGCCTCCCTGGCGCCCTCGATGTAGAGGCTCAGATAGTCCTGGTACGTCGACCAGGGGTCGGTGCCCCGCTCGTCGGTCTTCTGGTCGTTGTGACCGAAGGAGACGAGCAGATAGTCGCCCGGCCGGATGTCTCTCAGGATGGCGTCGAGCTTGCCGGCCTCGACGAAGCTCTTGGAGCTGGCGCCGGACCAGGCCTCGTTGACCACCTCGACGTCCTTGGCGAGGAAGAGCTCGAGAGCCTGACCCCAGCCCGCCCTGGGGGCGTCGGATGTCGCGTACGTCGCTGCGGTCGAGTCACCCGTGACGTACACCCGGGGTGGCCGGTCGGCGGCGGTTGCGCCGGTCGCTCCCGCCGCAAGCAGGAATGCCGCCGAGAGTGCCAGGGTGACTATCAGGCGTAGGGGCTTGATCATGAGGTGAACCTTCCGGGGAGTCAGCGAGCGGGGGACTGCTCAGTCCAGGTGCGGGGCCCAGCCGTCGTAGCCGGCCAGGTAGTCGCCGACCTCGTGGTCGGCGGCCTCCGTGGGCGTGAGCTGCGGCCGGTTCGGGTTGACGCTCGCTCCTGGGCCACTGTTGCGGTATTCCGCGTTGCTGCCGGGATACCAGTCATAGCCGGACATCGAGGTCCACGGGTCCTCGGTCTTGATGTGGTTCCCGAGCGAGGACTCGCGGATCACGACACGCGGGTCGTTGTCCGGCGCGCTGCTCGGGTGCCAGGGCCTGCCGAGGAAGTAGGAGCCGGGCTGGGCGTTGGAGATGAGACGGGACTTGGTGATGAGGAAGCCGTAGGGGTTGCTCCTCGACGTGCTCGGGGCGGTGACGTAGCCGTTCGGATCGCTGTCGCGGCGCAGCGCCTTGATCGTCGAATCGGTGATCACTGCCGAGGCTCGGCCGAAGATGAAGTCGACGTCGCCCTCGATCCAGCTGTCGGCGACGAGCACCCGCGAACGAACGTCCGCGGACGGCGAGTCCAGGTAGAGCGTGTCCTGGTTGCCGAGGAACCGGACCTTGCGGAAGACGACCCGGTCCGCGGTGGTCTTCACTGCGACGGCCTGGCGGTTGGTGATCTCCGGGTGAGCGGCCTCGTCGAAGGCGTTCTCGAAGGTGACGGCGTACGCCTCGAACTCGTTGCCGGCTACCGTCACGCTGGCGCTGCCAGTGGTGCCCCAGGTGCCGCCTCCGGGTTTCGGCGTGCCCGAGGCACGGTTGTCGGTGATCACGACGTCGGCCGGGTCCCGGGTCGCGCCGATGAAGGACAGCTTGGAGTGGTTGCGGTCGATGTCGACGCGGCCGTGGTACGTCCCGGGCTCGATCACGACATCGACGCGGTCGACCGGATTCGCCGGGGCCAGGTCGACGGCTCCCTGGATCGAGTCGGCGTCACCGGAGCCGTCTGCCGCGACGGTGATGCGCTCTCGGGCTCCCAGCTTCTCCGGTCCAGCCAGCTGCGTCACGACGCGCGCGACCGACGTGGTGGGGTGGACGGTGCGCCTGATGGTGGCGAAGGCCGGAACCTCGGCGATGTCCGGGTCCCGCGCGGCGTTGTACGCCGCAAGCAGATCGGTCACCTCACCGTTGACCGTGTTGTCGTTCTCGGTGATCTTCGTGCCCTTGAAGTGGCCGATCACCTTGTCGAGCCGAACATGGTCGGCGAAGGTCAGCGCATTGCGTTCGGCGACGATGTGCGACTCCCAGCCGACGCCCCAGGAGTAGCTGTGGGCCTTGCCAGGGTCTTGGACGTAGTGGTTGTTGTAGACGTCCAGCTTCCCGTAGCGCAGGCGCGGCACCCGCTGTCCTAGGTTGCGGAACTCGTTGTGGTGCAGCGTCACTCGCAACTTGCCCGCGTCGCCGGTCCGCGAGTCGCTCGACCCGATGAGCATCGTCTTGTCGTGGTCGTGCAGCCGGTTGTAGGAGACGGTGACGAGATCGGACGCCTCGGTGATGTCCAGCAGGCCGTCATGCACCTGGTAGGGCTTGCCGAAGTAACGCGGCTGCGCCGAGTCGGGGTTGTCGCCGTCGCTCAGGTCGTTGTGATCGACCCACACGTTCGTCGCCCCACGGAGCGTGACCAGGTCGTACTCGGAGTTCCACGCCCCCGACGAGCCGTCGGTCGGGTCCCACGCAGGGAAGCAGTCGTGGGCGTCGCTCACGGTCAGGCCACGGATGATCACGTTCGACTCGCCCAGGATCTGCAGCGCTGCGCCGGTGATCGCCGCGCCCGGTTCGCCGACGAGCGTGGTGTTGGAGCCGATGCGAAGGCCGATCTGCTGCTCCTGGGCCTGCTGGGAGGCGGCCCGCGCGTCTTCGACCGGGCCGCTCGGCACGGCCTCTCGACCCCAGACCTCGGGGTCGTACGTCTCCAGGTAGCGCTCCAGCGTGTAGCCGTCGCGGTGGTAGTCCGAGCACTCGAGCTCGTTGCCGGCATCGTCGGTGTTGGCGTCGATGACGCCCGAGACGACGACGATCTTCGGCCGGTCACCGGAGACCGCCTCGGCGAGCTCGGCACGGCTGTCGACGACGAAGACGTCGCCGCCGCTCGCGGCCGCGCCTCCGGTGGTGCCAGCACCGACCGAGCCCCATCCGTCCCCCGCAGCCAACGTCTGCCGCGCGACGTGCAGAGCGGGCGACTCGGGCTCGCCGGGGGAAGGCGCGCCCTGCGCCGGGCCCGCAGGGAAACCGGCGGCGAGCAGGCTGGCGGCGACGGCTGCGACCGTGAACGCGGGGGCTTTCAGCATCGGATCTCCTCGTCGGACTGGATGTGAACCACGTCACACCCGGGTGCACTGAACCTAGAACCGACGGCGATGCCTGTCCAAGAGAACCTCGGCATTGTTCGATGCCCCCAAGGCATGGAAAGGGACCGGTGCACCTGACGAGCAACATCGACCTCCACGTCTCCGAGGGAGCCACCCTGCTGTTTGGGACCGACACGGACGACTACCTGCCCGTGGTGCGTACGCGCTGGGAGGACACCGAGCTGGACGGCTACTCGCCGCTGATCTACGCCAAGGACGTGCACGACGTCGCCATCACCGGATCGGGCACCATCGACGGCAACGAGGACTCCGAGTTCCACGCCTGGAAGGCAGAGGAGAAGCCGGATCAGCTTCGGCTACGGCAGATGGGCTTCGACGGAGTCCCCGTCGAGGAGCGCGTCTTCGGGAAGGGCACCTTCCTGCGGCCCAGCGCCATCCAGTTCTTCGGCGCCGAGCGGGTGCTGCTGGAGGACTACACCGTCACCAACTCGCCGTTCTGGATCGACCACCTCGTCTACACCGACGAGGCCACCGTACGAGGGCTGAACGTCGACAGTCACCGCGCCAACAACGACGGGATCGACGTCGACTCCAGCACCAACGTGCTGATCGAGGAGAACCGCTTCCGCACCGGTGACGACTCGGTCGTCGTGAAGTCGGGCCGCGACCTGGACGGCCGTACGATCGCCCGCCCCAGCGAGAACGTGGTGATCCGCCGCAACGACATGGGCGGCGAGGACGGCATCGCCCTGGGCAGCGAGATGTCGGGTGGCATCAAGGGGGTCTACTTCACCGACAACGTGCTGCGCGACGGAGCCTCGGCGATCCGGTTCAAGGGCAACCTGGACCGAGGCGGCACGGTCGAGAACATCCGGGTCAGCGACATGGAGGTCGGCAGCTTCGAGACGTTCATCTGGTTCCAGCTCGACTATCCCGGCGAGCTGGGCGGTGACTACCCGCCGGTCTATCGCGACATCGTCTTCTCCGACATCACCGTCGCCTCGGCCAAGACCGGGCTCGAGATCCACGGGCCCGCCGATGCACCGCTGAGCGACGTCACGCTTCGCAACGTCACGATCGACGAGGTCGAGACGCCGATGGTCCTGGAGAACGTCGAGGACCTGCGCTTCGACGACGTCCGGTTCGGTGACCAGCACGTCGACGGAGAGCTCGACTGGGTGTCCTGACCCCCGGTCACCTGCCCCGCCCGTCGCGCGACTCCTGCGAGGATCTCGCGGTGGGCGGGGCATCGGGTCGCCCGTACGAGCGTCGTGGAGGAAACAGCATGAACACAGTCCGACAGGTCAGCGCCTTCGTGGGGCGTTGGTTCGCCCTGATCGTCTTGGTCGCCGGCGCCATCGCCCTGGCCACCCCCAGCACCTTCGACGGGTGGGCGGCGCAGGTGCCCCTGCTGCTCCAGATCATCATGCTCGGGATGGGCATGACGCTCAGGCCCCGTGACTTCGCGATCATCGGCCGGCGACCCTGGGCGCTGGTGCTGGGCGTCGCCGCTCAGTTCACCGTGATGCCCCTGCTCGGCTGGGGCATCGCGAACGCGCTCAGTCTCTCCGCGGTGCTCACCGCCGGCATGATCCTGGTCGGCTGCTCACCGGGCGGCACCGCATCCAACGTCATGGTGTTCCTGGCCCGTGGCGACACTGCACTCTCGGTGGCCATGACCTCCGTGTCGACGCTGCTCGCGCCGGTGCTGACGCCCATCCTCGTCCTGCTGCTGGTCGGTGAGGACCTCCCAGTCTCCGCGAGCGACCTGTTCGTCTCGATCGTGAAGATCGTGCTCGTCCCGGTCCTGCTCGGCCTCGTGCTCCGGCTGCTGCTGCCCCGTCTCGTCGAGCGGGTCATCGACGTGCTCCCGCTGATCTCGGTCGCCGGCATCACCGCCGTCGTGCTGGCCGTCGTCGCCGGAAGCGCTTCGACCCTGCTCTCCGTCGGTCTCCTGATCGTTCTGGCCGTGGTCCTGCACAACCTCGCCGGCCTGGCACTGGGGTACGCGGTGGGGCGGGTCTGCCGCATGCCGGTCTCGAGCCGCCGCGCCCTCAGCATCGAGGTGGGCATGCAGAACTCCGGCCTCGCCGCCGCCCTCGCGACCGTCCACTTCTCCCCCGCAGCCGCGCTGCCTGCCGCGATCTTCTCGGTGTGGCACAACGTGTCCGGGTCGACCCTGGCGAGCTACTGGTCGCGTCGTCCCGTCGAGGGGGATGACGTCACCTCACCGAAGGGTGCCCCGGCCAAGAACCCCTGACAGGCTCCGGACGAGCAGCGCGTCGACGGCGACCGGCCGCCCCGACTCATCGATGAGCAGCGGATTGATCTCGAGAGACTCCAGATCGGATCCCTCACGTTCGACGAGGTCGGCGAAGCTCACCACCGTGGCTGCGAGGGCGTCCCGGTCGACGGCGACCCGTCCGCGCGGACCGTCGAGGAGCTCGGCGTAGCGCAGCCGGTTCATCATCGCGCGCGCATCGTCCGTGGTCAGCGGTGGCAGTCGTACCTGGACGTCGGCGGCGATCTCGGTCAGCACACCGCCGATCCCGAGCACCACCACCGGCCCGAACATCGGGTCGCGGCGCATCCCGAGGATCAGCTCGGTCTCCGAGGAGATCATCGGCTGGACGACCAGGCGACGATCGGTCATGCCGTGCTCCTCGGCCGCCGCGAGGATCTGTTCCGCAGCGGCACGCACCTGGCCCGCATCGGCCAGTCCGACCTGCACCAGTCCCAGATCCGACTTGTGTGCGACCTCGGTCGACAGGATCTTCACGACCGCTGGAAAGCCGAGCCGCGTTGCTGCCTCCGCGGCCTCGTCCGCCGTCATGACCTCGCCCTCGGGGACGACGGGCACGCCGTGGGCCGCGAGCAGCCGCTTGGCCTCGACCTCGTCGACGACCACCTGGCCGGCCACCGCCTCGGCCTGCGGATCCGCGGCCGAGGTGGCCGGCGTGGGCTCGTCAGGAACCCAGAACCGGACGAGCGCGGACAGCGCGCGGATCGCCCGGACCGGCTCGGTGAACCCGACCAGCCCGCACCGCGCCAGGCGAGGTACGGCGCGGCCGGTGCCGCCGACCCATACGGTGACGATGGGCCTGTCCGTGCGCGCCGCGGCCGACTCCACGATCTCGCAGACCAGGTCCTCCTGACGCTGCATGTTGCCCACCAGCACCGTGATGATGTCGGTGTCGGGATGCTCGATGGCGACGTCGAGCGCCTTGCGGAGCAGGTCTGGATCGGTCACCAGCGCGCCGGTCACGTCGATCGGGTTGCCGACCGACGCGAAGGCAGGCAGCACCGCACCCATCCGCTCCGACCAGTCCTGATCCCAGGGTGCGAGGCTGAGGCCGTAGTCCTCGATGGCGTCGGCCATCAGCACTCCGGCCCCGCCGGACAGCGTGATCACGGTCAGCCGGCCACCCTTCGGCCGAGCGCTCAACCCGAACACCCGCCCGAGGTCGAGCAGATGGTCCACGTCGTGGGCGCGCACCGCGCCGTACTGGGCGAGCAGTCCGTCGAAGACGACGTCGGCGCCGGCCAGCGCACCGGTGTGGGACGCTGCGGCGGCCGCGCCCGCCTGGGAGCGGCCGACCTTCATCAGACACACCGGGACGCCGTTCGCCCTGGCGGCTGCCAACGCCTGACGGAGTCGCTGCGGGGCGCGCACGCCCTCGACGTACCCGAGGACGACCTTGGTGGTGTCGTCCTGGACGAGGCCCTCGATCACCTCGGAGAGCGAGATGTCCATCTCGTTGCCGGTGCTGACGAACCGACCGAGCCCGACACCCGAGAGTTGCGCCTCGGTCAGGATGAAGGCGCCCATCGCCCCGCTCTGCGTGACGAACGCGATGCCGTCGTCGCGCAGAACGAGCGACTCGTCGTCGATCCCGGTCATGAAGGTCGCCGTGACACCGTCGGCGGCGCCGATCACCCCGTTGCAGTTCGGGCCAAGCACCCGGACCCCGTAGCGGCGCGCGACCGCCGCGACCTCGTCCTGGAGGGCGGCGCCCTCGGGCCCGGTCTCGGCGAAGCCGGATGCGAACACGATCACGACAGGCACACCGAGCTCGCCGCACTCGGCGATCGCCGCCGCCACCTCGGATGCCTGGAGGACGACGACAGCCAGCTCTGGGACGGCGGGGAGCTCGCTCAGCGCGGCGTAGCAACGCACGCCCTGGACCTCGTCCCGGCTCGGGTTGACCGGATAGATCTCACCCTGGAAGCCGTGCATCTCGAGGTAGCGCAACGTACGTCCGGCTGCCTTGAGGCCGTTCGAGGACGCGCCGACGATCGCGATGCTGCGCGCTGCGAACAGATGGCGGACCAGGTCGACGGACGAGGCGGAATCGTCGGAATCGGCAGATCGCATGTGTGGCCCTTCGTGACTCAGGTCGACTCAGCAGCCGTGCTGATGGGGTCGGCCACACGTCACCACATACGTTGCTCTGCGGGCCAGGATTCCGTCCCGCTGGCCCGACCGCGACCGATCGGGATTGCGACCGTGGTCGGATGACCTCGACCCTTCGGCCCTGTTGACTGGAGGCCATGAGCGAGCGGACCGTCCGGCAGACCTCGACGATCGCGGCATCGCTCGACGCGGTCTGGCAACGGGTGACCGACTTCGAGGGGATCAACGACGAGCTCATGCCGGTGATGCGGATGCGGGTGCCGCCTGGCATCCGGGACACAGCGATGGACACGGTGCCGCTCGGGGTGCCGCTGGGCAGGTCCTGGCTCTTCTACCTCGGGTTCCTGCCCCTCGACTACGACGACCTGACGGTCACCGAGCTCGTGCCCCGCTCTCACTTCCAGGAGGTCTCGACGATGGCGTCGATGCGTCGTTGGACGCACCGCCGCGAGCTCCACGCCGTCGACGCCGGTCACACGGAGGTGACCGACGTCGTCGGCTTCGAGCCACGGCTCGCGGTGTTGGCGAGTCCCCTGGAGCCGGTGATCCGAGGTCTTTTCGCCCACCGGCACCGGCGCCTCGCCCGCCACTTCGCGGACAGCTAGGGGCAGGCGGTCACGCCTCGTCCTCGACCCCGCACCGCTTGGCGATGAACAGCGCGATCGACCTCGTGATGTGGCAGTTCAGAGCAGGCCGAGTGCTGTGGCGTGGCGGCGTACCGCCTCGCTGTCGGCGACGAGCACAAGAGGTACGTCGTCGCCCATCCCGCTCCACACGCGCTCGACCCGCCCATCGTGCGGGTCGAGCCGCACCTCGCGGATGTAGACCGCGAGGATCCGTCCGGGATGGCGGCGGACGGTGTCGACGTAGGTCTGCGGGTCGTGCTCACCGGAGTCGCCGAAGAGGACGAACCGTAGGTCGGGGTGGAGCGCCAAGACCTCGTCGATGCGAGCGGTCTTGGGCTCGCGGCCAGTGGCTCGGCCGAGCAGGTCGCGCAGCAGCAGCGGTCCGCGGGGGAAGTCGCGGTGGCGTACGAAGGCGCTCAGGAACGGGTGCAGGTTCCATGGGCTCGAGGAGATGTAGAAGACCGGGTTCACGCCGGCGGCGAGGTCGCGGTAGAGCTCGGGCGCGCCCGGGAACGGGGTGCGCGTGAGCGCCGACCCGGTGAGAGTTTGGCGCACCATCCGCCCGACGCGCTGGACCCCGGTCTCGAGGATCGTGTCGTCGATGTCGGAGATCACGCCGAACCGCGCCTCCTCGGCGGGAACGCGGACCTCCACCTCGGCTCGGTGGACGCCGTCCAGGCCGCGGTACTCGCCGGCCAGCTCGACGGTGCCGCGGGTCCACGGCACCTCCAGCTTGTCGGCGCTGGGATGCAGTCGCGCCACGAAGTAGCCCTCGTCGTCGGTGACCGCGTCAACCGACGTGCCGCCCACGGTGATCCGCAGCGGCACACCCGGCAGCTCGTCGGTCACGAAGTGGCGGACCATGCGGCGTACGGCGGCGACCGCACCCTCGCCCTCCACGGCCGCCGAGGGCGGCGGATCGTCGATGACCCGCCCGCGCACGACCACCCCCTCGGCGCTCCCGTGCCCGCCGTAGCAGACGATCCGGAAGTCCGCCGGCACGCGTGACCCGGCCCGGCGGAGCCTCGCCGCGTCCCACGCGCGCTCCAGTCTGAGCACCCACCGACGCGCCGACATGGCCACAGCATATGGTCCGCCCATACGGTCGGCGATCACGCCAGCGGCAGGCCCAGCAGCGCGTTCTCGATGAGCTCGGGCATCGCCGGATGGATCCAGTACTGGTCGCGTGCCATCGTCCGGGCATCGAGGCCGAACTGCATCGCCTGGATCAGCGGCTGGATCAACGTCGGCGCTTCGGGCCCCATGATGTGCGCTCCCAGGAGCGTGCCCGTGTTCGGGTCGGCCAGCAGCTTGGCGAACCCGGTGGTGTCCTCCATCGCCCAGCCGTAGGCGATGCCGGCGTACTCCTGGGTCGAGGTCACGTACTCGATGCCGTTGACTTCGGCCTGCTGCTCGGTCAGCCCGACAGACGCGATCCGCGGTTCGGTGAACACGGCGTACGGCACGTAGCGGTGGTCGGTGCGGATCAGGTCCTTCGGGTGGAGCAGGTTGTGTGCAACGGTGCGAGCCTCGCGGTTGGCCACGTGCTTGAGCTGGTACGGCGAGCTGACATCGCCCAGGGCCCACACGCCCGGAACCGGCGTCGCTTGGGTCTCGTCGACCGCGATCCGACCATCGCCGGCGAGCTCGAGCCCTCCGACCTCGGCTTCGATCAGGTCGCTGTTGGGCACCCGCCCGGTCGCGACCAGCAGTACGTCGGCCTCGAGGCGCTCCTCGCCGTCGTGCGTGTCGAGGAACACCCGAACCCGGTCACCGGCACGGTCAACTCGTCGGACCGCGCGGTTCAGACGCACATCCCAACGCTCCCCCGCGATCTCGGTGAACTGGCGTGCGACATCGCGGTCGAGCTGCCGCAGCAGCGTTCCGGATCGGGCCACGACGGTGACCTTCACCCCGAAGGAGGCGAAGATGTGGGCCATCTCCACGGCGATGAAGCCGCTCCCCAGGATCACCATGCTCGCCGGCAGCTGCTCCAGCCGCATCACCGAGTCGCTGGTGTGGAACCCGCTCTCGGCCAGCCCCGGGACGTCGGGAACGTCCGGGCGGCTGCCCGCGGCGACCACGATCTGGTCGGCGCTGAGCGCGGTGACGTCGCCGGCCTCGTCGATGACGGTCAGCTGCTTCGGGCCGGTGAACCGCGCAGTGCCGGTCAGCAGACTCGTGTTGGCGCGGCCGGTCTGCCGGTACTTCTGACCGCCGTCGGCGATCGGGTCGATCCGTCCGAAGATCCGGTCACGGATCCGCGGCCAGTCCGCGTCGTCGAAGGAGAGGTCGACGCCGAGTCGCCGCGCTTCATCGGGGGCTCCGGCCACGTCGGCGGTGTGCACCAGCATCTTGGTCGGGATGCAGCCGACGTTGAGACAGGTGCCGCCGTACGAGCCTCGGGATCCGACGCCCTTCTCGACGTACACCACCTCCCAGTCATCGAACCTCTCGTCGACGATGGCGTTGCCCGAGCCGGAACCGATGATCACCAAGTCGACATGCCGCATGCCCCCATCATGGCCGGACGAACACTCAGGCACGACCAAGGCCGGGCCGATCACTCCAAGCGTCCTGCGAGATCACGAGAAGCATCACCACGCCGGTGACCACGGCCGCGGCAGCAGTCGCCGTCCCCGTCCACGCCAGGCCAAGTACGAGGCCGGCCACGCCGAGCACGGCCATCACGAGCCCGAGCCGGGTGAACATGGGGGTGGCGAAGGCACGGGCGAACGGAAGGAAGTGCAGCCCGACGGCCAGGACGATGACGCCGGGAAAGACGTCGACGCGCCCCACGGCGTCCAGAGCAAACCGCCCCAGCTGGATCCCGACCAACATGCCGGCGACGCTGAGGAAGTACACCCAGGCCGCACTGCGCGGCAGCGGCTCGAGCGGCGCGAACAGCCGGGACGTGATGAGCACCGCCCACACGAAGACTGCGAGCGCCCCCGCCCAGACGACCAGTGCGCCCGTCGACACAGCGGCTGGCAGCTCGCCACGGTTCGCATGGACGAAGACGCTGCCGCCGATCGCACCGATCACCGCGCCCCAGACCCGCGGGTGGACCAGGTGCTGGAGTCCACGACCGACGGTCCCCAGCGTACCGATCATCTGCGCACCTGCTCCTCTGCTTGCCGCGTGCCGCTCGGACGAGCGAGCGGAAACGCCCGGATCGTACTGGATGAAACCTCCCGAGGGACCCGTGTCCGCGATGAGCTTGTCGGGGTCGGTGTAGGTCAGGTGGTCGAGTCGGCCGGTGACGTCCCAGTCGATACGGCGGAGGCGATGATTTGCGGATCGCCTAAGATCAGAGCCATGCAGGACCTCCGGACGGCGTCGCAGACACGCGGCGCGCGCCTTGCGCTTGCGGCGGTTGCCGTGGCGTTGTTCGGACTCCTTTCGATGCACGGGTGGGGGTCCCACGCCGGCGCTCATTCCATGGGAGCAGTGCCTCAGAGCCTCCATGTGACGGGGCCAGCGGAGCACGGTGGTGGTCTGCACGCACTGGCCGGGATCGCGGGAGACGGCTCCGCGTCTGCCGAGTCCGGCTCCACCGCAGCAGACAGCCATCCCCAGGCTCCCCACGGCGACGGAGGCGGGAGCTTCCTCGGTCTCTGTCTCGCGATCCTCACCGGCTTGATCTTGGGCTTCGCCCTGTTGCTGGCCGGGCGCAACATCCGGTTTCTCAGGCGCCTGAGCCCGACCTGGCCGAACCCGTTTCTCTACGGGCGAGACCGTGACCCGCCCGATCTGTTTCAGCTCTGCGTGATCCGCTGCTGACAGGCCCGAGCCACGAGGCGCCCATCCCGGGCGACTCGGGCTTTCGCCTGCCCAGACCAGATCACACAGATGGAGCATTTTCATGCGCAAGACCCTGACGGCTGCCGTTCTCGCGGCCGCACTGATCACCCTCGCTGCCTGCGGCGGCAGCGACGACGGCGACACCTCCGCCGGACACAACGACGCGGACGTCATGTTCGCCCAGCAGATGATTCCGCACCACCAGCAGGCCGTCGAGATGGCCGAGCTCGCTGAGAGCCGAGCTGAGAGCCAGGAGGTCAAGGACCTGGCGGCCGACATCGAGGCGGCGCAAGGCCCGGAGATCGAGACCATGACGGGCTGGCTCGAGGAGTGGGACGAGGACGTCCCCGCCGAGGGCATGTCCGGCATGGATCACAGCGACATGTCGTCGGACGAGATGACCGGCATGATGTCGGCGGAGGACATGACCTCGCTGGAGAACGCCAACGGCGCCGAGTTCGACCAGATGTTTCTCACGATGATGATCGAGCACCACGAGGGCGCGATCGAGATGGCTCAGTCCGAGCAGGTCGACGGCGAGTCCCCGGACGCCACGGCTTTGGCCGAGGACATCGAGACCGCCCAGGCTGAGGAGATCCAGACGATGCGGGCACTGCTCGAGTCCTGATCCTCGTCCACGTGTCGGGCAGGCCCCGCGCCTGCCCGACACCTTCCTCAAGACCGGAGCACCTTCATGAACCGAACCTCCCGCATCTCCCTGGCCGTCGCGGTCGCAACGGCTCTGCTTTCAACTGCCTGCGCCGCCGATCAGGGGTCCAATCCGCGCGCCGCAACCGAGAGCACCTCCGACGACAGCTCAGTCGGCCACATCCACGGGCTCGGGATCGACCCCGCCGATGACAATCTCTACGTCGCCACTCACTTCGGCCTCTTCCACGTCCCTGACACCGGCAAGCCGACCCGCGTCGCCAACCGGTTTCAGGACACCATGGCGTTCACCGTCGTAGGTCCTGGCCACTTCCTCGGCAGCGGACACCCTGACCTGACCGAGGACCTGCCTTCTCACCTGGGCCTGATCGAGTCCACTGACGCCGGCGAGACCTGGGAACCGCTCGCGTTGCAGGGTGAGGCCGACTTCCACATCCTCGAGCCGGTCGGCGACGTCCTCTACGCCTACGATTCCACCACCAGCCGCCTGCTGCGCACCGAAGATCGGAAGCGGTTCGAGGAGATTCTCACGGGTGACCTCATCAGCGTCGCGGCCACCAAGGATCCTGGTCAGCTGTTCGCGACCACGGGCAAGGGACAGGTGATCGGTATCGACGCCTCCACCGGGCAGACGCGCGAGCTCGGCGGACCGGTCACCGCCTATCTCGACACCACGGCGGAGGGCGGTCTCGTCGGCATCGGCCCGGATGGTGTTGTTCGGACCAGTGGTGATGCGGGCAAGACGTGGCAGGAGACCGGCTCGATCGACGGTCAGCCGGCGGCGTTCACGATCACCGCGCAGGGCTGGTACGCCGCCACCTCGGACGAAGCCTTCCGCTCGACCGACCATGGCGACACCTGGCAACAGGTCCTGTAGGACGGCGAGACGATGAGCAAGCACCGAGCTGCATCTCACCGAAGCCAGAGACCTCGTCGCGCCGGCCCGGGGCGCGGCGCAGGGGGTCTCGCCGGCCTCGCCGGTCTCGCCGTTCTCGTCACCGGAACGGCGGTCACCCTTCCTCTCGTCTCGATGGCGCGCGACGGCGATGCCGCCAAGGAGACTGAGCGCGTCCCTGTCGAATCGGCTGCCGTCTCGACGTCGGCTTCGCCGACCTCAGAAGCAGAGACTCCTGATGGTGAGGTCGCCGTAGCCGAGGAAGGCGTCTCCCGGCCGAGCAGGCCGCCCGCGGTGTCAAGATCGATACCCGAACGCGGATCGGGCAGGTTCGAGGTCGCGACCGCTCCACCCGGCCCGATCGAGGAGGCCACGACGTACCGGGTCGAGGTGGAAAAGGGACTGCCCTACTCGGCCAAGGAGGTCGCTCGCTTCATCGAGACGACCCTCGCCGACGACCGCGGTTGGGCGGCTGAGCACGAGCTCGCACGCGTCGACGGCCACGCCGACCTGCGGATCGTCCTGGCCACACCCGAGACCGTCGACGAGCTGTGTGCTCCCCTGGACACCGATGGCAGGCTGTCGTGCCGCAACGGCAACGACGTCGTTCTCAATGCCTGGCGGTGGAACTTCGGCGCCGACAGCTATGGCAACGATCTCGTGGCCTACCGTCGCTACCTGGTCAACCACGAGACCGGCCATGCGCTCGGCTACCCGCACGCGGAGTGTCCGGGCGCGGGTGCGGATGCTCCAGTGATGCTGCAACAGACCAAGGGGCTGGACGGTTGCACCGCCAACCCGTGGCCCGCACGGGTGGATCTGGACGGCCGCTGACCTGAGCGCCGGGCTGGACGCATGCTCGACCTGCAGCCCTCATGGCTCGCCCCTCGTGGACTCACACGGCGTGCACGCATGAGCACTGGCATGCAGCGAGGGTTCCTTCAGCCGTATCGGCTGCCGTACGGACGAGCACGTCGGCTCCGCGGCCACGATCCGCGATCCCAGCGGTGACTCCGATGGAGGTTCCGAGGGAGGTTCCGGCCGTCTCGCCGACCGACACGGCTTCGGTCGTCTTCTCTTCGCGCGTCCACAGTGCCGGTGCGGCGGTGGCGCCGATCGCGGCGAGCACGGCGAGGACGGTCCAGGTGGTGGTGAACCCCGCGTTGGTGGCAACCCATCCTGCGATCGGATAGGTGATCAGCCAGGCGAGGTGAGAGAGGGAGAACTGGGCAGCGAAGACTTGCGGGATGGCGTCGGGTTCGACCGAGCCCCGGAGCACTTGGCCGGTCGGGGTGACGATGAGCGCCATCCCGGCTCCGATCGTGAGCCAGGTGACCGCGGTGAGCGGCGGTATGACCAGACTCGCCGCGGCTGTTGCGAGAGCGACGAGGACCCCGACGACCAGAACGGCAGCTCCGGTGAGCATGACTGTCCGTTCGGCGACGCGGTCCAGGATTCTGGGGAGAACCAGGGCCGCGAGAAGGGTGCCGGATCCTGAGGCGGCGAGCATCCAGGCCACGTCGGACTGGCTTCCGCCGAGGACGTCGCGGACGTAGTTGACGGTGTTGACCACGACGATGGATCCGGCGGCCGCGACCACTAGATTCAGTGCCATCACTGCGCGCAGACTGGGCGTGGAAGTGAAGGTCCGGATCCCCGAGACGACCCGGTCCAAGGCGCTGGTGTGCTGGCTGGGGCGGGCGTTCGGGATACGGGTCGAGAGCACGAGTATCGCGGAGACAGCGAACCCGAGCGAGGTGCCCAGGAACAGCAGGTCGAAGGACATGACCGCGAGAGCGACAGCTGCGAGGACGGGGCTCAGCAGGCTCTCCATGGTGTAGGCGACCTGCGAGGCAGAGAGTGCTCGCGTGTAGTCGGCCTCATCGCTGACGATGTCGGGGATGACCGCCTGGAACGTAGGGGTGAATGCCGCAGACGCAGTCTGTAGAGAACCGATCAGCACGTAGATCTGCCAGACCTCGGTGACGAACGGCAGAGCAAGCACGACCAGGGCACGGACGATGTCGAGGACGGTGAGGAACAAGCGCCGAGGCAACCGATCGACGTACGCCGCGGCCAACGGCGCAACCACCACGTAGGCGACCATCTTGATGGTCAATGCGGTTGCCAGCACCGCGCCGGCGCGATCGCCGGCCAGGTCGTAGGCGAGCAGACCCAGCGCGACTGTGGCCAGACCGGTCCCGAACAGTGCGATCACCTGCGCGCTGAACAGGCGCCGGTAGTCGCGGATGGCGAACAACCCCATGGCTCTATCCCCTTCTCAGGCCAGGCCGCTTCGGTGGCCTGGCATCGTGGTTCGTTCGAAGAGAACTTGTCCCGCGTCGCTGTCCCGGGCCTGTCCGGACACCGTCGGTTCTCGCGCTATCGGCTCCCAGCACTTCGGGTCGAGGTTGCAGCAGACCTCGTCGACCACGACGGCGACAGCTACGAGACCGGCACTCACGCCAAGGTCGACTTCGTTGCCAGCACAGGCGCGTCACCAGGGCCCAGGTCTACCCATCACCGGTTCACTCTTGAACGAGGATCGCGCGGCCGAGCGGCTGCGGGGTGAGTCGAGACAGCCGGGAGGTGACCCCGACCTTCACCGCGTACCCGCGGTTCTGGCTGGCTCCCCTTGCGGTGCTGCGGCCTACGAGGGGCTGCGTGCCGACCGCTTGGCCGGGCTCGCCAGCGCCTCGGAACAAAGGGCGTCGCCGGCTCCCGAGCCGATTCGCCGCGGGAGGCATGGGTCGCTGCGATGGCCGGCGCCAAGACGAGGAGAGCCGTCGAGGCCACACAGATCCCTGTGATCAGCACGCCGACGGACGGGGCGAGCAGCGCCATCGCGCTTCCGGCCATGAGCGGGCCGAGGAACTGCCCGCCGAGGAGGAAGCTGTTGGCGACGCCGAGATACCCGGCACGCTCGTGTTCGCCGGCCTTCTGAGACGCGTACAACATCAGTGACTGAGCCAGCGCTGCGAAGCAGAAACCCTGAATGAACCGCAGCGGCACCAGCGCCGGCAGCCAGCCCACAGTTGCCTGGACGAGCACGGTCGCAGCGGTGACGCCGCTCGCGATGACCAGCGTGCGCAGCGGAAGACCGGTCTTGTCGTTGACTTTGCCCCACCACAGGGAACCGACCAGGGTGCCGGCCCACATCACAGCGTGGAGTCCCCCCACCCACGGCCCGGCCTGCTGGGGCTCAGCCACCCGCTCGGTCACGAAGTCGGCATAGATCGGGATCAGACCGTAGACGCCGAAGAAGGCGAGGAAGCCCCCGGCCAACGGGATCCAGCCGATCCGGGAGCACACGGATGTGAGCGCTGCCCGTGCCGGTTCTGGGCCCGTGGACGGTCGCTTTGCATCGTGGGGATTCCGCAGCCGGAGCGTGCAGACCGCCCCGAGGAGCAATGCCGCGAGGGCGATCCCGATCAGCAACGGCCGGAGATCGCCGGTGGCCACCAGCGTGCCACCGGCAACCGGACCAGCCAACGCCCCGGCGGCGGTAGCACTGTAGGAGCGACCCAGTGCACGCCCCCGGTTACCCTCGGAGGCCGCCGATCCCACGTACGCTGCGGCCGCCTCGACCACGCCTCCGAGGGTGCCCTGCACGATCCGTGCGGCCAGCAGGCCCAGTGGGTTGCCGGCGGCGGCCATCAGAGCCATCGCAAGACACAAGCCCACCAGGGCGCGGACCACCATCCACTTGGGGCCGATGCGGTCACCGAGACGACCCCAAAGCGGCGTGGTGAGTGATCAACTCGATATTGTATTCCCGCTCGATCCGGTCGCGGATCACCTCGAGGTGCA
>NZ_JACIXG010000103.1 GCF_014360585.1 Nocardioides sp.
TTCAGGGACAGGTATCCCGACGCAGCCCCCGGACAAGGCTGGAAGCCCGCAAGACAGGCAAATGGCACCCAGCCCGGACACCCTGGCTTTTAAATCTCCCAACCCAAGCCGGCAATTGGCCCCACCCGCCCTACGGCCCCCGGTCAGGCACCCAAGTCGCTCAGTCGACCCCAGCACATAGGCGACCGAAACAAGCCCGACCACGGACGACACAGGCCTCTCAGAGTTGACCGTGACACATGGGAGGTCTCGACAAGCTCGACCACCGGAGGTGACGGGTTCTCTCGGCTCTGAGGCGGGCGTGGTCTCGGCAGGCTCGACCACCGGGACGGCGAAGCGTGGCCTAGGACGCTTCAAAGCGATTTCACAGTTGATGCCGAAGGTGCAGACGGGTTGACTCGCCAAAGTCGGATCAAGGCATCAGGACCGACCCAGGAGAGACAAGATGAGCCGCGTACCCGAACCCGAGAAGACCGTTGAAGGCCCCGCCTACGAAGGACGTCTGCTTCCCCGCCCGGCGGAGGAGGTGGTCGACCAGGGGGCCGGCTTCGACGTCACGACGCTGCTGACGCGCCGCCGGATCCTCGGGCTGGTCGGCGTCGGGGTCGGGGCGGCTGCCTTGGCCGCGTGCGGGTCCGCCTCATCGAGCTCGTCCGGCTCCTCCAGCGGCTCCGCGGCCACCACCGATGGCGAGATCCCGCAGGAGACCAACGGTCCCTACCCGGCCGATGGGACCAACGGCACCAACGTGCTGACCGACTCCGGGATCGTACGCAGCGACATCACGACCAGTCTCGACGGCGGCACCACGGTCGACGGTGTGCCGCTCACCTTCACCTTCACGGTGACCGACATGGCCAACGGCGACGTGCCCTTCGAAGGTGTCGCCGTCTACCTGTGGCAGTGCGACGCGCTGGGCCGCTATTCGATGTACTCCGAAGGCGTCGAGGACGAGACGTACCTCCGTGGTGTCCAGGTCGCCGATGCCAAGGGGCAGGTGACCTTCAAGACCATCGTCCCCGGCTGCTACGACGGCCGCTGGACCCACATGCACTTCGAGGTCTACTCCGACGCCGACTCGGCCACGACCGGCGAGAACGCGATCGCGACCTCTCAGGTCGCCTTCCCGGAGGAGATGCTCACCACGGTCTACCAGGACGACGCGTACGAGGGCTCGGCCGAGAACCTGACCAAGGTCAGCCTCGACACCGACAACGTCTTCAGCGACGGCTACGACCTCGAGATGGGCACGTTCGCCGGCAGCCCCAGCACCGGCTACAAGGGCTCACTCTCGGTCGCCGTCGACACCACCACCGAGGTCTCCATGGGTGCAGCGCCGGGTGGCGGCGCCCCGCCGAATCGGCGCTGATGTCCCACCAAACCCGCCGACTCGACGCGAAGTTCTGGGGCAGATGCGCCGAGTCGGCGAATCAGTTGACCTTGCGCTCGCGGTCGCCCCAGTAGGGCTCGCGAAGCTTGAACTTCTGGAGCTTCCCGGTGGCGGTGCGGGCCAGGGAGTCGCGGAACTCGACGACGGTCGGCGCCTTGTAGCCGGCGGCCCGCTCCTTGCACCAGGCGATCAGCTCCTCCTGGGTCGCTGTGGCACCCTCGGCGAGGACGACGAGAGCCAGGATGGTCTCGCCCCACTTCTCGCTCGGGATGCCGATGACGGCGACCTCGGCGACCGAGGGATGAAGGAAGAGGACGTCTTCCACCTCCGCGCTCGAGACGTTCTCACCGCCGGTGATGATGACGTCCTTGATGCGGTCGGAGATGGTGAGGTAGCCGTCGTCGCCGATGCTGCCGCCGTCGCCGGTGTGGAACCAGCCGTCGGCCAGCGCCTTCTCGCTCTCCTCGGGCTTCTCCCAGTAGCCCTCGAGGACCACGTTGGACCGAGCCAGCACCTCGTTGGAAGGCGAGATGTCGAGGCTCACGCCGATCGCGGGCGCGCCGGCACGGGTCAGCTTCGTGGCGCGCTCCATCGGGTCGAGGTCGTCCCACTCGGCGCGGGTGCGGTTGATGGTCAGCAGCGGCGAGGTCTCGGTGAGGCCGTAGATCTGGATGAACTCCCAGCCGAGCTCCTCCTGGACCCGGACGACGGTCTTCGTCGGCGGCGGAGCACCCGCCATGATGATCCGGACCCGGTCGCGTCCGGGGATCTCGCCCTCGGTGACCTGCCACTGCGGAAGCGCGTCGAGCACCGCGGCCGCCACCGCTGGGGCGGCGCACATGTAGGTGACCCCGTGGTCACGTACGCGGCGCAGGATCTCCATCCCGTCCACCTTGCGCAGAACCACGTGCTTGATGCCGAGACCGGTCGCCGCGAACGGCATCCCCCACCCGTTGGCGTGGAACATCGGCAGCGTGTGCAGGTAGACGTCGCGGTCGCTGCAGCCGGCGTGCAGCGCGAAGGTGAGCGCGTTGGTCCAGATGTTGCGATGGGTGATCTGCACGCCCTTGGGCCGGGCGGTGGTGCCGGAGGTGTAGTTGATCGCCGCGGTCGCGTTCTCGTCGGGCTCCCACGGCACCGGCTCGACGCCCTCGTCGGCATAGAGGGCGGCGTCGTCGCCGAGCACGAAGCGATGCTTGGCGGTCACGTCCTTCAGCGCCTCGTCGATCTCGGGGTCGACCCAGAGCACCGAGGCACCCGACTGCGCCACGATGTAGGCGACCTCGTCGGGCCGCAGCCGGAAGTTGACCGGCACCAGGATCCGGCCGTAGCCGGAGACCCCGTAGAAGGCGGTCAACAGCCGCGCGGAGTTGTGGGACACGATCGCGACGCGCTCCCCCACCCCGATGCCGAGCTCGTCCAGCTTCGCCGCCATCCGCTTCGCGAGCGTCTTCATCTCGGCGTACGTCACCTCCCCGAGGGAGGCAGCCGGCTGGTCGGGCTCGTCGACGATCCCCACCCGCTCGCCGTAGACGGATGCGGCACGGTCGATGAAGTCGTTGACGCTGAACGGAACGAACACGGGCTACCTCCAGTTGCATGTCGTGACCCGCATCACTGTATCCATGAGAGCTCTCTCATGGACCCCCGCAACTGACCCGTGGTCAGGCAGTATCGAAGCGTCATGTCCCGCACCCTCAAGCTCCTGCTCACCGTCGCCGTCGCCGTACTCATGGTCGTCGGCGTCTACCTCGCCGGGTCGTTCGCCGGTGCCTCGGAGAACGACCCGCCACCCCGCGAGCCCGTCGTGCTCCCCTCGGACACGACCTCCCCCAGCACCGGTACGCCGAGCACCAGGTCGCCGAGCCCGTCAACGCGCGTCCCCGTCGTCTCCCCCAGCCCGGTGGACGATGATGATGACGACGATGACGACGACCGCGATGACGACTGAGCCGGAGCCACCCGAGGCCGGCACACCCCCGCCGCGCCGGGGGTTGTCGGTCCGCGCCCGGATCACCGCCTCGGTCGCCCTCCTGGTGACGCTCGCCCTCGCCGGCGCGGGACTCATCGTCTACGTCGTCGAGCTCGGCCGTGTCGAGGCGGCGATGCAGCGCGAGGTCGAGCAGGAGCTCGACGAGTTCGCCAAGCTTCGTCAGGAGGGCGTCGACCCCGAGACCGGCGCCCCGTTCAACGTGGAGGGCCTGCTGCTGACGTTCCTACGCCGCAACGTGCCCGACGACGACGAGCTCCTGGTCGCCTGGGTCGACGGCCGTCCGCGCGCCCATTTCCCCGAGGATCCTCTGGTCACCTCGCCACGGTTCCGCAACGCCGTCGACGACCTGGTCCTCAACGGCGGCACGACCTACCTCGACACCTCCAAGGGCGAGGTACGCATCACCAGCCAGCCGGTGCGCCAGGACGGCGCCACGGGCACGACCGAAGGCGCGCTCCTGGTCGTCTCCTACCTCGACGAGGACCGTGCCGAGCTGCGCAGCACCATGGGGACCTACACGATCGTGGCCGGCCTGCTGGCCCTGCTCGTCACTCTCGTCGCGGCCTGGCAGTCCGGGCGGCTGCTGGCCCCGCTGACCAGGCTGAGGCATGCGACCGGCTCGGTCAGCGCCACCGACCTCTCCGCGCGTCTCCCCGAGTCGGGGAACGATGACATCTCGGCTCTGACCAGGAACTTCAACGACATGCTGGCCCGTCTGGAGCAGGCTTTCACCGACCAGCGCCAGTTCCTCGACGACGCCGGCCACGAGCTGCGTACGCCGCTGACGATCATCGGTGGCCACCTCGAGCTCCTCGACGAGTCCGACCCGACCGAGGTCGAGCAGACCAGGCGGCTGGCGCTCGACGAGGTCGACCGGATGAGCCGTCTGGTCGGCGACCTGATCCTGCTGGCCAAGCACGACCGGCCGGACTTCCTCACCCTGGAGGAGGTCGACGTCGACACCCTCACCGAGGACATCCTGGCCAAGGCCAGCGCGCTCGCCGACCGCGACTGGCACCTGGACGCGGCCACTCCCGGCACCTGGCGTCTGGACCCGCAGCGGGTCACCCAGGCGATGCTGCAGCTGTGCGACAACGCCGTCGGCCACACCTCGCCCGGCGACCAGATCGCGGTCGGCTCGGAGACCGTGGATGACACCCTGCGGCTGTGGGTGCGCGACACCGGCCCTGGTGTGCCGGCCGAGGACCGGGAACGGATCTTCGAGCGGTTCGCGCGTGGCGCCGAGCCCAACGCCCAGCCCGGCTCGGGCGACCGTCCGGGCCTCGGTCTCGGTCTGGCCATCGTCTCCGCCATCGCCGGCGCCCACGGCGGCACCGTGGGTGTGGAGGACGCGACGCCGTCCGGCGCCCGCTTCACGATCACCCTGCCCGCACGCACCGAAGGAGAGGCATGGCCCGCATCCTGATCGTCGAGGACGAGGACCGCATCGCGGCCTTCCTCGCCAAGGGCCTGAGCGCGGACGGCCACCAGGTCAGCACCGTCGCCGACGGGCTGGCGGGACTCGAGGAGGCGCTCAGCGGCGCCTTCGACCTGATGGTGCTCGACATCGGGCTCCCGACCATCGACGGCTTCGAGGTGCTCGACCAGCTCCGCGCCCAGGGGTCAAGGATGCCGGTGGTGGTCCTCACCGCCCGCGACTCGGTGCACGACACCGTCTCCGCGCTCGAGGGCGGGGCCGACGACTACCTGGCCAAGCCCTTCCGCTTCGCCGAGCTGCGGGCCCGGATCCACGTACGCCTGCGGCAGCAGGACCGCACCGACGCCGAGGTGGGCGAGCTCCGCTCCGGCTCGGTCGGGCTGGACCTGCGTACACGGCGACTGCGGGTCGACGGGCGCGAGAGCGACCTCTCGGCGCGCGAGTTCGCGTTGGCCGAGGTGCTGCTGCGCCATCCAGGGCAGGTCCTCTCCCGCGCGCAGCTGCTCGACCTGGCCTGGGGCATGGACTTCGACCCGGGCTCCAACGTCGTCGACGTCTACGTCGGCTACCTGCGCAAGAAGCTGGGCTCGGCCCGGGTCGAGACCGTACGCGGCATGGGCTACCGCTTCCAGCCCTGACCCGGACCCGGGGGAATCAGTCCAGAGGATCAGCCGAGTCGCAGGCCGCCCAGCGAGGCTCGCGGAAGGCGCTCCAGCGCGGGTGAGACCGTCTCGGCGATCTCGGCCGGCGCGGGCCGGTCGCCGGCGGCCGGGGCTAGGCACGCCTCGATGACCTTGACGACCTCGGGCGGCGTACGTCTGGGGAGGGCGCCGGGCCGGGAGACGAGCTGCGGGTAGCGCTCGGTGCGTTCGGTGGCCGATGGGTCGCCATGGGGGAACGGCCGGTCGCCGGCGACGGCGTGGAAGAGCGTCGCGCCCAGGGCCCAGACGTCGCTGGCTGGGCCGACCTCGCCGCGCTCACCGGGCAGGCACTGCTCCGGCGCCATGTAGGCGTCCGTGCCGATCTCGTGGCGCAGCGCGGCCGCCGCGGCCGCCGGCCGGGCCACGGAGAGGTCGATCAGCCGGGCCGGCGAGCCCATGATCAGGTTGCTCGGCTTGACGTCGAGGTGCACCCAGCCGGAGCGGCGCAGGTAGTGCAGCGCCGAGGCGAGGTCGAGCGCGAGCGGCAGGTACTGCTGCTCCGGGAGGCGACCGTGGCGGCGGATGAGCGTCGAGAGCCGGGGGCCCTCGACATGCTCCATCACCACGTACGGGCGCTCGGCGTCGAGGTCCTCGCGCAGGCCGCGGACGAGGACCGGGTGCTTCAGCTGCGTCAGGGCGTCGGTCTCGCGCCGGAGCGCGTTGCGGCTCTTCTCGCTGTCGACCAGGTTCGGTCGCAGCACCTTGGCCACGACCGGCCCGTAGGTGACCTCGTCGAAGGCGAGGAAGGCCTCGTACGACGAGCCGCCCCCGAGCAGCCGCATGGCGGTCAGCTCGGGGGTGATCGCGTCACCCTGGGCCAGATCCCAGGTGTCGGTCATCGTCGGACTCAGTCCTTGGTCTTGTCGTTGGTCTTGTCGTTCGTCTTGTCGTCCTTGGTGACGTCGTTCTTGGTGTCGTCGTCCTTGGTGTTGTCCTTGGTCTGGTCGTCGCGGGTGTTGTCGCGAGTGGCGTCCTTGGTCGCCTTGGTCACGCCGGTCCCGTTGGTCGCGTCGTCGTCGGCACCGTCGCGGGTGACGTCGTCGGCGTCGTTGTCGTCGTCATCGTCGACGGTGGTCACCTGGGAGTTGGACTTCTCCTCACGCTTGGCAAAGCCGTCGTCATCGGCAGCGGCAGCGCTCTGGTAGCTGAACACACCAGCCGCGACCACGCCGACCAGGCCGGTTCCAAGGATCATCGGAAGCTTCTTCATCATTCGTCCCTTTCAGGTTCTGCCCCGGGTGTTCCCGGCGCCATGCAAGAACCATCTCGACCCGCGGTGAGGTGATCGTGAGACGACCATGAGAGCTCTCTCATCCGCGAGCCGGTTCGGGTCCTGAGGCCGGCGGTGGTAGGAACGTCCCGTGAAAAGCAGCGAGAGGCGCGAGATCGCGCTCAAGGTCGGCATCCTGCTGCTGGTCGGGGTGCTGATCTCGGTCGCCGGCTACGGCTACTCGCGCTCACGTTTCCGCGAGCACGCCACCGAGCAGGCCGAGACTGCCGCCAGCCGGTTCGCCCGCACCACGAGCTGGACCACGGTTGCTGCGAAGCCGGAGCTGGTGACGCAGTGGGCACAAGCCTGTCCCTCGGTCCAGACCCCGCCCACCGAGAAGACGGCTGACGCGCGCAGCCACCTGGAGAAGGTACGCATCACCTCGACCGATCTCACCGAGTCGGGGGCCGTGGTGCAGCTGACCCCCGACGGTGGTCAGTCCGTGTTCACCCTCGTCGTCACCCGCTCCGGGAAGGGCAAGGACGAGGAGTGGCGGGTGACCGAGGTGACCTGCGCAGGCGGCTGAGATCGGCCCGTCTGACATCTGCCAACGGTGGGTACCACACAGATATGGACACCGCTGGATTCACCAACCTGTTGACCCGCCCCGGGCCTTACGCGACTGTCCTGGCCGACGTCAGCCAGGACTCGGAGAACGCGGCCCATGCCAAGGAGCTGCGCGTGCGCGCCGCCTGCGAGGAGCTCTCCGCGCAGGGCGCACCACCCGACGTCGTGGCCGAGGTCTCTGAGCGGCTGGAGGCGAACGTACGCCTCCCTGCGCCCGCTGCCCGCGTCGTCGTCGCGACACCTGAGGGGATCGCCTACGACGAGGTCGCCGTCGCCGAGGTGCCGAACCACGTCGCGACCTGGGACGCGCTGCCCGACCTCGGCTCCTGGATCGCCGCCCGCGACTCGTCGGTGTCGTTCGTGCTGGTCCTGGTCGACCACGCGGGCGGCGAGATCTCGCTCTGGGACTCGGGAATGCCTCGGCCGACAAGCACGACCACCGTCGAGGGTGACGAGCTCGAGCACATTCAGAAGGTGCAGGACGACGTCGGGTGGGCGGCCTACCGCATGCAGCAGACCACCGACAACGTCTGGCGCCACAACGCCGACAAGGTGGCTGACGAGGTGGTCGGGCTGGTCCGCGAGCACGGCCACGATCTCGTACTCGTCGGCGGCGACCCGACCTCGTTGAGCAGGCTGAAGGACGTCCTCGCCGACCAGCCCATCGAGGTGGTCGAGCTGGAGAGCGGGCAGCGTGCCGCCGACGGCGGCGAAGAGGCCCTTCACGACGCGATCCGCAGCGCGCTCATGGACCGTGTCGTACGCCGCCGCACCGCGCTCGTCCGGCGCCTCGAGGAGGCCTGGGGCAGGGGCGACCGCGCGGCCACCGGCGTACGCGACGTCGCCGACGCCTTCGTCACCGGCCGCGTCGAGACCCTGCTGATCGACCCCGACGCACTGGCCGGGCGCACACTCGACCCGGCGGACCATCCGGGCCTCACCTTCGGCGAGGCTCCGGTCTCCGGTCCGGTCGAGGCCGGCGAGGCGCTCATCGCCGCCGCCGTCCTCACCGACGCGGAGATCTGCGTCCTCCCCGCCAGCGTGCTCGGCGACGCACCGGTGGCCGCGCTGCTGCGCTGGGCCTGAGCCGGCTCCCGCTCAGCGGCTCGCGCTCAGCGGCGCCAGGCTCTGATCTTGTCCGGCTCGGGATCGGGAGACTCGGTCGCCGCCCAGACCTTGCGCCACTCGGCGATCTCCTCACCTGCCGGGTCGGGGGTGCGGTCCTCGGCGGCGCGGCGCATCGAGGCGTACCAGTCGGTGGCGTCCTCGTCGAGCAACCGCGAGACCGCCGACCGGATCCGGGGCGCGAACTCGCGCACCGACTCACCCGCGGCCGGGTGGAGCGGTTCTCCGAAGCGTACGGTCAGCTGGCGACGGCCGCCGGACCTGTCCTTGCCGGGCCAGTTCATCCCGCGCGGCATCGCCGCGTAGGTGCCCCGGTGGGCGATCGGCACGACCGGGACGCCGTACTCGGTGGCCAGATAGGCCGCGCCCGACCGGAACCGACCCACGGTGCCGTCCTTGGAGCGGGTGCCCTCGGGGAAGACGACCAGCGACCAGCCCTCGGCGAGCACCTCGCCCGGCTGGGTCGCCAGCGCGCCGCCGCGGCGGTCGATCGGGAGCGTGTTGAAGACCAGCGAGGAGCCCACCGCCCGCCACCAGGTGTCGAAGAAGTAGTCCGCCGCGGCCGCCACCGCCGTACGCCGCCGCCACTCGTCCGGGAGGCTCAGCAGGATCAGCGGGGTGTCGAGGTGGGAGGCGTGGTTGGCCACGAAGATCACCGGCCCGTCGAGCCGCTCGAGCACGTCGAGCCCCTCCACCTGGGTCTTCACCTGCGACCGGAAGACCGCCTCGAGCCCCGTCTGCGCCACCTCGCGGACCGCTCTCGCAGCCGGCCGGCGTGACCACTCGTTGTCGAACACCGTCGTCGTCGCCGGTGGCACGAACGGCTCCGCCGAGCGCGGCACCTGCGCCCGGTGACCCCACCGCCAGCCCCGTTTCATGAGGCGTACGTCGCGGGCCGTGTCCTTCCAGAAGCTGCTCATGCGGACCTCCCCGACCCCGCTGGTTGAGCCGCCCACGCTGGTCGAGCCGGATTCGTGAGGGACGAACGAATCCGTGTCGAGACCAACACGGTCCCGTCCGCGCTCGATCCGACTGTGTTGGTCTCGACACGCTCGCTGGCGCTCGCGGCTCGACCGACGACGGCACTCGCGGCTCGACCGACGATGGCGCTCATCGGACGTCCGCCAGGAGGTGCGGAGGGTTGCGCAGGTAGGTGATCGACGGCGACGGCCCGACCGTGGAGGACGCCATCTCCAGCGCGTCCCGCAGCGTCGAGGCCGAGCGGAAGCCCATCCGCGCGGCCGCCCTCGGGTTCCCGCCGACCCAGATCACGTCGCCGAGGTGGTCGAGGGCGTGGGCGATCCAGTACCACATGTAGAACGGGTGGACCCCGTGGTAGGCGTTCGAGGTGCGATAGAGGTGGACGTACCAGGGGTCGGTGGCGAACTGCTCCTCGAACTTCGGCCCGATCAGCGCCGGGTCGGTCGTGTCGGCCAGCACCTCCTCGTAGAAGTCCACGTAGGAGGGGTGGGTGAGGGTGTTGAAGCCTTCGTCGAGCGGGTGGTAGAGGATCGCGACGCCGCCCTCACGTACGACCGGCTGCCGCAGGTAGGAGTTGAAGTAGTAGCCCAGCCCCATGCACGCGGCCAGGATCGGGTTCATGGTCGAGTTGACGTTGTAGGGACCCAGGAACGGCACCCCCATCACCATCACGTCGGACTGCCCCTCGACCTTGACCCGCTGCTGCTGGTGGACGCGCTGCACGGTCAGCTCGTGCACCGGCTCGACGGCTCCGGCGGTGATCCCGGTCAGCCCGTAGTTGGACCGCAGGTCGTGGAACATCTTGTGACGCATCTTCTGCGGTGCGACCGCCAGCCCGCGGCGCAGGCCGAGCACCGTGGCCTGGTCGCGCAACGACCACTCCCACTCGCGCTTGAGCAGCGTGTCGTACGGCTTCCCGAAGACCTCGTTGTCGAGCGTCGTCTCGATCTGGAAGACCTTGACGTGCTCGCCGATCAGCCGGCCCATCCGCCATGCGGAGGAGTGCATCTCGGAGTGCTTGTGGTCCATGAACGAGCGCGAGTGCACCATCGTCTTGGCGTTGTGGTGGTGCTTGATCGACTTGTAGGACGCCAGCCCGATGCCGACCGACTTGTGGCCGCCGTCCATGGCGACCAGGTTGACGTTGACGTAGACCAGCAGGTCGGAGGTGGCCGCCCGCTTGTTGATCTCGACGTCCTCGCCCTTCTCGGTCTGCCCCATGTGCTCGAGGTTGGCGCGGTCCTCGGCGTCGTGGTTGTAGAGCTTCCCCGACGGCGCGAAGCTGCGGAAGACGCGCTCGCCGACGATGTGCCTCATCTCGGCGTCGGTCATCCGGCGGTGCAGGGCGAGGGCCGCGACGATCTCGACGTCGTCGACACCCTTCTCCGCGGCGATCGTGAGCACCTGCTCGATGATCCGGCCCCGGATGTCGGGGGCCTTCATGGACGGCAGCGGCAGGGAGAGATCGTCGAAGGCGATCGTGAGCCGCATCCCGGGGAACATCAGCTCGCGCAGCGGCTCGGAGTCGACCGGGTTCTCCAGCGACTCCCGGATCGCCCCCTCCACGTCCGGCACCGTCGGCAACGACTCGGGCGGGTAGATCACCCGGGTGCCCTGCGGGAACTCCTCGAGCCGGAACCCGAGTCCCTCGTGGACGAGCAGGGGCGGCGTACGGTCGTCGACCTCCAGCACAAAACCTGGCCGAGTCATCGATGAGTCTCCTTTGGACGACGGATCATTTGGTCTGGCGGGGGTCGAACGCCACCTTGACGGTGCCGAGCCGACCGGCTGAGTGAGCATGGTCGAGAGCCTCGCGCCAGCGGTGGAGCGGGTAGGGCGCGACGGTCTTGGCCAGACGGCACATGGCGTCGTGGCCGACCAGGTCGAGCGCAGTCGCGAAGTCGCCGGCCCCGCGAGAGGAGGCGTACGTCCCGACCACCTCGAGCTCCCGGAACCACGCTGCGGACAGGTCGGCCGACGCGGGCATCCCGGAGAGCACCACGCGGCCACCGGCGCGGGTGGCGTGCAGACAGGTCTGCAGCGACTCCTTCGAGCCGACCGCGTCGACGGTCACGTCCACGCCGCCGAGCAGGTAGGGCGCCGCCATCATCTCCGGTTCGATCATGAAGGCGCTGGTCGCGCGCCGGATCCTGCGCAGTGTCTCCGAGGGCGCGACCACCTCGGTCGCGCCGAACTGCAGCGCCAGCTCCCGCTGGTGGGCGTGCTTGGCGACGACCACGATCTCGCCGGCGTCGGTGAGCTCACGCAGCGCGAGCGTGGCCAGCAAGCCGACCGCACCGGCGCCCGAGACGAGCACCCGGTCGCCCGGCTTGACCGCGGCTCGTCGCGCCGTGTGGACCGCACAGGCGACCGGCTCGGCGAGCAGCGCCTGCTCGTCGGAGTAGCCCTCCGGCACGACGTGAAGCTGGGAGCGGTGCACCGAGAGCTGCTGCGACCAGCCGCCACCGGTGTCGTGGCAGAAGCCGGTCTGCAGCCCGGAGGAGATGTCGCCGACGGTGATCCGGGAGCACCGGTTGGTCTCGCCTCGCGCACACGCCTCGCACGCCTCCAGCCCTCGCGCCGCGCAGGTCAGGACCGGGTCGATCACGACCCGCGTCCCCGCCTCCAGGTCGCCACAGGGGTCGATCAGCTCGCCCACGATCTCGTGGCCGGGCACGAACGGCAGGCTCACCAGCGGCTGGAAGTAGAGGCTCGTCCGCCCCGACAGCATCCCCAGGTCGGACCCGCAGATGCCGGAGAGCGAGACCCGCAGTCGGGCCCATCCCTCGTGCTCGACCCGCGGTGCTTCGAGCGTGACCATCCGCAGCGGCGCCGCCGCGCCGGTCAGCAGCAGCGGCATCCGTCCGCCGGCGACCTTGCCCAGCGCCGTCTTGGCGACACTGCGGTACATCTCGAGCGCGAGCATTCAGACCCTCCTCTTCGGTCTCGTCGATCTCAACGGTTCAGCCCGGCCGGGTCGAGCGTCCGGCTCGCATGCCCCGGGGACTCCCAGTCGACGATCGCCCAGTGTGACTTCTTGGCGTGCCGGAAGAGCGGTACGTCGGGCCGGACCGCGACCGGATGCCCGACCGCCGCGAGCAGCGGGAGGTCAGAGTGGGAGTCGGCGTAGGCGAAGGAGTCGGCGGTCGAGATGCCCTCGCGACGGGACCACTCGCGGACGAACGCACCGCGGGACTCACCGACCAGCGGCGAGGCGGCCAGGTGACCGTTGCAGAAGCCTCGGTCGTCGACGGCCAGGTCGGCCGCCTCGATGTGGTCGAACAGCGGCAGCAGCGGCCTGGTCAGCGGCCGGATCGCACCGGTGACCAGCACCGTCACGTGCCCCGCGGCGCGATGCTTCCGGATCCGCCGGACCGCGTCCGGCGCCAGCCGCCCGAGGATGTGCGTGGTCAGGTGCTCGTCGACGATCTCGTCCAGGTCGGAGAGGCGCGCGCCGGCGTACTCCCGGTAGACCGTACGCAGCAGCGCGCTCCGCTCGGACCGGTCCGTCCACACGTACTTGGGCACCTTGCCGGCCACGCGCGCGATCTCCGCCGCCTTGGCCGTGCCCGAGAGCTCACCGAGCCGGAGCCACAGGTAGGTCTCGATCACGTTGGAGGACATCAGCGTGCCGTCGAGGTCGAAGAAGGCGGCGACGCGGCCCTCCTCGGGGGTCGAGGGCTTCGAGAGCTTGGGCAGCGTGCCGGCGACCGGCCGCTTCCGCAGCTTGCGCAGCTCGTCGAGCTCACGGACCGGCTTGGTGACCGAGGGCACGTGGATGTCGTGGAGATAGGCGTGCCAGTCGATGACCGCGGTGTCGAAGGCGAACGTCTCCTGGTCGGCCGGCGACAGCGACCGATAGAGGGAGAGCGTGTTGGTGTCGACGAAACGCAGGTCGGCCTGGGCGTACTCCTTGTAGAGGTCCAGGTAGCGCCGGAGGAACTGCAGCCGCCGCCCCTGCCGGTCCAGGTCGCGCGCCCACCCTCGGGCCCGGTCGCTGCGCGGCGCCAGCCCGAGGAGCGTGTCGGCGATCTTGTGCACCTTCTCCCCGGTGGTCATCAGCCGTTCGACCGACGCCCCGCCCTGGAAGGTCCACTCCGGCAGCCTGGCCGCGCCCCGGTCCCCCGCTGCGAACGGCTCCTTCTCGAAGTAGGAGCGCACGCTCTCGTAGAGCATCCCGAAGGTCAGCGGGTTCCGGTCGCCGGAGGCGAGATGGAAGTACGCCGGCTCCCCCTGCTCCGGCGGGTGGGCCAGGCACGCCACGATCGAGGCGACGACATGGTCGACCGGCACGATGTCGGCCGTCGTGTCCGCGGCGGCGGGGAAGAGCGGCAGCTCACCGCGGCCGTAGGCCAGGATCAGCGGCTCGGCCATCTTGAAGCCCTCGATCCAGCCCGGGTAGGGACGCGCGAGGGCCGACTCGATGATGGCCGGACGGTAGATCGTCGCGCGCCGACCGCTGGCGGCATAGCCCTCGACGACCCGCTCCCCCAGCGCCTTGGTGAAGGTGTAGCAGTCGGTCCAGCCGAGCGAGCGCGCCCGCTCGGCGCCGAGGCGTACGAGCTCCTTCTTCACCCACTGCTTGCGCGCCTCCTCGGCGGCAGCGGCGACCGTCATCATGCCCGCGCGACCGTGCTCGCGCTCGGCCTGCTTGCGCAGCTTGGAGATCACCTCGACGCTGCGGGAGCGGTCCTCGACCGCGGCGCGCTGCGCCACGCCCCAGGCGAGCTCGGCCTCGACGTCGACAGAGTGCTCGACCGGGCCCTCCGGGATGGCCCCGCGGCGGCGGCCGGAGACGTAGGCGGTGGAGACGTGCAGATAGTGGATGTCACGTCCGGTCTCCTCGATCCGCCTGAGCAGCTCGCGGACGCCGACGACGTTGGTGACGAACCCCTCGTCGACCGGCGGGTCGAAGGAGACATCGCCCGCCGAGTGCACCACGGCGTCCAGATCGTCCGGGAGCGCGGGCGGATCGGAGAGGTCGCCCTCGACGACGTTCACCTCCGCGTCCGCGACGGTCTCGAAGATCGGCTTGGTCAGCATCTTCGCGATCCGCTCGGCTCCCGAGACCGACCCCTTGGGCCGGACGAGAACGCTGAGGCGTGCGTCTGGCACCTCGGTCAGCAGCAGATGCAGCAGCGCTTCGCCGACGAACCCGGTCACCCCGGTGAGCAGCACATGCTGTCCCGCGAGCCGTTCTCCGATTTCAGAGTTCACGCCTGTGATTCTGCACAATCAAGCAAGGACCGCACGGGAATTCTGATCAAATCGGGCACACCCAACCTTCGGCGAGGCTCGCTACGTGTAAGCCATCGGACAACCGATCAGGAGACCGATGTGCTGACCAACCTACTCGAAGAGCTCGCCCGTGAGGCGCCTTCCGACGGCGATGCGCCGGAACTGCTGTGGCGACGTGGCCGCCGCGTGGCGCGTACGCAGCGCCTCGGCACGATCGCCATCGCTGCCGTGGCCTGCGTGCTGCTGATCGCGCTCGGCACGGCGACCTGGCAGCAGCGCGCGGTCGACCTGCCAGCGACGGATGCCGAGACCGGCACCTACCTCCCGACTCGCTTCCACCCACCGAGCCCCTACCTTCCTGGCACCGACTCGGCGGGACCGATGGGAAGACTGGTCGCCACGATCGACGCGTCGCGGTTGGGTTGGCTGGGCGGCACCGAAGGCCTGGTCGGCGTCTCTGCCGAGACCGGGGCGTACGCCTTCCTCGATCTGCCGGACGCGGCCACCGCCTACCTGGGCGAGGCGTTGCTCTCCCCCGATGGCCGACATGTGGCCTACTGGACCACCGGCGAGGTCGCCGACCCGATTCCTGCTCTCGAAGGGGGCACGCTCAACGGTTACGCGGTCTATGACACCGTGACTGGCGAGGTGGTCACCCAGACGCCCCGCACCGAGCGCGGGATCGGGGGTGGCACCCTGGTCTGGTTCGACCCCATCCACCTCGGCGTCGAGTTCGGGCAGATGCGGGACTGCTGCATGTCCACGGATGCCCGAAGCATGATCTTCGACCTGAGCACTGGCCAGACCTCTGCGATCAGTTCATCCCTCAACACGGCAAGCACGACCGGCGTCGGCACAGTGATCGTCTCTGGCGAGGAGTCGGTCATCCTGGAGACTGACGGGACGACCGTTCCCGCTCAGATCCCCATGACTGGCGGACGGATCAACGGTTCGCAGTTCCTCGCCCTCACTCCGGACTCGAAACGCGTCGCGGCCATCTTCGGCAACGGCATACCGGGCCGGATCAGCGTGAAGAACGTCGACGACGACGACGTTGGTGATCCGCTCCCGGGCAACTACCTCGGCGTGACCTCGTGGCTCGACGAGTCCCATGTCGCCGCCCTGAGAGGCAACAGCGACAGCACCGACATCGACCTGGTCTCCGTCGACATCAGCGATGGTTCCACCGAAGTACTCAGCGCGAACGCCAACAACGCCCGCTTCGCGATCAACCTGCTCGATTCGCCGGTGAAGAACCAGCCGGCCCCGCCGCACCCCCGGTCTCCGTGGATCCCGACAATCGGGGCTGCCGCGACGATCGCCGTCGCCGCGTGGGCACTCATCGTCTGGAGGCGCCGTGCAAGAGCCTGACGGTCATCTCTTCGACGCGTTCGTCATCACCCGCCGCCCGGCGCTGCTGCGTACCGCGTACCTCCTCACCGGACATGCGGAGGACGCCGAGGACCTCGTCCAGACCACGCTCATCAAGGTGGTGCCGAAGTGGGGCAGGATCCAGGACAACCCGGAGCCGTACGTCCGTAAGGTGCTCGCCCGAGAAGCAACCAACCGATGGCGAACCCGCCGCTGGCGCGAGACCCTTGTCGAGCATCTGCCCGATCGGGAGGGGCCCGGGGCGAGCCTCACCTGGAGCCTCACCGTCCGGGATGCGCTGCTGCAGCTGCCGCCCCGGCAGCGTGCCGTCATCGTCCTGCGCTACTACGACGACCTCACCGAACGCGAGACCGCCGCCACCCTCGGCATCGCGATCGGCACCGTCAAGTCCCAGACCAGCGACGCGCTCACGCGGCTACGCACCTTGATCCCCGACCTCTCCGCCTCCGACGACTCCTCGGTTGCGAGCCTGCGAGGGTGACCTGCGAAACTGGCGAGACTTCCGCAACCCCGAGGAGGCGTACGTGTCGAGGAAGCTGCTCAGCATCGCAGCCGTCCTCTCCGCGACCGCTCTCGCGGGCTGCGGCTCCGGGGAGCCCACCACCAGCAGCCCCGGGCCGAGCCCGGCGACCTCCGCGCCCGCCACGGCTGGTGGCCCCTGCCTCTTCGATCCTGCCGAGGTATCCAGCGCCATTCCTGGTTCCTGGTCGCATACCGCCGACGAGGACGTCTGCACCTACACCAGCGACCGGGGCGCCATCTTCGTGACCACGCTCGTCGACACCTCTGTCGGGGCGGGGCTTTCCGCTAGTCGGGAGGACTGCATCGCTTCTCCTTCGCCTGTCGAGATCGGCGAGCGGGCTTTTGTCTGCATCGAGTCGCACGATGACGGCGATCTCGTTGTCGGCAACGTTGCCGTCGGGAGTCGGCTCTGGTCGCTCGTCATCGTGCCGGATGAGGGTGTTGATGATGCTGAGCTTCGGGCTATGGGGCGGCTTGTGGAGATGGTTGCTGGGTCGTAGGGCCCCTTCCCGCTGGCTGAGCTTGTCGAGACCTTTCCCGCTGGTCGAGCCGCCGGCTTCCCGCTGGTCGAGCCGCTGGTCTCGCTCGCTGGTCGAGCCGCCGGAGCCGCTAGGCGGAGGCGTGTCGAGACCAACACGGTTCTGGTCGGGGAAACCTCGCTACGCGACTGTTTCTTCGCTTCTAGGGTTCGCCGCCGACCCTTCCTCCAGTGTTTCTCGATCCGGCACCGCGTCAAGGACGGGCCTTCGGCCCGCCGGCTTCGCCGGCCGCTTCGCGGTCCTTGACTCGGCACCTGATCGAGAAAGATTTCGCCTATATCGGGGCGGCGGCGAGGGTGTGGCGCGGGG
>NZ_JACIXG010000104.1 GCF_014360585.1 Nocardioides sp.
GTGACTGCAGAGCAGGGCTGCGTTGTCGAGATCGGTGGGTCCGCCCAGTGCCCAGGCGAGCCAGTGATGCGCTTCGGCCCAGCTGCCGGGGATGTCGCATCCTTCGGCCTCACACGTCGCTGATCTCAGTAGCAGGGCTCGGCGTTGGGCTGCGGTGAAGAAGCGTTGGATGCGGCCGAGGTCGAGGACCTCGGAGGCGCCCCCGAGTACGGCGGGGATGATGTTCGCGGAGCACGCGAGGCGTCGGGCTTCGGCGGCGGTGATCGGGTTGCCGCCGAGGATCTGGCCGATGCCGGCGTCTTTGCGGAGCTGGTCGAGGTCGATGGTCACGATCACCGTGGTCGCATCCCCGCCATGGATCGGAAGCCGGGCCGGGTCGAGGGTCTCGAGCATCTGACAGAACGCACGCCCCAGGCGCCGGTCATAGGGCAGGTACTCACCGGTCTCGGTGCGGGTGCCGTCATCGCGTCGGGGTGAGGCGAAGGCCTCGAGGTTGGTGGCCAGCCGATCGGCGGCTGCGTCCGGGATGACCGCGGAGATGCGGGTGGTGCCGTCCCCGATCCGGCGCATCGTGAGCCGGGTCTTCTTCCTGGCGTGGGCCTCCTCGGCCGCGAGCCGTTTGGCTTCTTCGGCCTCGGCGATCTCCGGGGCGATGACATCCAGGATTCTGCGTCCCAGGCGGCGTAGCCGGGTGGGATCGAGCTGGGTCGCATACCCAACCAGAGCCTCCTCGGCGTTGGACTTGATACCAGGGTCGAGGTCAGCGGGAAGGTCGTCGAGAGCTGCGACGATCACCTGTGCCTGGACAAGGTTGCACTCGCCGGCACGCATCGCCGCAGCAACCCGGCCATAGCTCCGGTCCAAAGCGTGCGCGAGCCGGAGGTCGTCGCGCAGCGCCTCGGGGCGCTGGTGGGTGTGGTGATGCAGCCACGCAGCCACATCACGAGCCGCACTGTCCGCAGCCACATCATCGGCAGCAGCCATCACCCGCAGCTCGAGCTCCGCCAATCGGGCCTTCGCCCGGGCGATCTCAACCAGCGCGGCAGCCTTCTGACCGGTCGCCATGAACGTGGGGTTCGCCTCCGCGACATCATCGAGGGTGCCGGTGATCGCGACCACGGCCGCCAGCACAGGATGCTGGGGCTGCTGCAGCGTGCTCATCGCGATGGTCACCTCCCGACGTACGAACTCAAAGGGCTTCCTGCTGATTGCAGAATCCCTGCTTGGTTCGCTGGTCCGGAGGCCCGCCAAAACGGGCTATTACTTACCCTCGCAGCTCAGCGCTCACGCCCCTGGATCCCCTGGAATACCCCACACCCGTTGTCTCCGGGGCTGAGAGGCACGCCTCTGTCGAGGTGGTCGGCCTTCACGTTCACGCCTACCTCCACCATAACATATTATGGACCTGGAAGCACGCAGGAAACTGGAATGAAAACGACCGAGAACCCGATCAGGGACAGATATCCCAAACCCAACCCAGACCGCTGCTGGAAGTCCGCAAGACAGGTAAATGGCACCCAGCCCAGACACCCTGCTTCTAAATCTCCCAAGCCGGACAACGTATTGGCCCCACCCGTGCTGGAAGCCGACACGCGACCAAACGGACACACATCCAGCCAACCCATACGCAGGCGGCCAGCGAGCACCAGGGACGAGCCTCAGCCACCCACCACAGCCCGAGCCATCACAAGCCGATCGGCGCAACGTACAGGCATCGTCTTCCAGTAGTAAGGAAAGGTCATCACGGCGATGAACAGCGCCCACGCCCGCGCACGAAGCCAGGTGTCGTCGTCGAGACCAAGGGTCCTCTGGAACTCGTCGCGACCGTCACCGTCGAGCAGCTCCCAGGCACAGATCAGGTCGACGGTCGGGTCGCCGACGGAGAGGGCACCGAAGTCGAGCACGGCGACGAGGCTGCCGTCGCGAGAGAGAAGGTTCTCGGCGAGCAGATCACCATGGACCCAGCGCGGCTCGAGCTCGACCGACGGCAGCGCCATCGCCTCTTTCCAGACGCGCGCGACCGCGTCCAGGTCCAGATCGAGATCGGCGAGCTCGCGACACTGCTGGAGCCAGGATCGGAAGTCGGTGTCGAAGCCGGCGATCGGCTTGCCGCGATACCAGCGCAGCTCGGGGTCGGCGAGAGCCTCCGGAGGGACCTCGGGCCGGCGCAGCCCGGCCACGACCTCGGCGAGATCCGCGGCGGTCACGTCTCCGGCGCCCGGGCGAGGCTTCTCGCCGTCGATCCAGCGCACGACGCTCCAGTGCTCGGGGTAGCCGAAGCCGGGCTCGCCGACAGTCAGCACCTCGGGCGTCGCCACCGGGAGGTCGGCCGCAACGGCCGGAAGCCAGCGTGCTTCCTGCGTGATCGCGGCTGACCCGTTCGGCTGGCGGGGGAGGCGTACGAGCCATTCCTCACCGAGGCGGAAGAGCCGGTTGGTCGATCCGGTCGAGGCCAACGCGTGGAGGGGAAGATCGGCGTACGCCGCCAGATCCCGTCCCAGCAGGGAGCGCACCAGGTGCTCATCGATCGGCAGCTCGTCGTCGTGCATGGGAGTCAGACGAGGGAGATCGAGACGACAGCGCGGTCGCCCATCTGGAGATCCTCCCGGCGGCGTACGTCCTTCTTGATCGGCAGTGCGTAGCCGTCCTGGCCGGGGAAGACCGAGGTCCGCCAGGTGGTCGTCCCGATCCGCGCCTCGACCCTCACCGACCCGAAGCCGCGGGGCGGCCCCATCGCGATCGACGCCTCCCGGATGTCCTCGGTGACCTCGGGCGGAGCGGTCACGAATATCCAGGCTTCGGTATCGCCTTTCCACGGCCACAGCTCGGCCTCGAACTCCCAGGTCTCCACGCGCTCATCCTCGCAGGAGACCGTCTGAAAATGATGGCTCGTCCCGCAGAGGCGGCGGCTAGGGTGCGGTCATGGCTGCCCCTCGTTCCCTCGCTCAGAGACTCGCTGACACCCGCGCCCGTCTGGAGAACGACGTCGACCTGTGGATCGCGTCGGCGCACGAGGACCAGCCCTGGCTGGTGCCGATCTCGTTCGTGTGGTGGGAGGGCGAGATCTGGATCGCGAGCATGGGCGGGGCGCGTACGCAGCGCAACCTGACGGCTTCCCCGGTCGTGCGTCTGGCGCTCGGTGAGCTGCGGGACGTGGTGATCATCGACGGTCGTGCCGAGGTCGAGCCGATGGACCGTACGCCGAAGAAGGTCCTCGAGATCTATGCCGAGAAGCAGGGCGGGGATCCGGGTGCCTGGGCGGACAGCCTGATCCGGGTGCGACCGAGGAAGGTCCAGGCCTGGCGTGAGTCGAACGAGCTCGATGGCCGCCACCTGATGCGGGACGGCCGCTGGCTGGACGAGGACGAGCCGGATGGGACCTGAGGTCCCGCTGACCGAGGACACCTTCCGTGCGCTCGCGCGCTCGTCGCCGTGGCGCTTCTCGAGCCTGCACTTCACGTGGCTCACGCAGCCGTACGGTGACATCGAATGCTGGCTGCGTAGGCCCGGCCACCTCCGGGTGCGTGACGGCACGGGGGAGCGTGTCATCGACGACGTAGCGACGACGGAGCGCGCGCCGGAACCGGTCCTGCGCGCCGATGGTCTCGTGGCGAGCCGGCCGAGGGCCTGCACCCACGACATCGGCGACCCGATGTGGAACACCTACTGGTTCGTGTCGATGCTCGATCCCGAGGAGCTGTCGGCGGACGTGACGCTGAGTGAGCTGCGCTCGGGACTGCGAGCGGGTCGGGAGACCTGGTGGGCGAGGGCCGTGCCGGAGGCTGGGTACGAACCGCGGTGCGGGTGTTGCCCGCTGCTGTGGTCCCGGGGCACCGACTGGGCCGAGTATGGCGATGACGAGCCGGGTTGGGAGCCGCCCACGGGGACGGTCTACCCCGAGGCGTACGAGATCGCGTTGGACGTGCCGACCGGTGTCGTGGTGCAGCTGTCCCCGGTCGGCGGTTCCCGGTCCGATCTCGCGTTCGAGACGGAGATCCATGAGGCAGAACTGTCGGTGGTCTCTGCTTAGGTGGTGCTGAGGACGACATCCGATCCAGACGGAGGAGATGTCATGACCATCAGCGCGACCATCGACGAGGAGATCGACCGGCTCGAGGAGGAGTTCACCGAGCGGCCCGCGTGCGAGTGCACCTGCGGCAGCCCGGACAGCGACGTGGAGCCCTGCGGGGAGGTGGCGGCCTACGCCGTCACTGTGCTCTGTCCCGACGATCGCTGCACCCACACCTACCTGCTGTGCCAGGAGTGCCGGGACCAGTGGGTGCAGAACTGTCCACCACCCCACCGGCTCCGAGTCTCAGCGCTGGGCTGAGATGCTCGGAGCCGGAGGGGTGCTCGGTCAGGCCGTGCCTGGACGGCCGGGGCTCATCGCGTCGGCACCACCCACACGTCGGCGACCGAAGGGTCGTAGTCGCCGCCTGTGTCCTGGAACCGGATCCGCGCCGAGCCGTCGGCGGTCAGGTCCGAGGGCTCCATCAGGAACTGATGGGTCATCGTGCCCTGTCCGCCGGCGGTGCGGGTCAGGTCGACGCTGTGGGCGACCTGACCGTCCAAGGTGACGTCGTAGGTCTTGCGCCTCGCGCCGTCGAACGTCTCGACGATGCGGACCACGAACGATCGGTCCGTAGGCACCTCGGCGTCGAACTCGAACCATCCCCCGGGGTAGGAGGAGTGCGTGTAGCGGCGGGTCAGCCCCGCCTCCTGGCTCGACCCTGACCGCTCGGAGGCGGTCAGCCCGTGAGCGGTCTCCGAGCTCGCGTCACCCAGGTCGACGTGGTCGGTCGATTCGGCCGGCGGCGTCGCGAGCCCGACGGTCACGGTGGCGGTCGCCTGCTCCATGGGCGTAGGTCCGGTCGCGACGGTCAGCGCCGTGGGTCCGGCCACGACGCTCTGCGGCACGACGACCTCGATGGCGACCTCGGCGTCCTGTCCTGCCGAGATCTCGTAGCCGACCGGCTCCGCCGTCCAGCCGGTGGGGCCGGTCAGCGACACCTCGCCGCGCTGGGTGAAGCCGCTGCGGTTGTGCAGCACGGCGGTGACGGTTGCCGTCTGGCCGCCGTCGACCGACGCCGGGGCGCTCGAGGTCTCGGTGATCTCCACCGCGGACCCGACCATCAGGGTGCCTCCGACCGGAAGCACGGCGGTCCCGCCGGAACGGGTGTAGGACACCTCGCCCGTCAGGTCCACGGGCCCGCTCTCGGCGTCATCGGGCACCTTGACCTCGAAGACGTGCTCGACCTGCTCCTCGGCAGGCACCTCGTCGGCGGGTGTGCCGACCGGCTTCGCCGTCCAGCCGTCCGGTACGTCGAGGGATGAGGCCACGTCGCTCAGCGGCTGCTTGCCGGTGTTGTCGACGCGCACCGACATCTCGACGACGTCGCCAGGGAGCACTTCCTCGGCCGGGATCTGCAAGGTGGTGACCGCGCCGACCAACCGCGCAGACGCACGCGAGAGGCTCTTCTCGACCACCGTCAGCCGATCACGCAGGTCAGCCGCGGTGGCCTCGGTGAGCACACCGTTGTCGGCATACATCCGGATCGACGCTTTCAGGCTCGCGGCCGCGGCGAGTCCGAGATGGACCGCCTCGGCGACGTCCTGCGCGCCGGCGTCGAGGTCCCAAGCCGCGTCGACCTGGTCGCGCAGCGTCGAGGTCCGATCCGCGAGGTCGTGCTTGGCCGCTTTGCCCCCGGCGCCCTTCAGGGACAGCGCGGAGACGTCCTCAGCTGTCGCGGCGGCCTCGGCCCGGGCGGCACCGAGGTCACCGAGCGTCGGTGCGACCGCGAAGCTGTAGCTGCCGGAGCCGACCTCCAGGACGACCGAGTCCTCGTCGTACCGCACGAACTCGACGTGCTTGGAGTCCTCGATCGGCGAGCCGCCCTCGGTCACAGCCCACCGGTTGGCAGCCGGGATCCGCACCTCAGCGGTCGTGTTCGCGGGAACGGTGACGTCCAGGGTCATCGGGCCGTCGTCGGTGGTCCAAGCACTGCTCACCGTGCCGTACGGAGTCTCGAGGCTGTAGTCGACGTGGTCGATGCCCTCGCCCGGCTCGGGCGCGATCCTCACCTTGCGGTAGCCCGGAGCGGCCTCCGAGACCCCGGCCATGGTGCGGTACATCCACTCACCGACCGCGCCGTAGGCGTAGTGGTTGAAGGAGTTCATGCCCACGTCGTTGAAGCTGCCGTCCGGGTTGATCGAGTTCCAGCGCTCCCAGATCGTGGTCGCGCCCTTGCCGATCTCGTACCCCCACGACGGGTAGTCCTCGTGCTGCAACAGCTTGTAGGCGATGTCGGTCCGCCCGGCCTTGGTCAGCGCCGGCAGCAGTCCGTCGACACCGAGGAAGCCGGTGGAGAGGTGGTAGTCACGTCGTTCGAGCGTCTGCACGAACTGCTCATAGACCGCGTCGCGGCGGTCCTCGGGCTCGAGGTCGTTGGTCAGGGTGAGGATGTACGCGGTCTGACTGTCGCCCTTGACCGACCCGTCCGCGCCGATGAAGGCCTTCTGATAGGCCGTCCGGACGGCTTCGTAGCGAGCCTGGTAGGCCGCGGCGTCGCCGTCCCGGCCGATGGCCTTCGCCATCTGCGCGAACTCACGCGTGCTCTTCGCGACGAACGCCGTGTCCAGGACGTCCGCGGGCGTCGGGTCGTCGAGGTTGAGCCAGTCGAGGTAGCCGCCGGCGGACCGGATGTGGCCGGTGGAGTCGGCGTCGAGGAAGTCGACGTACCGCTTCATCATGTCGTAGTTCTCCGTGATGACGTCGGTGTCGCCGTACGCCTGCCACAGGGTCCAGGGAACGTGCACGCCGGCGTCCATCCAACCGGCCGACTCGTAGCCGCCGTCGAAGCGACCCGGGACGATCGGGGCGACGCCGGGCAGCGAGCCGTTCGGGCGCTGGGTGTCGCGAAGGTCCTGCAGCCACTTGGTCAGGAACGACTCGGAGTCCATGTTGTAGACAGCAGTCCGGGCGAACACGTTGATGTCGCCGGTCCAGCCCATCCGCTCGTCGCGCGCCGGGGTGTCGGTCGGGATGGAGAGGAAGTTGCCGCGCATGCCCCAGACGATGTTGCTCTGCAGCTGGTCGACCATGTCGGAGCTGGTGTCCAGCTCGCTGGTCAGGTCGCCGTCGGTGCCCACCACGACGCCCACGATGTCGTCGGCGTCCGGTGCCTCCGACACGCCCGAGACCTCGATGTAGCGGAAGCCGTGGAAGGTGAAGGACGGTTCGAACGTCTCCGGGTCGTCGGAGCCGAAGGTGTAGGTGTCGGTCGCCTTCGCGGAGCGCAGGTTGGCGGTGTAGAGAGTGCCGTCCGGGTTGAGCACCTCGCCGTGACGGATCTTGGCCGTCTGGCCCTTCTTGCCCTGCATCTTGATCCGGACGTGCCCGACCATGTTCTGGCCGAGGTCGTAGAGGTAGACGCCGTCGGTCGGTGACTCGATCCGCTCGGCGGTCTCGAGCTCTTCGGTGACGCGTACGTCGACGGTCGTCTGTGGCTCGAGCACGTCGGTCGGCTCGTCCCGCACCGCGGTGGCGGTCCAGTCCTCGTCGTCGTATCCGGCCTCGTCCCAGCCGTCGACCGCGGCTGCGCGCCGGGCGTCGAACCACTCGCCGTCGAGCATGTCGGACTCGCGGGTCGGCCCGCCGGTCGTACGCCAGGTGTCGTCGGTGCGGATGACCTCGCTGGTGCCGTCGGCGTAGTCGACGACGAGCTCGGCGATCAGGGAGTTGTCGGTGCCGTAGATGTCGGTACCGAACATCGCGACCTTGCCGGTGTACCAGCCCGGGGCGATCTCGGCCCCGAGCACGTTCTCGCCCGAGGTGACCTGGTCGGTCACGTCGTAGGTCTGGTAGTCGATGCGCTTGTCGTACGCCGTCCAGCCGGGCGCGAGCTCGGCGTCGCCGACCCGCTCGCCGTTGAGGCGCAGCTCGTAGACACCGCGGGCGGAGGCGTAGATGCGAGCGCGGGTGATCTTCTTCTCGCCCAGGTCGGCCTCCTTGCGCAGCAGGGGCAGCGCTTCGTCGCGCCTCAGCCAGGCCTCGCCGCCGGAGCCGTCGACACGGAGCCCGTCGGCGGTGACGGTGCCTGCGGTGAAGGTGTGGTCGTCGGCCGGGAAGTCGGTGTCCACGAGGACCGTGCCGTCAGCGCTGGTGACGGTCACGTCCTGGACCACGCCGGACTCTGCGCCGTGTGCGCGGAAACCCAGGACGCCGGGCGTCGAGAAGCTGGCGTCGGTGCGCCGGTCGAGCTGCTGGCCGTCGATCGTGGTGGTGATCGTGTCGCCCACGACGTTGATCGCGTAGTCGTGCTCGGCGGCGAAGTCGAAGCCGGCAGGGACCGGCTTCGAGGAGAGCACCGAGTAACCGCCGTTGCGCTTCACGTGTGGCCGGAGCGCGTCGTCGGTCTCGCTGAGCTGCCACATGTAGGCGTTCTCCGTGTCCCGGGCACGGAAGTAGACACCGATGGCACCGGTGATGTCGGAGGCGGTGAACTCGATCGTGTAGTCGGTCCACTCCGCGCCCAGCTCGGGCGTCTCCGGGCCGATCCAGTCAGCCGTCCAGGCCTGGTCGCCGAGTCCGGTGGCGAACGTCGCCGGCTTGCTCCAGGCGGACGGGGCGCCCTTGTCGTCCCAGACCCGTACGGACCAGACGTAGTCCGTACGAGGCTTCAGCGCCGGCCCGGCGTACGTGACGTCGACCGACTGGTCGGACTTCACCTTCGCGCTCTCCCACACGTCGGGCGAGGCGAGCTTCTCCTCCGTGGAGGCGACCCGGATCTGGTAGGCCTTCTGCGTCACGCCGCGACGGTCGGCGTCGAGCTGCCACCCGAGCTTCGGGGCGGTCGTCGGGATGCCGAGCGGATCGATCAGCGCATTGGTGCGCAGCTCGTCGACCACAGGGCGTGAGCCGGCGGTCTCCTGCGCGAGCGGCTGCGCTGCCCCGGCCATCGGCGGTGGCACGGTTGGGATGAGGATGACGGCGAGACAGGTCGTTATCGACCCGGCGATTCGTCGGCGCACAGCGACTCCTGGGGGCGAGTAAATTGAAACGGTTCAAGCAGTATGGCGTGCGTCACATCACACTGCAATGAGTTTGGCTGCTTCCGGCCGCGTTGGTCGGCCCGGGCAGACAGAAACGATTCAACCGGCGCCGCCGACTGTGCGCCGGCAGGTGAGGCGGGCTGTGCTCAGGAGGTGAGGTCGCCGAGAGAGCCGGCGTCGACGATCCGGTACGCGTAGCCCTGCTCGGCCAGGAAGCGCTGGCGGTTCTGGGCGAAGTCGGCGTCGATGGTGTCGCGGGAGACGATCGTGTAGAAGTGGGCGGTCTTGTTGCCGTCGCCGGGGCGCAGCAGCCGGCCGAGCCGCTGAGCCTCCTCCTGGCGGGAGCCATAGGCCCCGGAGACCTGGATCGCGACCTCGGCCGAGGGCAGGTCGATGGAGAAGTTGGCGACCTTCGAGACGACCAGTAGGTCGATCTCGCCGGAGCGGAAGGCTTGGAAGAGCCGCTGCCGTTCCTTGATCGAGGTCTTGCCCTCGATCACCGGGGCGCCGAGTGAGGCGGCGATCTCGTCGAGCTGCTCGAGGTACTGCCCGATCACGAGCGTCGGCTTGCCCGCGTGGGAGGCGACGATCTCCTTGACCACGTCGATCTTGTGATGCGTGCACGAGGCGATCCGGTAGCGCTCGTCGGGCTCGGCCGTGGCGTAGACGAGCCGCTCGTCGGCAGGCAGGGTCACCCGCACCTCGACGCAGTCCGCCGGCGCGATCCAGCCCTGTGCCTCGATGTCCTTCCACGGGGCGTCGTAGCGCTTGGGGCCGATCAGCGAGAAGACGTCACCCTCGCGACCGTCCTCGCGCACCAGCGTGGCGGTCAGGCCGAGCCGGCGGCGCGCCTGCAGGTCGGCGGTCATCCGGAAGATCGGGGCGGGAAGGAGGTGGACCTCGTCGTAGACGACCAGCCCCCAGTCGCGGGCGTCGAGCAGCTCCAGGTGCGGGTAGGCGCCCTTCCGCCGCGTGGTCAGCACCTGGTAGGTGGCGATCGTGACCGGTCGGATCTCCTTGACCGACCCGGAGTATTCGCCGATCTCGTCCGGGGTCAGCGAGGTGCGGCGTACGAGCTCGTCCTTCCACTGGCGCGCGGAGACGGTGTTGGTGACGAGGATCAGCGTGGTCGCCTGAGCATGGGCCATGGCGGCAGCGCCGACGAGCGTCTTGCCGGCACCGCAGGGGAGTACGACGACCCCGGAGCCGCCGTGCCAGAAGGACTCGGCCGCCTCCGACTGGTAGGGCCGGAGCGTCCAGTCGGAGGTGTCCAGAGCGATGGCGTGAGCCTCGCCGTCGACGTAGCCCGCGTAGTCCTCGGCAGGCCAGCCGAGCTTGAGCAGCGCCTGCTTGAGGTTGCCGCGCTCGGAGGGGTGGACGACGACGGTGTCCTCGTCGACCCGGGCTCCGAGCATCCCGGAGATCTTCTTCGCCCGGAGGACCTCCTCGAGAACCGCCCGGTCGGAGGAGGCCAGCACCAGGCCGTTGACCGGGTTCTTCTCCAGTCGTAGCCGGCCGTAGCGGGCCATCGTCTCGGCGACGTCGACCAGGAGAGAGTGCGGGACGGGGTAGCGGGAGAACTCCAGCAGCGTGTCCACGACCTGCTCGGCGTCGTGGCCGGCGGCGCGCGCGTTCCACAGTCCCAGCGGGGTGAGGCGGTAGGTGTGGATGTGCTCCGGCGATCGCTCCAGCTCGGCGAACGGCGCGATCGCCTTGCGGCACTCACCTGCTCGGGCATGGTCGACCTCGAGCAGCAGCGTCTTGTCCGACTGGACGATCAGGGGGCCGTCGTTCACCGCACCAGCCTACGGCGACGTCGGGCGCACGCTCCTGATCCGGGACAGCGCGAAGGAGCGTACGTCGTCCTCGACGCGGGCTGCGAGGGAGCCGCCGTCCAGGCCCAGCGGCTCGACGCGTGCCTCCCCGGCGACCCCGCGGCCGTCGACGTAGGAGATGACGACCTTCTCCCCGGCGTCGATGGCCTCGTGGAGGATCGCCATCGTCGAGGCCGGTTCCGGCGAGGTCGGGCGGGAGGTCGCGGTCTCGTCGCCGGCCTTGACCCTGGTAGCCACGGCGGTCGCGCGGGCGGCGAGGTGGGCCTCCTGGGCGGCTGCCGGGCGCTGGCCGGTGCGCACCTTGGCGCGCTTGGCGTCGGGGCGCGCCACGTGGACCGACCCGTCCGGCGCCTCGACGACCGGCGCCAGGCCGAGCTCGCGAAGCCGGGGGAGGAGCGAGTCGAGCGCGACGGTGCTGACCACCACGGTCGGCGCCAGCCGCCGCAGCCCCAAGGACTCGGCCGCCGGATGGGCCAGCAGCTCGGCCAGCGCGGCCTCGTCGTCGCTGCGCAGGTAGGCGGCGGCGAACCCGACACGGACCGTCCCGAAGGTGCGCGCCGTGTCGTCGACCAGGTAGGAGAGCGCCTGCGGCACGGGAGTGCGGGAGGCAGCGGCGAGGAAGGCGTGGATCTCGGCAGCGGTCCAGCCACGGTCCATCGCCGTGCGTACGGACTCCTTGGTGAACCGGTAGACCATCGCCCCGCCGTGCGACTCCACCGTCGCCACCACGGCCAGTGTGCGCGCCAGTGCAGGTTCGAGCGGCCCGGGCGCGACCGCGGTCAGGTCGCCTTGGAGCAGGACATGGTCGACCGGCTCCGGCAGCATGCCGGCCAAGGTCGGGACCGGGTCGTCGCCGGCCACCAGCAGTCGACCGTACGCAGCCAGCCCGCCGAACGCAGCCAGCCCGAGTGTCTCGGCCTCGGTGAGCGTCCAGGCGACCAGAGACTCGCGCGATTCGGTGCGGGTGCGTGGGCGGCGCGGCCGCTCCCAGGCCGTCCTCGCCACGACCGCGGCCGGACCGGTGCCGGCGGCGAGCACCTCGTCGTCCGGGAGCTCGGCCAGGAGGCGCAGGGCCAGCCGTCGCGTCTCCACCGCCGACGCGCCGGCCATGTCGGGTGCCAGCGCGTTCCAGGTCTTCCCGGCCGGGTCGCGCTGGCCGACGAGCCCGGGAAGCCGCGGTGATGCCAGCCAGGCGCCGGCCGCGTGTGCCCAGCGAGCGGCCAGCGGCTGCCGGAGCCACTGGTCGTAGAGCTCGGTCGGCATCCAGGACGGATCGCCCTCCTCGTCGGTGCCGAGCGCGAGCAGCCCCGAGGCCCAGCCGACCTCGATCAGCAGGGCCGCGGTGGGCTCGGTGACGTGGAGCCGCTCGGCGGTGGCTCTCAGGTCCCGCACCGTCAGCCCCGTCCCGCCGCGCAGCGACCGGGGAGGCGCGGCGCCCCAGGCGTCGAGGAGCAGCTCGAGGTTGCGTACGAGCTCGAAGGCGGCGCCCGCGGCAGCCCGGTCGACCAGCGCCGACTGCCGCGAGGAGGTCGGCAGCGGCGGTGGGATGTCCACAGGGGCGAGCGTCGTCCGCCCGCCGCGCAGCGCGATGCCGACCTCGCCGGGCAGGGTCAGCATCCCGTCGCCCGAGGAGACCAGCAGGCCGTGAGCGATCAGCTCCTCCGCCGGTCCGGCCGCGTCGGCCACCGATACGCGCGGGCGCGCGCGAGAAGATGAAGCCTGGCCGCCGCCGGCGTCGACGGCCTCCAGCATCGCGCGGGCTTCGGCAGAGACAGCGGCCACGCGGCGTACGACTTCTTCCTGGTCAGACCCGAGATCGACGGTGAACGGCTGCAGCCCGGAGAGACCTGGTGAACCCTGCAGCACGGCCGCGACTCCAGTCACCGCCCGAAGGCCGCTGAGGGAGTGCCACACCAAGCACATGTCCTCCAGATGAGAAAGTGCTCGTGTCGTGGCGCCTACTTCCGCATTCACCATGGAAGATAAGTGGGCTTTGGTGGTTTGATTCGCGAGGACAACGGCATCAAGCACGATCAGCTGGAGATGGCTAAGGTCATCCAGCGCAGAGTGCAAGGATGTGCGGGTGGCTGCTCGGGCGGCGAGTTGGCCAGAGTCATGAGGGGACGGCGTGGCGAGATCAGGACGAGCAAGAAGCAGGCGTGAGATGCGCTCTGTGGGCCAAGAGCGCAACTGGTCTGCGAGCGAGCGAAAGCCTGTGTCCATCAGCATCACGCTATCCCGGCAGGCCTAGGGGGCGAGATGTCCAGGAAAGTAGTGATCGCGCACGGGGCCGCGACCGATGTCGGCCAGGTGCGGAAGGTCAACGAGGACTCCCATGTGGCAGAGCCCCCGGTCTTCGTCGTAGCCGACGGCATGGGCGGCCACGACGGTGGTGACATCGCCAGCGAGATGGTCATCCAGGAGTTCGCCAAGCTCGGCGGGACCCATTACGTGTCCGAGTCCGGCAGCCAGGCGATGGTCGAGGCGCTCCAAGCGGCGCAGGATCGGATCGTGGCCTTCGCGCTCGAGCAGCGCTCGCGCGGGGCCTCCGACTACCAGTCCGGCACGACCTGCGCCGCGGCTCTGATCGCCGACGGCGGCAACAGTCCGCTGTGGATCCTGCTCAACGTCGGCGACTCGCGCATCTACCGGTTCTTCGACGGTACGTTGAGCCAGCTCAGCCGCGACCACAGTCTGGTCCAGGAGCTGGTCGACGCCGGCCAGATCACGGCTGAGCAGGCCGAGCACCATCCGGAGCGCAACGTGGTGACCAGGGCGCTGGGCGGGATGGCCCCCGCGGTCCCCGACATCTTCCAGGTGACGCTGCCCGTGGGCGCCCGGCTGATGCTGTGCTCGGACGGAGTGAGCGGAATGATCTCGGATGGTGAGATCGCCGACATCCTCGCGGCGCAGGACACCGACGCCCGCGACACGGCCGAGAAGCTCGTCGCCGCCGCGGTCGCAGCGGGTGGCAGGGACAACGCCACCGCGATCGTGGTCGATGTGATGGGATTGACCGAGGAGAACCCGTATGACTCGGAGCAACAAAGGGTGAGTATGGAGCAGAAGCTAGGAGTGCTGCCATGAGCGAGCGACAGCAGACCTCATGCGGCCAGGTTCGTATTCTGGCGCTTGCGCCACGAAGGTGGCGGCATGAGTGAGCAAGGGATCATCGCAAGCACGTCCTACATGCCGGGCACGTGGTTCGGCATCATCGGCGAGAGCGCCACGGTGCTGCTCCCGCCTTCGGAGAAGAGCCGTGCGGGGGCGCTGTGGGCGCTCGTCGACGACGGCGCCGGGTTCGACGAGGTGCTCGACGCGCTCGTCGCGACCGGGCTGAGCTCGTTGCCGGGCTTCGTCCTCATCTCAGGGGACGTGACGCCTGACGGTGGCAGCGTACGGACGGTCGTGCGCGGCCCGTCGGTGGTCTCGTTCGACTCTGCCGAGGGCACCGTCGAGGTCGACGGCTCGTCTTCGAAGACGTGGGTCGAGCGCACCCTCGAGGGTGTCACCCGGATGTCCGTCTCGCTCGGCGAGGAGGGTGCGACCGGTGAGCCGATGACGGCGCTCGGTGGCCTGCTGCGGGTCTCGGGCCTCGAGGTTCCGCCGCCGGTGCCGGAGTCCGCTCACGACGACTCGCCGGAGAGCCGCGCCGGTTTCGTAGGCGCCCCGGTGGCGGTCGAGGAGGGCGTGGACGACAGCGTCGACGAGCCGACGCCGGGCGACCCGCTCACCGACCCGCTGCCCGAGGACGACTACGCGGACGCGGTCGAGGAGCAGAGCCACGACGAGGACGAGCCGGTCGCGGCTCCGCCTTCGCTGTCGGTCGTGCCACCGATCGCGGTCTCGGGTGGCCTCCCGGGTCTCGAGGACGATGCCGACTCCAGCCCTGAACCGGACGCCGACTTCGATTCGGACTCCGACTCGGACGAGCCGATCTCGGTCAACCGCGGTGAGGAGTCCGGCGAGGCGCCGGCGCCTCGTCACGACGATCTGACCGAACCGACCGAGGCGTTCGAGATGCCGACCGCGTCGCAGGACGCCGACGGCGCCGACGACGAGACCGACCAGGACCACCCTGAGTCCGTCTCCGCCGGCTACGAGGACGACTACGCCAGCGACGAGCACGCCGCTGCGGTGGCGTCGTCCTTCGGGCCGTGCGCGGTCTCCCCGGAGCCCGCGGACGATGAGGAGGCTGTCTCCGACGCCGAGACCGAGGTCCTCCAGGTCGTCGACGAGCAGGCCTATGACGAGCCCGAGTCGTACGACGAGCCGGAGTCCTACGACGAGCCCGAGTCCGCTCCGGCGCCCGCCTTCGGGCCGCCGTCGGTGCCGCCCCCGCCGCCGCCGACGACGCCTCCTCCGCCGCCGGTCGACGCGCCGCCCGCCCCCTTCGCCGAGGCGTCGGCCGAGGGTCTGGTCGAGTCCGCGCCGATCGACGCGCCAGTTGCGGACGGTCCGCCGGTGGCTCCGCCGGTCGGCCCGCCAGGGACCGAGATTCCTCCCGCGCCGCCGGCCCCGCCTGCGTTCCCGGCCCCGCCGGCGCCGCCGGCCCCGCCCGTGGCCCCGGTTCCGCAGACCCACGACGAGCCGGTCTGGGAGGAGCCCAACCCCGATGAGGACGACCACGACGGTCTGACCCGCATCGGCGTCGGTGAGGACCTCAACGCCGGGCTCGCCGGGATCCCCGGCCAGCCCGAGGCCCCGAAGGTGACCGCCTACCCGGTCGCGCGACTGGAGTTCTCCAGCGGCGACCGTGTCGAGGTGGACCGCGTCGTCCTCGTCGGTAGGGCCCCCGAGGCGAGCCGGTTCACGCCCACCGAGCAGCCGATGCTCGTGACCGTGCCGAGCCCGCACCAGGAGATCTCCTCGACGCACTGCGAGATCCGTCCGGGTGCCGGGGTCGACCACGGCGCAGCGGTGGTCACCGACCTCGGCTCGACCAACGGCACCGTGCTGGTCCAGCCCGGGCTCGGCCCGGAGGATCTGCGCCCCGGCGTACCTGTCCAGCTGATGCCCGGCGCCGTCATCGACCTCGGCGACAGCCTCACGATCCGGGTGACCAACCCGTGAGAGAGGGGCTCTCGCTCACGGGGGCGCTGGGATGAGCGTTGCCGGCCTCCAGGCCCCGTCGGTCGAGGCCGCGATCGCGGAGCCGGATCGCCGGTTCTACGCCTTCGCCATCGACCGGGTGATCGCGTGGACGATCTTCGCCGCAGCGGGGTTCGTCGCCTGGCTGATCTTCCTCCGCAACGGAGACACGCTGCCCGGGGTCGCGCTGATCACCGGCGTGGTGCTGGTGGTCTGGATGGTCGGCACCGTACTCACCGGTTCCGGAGGCAAGACGCCCGGGAAGGTGGCCCTCGGCCTCCGCGTGGTCAGCGATGACTCCGGGACCGCGGGCCGCCCGATCGGCGTCGGCAAGGCGTTCGTACGCCAGGCTCTGCTCGGTCTCTGCACCATCCCGACGCTCGGCATCGGCACGGCCACCTTCGCCTGGGTCGCCGCGATGGACGAGCGCGGTCGTCGCCAGAGCTGGCACGATCGTCGTGCGGGCTCGGTCGTGGTCGACGTACGTCCTCCGGCCGTCGTCGAGACCGAGGAAGAGGCTCCGGCACCGCGTCGCATCGTCAACCTCACGACGATGCGTCTGAAGCAGGCCGAGGCGGCTCCGGAGCCGGCCGAGCGGCCGCAGACCCCGGCGGCCCCGACCCAGAGCCCCGCGGACCAAGCCGCCGCGGACCAGGCTGCGGCAGCGCAGGCTGCGGCCCGAGCCGTGGCCGAGGCTCAGGCCGCCCCGACCCAGGTCCCGGCCCCGGTCGCCCGTCAGGCGTCGGCTCCAGTGCCGCCGACGCCCACGCCGCCCGCACCCCCGGCACCCACACCCGCACCTCCTCCGCCGCCGGTCCCGGCCGCGGTGCAGGCCAGCCCGCCTCCGCCGCCGGCACCCGCTCCGCAGCCCGCGGTGACGGCTCGCTGGCGGGTCACCTTCGACACCGGTCAGAGCTTCGTGGTCGAGGGCCTCGCCATCGTCGGCCGCGGCCCCGAGCCGCGACCGGGCGAGGAGGTCGCCCACCGAGTGGCTCTCTCCTCGAGCGACATGTCCTTGTCCAAGACCCACGCCCAGTTCCAGGTCGCCGCCGACGGCACCCTCGTGGTCATGGACCGCGGTTCCACCAACGGCACCACCCTGATCCGCAAGGGTGCGGCGCGAGCCCTCGGCGCTCGCCGCCCGGCCGCGCTCGTCCACGGCGACAAGGTCAAGTTCGGCGACCGCACCATGGACGTGGTCCGCGAAGCCTGACCCGCCGAGGCGTCACTCCCGTCGGCCGAGACGTCACTTCCGTGACGTCTCGGC
>NZ_JACIXG010000105.1 GCF_014360585.1 Nocardioides sp.
TCCGAGTTGGCACCGGCGTGCCAACTCGGACGACGGGAGTGACGCTTCGGCCGACGAGGGTGACGCCTCGGCAGGGGGCTTGTCAGACGTAGCGCTCGAGGATGGTGGACTCGGCGAGGCGGGAGAGGCCCTCGCGTACGGAGCGGGCACGGAGCTCGCCGACGCCTTCGACGGCCTGGAGGTCGTCGACGCTGGCGGAGAGGAGCTTCTGGAGGGTGCCGAAGTGGTCGACGAGGCGGTCGACGACGGCGGGAGGGAGGCGCGGGACCTTCGCGAGGAGGCGGTAGCCGCGCGGGGCGACGGCGCCGTCGAGCGCGTCGGAGGTGGTCAGGCCCAGGACGCGAGCGGTGGCTGCGGGGTCGACGAGCTCGGCGGAGTTGAGCGCCTCGAGCTCGGCCAGCAGCTCCTCGGGGCTGCGGGAGCGACGTCCGCGCGGGAGGTAGTCGCGAATGACCATCTCGCGCTCGGCGTCGACACCGGTGATGAGCTCCTCCAGTTGGAGGGACAGCAGTCGGCCGTCGGTGCCGAGCTCGAGGACGTAGTCCTCGATCTCGCGGGCGATGCGGGTGACCATCTCGAGGCGCTGCGCCACCACGGCGACGTCGCGCACGGTCACCAGGTCTTCGATCTCCAGCGCCGACAAGGTCGATGCGACCTCGTCGAGCCGCAGCTTGTAGCGCTCCAGGGTCGCCAGCGCCTGGTTGGCGCGGGAGAGGATCTGGCCGGAGTCCTCCAGGACGTGGCGGGTCTGTCCGACGTAGGCGGCGATGATCTGCATCGACTGGGACACCGAGATCACCGGGTGACCGGTCTGCTTCGCGACCCGGTCGGCGGTGCGGTGCCGGGTGCCGGTCTCGGTCGAGGGGATGGTGTGGTCGGGCATCAGGTGGACGGCGGCCTGCACGATGCGGCTCAGCGAGTCGTCGACGATGATCGCCCCGTCCATCTTGGCGAGCTCACGCAGGCCGGTGGAGGTGAACGGAACGTCGAGCGTGAAGCCCCCGGTCGAGATCCCATCGACCATGCTGTCGTAGCCGAGCACGATCAGCGCGCCGGTGCGGCCCCGAAGGATCCGCTCGAGCCCGTCACGCAGCGGTGTCCCGGGCGCGATGAGAGCGAGCGTCTCGCGCAGTCGGATGGAGTCCGCGGTGCGGTCGGCGGGCACGGGATTCCTTTCGGAGTGGGATGAGGTGATTCTAGCGGTGGATCCAACCGTAATGCCGAGAGCGATCTGCCACGAGTCACCAAGATCATTACACCAAGCGGAGGAATTCCAGGGCAGAACCGATGCTATGTACCTCAAAGACACGCATTCCGTCTACGTCGCGCTCATTGGGACGGTTGGGCACCGGCGTCCCCGGGTCGGCAGGGACGACCGCCACGGTGAACCCGAGCCGCGCCGCCTCGGAGAGTCGTTGGTCGAGATCGCGCACCCGTCGCAGCTCGCCGGCCAGGCCGATCTCCCCGAGCGCCACCACCCCGCGTGGGGTCGGAGTGCCGGTGTGGCTCGAGGCGACCGCGAGCGCCAGCGCCAGGTCGGCGGCCGGGTCGCTGATCCTGGCCCCGCCGACGGTCGAGGCGAACACGTCGCGACCCGAGAGGCCTACCCGCGCGTGCCGCTGCAGCACGGCAAGGATCATCGCGAGCCGGGAGCCGTCCAACCCCGAGGTCGTACGCTTCGCCCGCTCCTCCGCGCCCAGCACGGTCAGCGCCTGGATCTCGGCGAGCAGCGGTCGGCGCCCCTCCATCGTCACCGTGACGCAGGTGCCGGGGACTGCGACGTGATGGGTCTCCACGAAGAGCCCGGAGGGGTCGGTGACCGCCACGATGCCCTCGGAGGACAGGTCGAAGCAGCCCACCTCGTCGATCGGACCGAAGCGGTTCTTCATCGCCCGCACCATCCGGAACCGTGAGTCACGGGCACCCTCGAAGTGGAGGACCACGTCGACCAGGTGCTCCAGCACCCGCGGCCCGGCGATCGCCCCGTCCTTGGTCACATGGCCGACCAGCACGGTCGTGATGTTGCGCGTCTTGGCGACCCGGATCAGCGCCGCCGCGACCTCGCGCACCTGGGTCACTCCACCGGGCGCACCCTCGACCCCGGAGGCGCCGATGGTCTGCACGGAGTCGACCACGATCAGCTCGGGCCGGCTCTCCTCGATATGGGTCAGCATCGCGCCGAGATCGGTCTCGGCGGCGAGATAGAGCTCGTCCTGGATCGCGTTGGTGCGGTCGGCCCGCAGACGCACCTGCGAGGCGGACTCCTCACCGGTCACGTACAGCGCCCGGCGTCCGTAGCGCGCCGTCTGCGCGGCCACCTCCAGCAACAGCGTCGACTTCCCGACGCCCGGCTCGCCGGCCAGCAGGATCGCGGCCCCCGGCACCAGCCCGCCGCCGAGGACCCGGTCGAGCTCCGGCACCCCCGACGTACGCCGCTCCGACTCGCTCACCGACACCTGTCCGATCGGCACCGCCGCGGTGGAGACGGGGGACGCCTGCGTACGCCCGATCGGGGCGGCCGCCTCGGCGACCGACCCCCACGCCTGGCACTCGCCACAGCGACCGACCCACTTCGCTGTCTCCCAGCCGCACTCGGAGCATCGGTAGGTGGCGCGTTTGGACGAACGAGCGGTAGCCATGTCCTGCAATCTAGAGCACAGCGCCGACATCCGAGCCTGCGTCGCCGCGAGGAACGAGCGGCGGCGCAACGCGAGGAGGTCGAGCGAGCGCAGCGGGTGAGCTTGCGAACCCGCGAAGCGGGTCGAGACCGACATTAGGGGTGAAAGCATCGTGCGGGGTCAGCCTTCGTTACCATGGCTTGGAACGATCCAGAGTTTCACATCGGTATCAAGGGAGGCAGGGCGTGGTGATGCCGCGTTCCGGCGGTCATATCTCGGCCGCTCCGCCGACCCTGGCAGACGTCGCTGAGCTGGCCGGCGTCTCCCGGCAGACGGTCTCCAACGCGGTCAACAACCCCGACCTGCTGCGCGCCGACACCCTGGCCCGGGTGCAGGACGCGATCGACAAGCTCGGCTATCAGCCCAACCGGGCCGCGCGGAGCCTCCGGACCAGGGCCAGCCACCTGATCGGCCTGCGGATGCCCGCCCTCCAGGAGGGCACCGCCAACGCGATGATGGACCGGTTCGTCCACACCTTCGTCGAAGCCGCCGCCGAGACCGGCTACCACGTGCTGCTCTTCTACGGCGACCCTGCCGACCCGCTCGACGGCTACGACGAGCTCCTCCGGTCGACTGCGGTCGACGCCTTCGTGGTGACCGACACCCACCTCGGTGGCCAGCAGACGACCTGGCTGCAGTCCAGGCGGGCGCGGTTCGTCTCCTTCGGTCGCCCCTGGACCCAGCCCGACGCCAAGCATCCCTGGGTCGACGTCGACCTCGCCTACGGCGCTGAGATCGCGACTGAGCACCTGATCGAGCGCGGCCACTCCAAGATCGCCTGGATCGGCTGGCACAAGGACTCCCTGCTGGGGGAGGAGCGGCGCAGCGGCTGGATCCACGCGATGCACACCCACGGCCTCTCGACCACCGGCCTGGCCTCGCGCACCGAGGACTCGATCAGCTCGGGCAAGGCGGCCGCCGACGCGATCCTGGACGAGACCGAGCCGACCGCGCTCGTCTGCGCCTCCGACACCCTCGCGATGGGCGTGCTCCACTCGCTCTTCGAGCGGCGGCTGCGGCTCGGCGAGGACATCGCGGTGGTCGGCTTCGACGACTCCCAGGTCGCGCAGACCGTGCCGCCGGGGATCACCTCCGTACGTCCTCCGCTGGAGGAGGCCGCCCGCGAGCTGGTCAAGGCTCTCGAGGAGCTGCTCGCGACCCCGTCCTACGCCGCGCCGGGCGTGATGCTCAAACCGGTCCTCACCGTGCGCGGGTCTTCCTAGCTCACCAGCTCCGAGAGCTGGTCGGGACCGATCCCGATCCCGACCAGCTCGTCGACTTGTCCTAAGAGCTCACAGTCCTAGAAGCACTGCGACGCGCTGTGGAAGACGCTCGACTGGATGCCGAGGTGGACGTGGTCGCTGTGGTCGGGATATCCCGGCCCGAGCACCTGCGGGAACGACTGGCGTGAGGCCCGCGCGATGCCACACATGGTCGTCGCGCTGCTGCCGGGGACCAGGTCCATCCCGCGGCCATAGAGGTGGTTGCTGTTGGATGCTCCGCCGACCCTGTCGTTGCAGGCCTTGGAGCGGTAGGCCGACGTCACCCTCAGCGGGTTGTCGCCGAGCCGGTGCCGGATCGCCTCGGCTCGCCACATCGCCTGCATCAGGTTGGCTTTGACCTGGGCGATCGTGGTCCCGGAGACCGGCGTCGGCCAGCCTCCGAAGCAGACGTCGTCGACCTCGCTCCACGAGAAGTGGATGGGAGTGCAGTCGTCGTCTTGGAGGGCGTAGAGCTTGTTGAACGTGTTGGGCCCCGCGACGCCGTCTGCGCTGAGGCCGTAGGCGGACTGGAAGTTTCGAACCGCGGTCGTGGTCGCCGGGCCGTAGGATCCGTCGATCGTGAAGATCGTGCGCGATGTCGCCCATCCGGCCACCCGGATCTGCAGTTGGGTGACGTCGGACCCGGTCGCGCCCTGCTGCAGGGTGCGACCCCAGGTGTAGCAGGCGTCGGCGTGGGCGGGGGCGGCTGTGGAGGTGATGGCGACCAAGCTGGCCGCCAACGTGATGAGGAGAGAACCGATGACCGTGCCGAGGCGATGCCCGGGACGTGGAGTGAGGCGCATCTGTGGAGCTCCTTACCTTTCCGAGAGGTCCGAGAGGACCCGGTCGCTCCTAGGGTGGCGGCTTTTGCTGTCGTGTACTTGGATTTCAGGTGAATGTAATCACCAGGGAATGACGCCGGCGTCCTCGAAGTAGCCGCCGGTCGGGCCGCCGTCGGGAAGGGTCGCGAGGCTGATCGCGATCCGGGCGCCCTCTTCAGGAGTGCGTACGCCACGGAAGCCGTTCAGGTCGGTGGCCACGAACCCGGGGCAGCCGAGGTTGATCAGGATGTTCGTGTCGCGCAGCTCCTTGGCGTACTGGATCGTGACGGCGTTGAGGAACGTCTTCGACGGGCTGTACGCCCCCGAGATCGGTCCCACCGCCAGCGGGTCATCGGTCGCCGTCTGGCGGGCGAGCGACCCGACGCCGCTGGACATGTTGACGATCCGCGGAGACGAGGAGCGTCGCAGCAGCGGCAGCGTCGCGTTGATGACCCGCACGACGCCGAAGACGTTGGTCTCGACCGCCATCCGCATGGCCTCGATCGAGACGGTCGTCGGGTTCTGCGGCATGCCGCCGGTGACTCCGGCGTTGTTGACGAGTACGTCGAGCCCGCCCTGCTCCTCGAGCAGCCGGGCCGCGGCGGCGGCACTGGCGTCGTCGGTCACATCCAGCGGCACCCCGAAGGCGTCGACGCCGTTGGCGCGCAGCTTCTCCACGGCGGCCTCGCGGCGGGCGTCGTCGCGGGCGCCGACACCGACCTTCCAGCCCCGTGCGCCGAGGCCTGCGGCGATCTCGTAGCCGATTCCCTTGTTTGCGCCGGTGACCAGCGCGATCGTGTTTTCGCTCATGCCGTCAAGCCTGGTCGGTGGCCCGGGGAACACTCCAATATCACCTCGGTGGCCACCCATACCTGCTGGGTATGTTTCCAGGTCGGAGTAGGGTCGAGATCATGGAGACGCGCGAGCTTCGCTACTTCGTCGCGGTCGCCGAGGAGCTTCACTTCAGCCGCGCGGCGGCTCGTCTCGGGATCGCCCAGCCGCCGCTGTCACGCGCGATCAGCCGGCTCGAGCGGCGGCTTGGTGGCCCGCTGCTCGAGCGCAACAGCCGGGGCGTCACGCTGACTGACGCCGGCCGCGTGCTCCTCGCCGAGGCCCGCGCTGCCCTCGACGCTGTCGACGCGGCCGAGCGCCGCACCCGTCGCGCGACCGGCGACGGTGCCGAACCGGCCCTGGTCCTGGTCTCCAAGGCCGGCGCCTCGACGGAGCTCCTGACAAAGCTGCTCGACGCCTACGCTGCCGAGCCGGGGTCGGTGAAGGTCGAGGTCGACCTGTGCGGTATCGGGGAGCAGGGGCCGAGGCTGCGTGACGGCCGGGCCGACATCGCGCTGCTGCATCTTCCGTTCGACTCCGTCGACGGGCTCGACTCGGAGGATCTGCTCACCGAGGGTCAGGTCGCGGTCCTGCCCTCCAGCCACCCCTGGGTTACCCGGCCACAGCTGAGGCTGGCTGACCTCGAGGACATCCCGAGCCTCCCGCCGATGCGCTGGCCGTCGGCCGGTGGAGGGTTCCCCGACGGCCCCGGACCGGAGATCCGCGACTTGGCGCAGCTCTATCAGCTGATCGGGCTCGGCCGGGCGTACACGATCCTGCCGGAGTCCGCGCGCGCCGAGCAGCAACACGGCGTCGCCACCGTCCCGGTCCTGGACGCTCCCGAGGTCACCACGGTCATCGCCTGGCCGCAGCACAGCCGTTCACTCGCCCTGGCCACGCTGGTCCAGACCGCGACGCGGCTCTAGGGCCTAGAACTGCTTCCACCAGAGGTTCACCGCGTAATCGACGTACGTCCCCTGGTGTTCGTCCAGGATCGCCGCCGCGGTCGCCTGATCGAACTCGATCCGTACGACGGCCTCCAGGTCCGCGCGAGTGCTGAACGACCAGTCCATGTCGACGGGGACGCGCGTCCAGCCGTGCATCGACCAGAACCGCTCCTGCTCCTCGGGCGGCGGGACGTTCGGGTAGCCACGGCGGAACCATGCGCCGAAGCTCGAACGGGAGCCGTCGTTGTCGATCACCATCGCCACACCGCCGCGGCGCATCACCCGGTCGAGCTCGCCGAGCCCTGGCTCACAGCCAGGGCCGAAGAAGTAGGCCCAACGAGCGTGCATGACGTCGACCGACGCGGGCGGGAGCGGCAGCTGCTGCGCGATGCCGTTGTGGACGGTGACGTTCGAGAGTCGTCTCGTACGCCGCCGGGCCAGCGTCACCAGGTCCGGATGCGGCTCGATGCCGGTGACGGCGCGGGCGTCTTCGGCGAACTTCGGCAGGTAGAACCCGGTGCCGCAGCCCAGGTCGAGGACGTCGCGCCCGGCCCACGGCGCGGTCTCGGCCATGGCGGCCCAGAGCCGACCGTGCGGGTCGAGCGCACGGTTCTCGATCTCGTACGTCGCGGTGTGGTGCCAGATGTTCGGCGACGGGATCGCTCCCGTCGCGCCGGGGAGGTCAGTGCGGCTCATGTTTCCTCGGAGGGTGGTCTCGACAAGCTCGACCACCGAAGGTCACGGGATCGCTCCCGTCGCGCCGGGGAGGTCGAGCCTTGTCAGATCCGGACCTCGCCGTGGGGCGTCACGAACTTGGCGGCCAGCAGGCCGGGGGTGCCGTGCTCGGCGACCCAGTCGATGTGGACGTTCTCGGCGGGCTTGCCGGTCCAGGGGTCGACCCGCTCCTTCAGCTCGTCGCCGAGGTAGTCCTTGACCCGCTCGGGATCACCGGAGATCTCCAGGTCGGTGAGGGTGATGTCGGAGCCGGCGTTGCCGGGGTGGAGATCGGGGGTCTCCCACTTGATGAAGTAGGGCAGCTGCGGGTCGGCGATCAGGCCGTTGATGCCGATCTGCTGCCAGTGGAGCTCGCGACCGTCGGGGAGGTGACGGTTGCCGGGAACTGCCTTGCGGCCGAGCCGATCCTCGATCGGGGTCATGTCGTCGACGCCGATCACGAAGCCGATCCAGCCGCCGCCGAGCGCGGAACGGGCCTTGACGGCCTGCCCGAACGGGGCCTTGTCGCTGGCCGGATGCTCGAGCGCCTCGACGACCTCGAGGTAGAGGCCGCCGCGCATCGGGAGGATGAAGTTGCGGGTGCCGAAGCGAGGGTGGACGCCGCCATCGACGAACTCCTGGCCGAGCAGCTCGCCGAGCTGCTTGGCGGTCTGAGCCAAGCCATCGGGTCCTGCAGCGTACGAAACGTGGTCCAGGCGCATGTAACGATTCTGAACGCTCGCTGAGGGAGAGACCAATCCAGGGTCGCTATCTCTTGATGTCGAGAGATAGCTCGGCGTCCTGGTGCAGGTCAGCGCGGGCTGGCGGGGTGGAGGGCCAGCGCGGACCTCGACCGGACGTGCGCCTCGCAGTGGCGGACGAGCTCGGCGTACGCCGCCTGGCCCATCAGCTCGGTGAGCTCGGCCGCGTTGGTGAGGTAGACGGGCTCGACGGCGACGTGGGCCTCGGTGTTGCCGGAGCAGTACCAGTCCAGGTCGTGACCGCCCGGGCCCCAGCCGCGTCGGTCGTACTCGGTGATCGTCACCTCGGTGTAGGTCGTCCCGTCGGTGAGCTCGACGTCACGGAACGTACGCCGGATCGGCAGCTGCCAGCACACGTCCGGCTTCGTCTCGAAGTGCTCCCGGCCCTCGGCCGCGGCCAGGATGTGGAGCGCGCACCCCGATCCGCCGGCGAATCCCGGCCGGTTGGACAGCACGCACGACTCCTGCCCGCGAAACTCCGTTACGCGCGTCTTCCGCTCGCCGTCGTCATCGAGCTCGACCCAGTCGTCGGTCCCCACCTCGCGCCCCGGGTGCTGCTCCCACAGCTCCGGGGTCAGCTTCTGGACGAACTCCGCCGTCCGGGACTCGTCCTCCTCGTCGGCGAAGTGCGCCCCCAGCGTGCAGCACCCGACGTCCGGCGAGCTCTTGAACATCCCTGGACAGCCGTTGCCGAAGATGCAGGAGTACGCCGACGTCAACCAGGTCAGGTCGCAGCGCATCCGCTCGTCCGGGTCGTCGGGGTTGGCGAACTCCACCCACGCACGCGGGAAATCCAGGGGTACTTCGGGCACCTCGTAAGCCTACGTCCCGGGCCCCGGACGCACGTGATGGCGACCATGATCTCGTGGCGTGGCCCGAGGAGCCGACGATTCCGAGGGAGTGGGGAGGGGAGCGTATTCTTGTATCTGCGGAGCGACCGCTCCGTTTTCTTCGTGTGTATCACCTCGCGCTGGCCCCGCCGGCGGACCAAGGCGGCACAGAGCCGCGGTTCGCAGCGGGAGGTTCGAAAGTGATGTCAGGGCAGGGCGAGCAGAGGCTGGTTCGCGCCGTCGGGAAGACGTACTTCCCGCTCGCGCTGGTCGCGCGGATGCCGTACGCGATGATGGTCGTCGGTGTGCTGACGCTGGTCGTCGCGGGCCGCGGATCGCTGGCGCTCGGTGGTCTGAACTCAGCGATGGTGGGGATCGGCGCCGCGACGTGCGGCCCGCTTCTGGGTGCGGCCGTCGACCGGTTCGGTCAGCGTCGCGTCCTGCTGGTGATCAGCGTCCTCAGCAGCGCAGCGTTGGCGGCCATGGCCTGGGTCGTCTACAGCCCGCTGCCGGACGTGGCGGTGCTGGCGGTGGCGTTCCTGGTCGGTGCGACCGCCCCGCAGATCGCCCCGCTGTCGCGGTCTCGGCTGTTCGCGATCATCTCTGAGCACATCGTCCCGGCACGCCGCGTGCGGGTGCTCAACTCGACGATGGCCTACGAGTCGGCGGCCGACGAGATCGTCTTCATCGTCGGCCCGGTCGTCGCCGGCGTCCTCGCCGTGACGATCGACCCGTGGGCACCGGTCGTCGCCGCTGCGGTGCTCACCCTGATCTTCGTCTCGGCCTTCGCCGTTTACCCGAGCGCCGCGACCGCGCAGGCGACCGCTGGACGTACGCCGGCCGCGGGCTCCGCCCGTGAGCTCGCTCGTCCGGGCGTGGTCGTCGTCGTGGTCGGCATCCTCGGCGTCGGCCTCTTCTTCGGCTCGATGCTCACCTCGCTGACCGCGTTCATGGCCGACCACGGCCGCCCGGAGGAGGCCGGCCTGATCTACGCCGCGATGGGCGTCGGGTCCGCCGCGCTGGCGCTGGGCGTCGCGGCCTTCCCAGTCGGCTTCACCGCGACCGCGCGCTGGCTGGTCTTCGGCGGCGTGATGCTCGCCGGTGCCCTCGTGCTGCCGACGGTGTCCTCGCTGACCGGGATGGTGCTCGCGCTGCTCGTCGTCGGCATCGGGATCGGTCCGACGCTGGTCACGCAGTACGGCCTCGGTGCCCGCCGCAGCCCGGTCGGCCGCTCGGCCACCGTGATGACAATGCTCGGCTCCGGCGTGATCCTCGGGCAGTCCCTCGCCTCCGCGGTCACCGGCGAGATCGCCGAACGCTGGGGCACCGAGGCGGCCCTGGCCATGCCTGCGGCTGCCGCGCTGGTGGTCGTCCTCGCGGGAGCCGTCAACGCCCGGATCGGGGAGCCTGCCCCGGTCGCGGCGGCCCTCGACCTCGAACACGCTTCGGCTACCTCCAGCCGCTGAATCGCCCGCAGGGCAACCTTTGGAACACGAGGTACGCCCAGCGAAGTAGCGTAGAGCCATGCGTCTGGGCGTACTCGACATCGGATCGAACACGGGACACCTGCTCGTGGTCGACGCCCACGGCGGGGCCGCCCCGTTGCCGGCGTACTCGTTCAAGCAGCCCTTGAGGCTGGCGGAGCATCTCGACGACGCGGGCGACGTGACCGAGGCGGGGATCGAGGCGCTGGCCGCGTTCACCCGGGACTCGGTGCGGGTCGCGGAGGAGAAGGGGGTCGCCGAGATGCTGGCGTTCGCGACCTCGGCGGTGCGCGATGCCGGCAACTCGCAGGCCGTGCTCGACCGCGTACACGCCGAGACCGGGGTCGAGATCGAGGTCCTTCCCGGCGACGACGAGGCGCGGCTGACCTTCCTGGCCGTACGCCGCTGGTTCGGCTGGTCCGCGGGCCGGCTCGCCGTCTTCGACATCGGCGGCGGTTCGCTGGAGATCGCGGCCGGACTGGACGAGCAGCCGTACGTCGCGTGGTCGCTGCCGCTCGGCGCCGGCCGGCTCGCGCGCAGCTACTCCGGTGACCGGCCGACCGACGACGAGCTGCGGGAGATGCGCCGGATGATCCGCGCCGCGATCGCCGAGGACGCGGGCAAGATCCTGCGCGGTGGCCGCCCGGAGATGGCGGTGGCGACCTCGAAGACATTCCGATCGCTGGCACGCATCTGCGGCGCCGCGCCGAGCGGTGAGGGGCTGCGGGTGCGCCGCGATCTGTCGCTGGCCGAGCTGCGCCGCTGGATCCCGAAGCTGCTGGACATGTCGCTCGAGGAGCTCTCGGAGCTGCCCGGCGTCAGCCCCTCGCGGGCCCATCAGATCGTCCCGGGTGCGCTGGTCGCCGAGGCGTGCCTCGACATCTTCGATCTGCCAGCCTTCGAGATCTGCCCCTGGGCGCTGCGTGAGGGGCTGATCCTCGACCGCATGGACCACCTGTCCTTCATCGGAAGTGCTGAGTAGGAGACCCCGCGATGATCTCGCTGTCGACCTCCTCGACCTACCCAGAGTCGACCGCCCACGGCTTCGCCTATGCGGCCGAGGTGGGATACGACGGTGTCGAGGTGATGGTCGGGCTCGATGCCCTCTCCCAGCAGACCCATGCGATCAAGCAGCTCTCCGAGCACCACGGCCTACCGGTCGTCGCGATCCACGCGCCGACGTTGCTGTTCACCCAGCAGGTCTGGGGCTTCGAGCCCTGGGGCAAGCTCGAGCGGTCGGCCGAGATGGCCGTCGAGGTCGGGGCCCAGGTGGTCGTCGTCCACCCGCCGTTCCGCTGGCAGCGTGAGTACGCGGTCGGCTTCGTGGAGGGGATCGCCACGCTGGAGCGGTCGACCGGGCTGCGCTTCGCGGTGGAGAACATGTACCCGTGGCGGGCGGCCAAGCGCGCCACGCAGATGTATCTGCCCCACTGGGACCCCTCGACCGAGGAGTACGCGAACACCACCATCGACCTCTCCCACGCCGCGATCGCCGGTGATGACGTGATCGAGATGGCGAAGCGGCTGGGTCCGCGGCTCCGGCACGTCCACCTCACCGACGGCACCGGCTCGGCCAAGGACGAGCACCTCATCCCCGGCCGCGGACACATGGGAGCCGACCGGTTCCTTCGCCACCTGGCCGCATCAGGGTTCGAGGGCGAGATCGTGCTGGAGATCAACACCCGCAAGTCCGGCTCGCGGGCCGGCCGCATCGCCGACCTGCGCGAGTCGCTCGAGTTCGCCCGCGAACACTTCCGCATCTGACCGCCACGTCGGTCTCGACACGGATTCGTTCGTCCCTCACGAATCCGGCTCGACCGACGGTAGGACTCAGTCGTGGGCGGCGAGCCAGGACCAGGCCAGCGAGACCAGCGCCAGAGCGATGACGGCGGTGGCGAGTCCCCACCAGCCGACGACGTACGCATAGCCGAGCAGCCAGCCGAAGAGGCTCGAGCCGCCGTAGTAGAAGAGGTTGTAAAGGGCGCTGGCCTGGGCTTTCCCGACCCGGGCGCGGGCGCCCACCCAGCCCGAGGCGACACCGTGGGCGCCGAAGAAGCCGGTGGTGAGGACGAGGAGGCCGGTCAGGACCATCGCGAGGTTGTCGGGGAGGGTCATCACGACCCCGACGATCGTGATGACGACGCAGGTCAGCATGACCTTTCGCCGGCCGTGGGTGGCGGCCAGGCGGCCCGCGACCGAGGACGACACGGTGCCGCCGAGGTAGGCGAAGAAGATCTGGCTCGAGATCGCCACCGGCAGCCCGAAGGGCTCGCGTTCGAGGCGGAACCCCAGATAGTTGTACGTCGCCACGAACCCGCCCATCAGCAGCGCCGCCTGCCCGTAGAGGACGAGCATGCCCGGGTCGCGGAGGTTGGCGAGCACCCCTTCACGTACGGAGGTGGTCGGCCTACCGGTCGGGCGGGCCCAGCCCTGGGCACGCGGGATCAGCGTGATGGCGATGACGGCGGCGATCGCGGAGAGGATCCCGCCGGCCAAGACGCCCAGGCGCCAGCCGCCGAGGTCGGCGAACGGTCCGGTGACGACCCGGCCCAGGAGGCCGCCGACCGTGGTGCCGGAGATGTAGATGGCCGCGGCGAGGCTGACGTGGCGTACGTGGATCTCCTCGGCCAGGTAGGCGACCGCGAGGGCGGGTACGCCGCCGAGGGCGAGGCCTTCGAGGCTGCGTAGGACGAGCAGCGTGGTGAAGCCGGGGGCGAGCGGGGTGAGCAGGCCGAGGACGAGGGAGAGCGAGAGCGCGATCTTCATCGCCGGGGCCCGGCCGATGCGGTCCGCGACCCACGACCAGCCGAGCACGCTGACCGCGAGGCCGAGGGTGGCGGTGGAGACGGTGAGCGCCGCCGAGGCCTCGTTGACCTCGAGCGCCTGGGCGACGGTGGGGAGGATGCCCTGGGTGGAGTACATCTGCCCGAAGGTCGCGATCCCGGCCGCGAAGAGGCCGATCAGGATCCGCCGGTAGCCGCTGCTGCCGGCGTCGTGGCCTACCCATTCGCGGGTCAGGGAGGCGTCTACGGACATCGTTCTCACGTTAGATCAGGCGGCATATCCCGGTGAACCTGGCGCGTACGTGACATATCTCTACTCTTGGGTCGATGTCCGCCTCCACGTCCTCCGTCGCCGACCGCCTCTCCGGCCGGCTCTCGACGCGTCTCGTCGGGATCGATGTGGCGCGGTGCCTGGCGCTGCTGGGGATGATGGCGACGCACGTGCTCGACCCGGTCGACGCGTCCGGGGAGCTGACCAGGATCCAAGAGGTGGCCGGTGGCCGGTCCGCGGCGCTCTTCGCGGTGCTGGCCGGCGTCAGCCTGGCGCTGATGACCGGACGTCAGACGCCGGTGCGGGGATGGGTGCTCGGGTCCCGGTCGATGGGGCTCGCCGCTCGGGCGGTGCTGATCGCCGCGCTCGGGCTGGTGCTCGGATCTCTCGGCACTGGCATCGCGATCATCCTGACCTACTACGGCATGCTGTTCCTGATCGGCATCCCGTTCCTCGGGCTGCGGGTGCGGTGGCTGTGGCTGCTCGGCGTGGCCTGGATCGTGGTGGGTCCGCTGCTGTCGATGGGAATCCGCCCGCTGCTGCCGCCGCGGCAGTTCGACAGCCCGGAGCCGTCCCAGCTGCTGGAGCCGGGCCAGCTGCTCGCCGAGCTGCTCTTCACCGGCTACTACCCGGCTGTCCCGTGGCTCGCCTACCTGCTGATCGGCATGGCCATCGGCCGCATCGACCTGCGCAACCGGATCGTGGTCGGCATGCTCTGGAGCGGCGGCATCATCGTCTCCATCTCGGCCACCTGGCTGTCCGGGAGGCTGACGCGGCTGCCGTCGGTCGCCGAGGAGCTGCTGCGTAGCCATCCCGGGATGGACATCGACAGCGCGCTGACCGCGATGAGCCACGGCCTCTACGGCCAGACGCCGATCGACGGCGGCTGGCAGTGGCTGCTGGTCGTCGCGCCGCACTCGACCACGCCGTTCGACCTGGCGCAGACGATCGGCAGCTCGATGTTCGTCATCGGCGCGTGCCAGATGATCGCGCTGCGGCTGCCGGATCGGTGGCGCGTCGGGATGGCGGTGCTGTTCGGCGCCGGCACGATGACGCTGACGCTCTACAGCCTGCACGTGGTGATGATGACCGCTGCCGTCTGGCCGGCGGAGACCCCCGGGTCGTACGTCGTCCACGTGCTCGTCGTGCTGACCATCGGCGCTCTCGTCACCGTCTGGGGCCGTCCCGGCCCGCTCGAATGGCTCGTCGGCCGTCCCGCCGCCTGGCTTCGGCGTCTGGAGTAGATCCGGGCGCCGCCTCGGCAGAAGTGGGTTGTGAGGTGGTGAGCGGAAGTTGACGGAAGGGGTACGGAGGGCCGGTCGGTGCGAAACGTCGACGCCGGAATGTAGGGGTTGCCCACCCCCGACCCGAAACGGTGTGAGTACGCGTGACCGACACCCACTGTCCTTACTGCAGTCTGCAGTGCGGGATGACCCTTTCACGCAAAGGGCCCCGTCTGGAGGTCAGTGTGCGATCCCAGAAAAATCGGCACAGCCCGGTGAACGAGGGTGCGTTGTGTCGCAAGGGGTGGACGGCAGCGGGGCTGCGCGGCAGCCGCGAGCGGCTCACCACCCCGATGGTGCGCGACCGGGCGACGGGGGAGTGGAGCGCGGCGACGTGGGACGAGGCTCTCGACCTGATCGCGGCGAAGCTCGCCGAGCTGCGCGACGTCCATGGCGCCGACGCCAACGCCGTCTTCGGTGGCGGCGGGCTGACCAACGAGAAGGCGTACCAGCTCGGGAAGTTCGCCCGGGTCGCGCTCGGCACCTCCCAGATCGACTACAACGGGCGCTGGTGCATGTCCTCGGCGGCCTCGGCCGGCAACCAGGCCTTCGGCGTCGACCGCGGGCTGCCGTTCCCGCTGGCTGACATCGAGCAGACCGACGTCTGTGTGCTGGTCGGCTCCAACCTCGCCGAGACGATGCCGCCGGCGGCCCGCCACCTCGACCGGCTGCGCGAGAGGGGCGGCCGCGTGGTGGTCATCGACCCTCGGCTGACTCCCACGGGCGAGCGTGCCGACCTCTTTCTCCAGCCGGTCCCCGGGACCGACCTGCCCCTCGCGCTCGGCGTGCTGCACCTGCTCGACGCCGCCGGCGCGGTCGACGAGGACTACATCGCCGAACGCACCACAGGCTTCCAGGACGTACGCCGCTCCGTGGCTGCCTGGTGGCCGGAGATGGTCGAGCGGGTCAGCGGGGTCGAGGCCGCGCAGCTGCGTGAGCTCGCGGACCTGCTCGCGGGCGCGGAGAAGGTGATGGTGCTGACCGCGCGGGGCGCCGAGCAGCACGCCCAGGGCACCGCCACCGTGCTGGCCTGGCTCAACGTCGCGCTCGCGCTCGGCATGCCGGGGCGGCCCTTCTCCGGCTACGGCTGCCTGACCGGGCAGGGCAACGGCCAGGGCGGTCGCGAGCACGGTCAGAAGGCCGACCAGCTTCCGGGTTACCGGATGATCGACGACCCTGCGGCTCGGGCGCACGTCGCCGGGGTCTGGGGGATCGATCCGGAGACCATCCCCGGCAAGGGGCGCTCCGCCTACGAGCTCCTCGATGCCCTCGGCACCCCCGACGGCCCCAAGAGCCTTCTGGTCTTCGGCTCCAACATCGTCGTCTCCGCCCCCAACGCCTCTCACGTCGCCTCCCGCCTGGCAGATCTGGATCTGCTGGTCGTGGCCGACATGGTGATGAGCGAGACCGCCGCGCTCGCCGACGTGGTCCTGCCCGTGACCCAGTGGGCCGAGGAGACCGGCACCATGACCAACCTCGAGGGCCGGGTCATCCTGCGCAACCAGGCGATCACCCCGCCCGACGGCGTGCGGAATGACCTGGACGTGATCGCCGGCCTGGCCACCCGACTCGAGGCTCCGGCCGGGGTACGACGGGACGTTCTTGTCGATTACCCGTCGGTAGACCGACAAGAACGTCCCGTCGTATCGGGCGCGACCCGCTGGCAGACCGACCCCGAGGAGATCTTCACCGAGCTCCGCGCCGCATCGAAGGGCGGGAAGGCCGACTACAGCGGGATCACCTACGACCGTATCCGTGAGGAGGACGGGGTCTTCTGGCCCTGCCCGGAGGGCAGCGACGGGACCCCGCGCCTCTTCACCGACACCTTCTTCCACGCCGACGGCCGCGCCCGATTCGTCGACGTCGCCCACCGTGGTCCGGCGGAGCAGACAACCGCCGACTTCCCGCTCCACCTGACCACCGGCCGGGTCCTCGCCCAGTACCAGTCCGGTGCGCAGACCCGGCGGATCAAGGAGCTGCCGGACGACGGCATCTTCGTCGAGCTCCACCCGCTGCTCGCGGACCGGGTCGGGGCGCACGACGGCGACCCCGTCGTCGTACGAACCGCTCGTGGGGAGCTGAAGGCGCCCGCGCGGATCGTCACCACCATCCGTCCCGACACCGTCTTCGTCCCGTTCCACTGGGTCGGCGCCAACAGGCTGACCAACGACGCCCTCGACCCGTCCTCGCGGATGCCGGAGTTCAAGGTCTGTGCCGCGGCGGTGACGGCATGAGCGAGCGCACCGTCGGTCGAGGGCCACTTCGTTCAGACCCTCGCGAAGCTAGCGTGTCGAGACCAACACAGTCGCGTACGAACCGTGTTGGTCT
>NZ_JACIXG010000106.1 GCF_014360585.1 Nocardioides sp.
GGTTGCTATGGGTGGGTTGATCCTACCCGTGAGTAACTTCATAGTGAAGAAACGGCCCGCGACCTGGGCAGGTCGCGGGCCGTTTCTCAGGTCAGCCTAAGTGATTCAAAGCCTCACTTGTTGGCGTTGACCTTGAACTTCGCGTGACCGATGTTGACCACGGTCTTGGTGCCCTTGGCGCCGTCGAGGAGGGTCAGTCGCAGGGCGACGACCTCGACGAGGTTCTTGCTGCGCTCAACGACGACCTTGGTCTCGATCTTGGCCAGGCCGGGGATGTCGACGCGGGAGAGCGCCGACTCGAGCTGGGCGAGGGAGGCCTTCCGGTCGCCGATGTAGATGTCGCCGAACTTGGTGCCCGAGATGGAGGTCGTCGAGCCCTTGCCCTTGACGAACTTCGCGTTCGCCTGGGCGCGGATGGCCTCGATGCGGATGGCGCCGTCGCCGATGTTGACGTTGGCGACCTCACCGAAGGTGTAGCCACCGGCGGTGGTCTTGGTCTGGTTCGAGCGCTGACCGCTCGTGAGACCCTTGACGTCCACGATGTCGCCAACCTCGCCCAGCGGGACATGCCCGATGGACTTGGTCTTCAGCTTGCCCTTGGTGCCGGCGCAGCCGGCGTTGGTCAGCGGGTTCTTGCCGACCTTGACGAGACCGTTGAGAGCGGAGGCGTCGACGGAGTTGGAGAAGCCGTTGAAGACCGCGCTGAACGCCTGGCCGTTGATCTCCGCACGGGAGCGACCGACGATGACCTCGGAGTCGGTGCCGTGGAGCTTGATCCAGACGCCGTTGGCGTAGGCGTGCGCGCCGTCGGCGTTGGCACGCTCGACGATGTTGCCGATGCCGATGGTGGCGATGCCCGGGATGACCAGCGGCTTGTCGCGGCCGGGGACCGGAAGGTCGACCTTCCGGCCAGGACCGGCCGGGTCGAGGACGATGTGGGCGATCTTGGACTTCGAGTCGGACTTGTAGCCCTTGCCGTCCCACCAAGCCTGGGAGACTGAGCTGAGACCCTCGACGGTGACCTTGCCGAGCGGGCTGTTGTCCAGCACCACGTCGGCGATCTTGTGCTCCGAGATGGACTTCACCATCGAGCCGGACTTGATCGTCCGCTGGCGAGTGGTGGTGGCGCCGATCGTGCCGACACCGGGCACCTTGGCACCGGCGGTGTTGTTGCTGACGTTGTGACCAGCCTTACGGGTGCACCCGATGGTCTGGTAGCCGAGGTCACCCGAGTTGGCAGGCAGGCTCCCACCGGTGACACGGGTGCCGAAACCGCTGGCGAACAGACCGAAGTCGGTGTTCGTCAGAGCGGCCTGAGAGGGCGCTGGCACAGCCAGGACTGCGCCGACGACGGCGACAGAGGCTGCGGACAGCGCGAGCGTACGCATGCTTCGCATTGTTGGTTGGACTCCGATTCTGCGGTGGGGATCCCCCAAGATCCCCGCTACGGGGCCGTGCCACCTGCCAGATCCGGGGGAACCTGGCGCACTCCCGAGTTATGGGGTGGCACACCGCTCAAACGAGGGAAAACCGTGGAAGTTATCGGGACGGAGGTCCTTTTTCCGAATGATCCGTCCTGACTACCCCAAGCCACCCAGACGAACGTAAACGGGCCGTGACCTCGGCTGAGGTCACGGCCCGTTTCAGGGATCCCGGGATTACGGGGTCAGATCGATCTTGATTCCGGTGAGTGCGTCGACCACGCCGGTCACCGTTTCGAGCACCGGCGCCACCACGTTCTTGGTCAGCGTCGGCTGATCCGGTCCGGGGGTCGGCTCGGGTTCAGGCGCCGGCTCGGGTGCCGGAGCCGGCTCGGGAGCTGGCTCAGGGGCCGGTGCCGGCGCCGGTGCGGGCTTGGGTGCAGGCGCGGGGTCTGCCGAGGCGCCCCCGCGGTTCGGGGCGGAGAGCGTCTGGCTGGAGGCGTGAGCGCCGCCGTAGGTCTCGGCGGTGGACGGTGCGTCGTAGTCGCCGTTGGAGTGCTTGCCTCCGGAGGTGGTGCGTGCGGAGGCGGGGGAGAAGGGAGATGTCGTCTCCGGCGCGATCACGCCGGGGGCGTCGATGACCTTCTGGTTGCCGGTGTCGACCACAGGAACCGCGTCGTACTGGCCGGCGTGGGCCGTGACCTGCTGCGGCTGGTCCTCGAGGTCTGTGCCGAGGTTGGACTGGGCGAAGGCACCGACACCGGCCGATGCGATCGCCATCGCCGCGAGCGGCAGGAGCACAGCCTTCTTGTTGCGGCCGCGGCGCTCCGGCGCCGGGTGCTGGTCGGCGGTCGAGCCGTTGCGGGTCGGCACCTGAGCGGCGGCGTAGGAAGGCATCGCCGGGTTGGCGAACATCACCGGCCCCGCCGGGTGCCGCTGCTGCGCCGCGTCGGGGCTCGGCTGGTAGGCGTACCGGGGTGGCTGTGTGTGCGGAGCCGACGGCAGCCGGTAGACCGGCCGAGGCGGCGAGGGCGCGGACGGCGTGTGGCGAGGTCGTACCGGCTCGGGGGTGGTGTCCGCCTTCGGGGTGGCGAACCAGGACTCGGTCGCCGGTGACAGTCCCTGGAGAGCGCGGTTGGCGATCTCGACGGGGTCTGCCGTGGTGTCGTTCGTGCTGCGCATCTGTGGTGCTTGGTGTCGAGCCGGCGTCGGCGGGACGTTCGAGTGGTCCCCCGTCGCGGGCCGACGATTCGCTTCAGTCATCTGACGCTGTCTCCTGAGCGCTTAGCGAGTGTCGGTTGTATCGCGCAGCACGTAACGGAACCAGAATCTCGACTGTTTGTCACCTTCTTCTCAGAAAAAGTTACCTCCGAGCTCGATGGAGCCCGGAGGTAACGGTAAAGATACGGCGATGGGTATCTCTGGACGGATCTACAGCGCGGCGATGGCCTCGGCGATGCTCAATGTGCGCCGCGCGGACTCGACGTGGAGGTTCTCCACCATCTTGCCGTTGTAGGTCACCACTCCGCCGTCGCTCGCCTCCCAGGTCTCGATGAGGCCCCTGGCGTCGGCCACTGCCTGCTCGCTGGGCGCGAAGCCGGCGTTGGCGCCGTCGACCTGGGAGGGATGGATCAGGGTCTTCCCGTCGAACCCGAAGATCCGGCCCTGCTCGACCTCGGCTGCGTAGCCCTCGGCGTCCTTCACGTTGTTGTAGACGCCATCGAGGATGATCTTCCCGCTCGCTCGCGCGGCGAGCACCGCCAGTTGGAGGCTGGTGACGAGGTTGGCGCGGGCGGGGACGTGGTCGACGTACAGCTCCTTGACCAGGTCGTTGGTGCCCAGGACGAGAACCGTCAGCCGCTCGGAGGCGGAGGCGATCTCCTCGGCATGGAGGATGGCGTACGGGCTCTCGATCATCGCCCACAGCTTCGTCTGCTCCGGGACGCCGGCCTTCTCGAAGGCCGCGACGAGGTCGTGCACCTGCTGGGCACTGTTGACCTTGGGGACGACGATGGCGTCGGGGCCGGCCTTGGCGGCGGCGGCCAGGTCGTCGGCGTGCCACTCGGTGTCGGCGCCGTTGATGCGGACGGTGAGGTACTTGTTGCCGTACTCACCTGACGTCACGGCGGCGGCTGCGTTCTCGCGCGCCTCCGGCTTGGCATCGGGGGCGACGGCGTCTTCGAGGTCGAGGATCAGCGCGTCGGCGGTGATCGTCTTGGCCTTCTCGAGGGCACGCGTGTTGGAGCTCGGCATGTAGAGGACCGAGCGCAGGGGGCGGGGGGTCGTGTCAGTCATGATCAGTCCACCTCGATGGCGTCGTAGAGCTCCTTGAGCTTCGGGTCGATGGCGGCCAGCTCCTCGGCGAGGTCGACGAGCACCAGGCACTGCTTGAGGCTGGCGTCGTCCTCCATCTTGCCGTCGAGCATGACCGCGCCGGTGCCGTCGCCCATGGCGGCGACCACGCGGCGGGCGTGCTTGATGTCCTCGACGCTGGGGGAGAAGACGCGGTTGGCGATCTCGATCTGCTTGGGGTGCAGGCTCCAGGTACCGACGCAGCCGAGCAGGAACGCGTTGCGGAACTGGTCCTCGGCCGCGACCACGTCGGTGATGTCGCCGAACGGGCCGTAGTAGGGGTAGATCCCCGCCGCGGCGCAGGCGTCGACCATCTTCGCGATCGTGTAGTGCCACAGGTCCTGCTGGAAGACGGTGCGGTTGCCGTGGATGTCACCGTCGACCGGGTCCTGGCGGACCAGGTAGCCGGGGTGGCCGCCGCCGACGCGGGTGGTCTTCATCTTCCGGTCGGCCGCGAGGTCGGCCGGGCCGAGGCTGATCCCCTGCATGCGCGGGGAGGCGAGCGCGATCTCCTCGACGTTGGCCACGCCGCGCGCGGTCTCGAGGATGGCGTGGATCAGGATCGGCCTCTGTACGCCGCCCTTGGCCTCGAGCTGCGCCAGCAGCCGGTCCACGTAGTGGATGTCCTCGGGGCCCTGCACCTTCGGGACCATCACGACGTCGAGCTTGTCGCCGATCTCGGTCACCAAGGTGACCAGGTCGTCGAGGACCCAGGGGGAGTCGAGGGAGTTGATCCGGGTCCAGAGCTGCGTCTTTCCGAAGTCTGTTCCCCTGGCGATCTCGACCAGACCCTCGCGCGCGGCGACCTTGTTGTCGGCCTTGACGGCGTCCTCCAGGTTGCCGAGGAGGACGTCGACGGTGCCGACCATGGCGGGCACCTTGGCCGCCATCTTCGGGTTCGACGGGTCGAAGAAGTGGATCGCGCGACTCGGCCGCGCCGGAATCTCCCGAAGCGGTGCGGGGGCGCCCACCGCCAACGGTGCGAAGAAGTCCTTAGGGCTCTTGTGACTCATGCAGGTCACCCTAATGGCCAGGGGTTACTCGCGGGTAGACCGTCCGTCGAGAGGGCACGGCGTGGTCGCGGGAGGCCGACGATCTGCGGATCAGCGCCTCCGTGCCGGGTGGTCCTTCGGCACTGCCTCGCCGCGCTGGATGCGCGCGGCTGCGTCGAATCCGGCGAGGAAGGCGATGAGCTTGCCGTACTTGCGGCGGGTTGTCTTCTGCTTCGTTGTCATGCCTCAAGACTCCCTTGTCAGAGGCGCCTTGAGCAGTGGCAGGATTGACTAAGAGTGATAGATTCTTGCCATGTCTTCGAAGCCGTCCATCGCCATCCCGATCGTCGACGGGATGACCCTCTTCGAGATCGGGATGCCGCTAGAGGCGCTCGGCTACGACTGGGATCACGACGCCAGCCCGCTCTACGACGTGGTCCTGTGCGGCGACCTGCGCGGAGTGCGCGTCCACGGTGGGCCACGGCTCACCCCGCAACGGCCGATGACCGCGCTGGCCGAGGCGGAAACGGTGCTGGTGCCGGCGATCCGTCCGGGCGAGCCGATCAGTCCGTCCCTGCTCCGAGAGCTCCGCCGGGCCGCCGACGCCGGCGCGCGGATGGTCTCGATGTGCACCGGCGCCTTCGCGCTGGCCGAAGCCGGGCTGCTCGACGGTCGCCGGGCCACGACCCACTGGCGGTGGGCGACCCTGTTCCGGCGTACGTATCCCGGCGTCGAGCTCGACCCGCGGGCGATCTACGTCGACGACGGTGTGCTGACCAGCGCCGGCTCGGCCGCCGGTCTGGACCTGTGTCTCCACCTGATCCGCACCGACCACGGTCAGCATGCCGCCAATACCATCGCCCGCAACCTGGTCATCGCCTCGCACCGTGACGGCGACCAGGCTCAGTACGTCGCGGCCGATCCGCTCACCGACCAGGCCCGCTGGCTCGACGAGCTGCGTGCCTGGCTTCGCGCGAACCTGCACGAGGACGTCACCCTCGAGCGCCTGGCGGCCGCCGCCGCGGTCTCGCCCCGCACCCTGGCCCGGCGATTCGAGCGCGACCTGGCCACCACTCCGATGCGCTGGGTGGCCGCTGAGCGGATCGCGGTCGCCAAGACCCTCCTCGAGACCACCGACCTGCCGATCGACCGGGTCAGCCACGAGGCCGGCTACTACTCGCCGGTGACCTTCCGGACCGGGTTCACCTCGGAGGTCGGGCTGACTCCGGGCCGCTATCGGATGCGGTTCTCGCACCGAGAGGTCGGCTAGGAGACCCGCCCCTGCCGCTGACCTGTCAGCGGCGCCACCACCGCTTCCGGCGCGACTCCTTGCGGCGTACCTCTGCTCTGGTCGCCTCCAGCCGGGCGGTCCGGCGCTCGCGCCAGGCGGCCAGCGTGGCCTCGACGTCGCGGGGCATGGTGATCAGCGGTGGCCCTTCGGGCGCGCCGTAGCGAGCCGCGATGACGCGCTCGTTGAACTCCTCGACGATCGCGCGGGCGCCGTCCTCGGTGGTCTGGGTGTCGAGGAGGTCGTCGAGCTCGGCGTCGTCCTTGCGGAGCTGGACGGACGGGGGGAGCACCACGATCTGCTCGCGTTCGACGAGCTGCTTGACCCACCAGTCGGGATCGTGGTCGCGATCGAGGTTCTTGATCGGCTTGCCGGCACCCGGCAGGTTGTCGAACTCTCCGCGCTGGATCGACTGCTGCACCTGCAGGTCGACCCACTTGGTCTGGTCGCGCATCCGGGCGGCGGCCGCCGCCTTGCTCGCGGCATCGCTGAGCCGCGGCGGCTCTGTCTCCGGGTGTCCGTCGGGCTGGTCTTCGCTCGTGGGCATGTGGTCACCTCCAGCGCAGGAGAGTTTACCCAGCCCTGGCTGCGCGGCGGGGCAGAAGAAGCAGCAGCCCGGCGACGAGGGCGGTGATGCCGCAGACCGCCCATACGGTCAGGTAGCCCGACAGGGGCGCGTGCGCCTCGCCCGAGATTGAGCCGTCGGCTGCGAGTGCGATGGCGAAGACCGCGGAGGCGATGGCGCCGCCGACTGTCTTGGTGGCGTTCGTCATCCCCGTCGCGAACGCGGTGCGGGAGGCCGGTGCCGCCGCAGCGGCCGCGGCCGGAAGTGAGGCCACCAACGCGCCCGAGCCGAGCCCGACGACGGCCATGTTGACGAGCGCCTGACCGGTGGAGCCGTGGAACGGGAGCCACATCAGATAGCCCGCGGCGACCAGGAAGCAGGCGAGCGCCTGGGCCCGCGTCGGCCCGAGGAGCCGCGCCCACAGCGGCAGGGTGAAGGCGGAGACGGCCATCGTGACGACGTACAACGCGATCAGCAGCGACACGAACGAGGCGTCTGCACCCAGCCCGAACCCGGCCTCCGCGGGATCCGTGCGCGCGAAGGTCGACAGCGGGATCTGGGCGCCCAGCACCGACATCCCGAACAGGAACGCGGTCAGCTGGATCGGCCACTGCCCTCGCGAGACCAGCAGACGTACGTCGATCAGCGGCTCACGCTGGCCGGCGTCGTCCAGCGCGGTCTCGATGCGCCAGAACGGGACCAGCGCGAGCAACCCCAGGACGACGAGGGCCCAGGGGAGCAGGGAACCGGCGCCGAGGACGCGTACGCCGACCAGACCGGCCATGACCAGACCGAGCACGACGGTGAGCACGGCGAGGCCGAGCCAGTCGAAGGCGCCGGCGCTGGTGCCGGAGTCGGACTCGATGCCGACGGCGATGACGACGAAGACCGCGGTCACGGCCACGGCCGGGAAGGCCAGGATCGCCCACATCGGGAGCACGCCGACGAGCGCACCGGCAGCGACCGCGCCGATGATCACCGAGAGCTGCAGCGCACCGACCAGGATCCCGGCGGCCCGCCGGGTCAGCGCCGTGTCGCCGCCGGTGCGCTTGTGGACGATGGCGACCTCGAGCGGCAGCCAGATGACGTAGGCGCCCTGGATCGACCAGGCGACCAGGAACGAGCCGAAGTCGGGAGCGACGACGGTCCACCAGGTCGCGAGCGCGGTGATCCCGGTCGCCAGCAGGAGGACCTTCTTGTGGCCGATCAGGTCGCCGAGCCGGGCGAGCGGCGGCACGCACAGCGCCGAGACGATCAGCTGCCCGGCCTCGAGCCAGTTGAGGTCGGCGTCGGAGACGCCGAGATGGTCGGCGAGGTCGGAGAAGATCGGGGTGTAGTAGCCCTGCAGGATGCCGCTGGCGAACTCGACGGCCACCAGGAAGCCGACGATCAACCAGATTCCGCGGGCGGCCGTCCGTATGCCGGTGGCCTGACGTTCGGTGGTCACAGCGACTCGAGCAACCTTCGGTAGAAGCAGATCCCGTCGAGGTAGTCGTCGACCCGGATGTTCTCGTCGGCGGCATGGATGGTGGCCCGCTGGGCGGCGGTCATCCGGAACGGCGCGAACCGGTAGACCCGGTCGCTGATCTCGTAGAAGAAGCGGGAGTCGGTCGCGGCCATGACGGTGTAGGGGGTTGGCACCGACTCCGGGAAGATCTCGGTGATGGTGGCGGTGATCAGCGAGAACGCCTCGTCGCGAGGGGAGACCGGTGACGGCTCGCCGGCTCGGACGACCTCGATCTCGACCTGCTTGTCGCCGATCGCGGACCGCAGCCGCTCGACGACCTCGGCGACCGTCTCGCCGACCATGATCCGCAGGTTGACCCCGGCGGTGGCGGTCGAGGCGATGACGTTGGCCGCCGGGCTCCCCTCCAGCGTCGTGATCGCGACGGTGGTGCGGGTCAGGGCAGCTGGCTCGGGGCCGAGCCTGGTCATGAGCCGGGCCAGTGCCGGGGCCAGCCGGCCGGCGTTGGCCAGCACGGGCCGCAGGGGCTTGGCGGCGTACGGGGCGATCTTCTCGAACATCTCCACGGTCGGCGCCGGCAGGTGCACCGGCATCGACATCCGGTCGAGGCGGGTGATCGCGCGGGCCAGCCGCGCGGTCGGGCCGTTCTGTAGTGGGGTGGAGGAGTGGCCGCCGTCGCCGGTCACCCGCAGGCGTACGTCGGTGGTGCCCTTCTCGGCGACGCCGACGACACCGATCGGCGCCGCGATCCCCGGGAAGGCGTCGAACGCGACCGCCCCGCCTTCGTCGAGCACGAACCACGGCTGGACCCCTCGGGCCCGCAGCTCCTCGGCGGCGGCCCGCGCGGCCGCACCGGTCGTCTCCTCGTCGGAGCCGAACGACAACCAGACGTCGTACGCAGGCTCGAACCCGCCAGCGAGAAGCCCCTCGACCGCGGCGCAGATCGCCACCAGCTGGCCCTTGTCGTCGAGCGTGCCGCGACCGTGGATCACGCCGTCGACGATCTCGCCGCCGAACGGGTCGTGCGTCCAGTCACCGGCGATCGGGACCACGTCCTGATGGGCCATCAGGACGATCGGCTTCTCGGCCGAGGCGCCCGGCCAGCGGAAGAGGAGCCCGTGGTCTCCGACCGGGGTCAGCTCGAGCGCCCCGTGGAGCAGCGGGAAGTGGTCGCGCAGCGCCTCGTGGAGGTGCGCGAACGCCTGGCCCTCCGCGCCCGAGCCGTCGTTGACGGTCGGGGCGCGAAGTGCGGCCTGAAGAGCGGCGACGGCGTCGAGGGTCATGGCCGAAACCTATCCGCGCGCCGCCGCTCCGAGGTGGCCCACGTCACTCTCGTGGCGGCTCCGTCACCAGTTTGTGGCCTTCCCCGCTCCGGGCAGCTCCATGCCGTCCGGATGGATGACGTAGGCGATCCCGTCGGTCGAGGTCTGCCAGACCCGCTCGAAGTTCTCGCGGGTGTAGACGTTGCGCACCTCGTCGTTGGAGGGGTAGTTGGGGTCGTAGACGATCGGATCTCCCTCGGCGGTGAAGCCACCGATGACGAGCAGGTGCCCGTTGGTGCCGTAGCCGGCCTCCGGCATCTCCTCGAGGTCCCAGTTGGCCGAGACGACCAGCGGGATGCCTGCCTTCACCAGCCGCTCCGCCTCGGCGAGCGAGCGCAGCCTGGTCACGAACCCGTCCAGGCCCCAACGGGTGGCGTAGGCGATGTTGAACGGCCAGTTGCCGGCGCCCTCGTAGGCGTAGTCCCAGGTGTTGATCGCGGCATAGTCGACCTGCGGGTCGCCGTTGGGTGCCACGATCCCCTCGAGCTCGCTGTCCGGGACCTCGCGACCCCAGTGGTACTGCACCATCGTCGTCGAGGTCGGTGAGCACCAGACCTGTCCGCCGCCACCGAACTCCGGGTATTCGCCGCGGTGGATGTTCTGGCTGAACGGGGGCAGGCCGAGGTCGATCGCCTTGCCGAGCGTCGGCGTGCTGGTGCCGGGGTAGGCGGAGGCGGGCAGGTACTCGTTGGTCAGCGTGGAGACCGACCGCAGGCTCGGGGAGACGGTCGCGCCCTCGGGGCGCAGCAGGGTCACGCTGGTCTGGAAGGCCTCGGGCTCCTTGCCGGTCCGGGCGACGTAGGTGTCGGTGTAGAGCGCTGCGTCGGTGTCGTTCTGGCCCTCGACCGAGGTGCGGTGGATGTCGCCGGCCGCGAAGTCGTCGCCGGCCGTCCAACGACCCATCACGAACCACTTCGTCCAGGTGCCATCCGCCTTCTGGCCGCGGAACCGGACCTCGGCCCAGGTGCCGGTCGGGGTGTCGACGTCCCAGGAGGTGACCGACTCGTCGATCGCGTATCCGGTCCTGACCACGGGCGAGGTCCAGGTGCCGTACTCGTAGGTCTTCGCCGTGCCGTCGCCGAAGGGGTCGGTGTAGGTCGTCGTCCCGGCGTCGCGGCCGATCCGGAGGGTGCCGCTCTGGCCCGGACGGAGGTTGCTCGACCTCCCCTTCGCGAAGTCGTCGCCGCTGTCCCACTGGGTCAGGGTGATGTCGGTCGGCTGGGTCTCGGACTCGGCCGCGTGGACCGGAGTCGTGGGCGCTACCAGGACGGTTGCGGCGGCGAGGGCGGCAACGTACGCGAGGCGGGACCGTGGGCTCATGCCCGGCACGCTATTCCTCATCGGAGGCTCCGGTCCTGACAATGTGCCAAGTCGGCTCACCTAATCTTCTCCGACGCTCTGTTATCTCCAGGAAGTGTCGGTGCCGGGTGGCATCCTTGGTCACCGTGAACAACTTCGCATCCGAGGGCTGGTTCAAGGACGAGTTCCACAAGAGGTACGCCGAGTCGGCCAAGGAGATCGGCCGGTTCAATCTCGCCGTGTTCGGCAAGACCGGAGTCGGCAAGTCGACGCTCGTCAACGCCGTCTTCGGGGCGGAGGTGGCGAAGACCGGGATCGGCGAGCCGGTGACGAAGGAGTCGACGCTCTACCTGCACACCAGCGGGTTCTTCGGCCTGCTCGACACCCAGGGCCTGGAGATCGGCATCGAGGGCGACCGGGTGATCAAGGATCTCGCCAAGCTGATCCAGGACCGGCGCCGCAAACCGCAGTCGGAGCAGATCCACGTGGCTTGGTACGCCGTACGTTTCGGCGACCGCCGCTTCGAGGAGACCGAGGCCGCGTTCATCCGCAAGCTCGCCGACCTGGGACTGCCGGTCGTGCTGGTGATGACCCAGGTGCCGGCCTCGCCGACAGGCGCCTACCACCCGGACGCGGTCGAGTTCGCCCAGCAGATCGACTCGCGCGGGCTGCCCGTGCACGGGGCTCGGGTCTACCTGACCAACGCGAAGGCCGACGACTTCTCCGGCCAGCAGGTCCACGGACTGCAGGAACTTGTTGATGCCACCTTTCGATGCGCGCCTGCTGGCGTCGAGGACGCCCTCACCGCGGCGCAGAAGGTGGATCTCAAGCGCAAGCAGGATCAGGCGAACACCGTGATCGCGGGTGCCGCGACCGCGGCCGGGGCCGCCGGAGCCACTCCGATCCCGTTCTCGGACGCGGTCGTCCTGGTGCCGATCCAGCTCGGGATGATGGCGCGGATCTCGGCGATCTACGGCATCGAGGTCGACAAGGCGGCCATGGCCTCGATCGCGGCCACCGCGGCCGCCACGCAGGCCGGCCGCACCGTCGCCGGCAACCTGCTCAAGATGATCCCCGGGTTCGGCACCGTCGGCGGCGGCGCGATCAACGCCACCGTCGCCGCGGGCTTCACGGGCGCCATCGGCGCCGCCTGGTCGACCGTGTGCGTCAAGCTCGCCGAGGGCAAGCTGCGCGGGGTCAACGGGGCCCTGGACACCGAGAGCGTCAGGTCGCTCTTCCTCGACGAGCTGAAGAACCAGATCTCGAGGCTGAAGGTCAACGCCAAGGAGGGTCGCTAGGGTGCGGATGTGGTCAGCCTCATCTCGCTCCCGCTCCTGCAGGCGCCCCGTGCCCGCGTCGCCCGCACGATCCGAGCGGTCACCGGCAGCCCCGGCCCGCTTGCGGGTCGCACCGTGCTGGTCACCGGCGCCAGCTCGGGGATTGGTGAGGCGACGTCGTACGCCGCGGCGCGACGCGGCGCGCACGTGCTCCTCGCCGCGCGTCGGGGCGAGGAGCTCGAGCGGGTGCGGAAGACCATCGAGGAGGCGGGCGGGCGGGCGTCGACGTACGTCGTCGACATGGCTGACGGCGAGTCGATCGACGCGCTGGTGGAGCGGCTGCTGGCAGAGCACGGCGCGGTCGACTACCTGGTCAACAACGCCGGCAGGTCGATCCGCCGGTCGCTGGAGCTGACCCACGGCCGCTTCCATGACTTCGAGCGGATGATGGCCGTCAACTATTTCGGCGCCGTCCGGCTCACGATGGGCCTGCTGCCTGCCATGCGAGCCCAACGCTTCGGCCATGTCGTCAACATCGTGACCTGGGGCAACCAGATCAAGGCGCCCAAGTTCGCCGCCTACATCGCCGCGAAGTCCGCCCTCGACGTCTTCGGAAGGATCCTGAGCCGCGAGGCCTACTTCGACAACGTCACCTGCACCAACATGCGCGTAGCCATCGTCCGCACCCCGATGATCGCGCCGACCGCCGAGTACGAAGGCCGCGGCGAGAGCCCCGAGGAGTGCGCCGAGCGAGTCGTCCGCGCCCTCGAAGACCGGCCGGTGACGGTGAACGGCGCGTTCGGCTCTGTCTACGAGGTCCTCAACATCGCCGCCCCGCGCCTGGCCGACCTCGCCATGGCCATCTCCCACGTACGCGCGCCGGACTCTGCCGCCGCTCGCGGGAAGGCTGGTTCCTAGGCTGCCCATGCGTGGTCGAGCAGCATGTCGCGCAGCACGAACTCGGCTTGGGACAGTGGCGGTGGGTCTGGTCGCCAGGTGTCGGGTGGTGGGCTGACGTAGGTGTGCCCGGTGGGGGTGATGGTGATGATGCTGCCGTCTGGTCCTGGTCTGGCCTGCCAGCCGAGGGCTTCCTTGGCTTGGTTGCATCTCTCGCAGAGCCCTTGGAGATTCGCGGCACTGGTCTTGCCGCCGTCTGCGTGGCGTTGGGCGTGGTCGACGTTGCGGATCGGGGCGTCGCAGCCGTTGGTGCGGCAGATCCCGCCGTCGCGGGTGGTGATGAACTCGGCGAGGCCGTCGGGGGCTTTGCGTGAGTGGGACTCCATCGCGACGAGCTGACCGGCGGGGTCGGCGAACAGGCGACGAACAAACACCTCGGCATCAGTGAGCGCTTCACGGGCCCACGCGGCGGGGACGGGGCCGTAGCCCTCGACCATGGCCGGCTGGTCGGCGTCGTTGGTGAGGGTGTCTGCGGTCATGACGATCTTGACCTCGACTCGAGGCCTCGCGCCGTCAACGGTGCGTCCGGTGACCCGGTCGACGAGGGTGTCGGCCATGACCTGGCCACGGGTCCGTTCGTCCCCCGCGGCCTGGGCAGCTTTGGCTGCCTGGTCCAGTGCCGCGAACACGGCGACGCCGTCTTTGACCGGCAGCAAGGCCCCAAGCCAGGTCATCGTGTCCGGTGCCGGCCGGACGCTGACCCGGCGGTCCTTCTCCGCGTTCGCGGCCCGGGCCACGACGGACTCTTGGTCGAGGGTGATCGCGAGCTTCTTGGCGGCGTGCTCGAGCTGCCGCAGCCCCATGGTCACCACGGCAGGCGGCTCACCGTCGGGGCCGAGGGCGCAGAGCTGGTAGTCGATGAAGCGGCGGTTCTCCAGCGAGAGGCAGGCGGTTTCGCGGGCGAGGATGGTGGCCTGCCACTGCGAGAACACGCCCGTCCTCATCAGCGCGAACGTGTGCGGCATCTCGGTGACCAGGATCTTTGCCAGCCCGAGCAGCTTGGCGCCCTTGGCGGGTGAGACTCGCCGCGCCAACGCGATCTGGGAGGCGACGCCCTCCCCAAGCTTCCGGGGAGGTACCCCGGCCTCGGCCTGCCGTGCCCGAGTGGCCTCGTCGAGGCGTACCGATGCTTCTGCCTGGACAGCCTCAGCGACACACTTGACCTCTTCGAGACGACTGATCCAGTCGACCAGGTCACCCTCGGACGCACCCACAGGCGGTCCGGCAAGGAGCTGGTCGACGGTCTCGTTCATACGCCTGATTATATGTGAAAGAGTCGCCAGTGGCTACCCATTTGTGCTGGTCAGACCCAATTTATGCGGTCCGCGAACAAGCGCCCTGAACCCCGCGCCACACCCTCGCCGCCGCCCCGATATAGGCGAAATCTTTCTCGATCAGGTGCCGAGTCAAGGATGGCCGAAGGCCACCGCGAAGCGGCGGGCGAAGCCCGTCCTTGACGCGGCGCCTGATCGAGAAACACTCGAGGAAGGGTCGGCGGCGAACCCTAGAAACGAAGAAACAGTCGCGTAGCGAGGTTTCCCCGACGAGAACCGTGTTGGTCTCGACACGCCTCCGCCTAGCGGCTCCGGCGGCTCGACCAGCGAGAAGACGGCCGTCACCACCGCCCACGATGAACAACATCCCCGACCGGAACCCGCTGACGCCGAGTAGGCGACCCCTTGGCGCCCCCAGAAGCAGGATGCCCGATGGTGACGGCCCCAATTGGGTCGAACGTATCCGGGATATCGAAAGCCGACCGAACAGCCGCGTCGGCCTCCGGAGGAATCCCGAAGTACAGCGCACCAAGACCTTCGTCGACCACGGTCTGCAGGATCAGCATGGTCGCCATGGCGGTGTCCATGTGCCAGAACGGCATCGGCCAGTGCGCCTCGTCGCGGTCGGTCCAGCCCTTGTCCGGCTCCGCGTAGCGATCCAGGTAGGCCGCCTTGGAGGAGCACGGGATCACGATCACCGGCGCCTGCATCATCCCGGTCAGCCACGCGTCGGGGTTCTCGCCAGCCTTGACGCTCGGGGCGGTGGCCTCCCAGTAGCGGCGTACGTCTTCGGGGGTGTCGAGCACGAGGAAGGCCCAGCCTTGGGAGAAGCCGGCCGACGGCGCCCGGGTGGCGTTGTGCAGGATCCTGTCGAGCACCTCAGGGTCCACGGGATCGCTGGTGTAGCTGCGGACCATCTTGCGGCGGCGTACGACCTCGGAGAACTCCATAGGTGAAGTGTCTCGTCTAAGGCGCCGAGCGCGTGACCTAGGTCGGGAAGCGAGGCGGCGGTGGTGAGAACTAAGGCGCGCGACCGATCCCGGTGCCTACCTCAGCGGAGGAGTCTTCTCGATGTCAGCAGGAAACCCCAGCAGGACAGACCCAGCAGGAGATCGAGATGTACACCACCGCAGGTTACGAAGCAGAGGTCAAGTACCGCCGCCAGCAGATCCAGAAGGACCTGGCCAAGCGCCAGCGGGCCAACCAGGCCCGTCAGGCACGGCGCAACCGCACCCGCTGAGATGCGGGCGCAGGACCGACAACGCCGAGCAGGAGAGATCCCGCTCGGCGTTGTTTCACGTCCGGAGCCAGGTGGTGCCGACCCCTGGGCCGACCCGGTGGTGACGAAAGGCGCGATGATGACCCCCATGGCGCAGAGTGCCGAGAGGCTTGTCGGACGTGATGCCGACCTGGAGACGCTGGCTGGGCTGATCGGGCTGGTCGGCAACGAGCGAGCGGCCAAGGGCAGGCATGTGCTCCTAGCCGGCGACGCCGGTGTCGGGAAGACCCGGATCCTGCGTGAGCTCCGCGGGCGAGCCGTCGCGGACGGCAGGCAGGTGTTCGTCGGACACTGCCTCGACTTCGGCGACAGCGCCGAGGCCTACCTCCCCTTCGTCGAGATCCTCGACAACATCACGACCGCGCTGCCCGAGGTGGTGGCGCAGGTGGCTGACGTGCATCCGGCGCTCCTGCGGATGGCACCGGTCGCCCGTGCGCTCGGCGGGGCTGACACCGCCGACCAGGAGGCGCTCGACCGAGGCAACCTCTTCGCCGCGATCCATGCACTGCTGGAGCGCGCGGCCGAGCAGGCGCCGGTCCTGGTCGTCGTCGAGGACACCCACTGGGCCGACCAGTCCACCCGCGACCTGCTGACCTTCCTCTTCACCCGTCCGTTCGTCGGCCCGGTCACGATCGTCGCCTCCTACCGTGCCGACGATCTCCACCGCCGCCACCCGCTGCGCCGCCAGCTCGCGGAATGGACCCGGCTGCCGTCCGTCGAGCGGGTCCATCTCGGGCGGCTCTCGGACGATGACGTACGCCTCCTGGTAGCCGAGCTCGCCGGCGATCTGGGGGTCGACGTGGAGAGCGTCGTACGCCGGGCCGAGGGCAACG
>NZ_JACIXG010000107.1 GCF_014360585.1 Nocardioides sp.
GGTCAAGCCCGCAGCGGGGCTTCGAGTCCGCGATCTTTCGTCTGCAGCCGGCCAGAAGCGACAATCGGGCACCATGGATACCAGTGCACAAGGCATCTCACGTCCTTGGAGTCGCTCGCCATCAGATAGGCGAAGTTGGGCGAGCAGAACGATGTCGGCAGCCTCAGGTGGACCTCGATCTCGACAGGCGCGGTCGAGGAGACGGTCAACGACCGGACGAAGCCCAGATCGGTGATGGGCTCGTCGAGCTCGGGGTCGACGACGGCGTGGAGCGCGGCGTACGCCTCGGCGGCGCGGGTGCTCTCCTGGGTCAGCAGCGACATGTCACACCGCCGCGAGGTCGGCGCGCTCGGGCTCACGGGGACCGGTGGCGGTCTCGTCCGCGTCGGGCAGCCGCAGCTCGGCGGGCACCTCCAGGTCGTACATCTTCGCGGCGTTGAGGCCGAGGATCTTCTTCTTCTGCGTGACCGTCAGCGGGGCGTACTCAGTCATGTCCTCGGGGATCTGGAAGTCGACGAACCGCTCGATCAGCCACTTCGGCGTCCAGATCGCGTAGTCGGAGGAGAACTGGATCCGGTCCTCGCCGATCCAGTAGACGAGCTCGCCGAGGATCTGCGCGAAGTAGCGCGGCCGGGTGTGGATGAACGGCATCGCCACCGCCAGCCCGCCGTGCACGTTGGGCTCCTGGGTGGCGATCCAGCAGAAGTCCTCGAGCCGGGGCAGGCCGACGTGCTCGACGATGAAGTTCAGGTCGGTGAAGTCGCTGGCGACGTGGTCGATGTCGGCGACGTCGAAGGCGTCGCGGTCCAGCGGCCGGATCGTCGGGCCCTTGTGGATGTGGATGTTGGTGATCCCGAGCTTCCGGCAGGCCTCGAAGTAGCGGTACGCCCACGGGTCGGTCAGCTTCCAGCCACGCGAGTCCCCGTGCCACTCGGCGGTGTAGAGCTTCACACCCTTGAGACTGAACCGCTCGGCGTCGGCGTGCAGCTGCTCGAGCCCGGCCTCGCCGTTGCGCGGGTCGAAGTGGTGGTTGTACGTCAGCCTGTCCGGGTGCTTCGCGGCCAGCTGTGAGGCTTCCTCGGTCTGCCCGAAACCGTTCGTGTAGAACTCGCCGAGGTGGGCCGGCTGGAAGATCGCGTGGTCGACGTAACCGACCTCGAACAGGTCGTGCATCAGCCGCTCGCCGCCCTGGTAGAGGTAGTCCTCGTAGGACCATTGCTCCGACTCGGGGGAGAGGTTGCGGTGGTAGTCGTAGAAGCAGTCGATGAACTGCTTGCCGTGGATGTTGCGCTGGTTCTCCGGACGGGCGTCCCAGAGCGCGACGTGGGCGTCGACGATGAAGTACGACTCGTTGTTCTTGGTGTACATCGGGTCCTCCGATCTGTGGCTTCCGTCACAGGACGCTAGGGCCGGGTCGGCGCGCAGATCAGGGGTGCGGCGTCTCAATGTGAGACCTCGACCGTCTCAATCTGAGACGCCGCCCGGCTGTCCCCGACTCCCGGCGGATGTAACGTCGATCACATGACAGGCCGCCATCCGATCGCGCAGCGCACCGGGGCCGTCGACGCGTCGGCGCTGGCGCCTCGCGTGCGCGCCTCCTGGCAGCGCAGCCAGGAGTACGGCGTCTCCGCCGAGGAGGTCGACCCGGTCTTCTCCGGTGCCTATGACCAGGAGTCGCTCTTCTTCCAGTGCGGCCAGGAGGTTCTCCACGACCTCCATCGGACCCTCGTCGGAGAACCGGTCAGTCTGATGCTCACCGACCCCGGGGGCCTGGTCCTCAACCGCCTCAGCGGAGACCAGCAGCTGCTCCGGGACCTCGACGCGGTGCACCTGGCGCCGGGGTTCAGCTACGCCGAGCGTGCGGCCGGCACCAACGGGCTCGGCCTCGCGCTGGCCGACCGGACACCGACCGTGGTCCGGGCCGACGAGCACTACTCGCTCTCGCTGTGCAGCTACACCTGTGCGGCCGCGCCGGTGATCGACCCGATCAGCGGCCGCCTGGAGGGCAGCGTCAATCTGACCACCTGGTCGGAGTCGTCCCACGAGCTGCTGCTGGCCCTGGCCCAGTCGGCGGCGAGCAACACCGCGTCGCTCATGGTCGCGCGTGCCCATCGCAGGTTTCCGCGACCGGCTCCCCGCGGCGAGGTGTTCCGGGTCGAGGCGCCCCGGCTGGAACCGGGCGCCGGAACCCTCCGTGACCTCTCCGCCGTCTGGCGCGAGGCGCTGGGGAAGGTACGCGACGCGCTCGCCGTCGGCCGGCGGGTCGCCGTGGTGGGGGAGCCGGGGGTGGGGCGTACGACCCTGGTCGCCCAAGCCTTCCGCGACCTGCGGCCGCGTGACCGGATCCTGGCGGCGTCGGCCCCGGAGCCGGCCGACGCCGAGGCATGGCTGTCGCTGTGGACGCCGGAGCTCGCCAAGCAGGACACCGCGGTGGTCGTACGCGACGTGAACATGCTCCCGGCCTGGGTGGCCGAGCGGCTGCACGCCCTCCTGGTCGAGGCTGCGCCCGGAGCGGTCGCCGCGGTTCCGTTCGCGATGACCGCCGACACCTTCGAGGGCATTCCAGCGGCGCTGACAGACCTCGTCGACACCGTGGTCGAGGTGCCGCCGCTGCGGGAGCGGCCGGAGGACGTACTTCCGCTGGCGCATCGGGTCGGCCTCCGGATGCGGGGCAGGGAGATCGCGCTGACCCCGGCCGCGGAGCGGGCGCTGCACGACCACGGCTGGCCGGGCAACGTCACCGAGCTCGCCCATGTCGTCCAGCGGGCCGTGAGCGCCGGAGACCAGATCGACCTGCGCCACCTTCCCGCTGACGTCCTCTCCGACACCAGGCGCCCGTTGTCCCGCATCGGCGCCTTCGAGCGTGGTGAGATCGTCCGTGTCCTGACCAGGCCGGGGATCACCATGCAGGAAGCGGCCGCGGAGCTCGGGATGTCGCGGGCCACCGTCTACCGCAAGGTGCAGCAGTACGGGATCCGGCTCCGACCGGGCTAGCCCGGCGGTCGAGTCGAACTCTTGGCCACGCCCAGGAAAACTCTCGGCTCAGACCGGGCCTGAATGGCTGCTCACCAGGGACTATGGGCCCATGCGGATCCGTCCCCCACGCGCCGGTCGCCAGCAGATGACCCACCTGACCGGACAGGGCGGACCCGCCCTGGACGATCGGAGTCTTGCCGGCCGGCTTGTCCAGGAGCAACGACTTCAGCCCGACGAGGCCTCTGCCATCGTCCGGGAGATCGCGCGTATCCTCGTCGGCGGCCACGCCGCCGGGCAGGTGCACGGCGACATCCGGCCCGCCACGATCGCCCTGGTCGGCGATTGGTCCAGTGCTGAGAGCGGCAAGGCCGAGCTGATCGCCGCGCCGGCGCCGCGCCCCGGGGAGAGCCTGCCCTACCTTGGTCCTGAGCAGATCGAGCGGCAGCGGGTCAGCACCGCCGGCGACATCTACGCGCTGGGTGCGGTGTTCTTCGAGCTGCTCGCCGGCCGTCCGCCGTACGCAGGGACCGAGCCCGAGCGGATCGGCTCGCTGGTGACGGTGCCCGGTCAGATCGACGGCATCGTCACTGCGATGCTCGCTGTGGACCCGGCCGAGCGGCCGCGGGCAGAGGACGTCGTGGCCGTGCTGGCGAGCGGGCTCTCCGCCCCGCCGAAGAAGATCGTCCGGCCGTCCAGAGCGGACGCACGCCGCAGCCGGGTCGTGTCTTCCGCCCTGGGCGTGTTGATGGTCCTGCTCCTGCCGGGGCTGGTCTTCGGCTGCTGGAGCACGCTCCGGGCCGGCGACACGATGTCGAACGTCGGGGGCGCCGAGCCGCTCGCCGACATCTTGCCGACCAGCTTCCAGCTCGCCTTCGACCTCTCGATCGAGCGCGATGCGCTGCGGACCGACGCGGCACTGACGGAGGACTTCCTCCAGATCACCGACAGATCCATCGAGGCCTGGACCGGCGAGGTCGAGGAGCTGGACACCGAGGGTGACCCAGGTCTTCGGCGACGGATGGAGAGGTCGGCGGCCGCCGTCGAGAGGCTCTCCGACATCCGTGCGGCCATGCGGGCCGGGGACAGGTCCGGCAAGGTGGTGGCCGTCGAGGTGTACACGAGCGCGGTCAACGGCCTCTTCGACCTCGCCGCCGAGCTGCCTTCGTTCCAGGACGACGAGCTGGCGAAGCAGACCCGGAACCTGGAGCTGATCGGGTCGGTCTCGGAGGTGCTCGGGTTCGAGCGAAGGATCATGGCGAACGCCTTGCGGAACGGGCGGATCAGTGAGCAGGGCATTGCCGACCTCAGTGCGGCTCAGGACTCCTGGGCGACCCATTCGGCGTCGATCTACGCGCGCGCCGACCCGGCGACGCGGCAGACGCTCGACCGGATCTCCGGGCGGTCGTTCGAGGTCGGATCGCACGCGGTCTCGTCCCAGCGTGCCGTCATCCGAGTGCTCAACGCCCGTGCCGTCGAGGAGGTCGTGAGGCAGCTGGAGGCAACCGCCGACGGCAGATCTGTGGACCAGGTCTGGCTGGCCGACGCGGCCCGCTACGTCCAGGACCTGAAGACCGTTTTCGTCGACTCTGCTCGCCGGCTGGCCGAGGGCATCGACCGTGAGCACAGGGACGCACAGAACCAGACGATCACCTGGGGTGTCTTCACCGGCATCGCGCTGGTCGTGTTCGTCGTGCTCGGGATCGCCCTGCTCCACGTGCGAAGGCGAGCGGTTGACGCGTAAACCGCGGAGGATAGCAAAGATCGGCCAACTCCATCGGTGCGTACACAAGACGCACGGGGTATGAGTCCGACAACATATGCGCATGCGAACGCGCCCCCCGATCGCAGGCCGATACCGCCTGCACCGACTGCTTGGCCGCGGCGGGATGGGCGAGGTCTGGCAGGCGGCCGACACCAGGCTCGAGCGCTGGGTGGCCGTGAAGATCGTGGAGATCTCCGCCGACCCCAAGGTGACCGAGCGCTTCCGGCGTGAAGCGCTCTCGACGACGGCAGCCAGCCACCCGGGCACGGTGCAGGTGCACGACGTCGGCGTCGAGGAGACCGAGTACGGCAGCATCGTCTACCTCGTCATGGAGCTGCTGCCCGGTCCGACGCTGGCCGACCGCCTCGAGAAGCAGGGGCGGTTCACCGTCGAGGAGGCGAGCGAGGCGATGGTCCAGGTCGCGCGTACGCTCACCGCGGTCCACGCCTCGGGGATCATCCACCGCGACATCAAGCCGTCCAACCTGGTCTATGACGGCGACGGCCGGATCCGGGTGCTCGACTTCGGCATCGCCCAGCTCGCCAACCATCAGGCCGAGCGGCTCACCTCGACGCGCCACGTGATGGGGAGCCTGCCCTACATCTCGCCCGAGCAGGCCGCCGACACCGTGGTGGGTCCGGCGAGCGACATCTACGCGCTCGGCTGCGTCTGCTTCGAGCTACTGACCGGTAGGGCTCCCTACGCCGGCTCGGAGCCGGTATCGATGATCTACCAGCATGTGACCGCGCCGGTCCCGCACGTCAGCGACGTGGTCGACGTGCCCGCCCACGTCGACGAGTTCGTGGCCTCGATGATGGACAAGGACCCGTCCCGCCGACCCACCGCTGGCGAGGTCGTCGCCTTCGCGCGCAGGCCCGGCGTCGTGCCCGCGGTCGTCGCCGGCAGCCGGGAGCTTTCCGCGCCCGCCAAGCCCGCGGCGATCGCCGCACCCAAGGCACTCTCCGCTCCCGCGCCGTCGTCGGCGACAGCGGTTGCGGGGGTGGTGGAGTCGGTGCAGCGTACGCCTCGGTCCCATGCCGCCCCGAAGCCGAGCGTCCTCCGCACCCGGGTGCTCGGCGCACTTCTGGTCCCGATGGTGATCGCCATGGTCCTGGGTGGACTGGCCTTCGCCGACGGGCTCGAGGAGCGGGCTGTCTCCAACGGCGCGATGACGATCGCGGGCGCGCTCCCGGAGAGCTACGAGCTCGGGATGGACCTCATCTTCGAGCGGGACGCGCTGAGCTCGGACCAGGTCCCGGACGCGGTCCGGCAGGCCTATCGTCAGGTGACCGACGACTCGATCGAGGCGTGGCACGACGACATCACCAAGATCGACCTCGCCGACACCCCGAGCCTGCGGGAGCGGGTCGAGCGCACCTACACCGTCCTCAAGGGCATCGATGCCTATCGCAAGGACCTCGAGGACGGCGACAAGGCGAGCACTGAGGCCGCCGTCGCCGCCTACACCGACACCGCCTACGAGCTGCTCGACTTCGCGACCGAGATGCCCAACATCCGCAACGAGAAGATCTACAAGCAGGTCACCAACCTCAAGTACGTCAGGTCGGCTGCCGAGTCCCTGGGCGTCGAGCGGGCGATCATGGTGCCGGCGCTGATGACGGGCCGGATCGACGAAGAGTCGATGAAGGCGATGAGCGAGGCGCGCACGTCGTGGCAGCTCACCTCGCGCTCCTTCTATGCCGACGCCCCGAAGGCGACCCAGAAGGCGTTGGACAAGATCTCGGACGGCACCTTCGCGGACGGCTCGCGCGGCGTCGTCTCCCAGAACGCCGTCGTCCGGGCCATCAACGACGGCTCGCTCGAGCGGGTGGTGTCGGACCTGGAGAGGCAAGGCCCGGGGAGGCCGGCCGCGCAGGTCTGGTCCGAGGACATGGCCCGGTTCATCCAGCTTCTCAAGGACACGATCGTGGCGATGACGGCGATCGTCGCCGACGATGTCAGCGAGGAGCACCGGGACATCCAGACCAAGGTCGTCCTGAGCGGCATGCTCACGGTCGCCGCCCCTCTCGCCGCCATCGGGCTCCTGGCGGGGATCTTCCTCGTTCGACCGCTTCGCGGGCGTCGACGGTCCGTCGCAGAGGTGAGCGGTGAGAAGTCGTGGAGACAGTCGCTCAGACGAGCGCGCTGAGGTTGGCGACCAGGACGTCCCAACGGCTGTCGACGTCGAAGCCCATCTGGCTCAGCATCGCCCAGCCGACGCCGACGATGGCGTAGAGGCTGACCGGGGTCATCACGACCCACTCGCGGATGGAGCCGGCGTCGCCGAGGACGGGAAGGGCGAAATGGCCGCCCCGCGTCCACATGTTGTCGAAGGGGAGCCACTTGTTGCGCCGGACCCACTTCGGCGGCTTGGGCTCGATCGGCCAGAACACCGGGATCCCCATCGTCGTCACGAAGTCGCCGAGCAGGTGTACGAGGCAGCCCAGGGCGACCGAGAACGGCATCCACCACCACTCCTCGGGTGCGAAGACCGCGATCACGGCAGCCAGCGCCACCGCCGGGATCCAGGGCCACAGGACGCCCTTGCGGGTGAGCTTCAGCGCGTCCATCGCGAAGGCGACGAGCAGGACGCACATGATGCCCGGACCGATCAGGACGCTTCCGAAGGTCTCGGTCTCGACGGAGAGCTTCCCCGCGCCCCAGGCGAGACCGGTGAAGGCGAGCACGCCGAGGATCGAGTGAGTGCCGTTGCGGTGGCCGCCGGAGACCTTCCCGACGATCTTGGTCAGGCCTTCGGAGACCGGTGGCAGCGAGTGGGCGATCGTGCCGTTGTGATGGTCCGCGTCCGGAAGCAGTGCGGCCCCGGCGCACACCAGGGCGCCGGTCATCACCCCTACGTCCGAGACGCCCGGATACCATCCGAACGCGATCGGTGCCGACGATGTCACTGCGATCCACGCGGCCGCGCCTGAGGCCGCGTGATGCCCGCCCATCATGTGAAGTTGGTGTCCCTCTCAGTGCTCCCCGCGTATGCCGCGGATGAACGTACCGGTCCGTGGGCTTACGCGCGCGTGTTGGGGGTGGTGTGTCTGGCGGCGAGATTCGAATCACTGTTCGAATGATGATTCGCGAGGCGATAGGGGATGCGGCGGAGGCGGCGGATTGAATATGCTGCCCCGTCATGACGACTCCCGGCACCCAAGGCGATGTCCGCCGCGCGCCGTGGACGTTCGAGACCGGCCGGTGTGCTGCGACGGTGACTCCGGAGGCGATCGAGTTCCGATTCATGGTCACCGCGTCCGACGGCTCGCTGAGCGAGATGCTGCTGTCGGTGGGTCGGCACGACATGCCGACGCTGCTCGAGGAGATCGCCTACGAGATGCCCGAGGCGCTCGAGTGGATGTCGGCCGCGATCTTGACGGTCGCCAGGGACCGTCGGTTGGCCGAGGAGGCTGCGTCCCTCCCGCATCGGCGCGGGGCATAACCTCGGGCCCAGCAGAGTTGTGCCCCTGAACCAGAACTCGATCGAGGAGAGACCTGTGACCACCACCCACGACTTCAAAGCGACCGCCGCTGATGGCAGCACCGTCTCCCTCAGTGACTACAAGGGCAAGCTGCTGCTGATCGTCAACGTAGCGAGCAAGTGCGGTCTGACGTCGCAGTACGAAGGTCTGGAGGCGCTCTACCGCGCCACCAAGGACTCTGGCGTCGAGGTCATCGGGTTCCCGACCAACCAGTTTCTCGGTCAGGAGCCCGGCACCGACGAGGAGATCCAGGAGTTCTGCAAGACCACGTACGACGTGACCTTCCCGGTCCTGGCCAAGGTGGACGTCAACGGGGAGAACGCCGAGCCGCTCTACGACTTCCTGCGCGCCGAGGCGCCCGGTGACTGGGGCCCGCACCTGGGCCAGTTCTACGAGGCGGTGAAGGACATCAGCCCGGCGACCGAGCCCGGCGACATCAAGTGGAACTTCACCAAGTTCCTCATCGGCCGCGACGGCGAGGTCCTCAAGCGCTACGAGCCGACGGTGACGCCCGAAGAGATCCAGGCCGACCTGCCCCAGTACCTCTAACCGCCGAAGCGTCAGTTCTTGACGTCGAGAGGTCGGAAGTTTCTGACCTCTCGACGTCAGAAAGTGACGTCTCGGCGCTACCTCCGGACCGGGAGGATCAGCGTCGAGGGGTGTGCCTTCGTGTGATGGACGGTCACGACGCCGGCGACGCCGCGGACCAGCTGCTTGACGTTGGGCAGCAGGTGAGGGACGTCGTAGGAGTGGACGGTGACGCGGAGGCGGTGGCCCTTCTTGATCACCGCGCCGGTCGGGAAGACCTCGACGGGTACGCGGTAGATCTTGCCGGGGGTGACCGGCTGCTCGGCCTCACGGGTGAAGGGATGCCACGGCTGGACGACCTGACCGTTCAGCATCCGCGACTTCGACGGCAGGACCGCACGATGGCGCAGGGTCTGCCAGCCGCCGGTGATGCGGTCGACGGACCCGTCGGGCGCGACGTCCTCGACCGAGACCGAGATCAGGCCGTCGGTGCCGGTCGTGGAGACGGACAGATCGGCGTTGAGCGGACCGGAGAAGGCCAGGTCGGAGGCGGCCGGAGACGTCTCGTAGGAGACCCCGAGCGCGTCGTTGATCCGGTTGTCGGTCTCGCAGCCGGGGATCGCGAGGGCGCCCGCGGTCCACTGGGCGGTGCTGCGGGAGCACAGCCCCTGCACCGGCAGCGGCACGATGGTGTCTCCGCCGACAGGCTTCAGGGCCGACCCGAGGGCGTACGACTTGGCGCGGACCTCGCTTCCGAGCCACGACTGCATCGTGCGCCACTTCTCGGACCCGATCTCGTGGTAGGTCACCGGTGCGACGTCTCGGTCGAGGCTGGTGTCCGACAGGCCCATGAGGTGGGTGTCGAACCACCGCAGCGCCATCTCGTTCAGGCTGTTGATCCCGCTGCCCTCCAGGCCGGCGGCCGTCGCGGCCTCGGTGTGCGTCCATGGGCCGACGAGCAGCTTGGTGTCCACCCCGTTGCGCTGCATCCGGTCGAAGAGCATCGGGGCGCCACGCTGGAAGATGTCGTACTGCCCGGCCGTCACGAACGTCGGTACGTCGATCTCGTCGACCACGCTCAGCGGCGAGCGCTTCCGATAGAAGGGGCCGTCGTAGGCGGCGTCGCTGCCCAGCACCGCGCTGGCGAGCATCGGCACCTGGAAGCCGAGCGCGCCGCCGACGTGCTGCAGCAGCGTGGTCAAGGTGGCCTCGGGGCGGGCCTTGTTCACGGCCGGCGGCACCAGTCCCGTGCCCGTGACGAGCCCGAACCACAGCGGGATGAACCCGGCGTCGATCTGTCCGCCGGAGGCGACCACGTCACGGTAGACGTCGCCGGCCGGCACGATCGGGAACATCGCCTTCAGCCCGCGCGGGTGCTGGGCGGCGGTGAAGAACTGGTTGATGGCCATGTAGGACGCGCCCCACAGGCCGAGCTCGCCGTTGCTCCACGGTCGCTGCTTGGAGGTCGCCCAGTTGGCGACCTCGAGGCCGTCCTTCTGCTCGCGGTCGCCGAACGCGTCCCACTGGCCAGCGGAGGAGCCGGTGCCACGTACGTCGGTCTGCACGTACACATACCCGCGCTCGACGAAGTAGTCGCCACCGCTCCCGCCGGACAGGTTCTTGTTGTAGGGGTTCTGCGTCAGGATCACCGGGAACCGACCCGCCGCCGCGGTGCCGTCGGCCTTCGCCGGACGGTGGATGTCGGCCAGGAGCACGACCCCGTCGGACATCGTGATCGGGACATCCTTCTCGACGACCACGCCGTACGTCGCCGGCCGAGGCTTCCACGCTCCGGCTCGGGCCTGCGGCTGGGCCGCCGGGGCAGCCTGCGGGGCCTGGGGTGCGACGGCTGGAGCCGCCGGCAGCGTACGCGCCATGCTCTCGGCCTCGCCGGCCAGCGATCCGACGTCGGATGACGTCGGTGGCAGGAACGTGGTGACAAGAGCCAGGAACGGAAACAGGAACGACAGGATGCCGAGATTCACGACTCACTCCCAGGGTGTGGTGACCATCACACCCACAAACGAGAAGTGCAAACGCGAGTTACGGGAACGTGTTCCAGTATTGGATCGTGAGACTAGGCGACTGCTGCTGAGGTCTTGTCGACGACCGGAGCGCCGGTGGCCGATGCGACCTCGTCGTACGTCACCCCGGGAGCCAGCTCGACGAGCTCGAACGACGCGCCGGCGACATCGAGGACGCCGAGGTCGGTGATGACCCGCTTCACGATCCCGCGACCGGTCAGCGGCAGGTCGCACTCCGCCAGCAGCTTGGGGGCGCCCTTCTTGGTGACGTGCTCCATCAGCACGATCACCCGCCCGGCGCCGGAGACGAGGTCCATCGCGCCACCCATGCCCTTGACCATCTGGCCCGGGACCATCCAGTTGGCGATGTCGCCGTTGGTCGCGACCTGCATCGCGCCCAGGACGGCGACGTCGATGTGGCCGCCGCGGATCATCGCGAAGGAGGTGGCGGAGTCGAAGTAGGAGGCTCCGGCGAGCACGGTCACGGTCTGCTTGCCGGCGTTGATCAGGTCGGGGTCGACCTCGTCCTCGTAGGGGAACGGGCCGACGCCGAGGATGCCGTTCTCGGCGTGCAGAACCACCGTCGAGCTCTCCGGGATGTAGTCGGGGATCAGTGTCGGCAGGCCGATCCCGAGGTTGACGTAGTCGCCGTCCTGCAGCTCCTGCGCGGCGCGCGCGGCCATCTGGTTGCGGTCCCAAGCCATGACTCAGGCCTCCTTGCTCGATGTGGTCTCGGTCGGGCGATCGCCGCGCGTCGTACGCTTCTCGATGTCCTTGCGTGCCGCCTGCTCGGGCGTCAGCGCGACGATCCGGTTCACGAAGATCCCCGGAAGCTGTACGTCGGCGGGGTCGATCTCACCGACCTCGACGACCTCCTCGGCCTCGACGACGGTGATCCGCCCCGCCATCGCGGCCGGGACGTTGAAGTTGCGGGTGGAGGCGTTGAACTGGGCGTTGCCGGCCCGGTCGACGCGGGTCGCGCGCACCAGCGCGAAGTCGGTGACGATGCTCTCCTCGAGCACCATCTGCTTGCCGTGGAACTCGCGGACCTCCTTGGGCTCGGAGGCCTCGGCGATGGTGCCGTCGGGGTGGTAGCGGTAGGGCAGGCCGCCGTCGGAGACCATCGTGCCGACGCCGGTCGGCGTGTAGAACGCGCCGATCCCGCTGCCGCCCGCGCGCATCCGCTCCGCGAGCGTGCCCTGCGGGGTGAGCTCGAGGGTGATCTCGCCGGCCAGGTACTGCCGGCCGAACTCCTTGTTCTCGCCGATGTAGCTCGCGATCACCCGGGAGATGCGGTGGTCGTCGAGCAGCAGCCCGAGCCCGGCGCCGTCGACGCCGCAGTTGTTGGAGACGACCATCAGGTCGTCCGCGCCCTGCTCTCGCAGCGCCTCGATCAGGAACCACGGGATTCCCACCAGCCCGAAGCCGCCCACGGCCAGGCTCGCTCCGCTGTGGATGTCGGCGACCGCCTCCGCGGCCGATCCGACCACCTTGTCCAGACCCATGTCTTCTCTTCTCCTTAGCCGAGTCGGCTCAAACTGACACGAATTCCGGCCGAGTCGGCTCGTCATGACGAGCCGACTCGGCAACGTTTTGCCGGTCGGCTCAGCGCACGGCCTCGAACACGGCCGCGAGCCCCTGCCCGCCACCGATGCACATCGTCTCCAGGACGTACTTGGCCTCGCGGCGCTGCGCCTCGCGGGCCGCCGTGGTGAGGATCCGTGCGCCGGTGGCGCCGATCGGGTGGCCCAGCGAGATCCCCGAGCCGTTGGGGTTGAGCCGCTCGTCGGTCGCGTCGATCTTCCACTCGCGCAGGACCGCGAGGACCTGGGCGGCGAACGCCTCGTTGAGCTCGATCAGGTCGATCTCGTCGAGATTCAGCCCCGCCCGGGACAGCGCGGCCTTGCTGGAGAGGACGGGGCCGATGCCCATCCGCTCGGGCTCGCAGCCGGTGACGGCCCACGACTTGAGCGCCAGCAGGGGAGTCAGGCCGCGTCTCTCCGCCTCGGCGCGGGTGGTCACGACGCACATCGCGGCGCCGTCGTTCTGGCCGGACGCGTTGCCGGCGGTGACCGTCGACTCCTCGTCGATCTTCAGCCGGATCGGACGCAGCGAGGCAAGCTTCTCCAGGGAGATGTCGGCACGCGGGTGCTCGTCGCGGTCGACGACGACATCCGGCTTGCGGCGCCCGCCGGGAACGGTCACCGGCACCAGCTCGTCGGCGAACTTGCCGGCCTCGTGGGCGGCGACGGCACGCTGGTTGGAGCGCAGGGCGAGCTCGTCCTGCTCCTCGCGGCCGATGCCGTACTCACGGCGCAGGTTCTCGGCGGTCTCGATCATGCCGCCGGGGATCGGGTGGTCCTTGCCGCCCGCGGTCTCCCGAGCCCGGTCGAGGCGGTCGAGCAGCTCGATGCCGCCCTGCTTCACCCCGCCGCGCAGCCCGAGCGCGTAGTGCTCGACGTTGGACATCGACTCCGCGCCGCCGGCCACGACGAGGTTCGCGGCGCCGGTGGCGACCGAGCCCGCGGCGTACAGGATCGCCTGGAGACCCGAACCGCAGCGGCGGTCGATCTGCAGGCCGGGGACGCCGTTACCGAGCCCGGCGTCGAGGGCGGCGATGCGGCCGATCGCGGGGTTCTCCCCGCTGGCGTACCCGTTGCCGAGGATGACGTCGTCGACGTCGCCCTCCTGAAGGCCGGTGCGCTCGACCAGCTCCCGCAGGACCGTCGTGGCGAGGTCGGTCGCGGTCAGTGGGGCCAGGGCGCCGAGGAACCGGCCGACCGGGGTGCGGAGGGGTTCGCAGATGACGATGTCGTTGGCGGCGCTGCTCATGATGTCGACCGTACGCGCGCAGTCATGACTTGAGAAGTATCCGTTTCCCGCGGATTGAAACCTCCGAAGTCTTGGTCTGCTGTCCGACCGGACAGTGCGCAGGCGAGGCTATTGCGATAAGTTCGCGTTTAGCGGTTTCCGTTGTCTCAGGCTCCACTTCGACCGACCCCACGCAGAACCAAGAGGTGACCATGCACGTCCCCGACGGCTTCCTCGACGCGCCGACGTCGATCGCCACCGGCGCAGTCGCTTTCGTCGCGGTGGGCGTCGCGCTGCGCGGCGCACGCCGCGAGCTCGACGACAAGACCGCCCCGCTGGCCGGTCTCGTGGCCGCGTTCGTCTTCGCGACCCAGATGATCAACTTCCCGGTCGGGGCCGGCACGAGCGGCCACCTGATGGGCGGTGCGCTGGCGGCCGTGCTGGTGGGGCCGTGGACCGGGGTCCTCTGTGTCTCGGTCGTGCTGATCGTGCAGTCCCTGCTCTTCGCCGACGGCGGGATCACCGCGCTCGGCACCAACATCCTGCTCATCGCCGTCGCCACCGTGGTGGTCGGCTGGTTCGTCACCCGGGTGCTGCTCAAGGTGCTGCCGAAGCGGGTCGGCATGGTCGCTCCCGCGGCTGCCGTCGGCGCGTTCGTCTCCGTGCCCGCGGCAGCCCTCGTCTTCACCGGCCTCTACGCCGTCGGCGGCACCGCCGACATCTCGCTGACCACGCTGGCCACCGCCATGCTCGGGTGGCACACCGTCATCGGCCTCGGCGAGGCCGCGATCACCTTCCTCGCGGTCGGCGCGATCCTGTCCGTACGCCCCGACCTCGTCTACGCCGCCCGAGGCGTGATCTCCGAGCGCGACCTGGTCATCAAGACGAAGGAGGCGGTGGCATGAGCACGGAGACGAAGCAGACTGCGACGAAGAGGGCGGTGCCGTTCAGGTGGGTCGCCGTCGGCATCGCCGTCGTCGCGCTGCTCCTGGCCGGGGTGGTCTCCTACTACGCCTCCGCCAACCCCGACGGCCTCGAGTATGTCGCCGGCAAGACCGGTTTCCTCGACAGCGCCTCGGAGCACGGCGCGGCCGACGGTCCGCTGGCGGACTACAGCACCAAGGGCGTCGACGACGCGCGGCTCTCCGGCGGCCTCGCCGGCGTGATCGGCACCGTGCTGGTGCTCGTCATCGCCGGCGGCCTCGCTCTGGTCGTACGCCGCCGATCCACCGGCTCCTCCGACGAGGCCTGAGCAGGTGCCCGCCCATCTGAAGGTGCTGGCCCTGGTCGGCTTCATGCTCGTGGTGGTCGCGACCCCGCGGGAGTGGTTCGCTGCGTACGCCTTCTTCCTCGCCGTTCTGGTGACCGTCGGCGCGGTCGCGCGGGTGCGTCCGGGGTGGGTGCTGAAGCGGATGGTCGTGGAGGTGCCGTTCGTGGTCTTCGCGGTGCTGATGCCGTTCATCGCGCAGGGACCGCGGGTCGACGTGCTCGGCCTGAGCCTGAGCGAGTCGGGGCTGCTCTCGGCCTGGGGGCTGCTCGCCAAGGGCACGCTCGGCGTGATCGCCGGCCTGATGCTCGCCGCGACGACCACGCCTCAGGAGCTGGTCCGCGGCCTGGAGAGGCTGCGGATGCCCGAGCAGCTGGTGCAGATCATGGCGTTCATGGTCCGCTACCTGGAGGTGGTGACCGACGAGATGCGCCGGATGGCGGTGGCGCGCGCATCGCGTGGCTTCGTCGCCCGCAACCCGCTCCACTGGCCGGTGCTCGCCCGTTCGGTCGGTGCGCTGTTCATCCGCTCCTTCGAACGCGGCGAGCGCGTGCACCTGGCCATGGTCTCCCGCGGCTACACGGGGAGAATGCCCCGGTGACCACTCCAGTTCTCGACGTACGCGGCTTGGCCTTCGCCTACCCCGACGGCCATCAGGCGCTCTTCGGTGTCGACCTGCACGTCCACCGCGGTGAGCGGGTCGCGCTGCTCGGGCCCAACGGGGCGGGCAAGACGACGCTCGTCCTGCACCTGAACGGGATCCATCTCGCGGGTGCAGGGTCGGTCACGGTCTCGGGGCTGCCGGTGACCAAGGCCAACATCAAGGAGATCCGCCGCCGCGTCGGCATCGTCTTCCAGGATCCCGACGACCAGCTCTTCATGGGCACCGTCCGCGAGGACGTCGCCTTCGGCCCCGCCAACCTCGGCCTCCGCGGCGAGGCGCTGGACGCCAAGGTCACCGAGGCGCTCACGAAGGTCGGCATGGAGGAGTTCGCCGACCGGCCTCCGCACCATCTCTCCTTCGGTCAGCGTCGCCGGGTGGCGGTGGCCACCGTGCTGGCGATGGACCCGGAGATCCTGGTCCTGGACGAGCCCTCCTCCAACCTCGACCCCGCCTCCCGCCGCGAGCTCGCCGACATCCTCCGCGACCTCGACGTCACCGTCCTGATGGTCACCCACGACCTCCCGTACGCCCTCGAGCTCTGCGGACGCTCGGTCATCCTCGACGGCGGCATCGTGGCCGCCGAGGGCCGCACCGTCGACGTACTCTCCAACGCCGACCTCATGCGCGCCCACCGTCTCGAGCTCCCCTTCGGCTTCGACCCGGTCGCCGCAGCCGCCACCCTCTAGCCGAGACGTCAGGTAGGTCGGCCGAGACGTCACTTACGTCGGCCGAGACGTCACTTACGTCGGCCGAGTTGGCACGGCAATGCCAA
>NZ_JACIXG010000108.1 GCF_014360585.1 Nocardioides sp.
GAGTCTTGGGGATGGAACATGTGTTCGATGGCGACGTGGATGGTGTGTTGCCGAACCGGGGAGAAATTCGGCGGCCGCGGCCGCCGACGTAGGAATACAGTCCGCTCATGTCGAAGACGGTGGTGCGCCGCGCACTCTTCAAGTCCTTCTGGGCCGTGATCGGGCTCCTCATCGCCGTCAGCCTCTTCAAGCTGGCCTTCACCGGCTCGACGCAGAACGCCGACGGGGCACCGCTGACGCCGACCGGGCAGATTCCTCCGGAGGAGGTCGTCGCCGAGAAGGGCACGATCTCCAACTCGCTCACCGTCGACGGCACCATCGTGATCGACAAGCCGGTCTCGGCCACCAGCTCGGTCACCGGTGTGCTGGTCCACAGGTTCGCCGAGAGCGGCGCCAAGGTGGAGAAGGGCGACAAGCTCTTCCAGGTGCGCGCCGAGGAGGAGCCCGCCGAGGCGGCCGAACCCGTCGAGGAGCCTGCCGACGAGCCCGGCAGCGTGGATGATGCCCGAGGCGACGGTGATCGTGACGGCGCCCCGGCCGAGCCGTCGGCACCCAAGCCGGTCTACCACTGGTACACGGTCGTCGCTCCCGCCACCGGCATCGTCGGCAACTACGCCGTCGACATGCTCGGCGAGGTGGCCGAGGACGGGGTCGTCGTCTCGATCCGTCCCACCACGTTCCGGGCCGTCGGCGCGATCTCACCGCTGGACCGATACCGGCTGGCCGGCAACCCGGAGCAGGCGACAGTGACCATCGAGGGCGGCCCGAAGCCGTTCGCCTGCACCGATCTCAGCATCGGCGACGCGGCGACCGAGACGATCACCAGCGACGCGCCCGAGGGCGAGATGATGGAGGGGGAGCCGGGCGGCGGCGAGGGCGAGTCCGGCGCCGGCGCCCGGATCACCTGTCTGGTGCCGCGGAAGGTGACCGTCTTCGACGGTCTCACGATGTCCATGGTCATCGACGCAGGCAAGAGCGACGGGGACGTCGTCACCATCCCGGTCACCGCGGTCACCGGCCTGGTCCGTGACGGCAGCGTCTGGGTCGTCGGCGAGGACGGGACCCCGACGGAGCAGCCGGTCAAGCTCGGCGTCACCGACGGCAAGGTCGTCGAGGTAACCAGCGGGCTCGAGGCCGGCGACTCGGTGCTGCGATACGTCCCGGGCGCGAAGGACTCGCCCGAGGAGATGGCCGGCGACATGCCTGAGGGGGAGATGTGAGCTCCGAGGAGCTCCTGAGGCTCACCGGCGTGGCCCGTACGGTCGAGCTCCCCGACGGCGAGGGTCTGCCCATCCTGACCAGCGTCGACCTGCAGGTACGCCGCGGCGACCATGTCGGCATCGTGGGCCGCTCCGGCACCGGCAAGTCGACGCTGCTGAACCTGCTCGGCCTGCTGGACCGGCCGACCGGCGGGACCCTGGAGTGGGCAGGACGCAACGTCACCGACATCAGCGGTCGGCAGGCCGCCCGGATCCGCGGGCGTGACGTCGGGTTCGTCTTCCAGCAGTTCAACCTGCTGCCGGGGCGTACGGCGCTGGAGAACGTGATGGCACCGCTCCTGTACGCCTCGGGCAAGGAGTTCTGGCAGCGGCGCCGGATCGCGGCGACGATGCTCGACAAGGTCGGGCTCGGCGACCGGCTCGACGCGATGCCGCAGTTCCTCTCCGGCGGCGAGCAGCAGCGCATCGCGATTGCGCGCGCCCTGGTCCGTACGCCGACGGTGGTGCTGGCCGACGAGCCGACCGGAGCCCTCGACGTGGAGACCGGTGCGATGGTGATGAAGCTGCTCGACCAGGCGACCTACGAGTCCGGCGCGGCGCTGATCACCATCACCCACGACCAGAACGTCGCGGCTCTGGCCCGGCGGAGGTTCCGGCTCGCCGAGGGCCGGTTGCACCCGCTGACCCAGGAGGCGGTGGCGTGAGCACGGCGAGCACGGCCTTCGCGCGCCTCGCCACTGCCCTGGCCGCCTCGACCGTGGAGGCGTGGCAGGAGCTGCGCATCCACCGGCTCCGGGTGCTGTTGTCGCTGGTGGGTGTGGCGGTCGCGGTCGCCTCGATCACCGCAACCGTCGCCGCCGGCCAGATCGCGACGCAGATGTTCACCGAGTCCTACGAGGCCGAGGGGCGACCGGCGCACATCTCGGTCATGGCCTACGACGACCGCAGCGGCACGCCGCTCTCCGTCGAGCGGGTGCGGCCCGCGTTCCAGGCGGTCGCAGAGCGGTTCGGTGTCACGTACGCCTCGGCGAGGATCTCGGCGTACGACATCAAGGCGACCACCAACAGCAGCAGCAAGCGGGTCGAGCTGATGGGGGTCGACCCTGCGTACGCTGCCATCCACCGGGTCGTGGTGCCGCAGGGCCGCTGGCTCGAGGAGACGGACAAGGAGCGCCTCTCGCCGGCGCTGGTGGTCGACGAGACGTTCCTGAAGAAGCTCGGTCTGCAGAGCACGCCGTTGCCGACCTCCGTCGAGCTGAGGGGTCAGGGCATGTCGGTGACCGCCACGATCGTCGGCGTGACGAGCCTGCGCGGCTACGGCACACCGCGCGCGTTCATGCTCGCCGACTCGCTGGTGCACTGGCAGAGCGGAGCCCCCACGGACGCCAGCTATGAGATGTGGGTGCCGGTCGAGGGTGCCGACGAGCTCGCCAGCGAGATCAACCTGGCGATGCGCGCCGAGCTGCCGGGCCTTCAGGTCGACGCCCACCGCGACGACTACATGGCGTGGGGCGGGGAGGACCCGATCGGACCGATCAAGTGGGTGATCATCGGGATCGCCGGCATCATCCTGCTGCTCGGCGCCCTGAGTCTGCTCAACATCGCGCTGGTCACCATCCAGCAGCGGATCCGGGAGATCGGGATCCGGCGGAGCTTCGGCGCGACCACCGGCCGGGTGTTCTTCTCGGTGATGATGGAGAGCGTCGTGGCCACCGTGGTGGCAGGCGTGGTCGGCGTGCTCCTGGCCGTGGCGGTCGTCAAGAACCCGCTGGTGGAGAAGTACGTCCTCCAGGGCATCGACGACGTCCCGCCCTTCCCGCTCTCGGCGGCCTTCCTCGGTCTCGCCGTCGCGCTCGCCGTCGGCGCGCTCGCCGGGATCCTCCCGGCGATGATCGCGGCGCGCGTCAAGATCATCGACGCGATCCGGTTCTGAAACGATTCGGTGGTCGAGCCTGTCGAGACCTCCCGCGACTAGACGGGGGTCTCGACAAGCTCGACCACCGGCCGAGCGAGGATCACTCGCCGCGGATGAACGCCTCCAGCTGGACGCGACCCTCGGTGTCCTCGATCTGGACCGGCGGGCTCTTCATGAGGTACGCCGACGCCGGGATGATCGGGCCGCCGATGCCGCGGTCCTTGGCGATCTTGGCGGCACGGACGGCGTCGATGATGATGCCCGCGGAGTTGGGCGAGTCCCAGACCTCGAGCTTGTACTCCAGGTTGAGCGGGACGTCACCGAACGCGCGACCCTCGAGCCGGACGTACGCCCACTTGCGGTCGTCGAGCCACTGCACGTAGTCGGACGGGCCGATGTGCACGTTCCGGCTGTCGATCTTGTCGGCCAGCTCGCCGGTCAGGTTCGACGTCACGGCCTGCGTCTTGGAGACCTTCTTGGACTCCAGGCGCTCGCGCTCGAGCATGTTCTTGAAGTCCATGTTGCCGCCGACGTTGAGCTGGTACGTACGGTCCAGCGCGACGCCGCGGTCCTCGAACAGCTTGGCCATGACGCGGTGGGTGATGGTGGCACCGACCTGCGACTTGATGTCGTCACCGACGATCGGGACGCCGGCGGCCTCGAACTTCGCGGCCCACTCGGGGTCGGAGGCGATGAAGACCGGCAGCGCGTTGACGAAGGCGACGCCCGCGTCGATCGCGCACTGCGCGTAGAACTTGTCCGCCTCCTCCGAGCCGACGGGAAGGTAGGAGACGAGGACGTCGACCTCCTTCTCGCGAAGGACCGAGACGACGTCGACGGGGTCGAGGCCGGACTCGGAGATGGTCTCGCGGTAGTACTTGCCCAGGCCGTCGAGCGTGGGGCCGCGCTGCACCTCGACGCCCGTGAACGGCACGTCGGCGATCTTGATGGTGTTGTTCTCGGAGGCGTTGATCGCCTCGGAGAGATCCTTGCCGACCTTCTTGTCGTCGACGTCGAAGGCGGCGACGAACTCGACGTCAGAGACGTGGTAGTCGCCGAACACGACGTGCATCAGGCCCGGGACGCTGCCCGCCGGGTCGGCGTCCTTGTAGTACTCCACACCCTGGACCAGGGAGCTGGCGCAGTTGCCGACTCCCGCGATTGCTACACGAACCGAACCCATCGGGGCTCCTTCCAATATTCCTTGCCGTTTCATCGGCAAGGAAGTCATCACTCGTTCTCTTGGCTGCTCTGCGCTGTGCGCGAGACGTCCGCTCCGTCGCGTACGCCGTCGTCATCCCCCAGCTCCCCCCGACCCGCCGCCTGCTCATCGATCACAGGCTTCGGGTTGCGCTCGGCGTCGATCAGCGAGGAGAGCCATCGGACCTCCCGCTCGACCGACTCGACACCGTGACGCTGAAGCTCGCGGGCGTAGGAGTCGACCTCTTTCTGGGTCATGGCAAGCTCGCGTTGCACCCGATCGAGCCGCTCCTGGAGCCGGCTGCGGCGTCCTTCGAGGACGCGAAGCCTGATCTCCATGTCGGTGCGACCGAAGAACGCGAACCTTATGTCGAAGTTGTCGTCCTCCCAGGCCATCGGACCCACCTCGGACATGAGCTGGGTGAACTCCCGCTCGCCGGCAGGCGTCAGCTGGTAGACGATCCGCGGACGCCGGGTCACCGGTGTCACGCTCTGCGCCGCCTCCTCGATGAGGTGCTTGCGCAGCATCTTCTTCAAGGCCGGGTAGAGCGAGCCGTACGACAGCACTCGACCCCAGCCAAGCATCAGGTTGAGCCGCTTGCGCAGCTCGTAGCCATGCATAGGCGACTCGTGCAGCAGCCCAAGGACTGCCAACTCGATCGTCTCTGCGCGACGTGCCATACGACCTATCGTACCGATATATCCGCGACTTCCAACAGCGACCTAAGTCTTGTCTGATGACGCCGGAAGGGACCACTTCGATGCAACCGTCACCGAACTGTTGCCGTCGGGTGACTTGAGGCGCGCTGGGCGTGGATGCGCGAGCGCTAGCGTCGATTGCGTACGCTGATGGCTGCCGTTCACCGACCTGCGGAAACCACCCGGGGAGATGTTGGGCAAGCGTCGCGTCAGGTTCAAGGGGTTCCCTCGGGGGGATTCAGCGACGTCGGGGGATTGTCAGTGTCAGCCCGTCCGGTCACGTGCCGGGCAGTCACAGGAGCCGTGCAACACCCGTGAGCGACCATTCCGGCGCCTTTCCGAACGGACACAGTTCTCAAAGGCCCAGCCCTCGTAACGCCAGTCCCCGCAGACCCGATCTCGGTGGGCTGCCAGGACGACCCCAGGGCGGACCGCGCCCGCCGCAGGGTGGTCTTTCCGGTCGCCCGCCGGCTCCGCGCCGCCCGCAAGGCGCCTCGCAGGGCCCGCCTCCTGGCGGCCGCCCACGGCCCCCGGGCGCCCAGCGCCCGATGCCTCCCGGTGGTCCCCGTCCCGGTCAGCGGCCGCCCTACCCGGGGCCTCGTCGTCCCGGCGAGCCGCCGGTCGACCGGCTCGGTCAGCGGCCTGTGCGTCCCGAGCGACACGGTGACGGCGTCAAGGGTGGCAGCGGTGGCGGCAAGGGGCGAGACCCCAAGTCCGCCTTCGGCGCCGATGACTACGGCGACGGCAAGCGGGACAAGAAGGCGCTGGCGGCCCGGATCGGCAAGATCGCGGCCGTCTGCGCGCTGGTCCTTGCGCTGATCGGCAGCGCCGGGGTGATCATCTCGTACCACATGATCTCGATCCCCAGCGCCAACGCGGCGTTCCAGGCCGAGTCGAGCTTCGTCTACTACGCCGGTGGCAAGAAGGAGGTCGGCCGCTTCCAGGCGGGCGACCAGAACCGGGATGCGCTGAGCCCGGAGGAGATGCCGGCCCTCGTGAAGGACGCTGCCGTGGCCGCCGAGGACCGCAGCTTCTACGAGAACAACGGCATCGACCTCAAGGGCATCGCCCGCACGCTCTTCTCCAACGCCACCACCGGCAGCCAGGGCGGCGCCTCGACGATCACCCAGCAGTACGTCAAGAACCTCTACCTGAGCCAGGAGCGCACCTACTCCCGCAAGGTCAAAGAGGCGGTCATCTCGCTCAAGATCAGCCGGCAGAAGTCCAAGGACGAGATCCTCACCGGCTACCTCAACACCGTCTACTTCGGCCGCGGCGCCTACGGCGTCCAGGCCGCGGCGAAGACCTACTTCCGCAAGTCGGCCAAGGACCTGAACATCAAGGAGGCCGCGGCGCTGACCGCGATCCTCAACAACCCGAACGGGTTCGACCCGGAGAAGGCGGGCGCGGACGCCGGCGGCACCGAGCTGCTGGGCCGCTATCAGTACGTCCTCAACGGGATGGCCGAGCTCAAGAGCCAGGGCAAGGCGCTCAGCGACTACGACGCGGCCACCCTGGAGAAGGCGAAGGGGGCGCTGCCCAAGTTCCCCAAGCCGAAGGCCGACAGCCGCCTCGGCGGCCAGAAGGGCCACGCACTCACCCTGGTGAAGAACGAGCTGAAGTCCCTCAAGAACGAGGACGGCGAACCGCTCTTCACCGAGGAGGAGATCGACAGCAAGGGGCTGAAGGTCACCACCACGCTGAGCGCCAAGGCGATGAAGGCCGCAGAGGACGCCGTCAGGGACGTACGCCCCGAGGACAAGAAGGCCGTCAACACCAAGAACCCCAACAACGAGCTGCACGTGGGCGCCGCCACGGTCGATGTGAAGACCGGCGCGCTCAAGGGCTTCTACGGCGGTCAGGACTACCTCGAGTCCCAGATCAACTGGGCTGCCTCTGGTGGCATGGCCGGTTCGACGATGAAGCCGTTCACCCTCGCCGCAGCTCTCGAGGCCGGTTACTCCCTCAAGGACACCTGGACCGGTGAGGCGGGTCTGGAGTACGCCGGTGGCGGCACCGTTCGAAACTCCGGCCAGAGCGAATCGGACCCAGCCGGCCATAGCTACGGCGAGCACATCACCGGGATCAAGGCGATGGAGGAGTCGGTCAACACCTCCTTCGTGCAGATGTCGGCCGCGCTGCCCAACGGTAGCGAGGACGTCTACGAGATGGCGGTCAAGGCCGGTCTGCCGCCGGACGAGCAGCATGCTGCGGAAGCGCCGGCGGACTATCGCTCGATCCCGGCCTACTCGGTCGACTTCGACCCGAAGAACTACCTGCTCACGCTGGGACGGCAGGCGATCAGCCCGATCAACATGGCCAACGGTTTCGCGACGATCGCCAACGGCGGCGTACGCAACACGGTGCACGTCGTCTCGAAGGTGGTCAACGCCAAGGGTGAGGTCGTCTACGAGTGGGATCAGCGTGACGGCGAGGAGCGGGCGATGTCTGAGGACGCCGCCGACGACACCTCCTACGCGCTGCAGCGCGTCGTCGAGAGCGGCACCGGCAAGACGGCCGGTGTGATCAAGCAGCCCGCTGCCGGTAAGACCGGAACGGCGACCAACGCCGACGACGACGTCTCCTCGGCATGGTTCGCGGGCTACACCCCGCAGCTCTCGACGGCAGTGATGTATGTCCGCGGCAAGGGCTCCGGCAAGCTGGACGACTGGCTCGACTCCTACTACGGAGCCGGCTACCCGGCCGAGACCTGGGCCGCGATCATGGGCCCGCTGACCGACGACCTCGAGCTCGAGGAGTTCCCGGAGCCGGCCTGGATGGACGGTATCGCGCCCCAGGACGGCCACGAGCCTTCGCTGACCGCGACCCCGGAGCCGACCCCGACCCCCTCGGAGGACTGCTCCAAGAAGCGAGAACGCAAGGGCCTCTGCATCCCGATCGAGAAGCCTGAGGAGGACCAGAAGCCGAGCGACGAGCCCACCGAGGAGCCGGACGAGGAGCCGACCCCGGACGAGCCGGAGTCGACCGAGCCCGAGGTCCCCGATGCCAGCTGTGACTGGTTGGGCGACTGCGAGACGTCCTCGCCGCCGGCGGATGGCAATAATGGCGGTGGCAACAACGACACCGGCAATGCGGAGGGCGCTACTCAGTGACGGATGGTCCAGTGACCTCCCCAGCGGCGGAGGATGCGGTCGTCAGGACCGCCTCCACCGCGGTGGGCGGTCCTCTCGGGGGACTCGCACACGGCCGACGGCGCTGGTTCAGCGCGGTCGGCCTGCTGCTGCTCCTGACCGCGCTCACGTTCGCGATCGGGATGGTCTCCAAGCAGACCTGTTACAACGCCACCTGGACCAACGGCGAGAGCCGATACACCCACTTCTGCTACTCCGACCTGCCCTATCTCTACGTCGACCGGGGCCTGGCCGAGCACGAATGGCCGTACTCCTCCGATCCTGACGTCCGGGCGCGCTACTCGCAGGTGATGGAGTATCCGGTCGGCATCTCCTACTACGCCTGGGCGACGGCGCACGTCACCGACTGGCTGACCGACACGCCCGACGAGGACGAGCGCCATCTCGTGGAGACCTCGAGCTTCTGGGGCCTGCCCGGTATGCACCACGAGATCCGGGTCTTCATCATCGTCAACGTGATCGGCTTCGCGGTCGCGGCGCTGCTCTCGGTCTGGTTCCTGGCGCGTACGCATCGCCGACGGCCCTGGGACGCGGCCGCGTTCGCGCTCGCCCCGGTGCTGGCGGTGACCGGGATCATCAACTGGGACATGCTGGCCGTGGTCTTCGTGGCCGGTGCGCTGTGGGCGTGGTCGCGGGATCGGCCGCTGCTGACCGGCATCCTGATCGGGCTCGGCTGCGCGACCAAGCTCTACCCGCTCTTCCTGCTCGGCGGGCTGTTGATCATCTGCATCCGGCGTCGTCGCTACTACGACCTGGCGGTCGCCGTCCTGGCGACGATCCTCGCCTGGGTGCTGGCCAACCTGCCCGCGATGGCGACCGGCCTGGAGCAGTGGAAGGTCTTCTGGAGCTTCAACTCCGAGCGCGGCCCTGACCTCGGCTCGCTGTGGCTGGTGGCCCAGCAGGCCAGCGACGCCGCGATCTCGGCGCAGACGGTCAACCTCGTCTCCTGGGCCTTCTTCATCGCCTGGTGCAGCGGCGTACTGATCATCGGTCTGACCGCCCGCGAGACACCGCGGCTGGCGCAGCTCGGCTTCCTGATCGTCGCCGGGTTTCTCCTGGTCAACAAGGTGTATTCACCGCAGTACGTGCTGTGGCTGCTGCCGCTGGCCGTGCTCGCCGTGCCGCGCTGGCGTGACCAGCTCATCTGGCAGGCCGGTGAGCTCATCTACTTCGTCGCTGTCTGGTGGTATCTCGCGGACCTCCTGGCCGGCAGCGGCGGCGACCAGCCGGCGTACTGGTTCGCGATCCTTGCCCGCGTGGCTGCCGAGGTCTACCTGATCACGGTCGTCGTCCGGGAGATCTACGAGCCGTGGCGCGACCCGGTCCGGTGGACCGAGGCTCGTACGGAGAGCGAGGAGGCCCCCGCGATTCAGGAGTCCAGGATGATCTCGTCGAACGAGGTCGCGGTGTAGCGCACCCGCACCTCGAGCTCCTCGCCGACCTCGGGCACGCGCGCGCCCGAGGGAAGCATGAGCATCGACTCCTGCATGTGCGGCGGCTCGGCGAACCAGAGCGCCTTGCCGTCGAGCGTGTACGGCGAGCGCGACTGCCCCATGGCGTCGAGCCCACCGCGGGCGACCGCGAGGGCGCGGGAGCGCAGGTGGGTGTCGCCCAGCGGCGCCTCGAGCCCGATCCCGTGGGCGGTGCCGCCGGAGGCGACCACCAGGTGGCCGGCGCGCATGGCGTTGCGGCCGCGGTAGCCGTAGGAGTAGCCGCGCTCGAGCGGGTGCACGTCCTCGACGGTCGCGGTCACGGTGAGTGCGCCGCGGTCACCGAGCCACAGGCCGGTCCCGACCCGGGGACGGAAGATGACGTCGCCGTAGGAGGCACGCAGCTGGGCGAGCTCGTTGGCGCTCAGGTGGGAGACCCACACCGTGGTCGCCTCGGCGCCGACGACGGCGTCCATCTGGGCGCGTACCTCGGCCAGCGAACCGCCGTCGAGGCCGAAGTGCATCGTGACGCCCTCGAAGCGGGCCCGCTCGTGGGCGATGGCGGAGGTCGGCCACAGGTCGCCCGGCGTCATCCCGTGACGACGCATCGAGGTGACGAGCTCGAGGATGACCCGGGGGTTGGGCTGGCGCTCGAGGAGCAGCGGTAGGTCCTCGGGGCGGCTGATCGTGTGGATCACCCGGTCGGCGATCTCCGGGTTGATGTCCGGAGAGTAGGGCCGCCACGGCGTGAGGACGTAGATCGAGCCGCTGAACCGGGTCGCGACCTCCCAGACCTCGTTGTAGGTGCCGACCGCGAGGGTGTCGACACCCGTGTCGAGGTCGTTGAGCCACTCGGTCTGGTGGGCGAGCTTGCGGAGGGTGAGGCCGTAGCCGTTGCCCTTCGCGACCGGGACCAGGCCCGGGGTCGCCTCGGCGAAGGCCTGGACGTGCTTGCGCCAGCGATCGGAGTCGACGGTCAGTTTCAGCGGCATACGGTGATCAGCGCCTCTTCATGTAGACATCGAAGGCCGTGTAGATCGGCTTGTTCAGCGGCAGGTCCCACTCCCCGGCGTACTCCACCGCCTGGCCACCGGTGCCGACCTTGAACTGGATCAGCCCCACGTGGGAGTCGTCGGTGGAGAGCGTCGGAGTGATGCCGCGCAGGTCGTAGGTGGTCGCGCCGGCGGCCATGGCATCCTGGATCATCGCCCATTGAAGGGCGTTGGAGCCACGTACGTCTCGCTTCTCGGTCGAGGAGGCGCCATAGGAGTACCAGGCGTGCTGTCCGACGCGGACCAGGATCGTGGCGGCGACCAGGTCGCCCTCGTGCCGGGCCAGGAAGAGCTTGATCCGGTCCGGGTCCTCGCTCGACATCGCCCAGAACATGGTGCTGAAGTAGCTCCGCTGGCGCGGGGTGAAGTGGTCGCGCTGGGCGGTGTGGACGTAGAGATCGTGGAAGGCGCTCAGGTCGCCCTCGAAGTCGCCGCCCGCCGGATTGGTGGGGGAGGCGACGGTCACCTCGACGCCCATCTTGGCCGACTTCTTGATGTTGCGGCGCCAGAGCTGGTTCATCCCCTTGAGGACCTCGTCCTCGGTCTTCTGGGTGCCGTCCTCGTGCGCCAGCGGTATGACGAAGTTGTACTGCGGCTGCCCGGCGCCGAAGCCGTCCTCGGGGCTCTGCAGCTTCCAGCCGGCGGCCCGGAGCTGGCTGACCACACGCGCGCCGATGGCGTCGCGATGGGTCGGGGTGAGCTGGCCGAGCCGCTGGACGGTGTCGTCGGCGATGCCGTCCTTGACCTGAGCGGCGCTCCAGGTCGCGGTCGTGACCGGCGGACCGATGCGGATGCCGAAGGCGCCGTTCTTCTTCAGGTACGACGCCAGCGGCTCCAGCCACGGAGCGAGATCGCCCGACCAGTCGATGCTCGGGCCCTCGGGCAGGTAGGCGAGAGTGAAGCGCTCCAGCTTCGGGACCGGGCGGTGGAGGACCAGCGCGGCGCCGACGAGGGCGCCGCCCTGCAGGTCGTCGAACCACCCGACCGACTCCGAGCGCCACTCGGTCTTGACCCGCGCCCACGACGGGGTCTGGAGGAAGCTCACGCTGGGTTGCTTCTCGATGAAGGCGAGATGCTCCGCAGCGGTGATGGGGCGCACGGTGAGACTCACCCGCAGAAGGCTACCCGCTGCCGGTGGTCGAGCGGCCCCCGGTGGTCGAGCTTGTCGAGACCACCCCCGAGGAGGCGGTCTTCCCAGGTTCGGCCAGCGATACCTAGTGAGTCTGACGCGTATAGACGCTATTGTCGGCGGCCAGATGTATCACGGCTGGGGCATGGGCCTCCTTGGGGCCGTGACAGCAACCATGACCACCACGATGACGCGTCCGCGCGTTATCTGGCCCCCCACCGGCTCGGCGCCGATCCGGAGGCCGCCGGTCGAGGAGGGGACTGTGACACGGGTACGACGCGAGGTGGGTCATGCCGACACACCTGCGACCGTGTGGTCCCGGGCCACGGCCGACTTCGACCGCTGGCTCAGCGGTGACTCCACCGCCCTCGACGAGCTCGTCGCGACGATGACCCCGATCCTGTGGCAGATCGCGCGCTCCTACCGGCTCACTCAGGAGCAGGCCGAGGACGTCGTCCAGAACACCTGGCTCACCTTCGTACGCAAGCACTCATCGATCCTCGACACCGCGGCCGTCGGCGCCTGGCTCACTCTGACCACGCGTCGTGAGGCCTGGCGGGTCGCGAAGCGATCCGGGCGGGACGTACCTGTGGAGGACGAGGCCCTGGAGTCCCGCGCCCCGACGCAGCGCTCGGCCGAGTCCCTCGTCGTGGAGGGCGACCTCAACTCTCGCATCTGGGCGGCCGTGGAGGGCTTGCCCGAGCGATGCCGGCGGCTGGTGCGCGTGGTCGCCTTCTCTGACCGGCCCGACTACGCCGGTCTGGCCGAAGAGCTCGACATGCCCATCGGCAGCATCGGCCCCACCCGCGGCCGCTGTCTCGGGAAGCTGCGGGACTCGCTTCGGGCTCTGCTCGATGAAGGGGAGGTGTCGTGATGGGTCGCTCGGAGGAGCCCAGTCGCGAGGAGCTGTTGGGTCTGGTTCGACAGGCTTATGTTGCCGGTGATCCCGTCCCGGGAGGCCTGATCTCCCGGATGCAGGCGGCCGCTGCCGGTGCCGCCGAGGATTCTGGGCTCGGGCTCGATCTGGAGCTGATGCTCCTGGTGGAGTCCTCGGGCGCTGAGGCGGCCGGGGTTCGCTCCGCCGCCCCGCTCGAGGCCCGCTCGGCCTACACGCTGCGCTTCGCGCAGTCCGGCGTCGACGTGCTCGTCCGCGTCGCCTCCGACACCGACACCACTGCCCGCCTCGACGGCTGGGTCGTCCCGGGCACGCCCATGACCGTCCGCGCCATTCGCGCCGACTCGGTGCGTACGCCGATCGTGGCTGTCACATTGGGCGCCTCGGGGCGTTTCGAGCTCACCTCGCTCCCCGCCGGCCTCATCCGGCTCCGCTTCGAGCCTGCCGACGGCTCTGCGGCCTTTCTGACCCCCACGTTCGAGATCTGATCCAGGAGACACGATGGTCCACCGCCCCACCCGCAGAGAGCGCGAGCCCCTCCTGTCGGTCGCGTACGGCTCCACCGAGGCGCGTGTCCTCGACCCGACCAACGCGGTCGCCGTCGACGGCGTCAACGCCCGCTCGACGATCTACTCGTCGTCCGTCCTGCTGATCTCCAAGTCAGTCGACTTCGAGGACACCTTCAAGCGCATCGAGAAGGCCGCCAAGGGTCTTGGTTGGCGTGCCATCGCTGAGGACGAGCCCGAGTGTGCTGTCGGGCTTCGGTTCGGCGTACGTCGGGTGCGGCTCGGGGTGCGCCCGGGCAAGGCGGCCCAAGCCCCTGACGCTTGGACGGTTTTGCAGTACTTGCGCTCTGAAGGTGCTGAGAACGTCCGAGGAGTGAGTTTGGAGCACGTGTTGGTGCCAGCTCCCATTGCGGATCCGAAGCCACACAACCAGCCGCATCCCCATAACCAGCCTCACCCGCACAACCAGCCTCACCCGCACAATCAGCCCCATCCGCACAATCAGCCTCACCCGCATAACCAGCCTCACCCCTATGGCCAGTCCTTCGCTGACGGTTACGACCCGCTCGGAACCGGTGGCCGGAGCCCGGTTGCGTACGTCGGCGCGCGGCCGCGGAGACTCACAAGCGCAGAGATGGACGGCCGCGAGAGGCCTGTCGTGGCTGTGCTGGACACTGGCTGCGGGCCGCACCCGTGGCTGGACTTCGTTCAGCGGGATGCCCGACTGGACGGACATCCCATCGGTTGGCCGCAGTCTGTGCCGGATTCAGAGGTTGACGGAGACCAAGTTGGTGCCCTCGATGGCCTAATCGATCCGCTCGCCGGGCATGGAACGTTTATCTCCGGGCTTATTCACCAGGCATGTCCCGACGCTGAGATCCTGTCGTGGCGGATTGTTCCTCCCGAAGGGCCTATCGCCGAGACTGACTGGATCACCGCACTGGCGCAGATCGCGGAACTGGTTGACCTTTACCGCAACGGCGACCCGCGTGGCCGCCGCATCGACGTCCTCAACCTGTCGATGGGCTACTACCACGAGACTCCGTCCGACCCGTACTTCGATCCGACTCTCTATGAGGTGCTTGCAGACCTGTTGCGCAACGGGACGGTGGTCGTTTGTGCTGCGGGTAACGACGCCACGGATCGCCCGGTCTTCCCTGCAGCTTTCGCGCCATGGTCCGATGGGGAAGGCCCGATCACGCCAGAGCCCGGTGTGCTCCCGATCGTCTCGGTAGGAGCTCTCAACCCGAGCGGGCGGTCTGACGCACTCTTCAGCAATGCTGGCCCGTGGGTTCGTGCATATGAGATCGGAGCGGGCGTGGTCAGCACCTTCCCGCCGTCATTCGACGGCGGCTACCAATCTGTCATCGAGACCGAATTCGAAGGACGCGACCGTGCATCCCTCGATATCGATGACTTCACTGGTGGGTTCGGAACGTGGAGCGGCACATCCTTCGCCGCGCCGCTACTCGCTGGCCGGATCGCTCAGCGCCTGTTTGAGTCTGGTCCGGCAGCGGACGCCGCCGCAGCAACCAAGCGTGCCTGGGCGGTTCTTGAGCAACTGACCCCCCTGCGTTCGGGGCAATGAGGCGCGATGAGCAGAGCGGATCGGCTGCATCGGTCTGGGGTGGCTGCGGCTACCGCAGGCAACCTGATGGATGCCGAGCGCCTGCTCCGCGAGGCGCTCGACAGAGCCAGTGAGGACGGCGACTTGGCTCTGCTGGCGAGGGCCGAGGCGACGCTCGCATACATCGCCGCCGACCGGTCCACCTTCGATCACGCATTGGACCTGTGTCAGCGTGCCTTGCGGTTTGGTGGGCTGGATGATCAGACGCGGGGGATGCTCGCGGGCCAACAGGCCACATTGCTGAGGCGCGCAGGCCGAATCATGGAGGCGCTGACCAGTTTCAGTGAAGCCATTGAGCTTCTTGCTGGATCACCATCCGATCTTGCTCGAGCGCACCTCAACCGTGGAACGGTTCACTTGGATCGGCACGACCTCGTTGCGGCAGTGTCGGACTTCTCAGCAGCTGCGGATGGGCATCGAGTCGCTGGCGATGAAGTGTCTGCTGCTCAGGCCGATCACAATCGCGCGTACGCGATGTTCCTCTCCGGTGATCTGGTCGGCGCGCTGGCGCTGATGGAGTCGTCGTACGACCTTCAGGCCGCCGCAGGGCCGTTGGTGAAGGCGGTGTGTGATGCCGACAGGGCTGAGGTTCTGATGGCGGCTGGCTTGACGCGGCAAGGTGGGGAGATGCTGCGTCAGGCCGCCGCGGCGTACGGATCGAAGGGGCAGCGGCAGCGACAGGGCGAGGCCGAGCTGGCGCTCGCTTCGCACTTGGTCGCGACCGACCCGGTCGAAGCGCACCAGGTGGCGCGCTCGGCGCTGGGCTGGTTCGAAGAGGCCAAGGCGACGGGGTTGGCGCTTCGGGCGCGGGCGGTGGCGTTCGAGGCAGCAGTGATGGCAGGCCAGGATCCGAGCGAGGAAGGCGAGGCGCTGGCCGGTCCGCTCGAGGAGCAAGGACTGAGCTGGCCGGCACTTCGGGTGCGTATGCAGGCTCGGTTGGCGCGCATTCGTTCGGCCGAGAACGCCGGCCTGCCGACCAGACCGGCGAGCGGGAGAGTCATCGGTCCGGTCCCGCCCGAGGCCCCCATCGACATCCGCCTTCTCGAGCGGGAGCTCCGTGCGGAGCTGGCCGTCGCTGCAGGTCGGGTCGTCTCCGGACTCCGCGAGCTCCGGGCAGGCCTCGATGACTTCCACCTGTGGCAGAGCTCGTT
>NZ_JACIXG010000109.1 GCF_014360585.1 Nocardioides sp.
TGTCATAGATCGCTGTCGGTACCGAACCGTTATCTGTAGAGCCTCCCGCACCGCCTGCACTTGGCATAACTTGAGGCAGCGCGCTGGTTCGGGACTGCGCCAAGTGGTCTGGTCTTGGGCGAGCCGAGCCCGAGGCATTCGAACGGAGATCCGAGCGTATGACTGTGTCCGAAGTGTTGATCCAGGGTTCTGGTCCCGAGGTCGATCCGGAGCCGCGCACCAAGAAGGTCGCCGGCCGCTCGCCGATGCGAATCGCCATGGATCGGCTGCTCTCGGACAAGATCGCCATGCTCTGTGCCGGCATCGTCCTGCTCTACATCCTGATCGCGATCTTCGCCCCGCAGCTGTGCAGGCTGTTCGGTGTCGAGGTGCGGGCCGGGGACCCGGTGACCGACACCGACTCGTTCAACTACCCGGTCATCGGTCCGCCGAACTACGGCTTCACCTGGGAGGCTCCGCTCGGTCTGGAGCCCAACTCGGGCAACGACCTGCTGGCGGAATGGTTCTACGGCGCTCGTACGTCGATGATGGTCGCCTCCGTGGCCACGATCGTCTCCACGGTGGTCGGCGTCGTGCTCGGCCTGATCGCGGGCTACAGCCGTGGCTGGGGTGACCGGATCATCACGTTCATGACCGACCTGTTCCTCACACTGCCGTTCCTGCTCGTCGCGATCGCGGTCGCACCGATGATCATCGACCGCTGGGGGGACCAGCCGGCCTTGCTCGATTCCGCCTCCCTGATCGCGATGATCATCATCCTCTCGGTCTTCGGCTGGATGGGACTGACCCGTCTGGTGCGTGGCGAGGTCATCTCCCTGCGCGAGCGGGAGTTCATCGAGGCAGCGCACGTCCTCGGCATGCCGACCCGCCGGATCCTGTTCAAGGAGCTGTTGCCCAACCTGGTCGCGCCCATCGTGGTCTCGTTCTCGCTGATGCTGCCCGCGCTCATCGCTGCGGAGGCCTCGCTGGCCTACCTCGGTGTGGGCGTCACCGGCCGCCCGTCCTGGGGCCAGACGATCAACCGCGCCCAGGGCTGGTTCGAGGAGTACCCGCTGTACCTGTACGCGCCGATCATCGGGATCGTGGTCCTGGTCTTCGCGCTCAACCTGCTCGGAGACGCCATTCGTGACGCCTTCGATCCCAAGTCTTTCCGGTGATCACGTTGTCGGAGAGAGGCATCAAGAGCCCTGAAAGGTGGACACATACGATGCGAATGAAGAGAACAGCGATTGCCGCCAGTGCGATCGCTGCCCTGATGCTCACTGCTGCGTGCGGCGGGGGAGGCGGAGGGTCCGAAGGTAACGATGGCGAGTTCATCGAGGGTGGTGGCGCCGGCGCTGGTAAGGATGCCACCGCCGAAGGCCCGGTCAAGGTCCCGGCGGACGCCGCCGAGGGCGGCACCGTGTCGATCCTCACCTCGGTCGCGCCGCACACGCTCGACCCGACCCGGACCTACTACACCGACTCCGGTGCGATCATGTCCGGCCTGGTCACTCGCTCGCTGACGCAGTACGTCTACGACGAGGAGTCGAAGGACACCATCCTGGTCCCCGACCTCGCGACCGACCTCGGCAAGACCTCCGAGGACGGCCTGACCTGGACGTTCGAGCTCAGGGACGGCGTCAAGTACGAGGACGGCACCGAGATCACCGCCGAGGACGTGGCGTACGGCATCAAGCGGTCCTTCGCCATCGAGACGCTTCCCGACGGCCCGACCTACCAGACCACCTTCTTCGTCGACGGTGACAAGTACAAGGGTCCCTTCGCCGACACCGAGGCCGAGCTGAAGAAGCTCTCCGGCTACGAAGCCGGTAACGGCTGGTACGGCGGCGAGGACTACAAGGGCGTCGAGGTGGACGGCAACAAGGTGATCATCAAGCTCGCCCAGCCGTTCCCCGAGCTCGACTACTACGCCTCCTTCCCGGTGTTCTCGCCGATCCCGAAGGCGAAGGACACCGACCCGCTGGCCTATGAGTCGCACCCGATGGCGACCGGTCCGTACAAGTTCGCGTCCTACAAGCCGGGCGCCTCGCTCGAGCTGGTCAAGAACGACCAGTGGGACGCGGCCAGCGACCCCGGCCGGATCCAGGCCGTCGACGGCTTCAGCTTCAAGTTCGCCCAGGACACGGCCAAGCTGGAGAACACCATCAAGGGCGACAAGGGCGCTGCGCAGACCACGCTGACCTACGACAACGTGACCCCGCAGACCTACAAGTCCGTGAAGGAGACGGCTCCAGACAACCTGATCCTCGGCTCCTCGCCGTGCACGTTCATGGTCTTCATGGACCAGAACAAGATCAAGGACAAGAAGATCCGCGAGGCCATCGGCTGGGCCTACCCCTACCAGGCCGCGTGGAAGGCTGCCGGCGAGATCGTCGGTGTCACCCGTCAGCCGTCGACCGCGATCCTCCCCCCGGGGACCGCTGGTCGCGTCGACTACGAGTACCCCGAGGGCCAGGACGGTCAGACCACCGACCCGGAGAAGGCCAAGGCGCTGCTGAAGGAAGCTGGCGCGGAGGGCTTCGAGCTCAAGTGGTACTACGCCCGTGACGACGAGGAGGCTGTCGCAGTCAAGGACCAGCAGGTCAAGGCGTACGAGGCCGCCGGCTTCAAGGCGACCCCGCTGGCGTCGACCACGGAGACCATCCGTGACGACCGCAGCGACCTGAAGGCTGACATCAACCTGCGCAGCAGCGGCTGGTGCTCCGACTGGCCCTCGGGCGGCTCCTGGTTCCCGGCTCAGTGGGACGGCAAGCTCGCCAACACGGAGGGCATGCCGAACCCGGCCAACTTCAAGGAGGCCGACGCTGACGCCAAGCAGGCCGAGATCCTGAAGATGGACCCGGACGAGGTCCCGGGCGCCTGGGGCGAGTTCGACAAGTGGATGCAGGAGACCTACTACCCGGCGGTCACGATCGGGTACGCGGGCAGCGCGTTCATCAAGGGTTCGAAGCTCGGTGGAGTCTTCAACGAGCCGACCAAGGGCATGCCGACCCTGAGCACGATGTACGTCACCAAGTGACGTGACGGTCCGGCGCGGCTCCACGCGCCGGACCGGTTCGGCAACCGGGGTGCCACCCGACTCTCTGGTGGCACCCCCTCCGGGCGAGGAGCCCGTGACACGATCTCTAGAAAGCGAGACCCCTCACCATGCTCGGTTTTGTCGTTCGCAGGCTGATCTCGGCAGTGCTGGTGCTGTTCGCGGTCTCGATCGCGGTGGTGGCGATCTTCACCTACGGTCCGAGCGACCCCGCCAACGCGATGTGCCCCGAGCCGAAGTGCACGGTGGAGCGACAGGACGCGATCCGTGAGGCGCTCAACCTCGATGCGCCGATCCACGTCCAGTACGCCGAGTACATGTCCGGCATCGTCACCGGCCGCGAGATCAACGCCGGCTCGGAGACGTACGACTGCGAGGCTCCCTGCTTCGGGGTGAGCTTCATCTACCGGGTGAACGTCTGGGACGACATCAAGGACCGGATCGGGCCGACGGTGTCGGTGGCGCTCGGCGCGGGCGTGACGATCCTGCTGGTCGGCGTGCCGATCGGGATGTTCGCCGCCAGGCGCAGGGGCACCATGTCCGACAAGGCCGTCATCGGCGCCACGCTGGTGATCGAGTCGATCCCGTACTACCTGTTCGTCCTGCTCGCGTTCCTGTTCCTCGCGGTGGGGCTCGGCCTCTTCCCGCAGAAGGGCTACCACTCCTTCACCGACTCTCCGCTGCAATGGGCGTGGGCTCTGCTGCTGCCCTGGCTCGCGCTGGGGCTGGTCAACTCCTCCAAGTACGCGCGGTTCACCCGAGGATCGATGATCGAGGCGCTCAACCAGGACTACATCCGTACGGCCCGGGCCAAGGGGCTCAAGGAAGGCCGGGTCATCTACACGCACGCACTGCGGGCCGCGATCGTGCCGATCGTGACGATCTTCGGCATCGACTTCGGCACCCTGCTCACCGGAACGATCTTCACCGAGCTGATCTTCGACATCCCCGGCCTGGGGCTGCGTGCTCTCGAGGCGGTCGGACAGAGCGACCTGCCCGTGATCGAGGCGACGACGTTGATCTCGGCCGCGATCATCATCAGCAGCAACGTGATCGTCGACCTCTTCTACAGTGTCCTGGACCCCCGGGTGCGCATCGGCTGACCGAGTGTCGGTCCGCCCCCATAGGCTGGGTGTGTGGAGGGACTCTTCGATATCGCGCAGCCGTCCGGCCCGACCAGGGGCGGGTCGCTGTCTGACAGTGACCGTGCGTCCGCGCCGCTGGCGGTGCGGATGCGGCCGCGCACGCTCGAGGAGCTGGTCGGGCAGAGCTCGCTCAAGGCGGCAGGGTCGCCGCTGCACCAGGTCGTCGAGGGTGGTCAGTCGCTCTCGCTGCTGCTGTGGGGGCCGCCGGGGACCGGGAAGACGACCATCGCGAGCATCGTGAGCAAGTCCACCGACCGGCGCTTCGTGGAGGTCTCCGCCGTCTCGGCCGGGGTCAAGGAGGTGCGGGCGGCGATCGACTCCGCCCGGGCCGAGCTGGTCGCGACCGGCAAGGAGACGGTGCTCTTCGTCGACGAGGTCCACCGGTTCAGCAAGGCCCAGCAGGACGCGCTGCTGCCGGGCGTGGAGAACAGGTGGGTCACGCTGGTCGCGGCCACCACGGAGAACCCCTTCTTCTCGGTGATCTCGCCGCTGCTGTCGCGGTCGCTGCTGCTTCGGCTCGAGTCGCTGACCGACGACGACATCCGGGGCGTACTCATGCGTGCCTTGGAGGACGAGCGGGGCCTTGGCGGCTCGGTGACGATCAGCGACGAGGCGCTCGACCATCTCGTTCGCCTCGCCGGTGGTGACGCGCGCAGGTCCCTGACCTACCTGGAGGCTGCGGCCGGCGCGGTCTCGACAAGCTCGACCACCGGGGACAGCGAGATCACGCTCGAGGCGGCCGAGCGGGCCGTGGACCAGGCGGCGGTGCGCTACGACCGCCAGGGCGACCAGCACTACGACGTGGTCAGCGCGTTCATCAAGTCGGTGCGGGGGTCGGACGCGGACGCGGCGCTGCACTACCTGGCGCGGATGATCGAGGCGGGGGAGGACCCACGGTTCATCGCCCGGCGGTTGATGATCCTGGCGTCGGAGGACATCGGTCTGGCCGACTCGACGGCGTTGCAGACCGCGGTTGCCGCCGCGCAGACGGTGCAGCTGATCGGGATGCCCGAGGCCCAGCTCACCCTGGCCCACGCGACGATCGCGCTCGCCGTCGCCCCGAAGTCCAACGCGGTCACCAATGCCATCTTCGCCGCTCGCGCCGACGTCGCAGCCGGGAAGATCGGCAACGTCCCGCCCCACCTGCGCGACGCCCACTACGAGGGAGCGAAGAAGATCGGCCACGGGGAGACGTACAAATATGCCCACGACGAGCCCTTCGGGATCGCGACCCAGCAGTACGCACCGGACGCGGTGGCCGACGCCGAGTACTACCGCCCGACGGCCCACGGCGCTGAGGCGGGAGTGAAGGAGCGTTGGGAGAAGATCCGGGGCATCGTACGCGGCAGCTGACTGTGTTGGTCTCGACACGCCTTCGCCTAGCGGCTCCGGCGGCTCGACCAGCGGAGCGGGGCTATAGGGTTTGCGTCGATGAACTCGGTTAGCGTGCCCGCCTGGGTCCTGGGAACTGCGGCAGGGGTAGTCGTACTCCTGGCGCTGATCGTCGTGCTCTTCGCGCTCCGGGCGCGCCGCGCCGCGCGGCGCCGGCTCGCGGAGGCCGAGGCCAGCGAGGCCGAGCTGCGCGAGCGGCTCGAGGCGCTGGAGAAGCGAGTGACCCGGCCGGAGCCGCTGTCTCGGCGACGGCGACGCGAGGAACGGGCCGCCGAGAAGGAGTACGTGATCACCTCCCTCGGCGAGGACACGGACGACGGCGAGTCTGCTGAGGTGGAGCAGGTGGTGCGGCGTACGTTGACCGCACCGGCGTTCGCGGACGCCGTGTTTCGGGAGACCGTGGTGCACAGCGCCGCGCTGGTGCACGGGGTCCGCCGGGCGCTCTCGCCCGAGGTGCGGTTCAAGATCCGCTACGAGATGCACCGCGAGGTCAAGCGGGCCCGCAAGGACCGTAAGAGCGAGATGCGCGAGGCGCTGCGGGAGTACCGGGCGCGGCAGCGCGAGACAGTTGACGAGGACGTACGTATGGAGGACTCCCTATGAGAGGCGCGATCTGGTTCGTGGCCGGAGCCGGCGCCGGCGTGTACGCGATGGTCAAGGGGCGGCGGGCCGCGGAGGCCTTCACCGCCGACGGGCTGCGCGACCGCGCTCAGGCGCTCGGGGTCGGCGCGCGGATGTTCCGCGACGAGCTGGCCGCCGGCAAGGCCGAGAAGGAGATCGAGCTGCGGGAGTGGATCGAGACCCGAACCGCGGGACCGAAACAGATTGGCGCCACCGGTGCCCGTCAGCAGACACTTGGACTGAACGGGCCGACCGAGGACCCGAGGCAGAACACGGAAGGTAGTACCCCCTGATGGAGTGGTTGAGCACGGCGGAGATCCGCCGCCGTTTCACGGCGCATTTCGCCGAGAACACCGAGATCGGCGAGCACACGGTGGTGCCGTCGGCATCGCTCCTGCTCGACGACCCCAACCTGCTCTTCGTGAACGCAGGCATGGTGCCCTTCAAGCCGTACTTCCTCGGCCAGGCCACGCCTCCCTTCGACCGGGCGACGTCGGTGCAGAAGTGCATCCGTACGCCTGACATCGAGGAGGTCGGCAAGACCACCCGGCACGGCACCTTCTTCGAGATGTGCGGCAACTTCTCCTTCGGCGACTACTTCAAGGAGGGCGCGATCACGCTCGCCTGGGAGCTGATCACCAAGTCGGTCGCCGACGGCGGCTTCGGCTTCGACGAGTCGATCCTCTACCCCTCCGTGCTCAACGGCGACGACGAGGCGGTCGAGCTGTGGAAGAAGATCACCGGCCTGCCCGACGACCGCATCGTGCGGTTGCCCCCGAGCGAGAACTACTGGTCGATGGGCGTGCCCGGACCGGGTGGCCCGTGCTCGGAGATCCTGATCGACCGCGGCCCGGAGTTCGGCGCCGACCGTGACTGGGACGCCGGCGACCGCTACCTGGAGTTCTGGAACCTCGTCTTCATGCAGGACAACGTCGTCGCGGCGCGGTCCAAGTACGACGTCGACATCGACGGCTCCCTGCCGCAGAAGAGCATCGACACCGGCCTCGGGCTCGAGCGGGTCGCCTACCTGATGCAGGGCAAGGCGAACATGTACGAGACCGACGTCGTCTTCCCCGTCATCGAGAAGGCGATGGAGCTGACCGGGAAGAAGTACGGCGCGGCCTACGAGGACGACGTCCGCTTCCGTGTCGTGGCCGACCACGTGCGCTCCTCGCTGATGCTCATCGGCGACGGCGTGACCCCCGGCAACGAGGGCCGCGGCTACGTGCTGCGCCGCCTGATGCGCCGCGCGATCCGCAACATGCGCCTGCTGGGGTACGAGGACCCGGCGATGCCTGAGCTGCTGCCGATCTCCCGCGACAAGATGGGGGAGACCTACACCGACCTGCACAGCGAGTGGGACCGGATCAAGCGGGTCGCCGACGCCGAGGAGGAGGCCTTCCGCAAGACCCTCGCGGCCGGCACCCAGATCTTCGACCTCGCCGCGACCGAGGTGAAGTCGAGCGGAGCCACCACGTTCTCCGGTGACAAGGCGTTCCAGCTCCACGACACGTACGGCTTCCCGATCGATCTGACCCTGGAGATGGCCGCCGAGGCGGGTCTCGAGGTCGACGAGACGGGCTTCCGTGGCCTGATGACCGAGCAGCGCGAGCGGGCCAAGGCCGACGCGCGCGCCAAGAAGGGTCAGCACGCCGACCTGTCGGTCTACCGCACCATCCTCGACAGCTTTGGGCCGACCGACTGGCAGGCCTACACCACCCTGGACACCGAGTCGAAGCCGCTGGCTCTCCTCAAGGAGGGCAAGCCGGTCGACGTCCTCGGCCCCGAGGAGATCGGTGAGATCGTCCTCGACCGCACCCCGTTCTACGCCGAGTCCGGTGGCCAGTCCGCCGACGCGGGCATCATCGAGTTCGACGGTGGCCGCCTCGAGGTCGTCGACGTGCAGCGGCCGGTCAAGGGCCTGGTCGTGCACCAGGTCCGGGTGGTCGACGGCGAGTTCGCTGCACGCGGGGCTGCCGGTGGTCTGGTGCACGCCCAGGTCGACAAGGAGTGGCGTCTCGGCGCCCGCCAGGCCCACTCCGGCACTCACGTGGTGCACGCGGCGCTGCGCGAGGTGCTCGGGCCGACCGCGCTGCAGTCGGGCTCGTTCAACCGCCCGGGCTACCTGCGCCTCGACTACGGCTGGACCAAGGGCCTGACCCCGGAGCAGATGCACGAGGTCGAAGAGGTCTCCAACAACGCGCTGCGCGCCGACCTGCCGGTCGCCTGGGACTACATGACCCTCCCGCAGGCCAAGGAATGGGGCGCGATCGCGCTCTTCGGCGAGACCTATGACGACACCAAGGTCCGTGTCGTCGAGATCGGCGGCCCCTGGTCGCGCGAGCTCTGCGGCGGCACCCACGTCGACCACTCCGCCCAGATCGGCACGATCGTGGTCACCTCGGAGGCCTCGGTCGGCTCCGGCAACCGCCGCATCGAGGCCTACACGGGCGTCGAGGGCTTCAACTACCTCGCCCGCGAGCGCGACGTCGTCTCCGAGCTCAACCTGCTGCTCAAGTCGAAGTCCGACGACGTCGTCGGCCGGGTCTCCGACCTGATGGAGCGGCTCAAGGCCGCCGAGAAGGAGATCGCCCGGGCGCGTACGGCACAGCTGCTCGCCTCCGGTGGCACGATCGCGGCCACCGCAGTCGACGTCAACGGCGTCCAGGTCGTCGCCCAGCGGATCCCGGGCGTGGGCGGCGGCGACGCGCGCACGCTCGCCCAGGACGTACGCTCCCGGCTCGGTGACGCGCCGGCGGCCGTCGTGCTCTTCGGTGACGCTGACGGCAAGGTCGCAGTCGTGGCCGCGGTCAACCCCGCGGGCATCGCCAAGGGCGTCAAGGCGGGAGACCTGATCAAGGAGCTCGCGCCGGTCGTCGGCGGCCGCGGTGGCGGCAAGCCCGACTTCGCCCAGGGCGGTGGCACCGAGGTCGGCAAGATCGACGACGCCGTCGCGAAGGTCGAGTCGCTCGTGACGGGAGCTTGATGCGTCACGGCGTACGCCTCGGTCTCGATCCTGGTGACGCTCGGATCGGCGTCGCCAGGAGCGATCCCACGGGGTTCCTGGCGACGCCGCTGGAGACGGTCAAGAAGGGCCGAGGCGACCTCGCGCGGCTGCAGGCGATCGTCGCCGAGATCGCTGAGGAGTCGACAATGCTCGAGGTGGTCGTCGGCCTGCCCAGGTCCCTCAAGGGTGGGGAGAACCCGGCGACTGCTAAGGTCCGGGACTTCGCCGCGTCCCTGGCGCGTCGAGTGGCCCCGGTCCCGGTTCGTCTCATCGACGAACGACTCACCACTGTCTCCGCGGAGGCTATGCTCCGAGATCGAGGTCGCAAGGGCCAGGACCGGCGAGCAGTTGTGGACATGGCCGCTGCGGTCGTGATCCTGCAACACGCATTGGACAGTGAGCGCGCTTCGGGGACCGCGCCTGGAGAGATCGTCGAGGTCGGTCAATGAGTGAGCGCTACTACCCCCCGGACCCGCGCGACCCGCGTCGCCCTGGTCAGGGGTCACCTGGTCGCGATCCGCGCGGCGGCTACCCGCCACGGCAGCAGCCCCCGCACGATCCTCGACAGGGCCAGCGGCCGGATCCGCGAGACCCCCGGCAGGATCCCCGGGATCCGCGCCGGATGCCGCCGCAGATGCCTGGCCAGATGCCGCCTCAGCAGCCGGGTCAGCCGGGTCGCCGCCCGGGGCCTCGCCCGATGCCCGGCAGCGGCATGCCCCCGCCCGCGTACGGCCAGCAGGAGCCCCCGCCCGGATACGGTCAGCAGCAGCCTCCGCCCGGTTACGGCCGGCAGGAGCCCCCGCAGCGTCCCGGTGGCTACGGCGAGCCGGGCTATGAGCAGCAGCCGGGCTTCTTCGACGGTGGTGGTGGTCCTCCGGATCACGATCGGTACTTCGACGAGGAGCCGCCCAAGCGCAAACGCCGCTTCGGTGGCTGCCTGGCCGTGCTGGTGGCGATGGCCGTCGTGGTCGGCGGCTTCTACTTCGTCGGCGACCGCGCGGTCGACTACGTCAAGGACATGGTCGCGCCTCCGGCCGACTATGCCGGCCCGGGCACGGACCCGGTCTCGTTCGAGGTGCACGAGGGTGACTCGGTCTCGGCGGTCGGCCGCAACCTGAAGGACGCCGGCGTGGTGAAGTCGGTCGATGCCTTCATCGACGCGGCCAACGCGGAGGCGCTGACCGTGCAGGTCGGCTTCTACCCCTTGAAGAAGGAGATGAAGGCCGCCGACGCCGTCGAGGTCCTCGCCAACCCGGAGAACATCGACACGGTCAACGTCACCATCACCGAAGGATCGCGCGCCAAGGCGATCTACAAGGTGCTCGCCGAGAAGACCGGGAAGAAGCCGGCCGACTACAAGTTGGCCGCCCAGGACACCGAGGCGATCGGGCTGCCCGACTACGCCAAGGGCAACGTCGAGGGCTACCTGTTCCCGGCGACGTACGCCTTCCCGCCCGATGCCACGCCGACCGAGATGCTGGCGATGATGGTCGACCGGTATGAGCAGGCGCTCGGCGACAACGACATCGAGGCGCGTGCCAAGCAGCTCAAGTGCGGCGACGGCAAGGCGTGCACGGCCGAGCAGATCATGACCGTGGCCTCGCTCGTCGAGGCCGAGGGGCGTGGCGAGGACATGGCCAAGATCGCCCAGGTGATCTACAACCGAGTAGAGAACCCCGGCACGGCAGGCCAGGCAGGCTTCTTGCAGATCGACGCGACGGTCAACTATGCGCTCGGGAAGTCTGGAAGCACCGAGCTCGGTGGCGTCGACGTACAGACCGTCGACTCGCCCTACAACACCTACACCAACAAGGGCTTGCCTCCGGGGCCGATCGGCGCCCCGGGCGACGCCGCGATTCAGGCCGCGCTCAATCCGACTGAAGGTGACTGGTACTACTACGTGACCGTCAACCTGAAGACCGGTGAGACGAAGTTCGCCAAGAACTATGAGCAGTTCTTGAAGTACAAGGCCGAGTACAAGGCCTACTGCCGTTCAACCAAGTCCAAGAGCTGCTGAGGAGAAGACCTGCGTGAAGTGTGCCGTCCTGGGTGATCCGATCGATCACTCGCTCTCGCCGGTGTTGCACCGAGCCGCGTACGCCGAGCTGGAGATGTCCGACTGGTCCTACAACGCCACGCGGGTGGCTGCCGGCGGTCTGGCCTCCTATGTCTCCAGCCTCGGTGGCGACTGGCCGCCGAGCCGGTGGCGTGGGCTGTCGGTGACGATGCCGCTCAAACGGGAGGCGTACGAGCTGGCGCGGTCGATCTCGCCGCGGGCGCGGCTCGTGGGCGCGGTCAACACACTGGTGCGCTCCTCGCACGGCTGGGTCGGGGACAACACCGACCTGCCCGGGGCGGTCGCGGCGATCCGGGAACGTGCCGGCGCCGACTTCTCGTGCGCCTCCGGTGCGATCCTGGGTGCGGGCGCGACCGCGGCGTCGACCGGCCTCGCGCTCGCCGAGCTCGGTGCCTCCCGGATCACGCTGCTGGCCCGCAACCCTGGCGCGGCGGGGGAGACGATCGAGATGATCTCGCGTCACCGCAGCAAGCCGGTGGTCTCGGTGCTGCCGCTGGACGCGGCAGTCGACGGTGTAGACGTGGTCGTCTCCACCGTCCCGGCGAAGGCGCAGACCCCTGAGCTCATCGACCGTTGGGCGTCCACTCCGGTCGTCTTCGACGTCGTCTACGACCCGTGGCCCTCGCCGCTGCTCTCGGTCGCGCCCGGCGTAGCCATCAGTGGTCTGGACCTGCTCGTGCACCAGGCTGTGCTGCAGTTCGAGCTCTTCACCGGCCGCGCCGCCCCGCTGGAGGCCATGCGGGCAGCGGGGGAGAAGGCGCTGAGGATCACGGAGCCGTCACCGGCATGAGCCCCGGGGCGGTCGTGCTGGTGAGCGCCGCCCTCGCCGCGCTGCTCGCTCTCGGGGTGCCGGCACTGCTTCGCCGTCTCCCCGAACCAGCCGACGACCCGCCGGCGTCGCCCTATGTCGACCTGGCCGGATCGGCCTTGCTCCTCCCGCTCGCGGTGAGCGTCTCCGCGGCGGTCGCCGCGCTGCTGGCCTGGCAGGTCACCCCGTCGCGGCTGATGGTCTTCCTGGCTCCGCTCGTGCCGCTGCTGGTGCTGCTGGCCTACGTCGACTGGCGGGTGCAGCGGCTGCCCAAGCAGCCGATCCTGGCCGCCACGGTCGTGGGGCTGCTGGGGGTCGGTTTCGAGTGGCTGTGGGTGCGCGACACCGGAGCCGTCATCGGCGCGGTCGTCGGGCTCGTCCTGGCCCGCTCGGCGTTCTGGCTGCTGTGGCGACTGATGCCCCACGCGATGGGCTTCGGCGACGTACGGCTCGCAGCGCTCGTCGGCCTGGTCCTCGGTCGCCTCGGCTGGGACGAGCTCGCGGTCGGGCTCTGGTCCGGGCTGGCGGTCTTCGGCCTCTGGGGCATCGGACGTGCGCTCGCGCGGCGCTCGCGGGAGGCGATGCGCGAGCCCCTGGCGTACGGGCCCTTCATGATCTTGGGGATGCTCCTCGGCGTGCTCGCCGTCTCGGTTTGAGCCCGGGTGCACGGGCTGGTGCGGTCGGGATGAAAGACTGACGTCCATGTTGCGTTGGCTCACTGCGGGCGAGTCCCACGGTCCGTCCCTGACGGCCGTGTTGGAGGGTCTGCCCGCCCATGTCCGGATCACCTCTGACGACATCGCTGATGCCCTGGCCCGGCGCCGGCTCGGCTACGGGCGCGGTGCCCGGATGAAGTTCGAGAAGGACCAGGTGCGGATCACCGGCGGCGTACGCCACGGGGAGTCCCAGGGCGGACCGGTCGCGATCGAGATCGACAACACCGAGTGGCCCAAGTGGGAGACCGTGATGGCCTCCGACCCGGTCGACCCGGAGGTGCTGGCCGGCCAGGCCCGCAATGCGCCGCTGACCCGGCCGCGGCCCGGTCACGCCGACCTGGTCGGGATGCAGAAGTACGACTTCGACGACGCCCGCCCGATCCTGGAGCGCGCCTCGGCCCGTGAGACCGCGGCTCGGGTCGCCCTCGGCGCGGTCGCCTCGGCCTTCCTGGAGCAGACCCTCGGCGCCCGCCTCGTCTCCCACGTCCTGGAGATCGGCGGGGTCCGTACGCCGAGCGTCGAGGTTCCTTCGCCTGAGGACGTGGCGCGCCTCGACGAGGACCCGGTGCGGGTCCTTGACCCCGACGGCTCCAAGCAGATGGTCGCCCGGATCGACCAGGCCCACAAGGACGGCGACACCCTCGGCGGTGTCGTCGAGGTCGTCGTCCACGGCCTGCCGCCGGGCCTCGGCTCCCACGTGCACTGGGACCGACGGCTCGACGCCCGCCTGGCCGGTGCGCTGATGGGCATCCAGGCGATCAAGGGGGTCGAGGTCGGCGACGGTTTCGAGCTCGCCGCGACCCCGGGCTCCCAGGCCCACGACGAGATTGTTCCTTCCGAGGACGGCATCCGGCGTGCGACCGGGCGCTCCGGCGGCACCGAGGGCGGCATGTCGACCGGCGAGATCCTGCGCGTGCGCGCCGCGATGAAGCCGATCGCGACCGTGCCCCGGGCGCTGCGCACCGTCGACGTCGTCACCGGCGAGTCGACGGTGGCGCACCACCAGCGCTCCGACGTCTGTGCGGTGCCCGCCGCCGGCGTCGTCGCCGAGGCGATGGTCGCGCTCGTCCTGGCCGAGGCCGCGCTGGAGAAGTTCGGCGGCGACTCGGTCGGGGAGACCGCGCGCAACGCCAAGTCCTACCTCGAGAACCTGAGGCTGCGTTGAACTCCCGGGCTCTGATGCCGGCTGTCGTGCTCGTCGGCCCGATGGGCGCGGGCAAGTCGACTGTCGGGGCGCTGCTCGCCTCCCGTCTCGGGGTCGCCCTGCGCGACACCGACGCGGACATCGCGGCCGCTGCGGGCAAGAGCGTGCAGGACATCTTCGTCGACGAGGGCGAGGAGCACTTCCGTACGGTCGAGGCCTCCGCTGTCGCGGCGGCACTCGCCGAGCACGAGGGTGTCGTCTCCCTCGGCGGCGGTGCTGTCTTGGCAGAGCAGACCCGAGCCCTGCTGGAGGGGCACACGGTCGTCTACCTGCGTGTCGGGGTCGCGGACGCGGTCAAGCGCGTCGGGCTCGGCTCGGGACGTCCGCTGCTGCTCGGCAACGTACGCGGGCGGATCAAGGCGCTCCTGGAGGAGCGCGCACCCATCTATGAGTCCGTCGCGACGCTGGTCGTCGACACCGACGACCGCACGGCGGCCGATGTGGCCGACGAGATCGCCGCCGCGCTGAGCGGGCAGAACCCCGCCGCGGCGGGAAACCGCAACTGACACGACGGAGCAGACGTTGAACGAGACAGTCATTCGGGTCGAGAGCGCTGCGCCTTACGACGTCGTGGTCGGCTCCGGCCTCGCCACGCGTCTGCAGGGGCTCTTGGGCGACTCTGTGCAGCGGGTGGCGTTCCTCTACGCCGCGGAGCTGGCCGAGCAGGCCGAGCCGGTGGTCCAGGAGCTGCTCGAGCACTACGACGTGCTCGGCCTCGGGCTGCCCAGCGGCGAGGCGCAGAAGACCGTCGCGGTCGCCGCCGACTGCTGGGAGGCGCTGGGGGAGAGGGGCTTCACCCGTTCTGACGCAGTGGTCACCTTCGGTGGCGGCGCGACAACGGACCTCGGTGGCTGGGTCGCGGCCGGCTGGCTGCGTGGTGTGCGCGTCGTACACATCCCCACCACCGTGCTCGCCATGGTCGACGCCGCGGTCGGCGGCAAGACCGGGGTCAACACCGGCGCTGGCAAGAACCTCGTCGGCGCCTTCCACGAGCCCGCTGGCGTGCTGTGCGACCTCGCGCTGCTCGCGACCCTGCCGGAGGCAGATCTTGTCGCCGGACTCGGTGAGGTCGTCAAGTGCGGCTTCATCGCCGACCCGGAGATCCTGCGGCTGGTCGAGGCTGCGCACATCGCGGGCGACAAGATCACCGCCGACTCGCCGGTCCTGGCCGAGCTGATCGAGCGCGCGATCCGGGTCAAGGCCGAGGTCGTCGCCGCCGATCTGAAGGAGACCGGCGGTGCCGACGGCCACCCCGGCCGCGAGACGCTCAACTACGGCCACACCCTCGCCCACGCCCTCGAGAAGCACTCCGGCTACTCGATCCGCCACGGTGACGCGGTCGCCGTCGGGTGCGTGTTCGCCGCCGAGCTCGCCCGCCTCGCCGGCGTCCTCTCCGACGACATCGCCGCCCGGCACGCCCCGACCTTCGCGAAGGTCGGCCTCCCGACCACCGTCGAGGAGCTGGGCGTCGAGGCCGGCTTCGACGACCTCATCGGCGCCATGCGGGTCGACAAGAAGGCCCGCGGCTCCGTCCTCCGCTTCCTCGTCCTCCACGACCTCGCCGTGCCCCGCATCCTCACCGGGCCGTCGGAGGAGCAGCTGCGGGAGGCATACGCCGTTGTCGGTGGATGAAGCTGGCGCGACGATGCCGGTTTGCTCGCTATGACAGAGGGTCTGACCTTGTGAATCGTTCACAAGGTCAGACCCACTGTCATAGCGAATGAAAGAGCCG
>NZ_JACIXG010000011.1 GCF_014360585.1 Nocardioides sp.
CGGTCGGCCGAAGCGTCACTCCCGTCGGCCGAGACGGCATCTGCGTGCCTTCTCGGCCGACAGAGTTGACGTCTCGGCCGACCGGGGTGACGTCTCGGCGAGTGGTGTTACCAGCCGGGCGGAAGGCGGTGGTCCCAGAGGGCGGCGGCCTCGATCTGGGCGGAGAGGGAGAGCAGCAGGGACTCCTGGGCGGGGCGGGCGGCGAGCATGACGCCGACGGGGAGGCCGGAGGGGGTCCAGTGGAGGGGCAGGGAGATGGCGGGCATGCCGGTGACGTTCCAGGCCGAGGTCCAGGGGGTGAACTCCTTCTGCGCCTGGAAGTCGGCCGCGGGGTCGGCGTCATTCCGGATCGCGCCGACGAGGGGCGGCGGCGTGGCCAGGGTCGGGGTGAGGACGGCGTCGTAGGGGGCCAGCGCCTCCAGGGTCGCGGCGGCGTACCGGCGCAGCTCGGCGAGCGCAAGCCCGAACTCTGGCCCGCTGACCGCCTCTCCCCGCTCGGTGAGCCAGCGAGTCAGCGGCCGGATCTGGGATCGCTGGTCCGGGGCGAGGTTGACCACCGACATCGCGGTGCCGACGGCCCAGACCGTCTCGAAGACGGCGACCGCCTCGACCGGCAGCGGACGAGGGATGTCGATGATCTCGTGGCCCAGCCACGCCAGCAGCGTCGAGGCGTTCTCCCACGCGGCGACACACTCGGCATCGACGGCGGTCTCCGCGATCAGCGGCTCGATGAACCGGGCGATGCGCAGCCTTCCCGGCGGCCGCTCGCACGCGTCCAGGAACGGGAGCTGCTCCTCGGGCGCCCAGAAGGGATCGCCCGTACGCCGCCCCGCGAGCACATCGAGGAAGGCCGCCGCGTCCCGCACCGACCGAGCGATCGGGCCGGCGGTGGCGAGCCCGGCCGCGTCGCCGTACATCGGCGACGGGGAGATCCGCCCGCGGGTCGGCTTCAGGCCGACCAGGCCGCAGCAGGAGGCCGGGATCCGGATCGAGCCGCCGCCGTCGGAGCCCTGCGCGACCGGCACCAGTCCGGCGGCCACCGCCGCGGCAGCGCCTCCGGAGGAGCCACCGGCGATCCGCGTACGGTCCCAGGGGGTGACGGCGGGCGGGGCCACATCAGGCTCGGTGTAACAGGGCGAACCGAACTCGGGGGTGTTGGTCTTCCCGAGCGAGATCATCCCGGCCGCCTCGATCGACAAGGTGACGTTGTCGGAGACGTCGGGGACGAAGTCGGAGTAGACCGCCGACCCGAAGGTCGTGCGGACCCCGCGGGTCAGATTGAGGTCCTTGATCGCCGTCGGCACTCCCCACAGCGGTGAGGCGCCGACCGGTTTGACCACGAGCTCACGAGCGCAGGTCGAGATCCGCTCCTCGGCCACGGTGACGAAGGCGCCGACATCGTCGAGCCGCGCGATCCTGTCGAGATAGTGCTCCGCGAGCTCTCCCGGAGAGATCTCGCATCGATGCAGCAGCTCTCCCTGTTCCAGGGCGGTCAGATCATGAAGTTCGGCCACCCCTGTAGGCTAGATCACATCCCTAGCGCCACTCGTCCTCGAGCATCGCGTAGCTCACCAGTGTCGCCCACTCACCCTTGGTCCATTTCACGTCACGCTCGACCGCCTCCTTGCGCATCCCGAGCCGCTCGACCACCCGCGCCGAAGCGACGTTGCGCTCGTCGACCCTGGCGATCACCCGGTGCAGACCGAGCCCGTCGAACGCCAGCCCGAGCAGCGCCCGAGCCGTCTCGGTGGCGAATCCGCGCCCCTGGAACTCGGGGTTGAAGGCATACCCGATCTCCCCCGACCGCTGCTCCTTGCTGTGCCAGAAGAGCACGGCGTCACCGATCAGCCGGCCCTCGTGCTCGACGGCGAGACAGAGCACCTCACCTTCGCGGCGCAGGACGGAAGGACGCCTCTCGGGCGCGTACGCCTTCCGCAGCTGGTCTCGGTCACGCGGCACCGGCGGGATGTAGCGGCACACGTCCTCGAGCGAGAGATAGGCATGCAGGTCCTCGAGGTCACGCTCGACGTCTACCGGGCGCAGCGTCAACCGCTCGGTCCTGACCGGGTACTCCGGCGCCAGGGCGGGCTCGGCGAGCTCCTGGAAGAGGCTCAGGTGCAGGTCGGCGGGTCCGTCGAGACGCGCGTTGAGCGACTCCCACGGGGTGCGGGTGGGTGAGGCCACGAGCGCCGCGCCGCCTTCGACGAGCTGGTCGGTGACCGCGGCGGAGTCGTCGACCTCGAACGCCACGCGTACGTGCCCGGCCACCGGGCGCCCGACCTCGACCTCGTCGATGTACGCGTGCTGAGTCGGGTTCGCGAGCTCGAGCGTGGCCCGGCCGGCGTCGAGGATGATCACCTCAGCGCCGTCGGGGCCGGAGATGGCGGCCTGCTCGGGCAGCCCGAGGGTGTCGCGGTAGAACGCCACCGCTTCTTCGTAGTCCTTCGCCTCGACCACCACACGAAGCTGTCTCACGGGTCCGCTCATGGCGGCAACGTACGGCCTCAGGGCCCTTCGCGCACGCGATAATCGGTAGAGCGCGCACGCGACAAATGACGAAGGTCAGGTCTCCCCCCGGAGAGACCTGACCTCGTGGTGCCGCCTGGCTTGGGAATCAGACGGCCGCGGGCGCGAAGCCCGCGAGCTTCTCTACGGCAGCCGCGAAGCGAGCCTGGACCTCGACGTCGGCGAACACGTCGATCTCGTGGGCCGGCTGCGAGACGATCGCGTCCTCGACGACGATCCCGCCGGCGATGCCGACCGAGCGAGCGGCGTCGGCGTGCGCCCACTTGCCGCCGTAAGGGGTCGGGGTCACGCCGACGACGGAGACGACCTTGCCCTTGATGGCACCGGCAGCGTACGGACGGGAGAGCCAGTCGATCGCGTTCTTGAGCACGCCCGGGATGGTGGCGTTGTACTCCGGGGTCACGATCAGCACGCGGTCGGCCTCGGTGACCGTCTTGCGGAGCTGGGTCACGGCCTCGCCCGGGTCGGCCTCGAGGTCCTCGTTGAAGAACGGCAGCTCGCCCAGGCCCTCGACGATCTCCAGGGAGACGCCGTCGGGCGCCCCGGCGGCGAGCTTCTCGGCAAGCTTGCGGTTGGTGGACTCAGCGCGCAGGCTGCCAACGAGTACGGCGATGCGGGTGTCGGACACGGGTTCTCCTCGAGTGACGCGGGAAAGTTCAATGTTGAACTGTTGAACACCCTCCCGCCGGAGATTCATTCCGCGACGACGGCACCCGCAGATGTGGCCTCGCTCACATGACGTCGTAGCCCGAAGGTGAGCCCGTCGACCAGCGCCTCCCAGGACGCCTCGATCACGTTGGACCCGACGCCCACGGTCGTCCACGAGGTCACCCCGTCAGAGGTCTCGATCAGCACCCGGGTCTTCGCGTCGGTGCCGTGGCCCTGGTCAAAGATCCGCACCTTGAAGTCGATCAGGTCGAAGTCGGCGACCACCGGGAAGGCGCGTGTGATCGCGGCCCGCAGCGCCTGGTCGAGCGCGTTGACCGGGCCGTTGCCCTCGCCGGTCTCGACGTGACGTACGCCGTCGGCGTGGATCTTCACGATCGCCTCGGTGGTCGACGCCGTCTCCGAGCCACCACCGCGAGCCTCGGAGATGACCCGCCAGGACTCGACCTCGAAGTAGGCGGGGCGCGCGTCCTCGACCTCCTCGATCAGGAGCAGCTCGAAGGAGGCGTCGGCCGCCTCGAAGGTGTAGCCGCGCTGCTCGGCCTCCTTGACCCGCTCGGTCACCCGGGTCACCAGGTCGCGGTCGTCGGAGAGGTCGTAGCCGAGCTCGCGTCCCTTGAGCTCGATCGAGGCCCGGCCGGCCATGTCCGAGACCAGCAGCCGCATGTCGTTGCCGACGCCTGCCGGGTCCATGTGCTGGTAGAGGTCGGGGTCGACCTTGATCGCGGAGGCGTGCAGGCCGGCCTTGTGGGTGAAGGCGGAGGCGCCCACGTAGGGCTGCCGCCCCGCGGGCGGCACGTTGGTCACCTCGGCGACCGCGTGGGCGACGCGGGTCGCCTCGCCCAGCAGACCGGTCGGGAGCACCTCTCGGCCGAGCTTGAGCTGCAGGTTGGCGACCACGGAGACCAGATCGGCGTTGCCCGTACGCTCCCCGTAGCCGTTGATGCAGCCCTGGACGTGCATCGCGCCAGCCTCCACTGCGGCCAGCGAGTTGGCGACCGCGCACCCGGTGTCGTTGTGGCAGTGGATCCCGACAGCGCCCTGGGTGGTCTCGCGGACGTCGTGGACGACGTCGGAGACCCAGCCCGGCAGCATCCCGCCGTTGGTGTCGCACAGCGCGACGACCTCGGCACCGGCCTCGTAGGCCGTCCTCAGGACCTCCATCGCGTAGTCGCGGTTGGCCCGGTAGCCGTCGAAGAAGTGCTCGGCGTCGAGGAAGACCTGCTGACCCTCCTCGCGCAGGTGGGAGACGGTGTCGCGGATCATCGCGAGGTTCTCCTCGAGGGTGGTGCGCAGCGCGAGCTCGACGTGGCGGTCGTGGGACTTCGCCACCAGGGTGACGACCGAGGCCCCGGAGTCACGGAGCGCGGCGACCTGGGGGTCGTCGGCCGCCCTCACCCCGGCCCTGCGGGTCGACCCGAAGGCAGCCAGGCGCGCGTGCTCGAGGTCGAGCTCGGAGACGGCTCGTTTGAAGAACTCGGTGTCCTTCGGGTTCGCCCCGGGCCAGCCGCCCTCGATGAACCCGACGCCCAAGCCGTCGAGATGCCGAGCGATCGCGAGCTTGTCGGCGACGCTGAGGTTGAGGCCCTCCTGCTGCGCACCGTCGCGCAGAGTGGTGTCGTAGACGTGGAATTCCATGGCTCTTCTGTCCTCGGGCTGGGCTGGATCTGCGGTCAGGGGCTGTGGCTGGGCAAGAAAAAACCCTCTCGGGTACGAGAGGGTGGCGCGTCGAGCGGAGCTCGGCGCGCTAGCGAATGATGATGACAGACGTCGTCATGGCCCTGATCCTGCCACGAAATCTCCCTCAGTGGGACGGGCGTCTCACCAGCCGAGGAGCTCGACCCACCACGACTCGTCGCCGCCGGAGAACTGTGGGCCCTCCTCGGCAAGGGTCTGGATCGGGAAGAGAGCCAGGGTGAGGACCACCGCGAAACCGAGGATCCAGGGCACCCATCGCTCCGAGACCCGCCGGACCACCTTGGTCACCGGGTCGCGCAGCCGGTCGCGTCCGGAGCCGGTCCACAGCGCGACCACGAACGCCAGGCCTGCGAGGCCCAGAGCGGCCGGCAGGGAGAGCTGCAGGGCGAAGCCGATCAGCACCGCCGCCACCACGAACCCGTATCCCCACATCCCCACCACGAACGTCTTCGGGAGCGAGCGGACCAGCCGCCAGGGGGCGCCGATCAGGAGGCGGGGCGCATCGTGCCACTTGCGACCGCGATACCAACGCCACCTGCGCAGGTCACCGGCGGCCAGCGTCGCGGAGCGGATCAGCCAGGCCGCGCCGAGCACAGCCAGGAAGCCCACGCTCGGGAACGCGGCCATCACACCGACGGTGAAGGCGAGCAGACCGAGCCAGATCGCCCCGCGGCGCAGCTTCTCCAGACGGGCATCACGGCGACTGTCCGGGCGCCGGCCGAGCTTGCCGAGCGGCGGGAACGGCGCGGCCGGGGTGGTGGCCTTCTCCCGCTCGGTCCGGTCGCTGAGCGAGAGCTGCTCGACCGGCTTGTGCACGAACGGCCGACGCGGCGTACGCAGCCACTCGCGCACCTCGTCCAGCGTCGGGCGGTCGGCGGGATCGGGCGAGAGCGCCTGCCCGAGCAACCCACGCAGCGGCTGCGGCACGCCCTCCAGGTCGTGCTCACCGCGCCGGGCCCGGTCCATCAGCTTCATCGAGTTGCCTTCGCCGAAGGGCGGGCGGCCGGTCGCCGCGTACGCCACGACGGCGGCCCACGAGTGCACGTCCGAGGCCGGGGTGGCCGGGTCGCCGACGGCGATCTCGGGCGGCAGGTAACCGGGTGTGCCGATCAGCAGGCCGGTCACGGTGATCTTCGGATCGTCGGCCACGCGGGCGAGCCCGAAGTCGATCAGGATCGGGGTCCGCCCTTCGACGATGATGTTGGCGGGCTTGACGTCGCGGTGGAGGACGCCGACGGCGTGGCAGTCGGCGATGCCCTCGGCCAGGTCGCTGGCCAGCTGCTCGACCTCGTCGCTCGAGAGCACGCCCTCGTTGACGATCTTGTCGTGCAGCGTCGGACCCGGGACGTAGCGGGTCGCCAGCCACGGCACCTCGCCCCACGGGTCGGCCGCGACGACACCTGCGACCCACCTGCTCCGCACCCGCTGCAGCGAGGAGACCTCGCGCGCCAGCCGCTGGCGCCCCTCCTCGTCCCCGACGAACTGGGTGCGCAGCACCTTCAGCGCCACCCGCTCACCGCTCACGCGGTGGCTGGCCAGGTGGACCCGGCCCATCCCGCCCTGCCCCAGCAGGGAGAGCAGGTCGTAGTCACCGACGCTCTCTCGTCGGTTCGCCTGGGGTAGGCGTGGGGCTGTCGTCACGGGACAAACCTTAACCGCCGCAACCGACACCGGCGGAGACCACGAAACGCCGAAGCGTCACCCCGGTCGGCCGAGTGGGCATCCTCTGCCGTCTCGGTTCGCGGGAGTGACGCTTCGGCCTGCGTACGTGACGTCTCGGCCGGCGCGAGTGACGTCTCCGCGCTTCGCGCGGTTACTCCCTCGCTCGGCGTCAGACGATCTGGCGCATCCAGCCGAAGGTGTCCTCGGCGCGGCCGAACTGGATGTCGACGAGCTGCTTGCGGATGGTCCGCCAGACCTCACCGTCACCGGCCGAGGCGATGGAGCCGCCCTCGTGGACGAGCTCGCCGACCGGGGTGACCACAGCTGCGGTGCCGCAGGCGAAGACCTCGGTGATCTCGCCGGACTCCACGCCGGCCTTCCACTCGTCGATGGTGAACTTGCGCTCCTCGACGGTGTAGCCGAGCTTGCCCGCGAGCTCGATGATCGAGGCCCGGGTGATCCCCTCGAGGATGGTGCCGGTCTCGGGGGTGACGATCCGGCCGTCGGCGTGGACGAAGTAGAGGTTCATGCCGCCGAGCTCCTCGACGTACTTCCCCTCCTGCGCGTCCAGGAAGACCACCTGGTCGCAGCCGTTGGCCGTGGCCTCGGCCTGGGCGACCAGGGAGGAGGCGTAGTTGCCGCCGGTCTTGGCCGCGCCCATGCCGCCGCGGCCGGCGCGGGTGTAGTTCTCGCTGAGCCAGATCCGGACCGGCTTCACGCCGCCCTTGAAGTAGGAGCCGGCGGGCGAGGCGATGACCATGTAGGTCACGTGCTGGGCCGGGCGAACACCGAGGAACGACTCCGAGGCGAACATGAAGGGCCGCAGGTAGAGGCTCTTCTCGTCGCTCTCGGATGCCTCGGGGACCCAGCGGTGGTCGACCTTGACCAGGTCGAAGACGGTCTGCACGAAGTCCTCGATCTCGAGGACGGGCAGAGCCAGGCGCTCGCTGGAGCGAGCCATCCGAGCGGCGTTGGCCTCGGGCCGGAACGACCAGATCGAGCCGTCCTCGTGCCGGTAGGCCTTCATGCCCTCGAAGATCTCCTGGGCGTAGTGCAGCACGGCTGCTGACGGGTCCAGGCTGATCGGCGCGTACGCCTCGATGCGACCGTTGTGCCAGCCCTGTTCGGGCGTCCACTCGACGGTGAGCATGTGGTCGGTGAAATGGTTGCCGAAGCCTGGGTTCGCCAGGACCTCCGCGCGCTGCTTGTCGGTGGCCGGTTGGGTCGACAATGTGGTGCTGATCTCCATGACCATGAGATTAGTCCTGTTCTGCGAGGGCTGTGCTATCGCGGGCGGGGTAAGTGATGAGGACAGAGCAAGGGCCGGGCGCAGGAGAATCTGCGCCCGGCCCTTCGAGGGTGAGCGGCTAGCCGACTACTCGCGCGGCGATCGCGTCGCCGACCTCGGAGGTCGTACGAGGCTGCGAACCGCGCTCGGAGAGGTCGGCGAGCACGGCGGCGTCGATGGCAGCGGCAGCCTCGGGGCGACCGAGGTGCTCGAGCAGAAGGGCCCCGGACAGGATCGCCGCAGTGGGGTCCGCCTTCTGCTGGCCGGCGATGTCGGGGGCGGAGCCGTGGACAGGCTCGAACATCGAGGGGAACTCGCGGGAGGAGTTGATGTTGCCGGAGGCGGCCAGGCCGATGCCGCCGGTGATGGCAGCGGCGAGGTCGGTGATGATGTCGCCGAAGATGTTGTCGGTGACGATCACGTCGAAGCGCGCCGGGTCGGTCGCGAGGAAGATCATCACCGCGTCGATGTGGAGATAGTCCACGGTGACGTCGGGGAACTCCTCGGCGACCTGCTGGGTGATCCGCCACCACAGCGAGCCGGCGTTGACGAGCACGTTGGTCTTGTGGACCAGGGTCAGCTGCTTGCGCGGGCGTGCCTGGGCACGGGCGAAGGCGTCGCGGACGACCCGCTCCACGCCGTAGGCGGTGTTGACCGAGGTCTCGGTGGCGACCTCGTGTGGGGTTCCGACCCGCATCGCGCCACCGTTGCCGGTGTAGAGGCCCTCGGTGCCCTCACGGACCACGACGAAGTCGATCTCGCCCTTGTCCAGCACTGCCGGCGACAGCGGGGAGGTCGCCCCCGGGAAGAGTCGCGACGGGCGCAGGTTGACGTAGTGGTCGAGCTCGAAGCGGAGCTTGAGCAGCAGCCCGCGCTCCAGGATGCCCGGGGGCAGGTTCGGGTCGTTGGGCTTGCCGCCGACCGCTCCGAGCAGGATGGCGTCCTGCTCCTTGATCTCGGCGAGGACAGACTCGGGCAGGACCTCGCCGGTGGCGAGATAGCGCTCGGCGCCGAGGTCGTAGCGGGTCTGCTCGAACTTCACCGGTCCGGCCGAGCCGGATCCCGAGGCGATGTTTGCAGCGACCTCGAGCACCTTCAGCGCCTCGGCGGTCACCTCCGGTCCGATGCCGTCGCCGGGGATCACTGCGAGGTTGGTCGTAGACATGACGGCGAGACTAGTTGTCGTCGGGCAGCTGGCCGCCGTTGTCCCGCAGGTCGAGCGCCTGCTGGACCGCGGCGATGGTGTTCTCGACGCTGTGCGGGTTGTCCGGGTCGTGGCTCGCCGGGCCCCACTCGCGGCCCCACTTGTCGTAATCGGCGGGGCTCTCGGGGTACATCGCGTACATGGCTTCTTCCTTCACACGTCAGGGAATCAGAGGGTGTGGGAGAGAAGCCGGGGTCTTTGGAAGACGGAAGCCACCGCGACGAGGTGGCTTCTCCTGCGGTCGTTACCGCCGGGCCCCGTCGCGGCACTCGAGTACGAGAAAAATGCTCCGCATGGTGTTCTGACGTTAACCCGGCAGACGCCTTGAAAGAACGGATCTGGACGAATGGTCCGCCATCCGAGACGCCCGTGCGCACGATCACACCCCTCATCCGGAAGACTGGCCATGTGAGTGCACCCCCAGAGCTTCCGGACATCGTGACCCGCGCCTTCGACGTCTCCCGTCGGGCGGGGTACGTCTCGTTCTGCCGCAACGAGACCGGACGACTTCTGGCGACCCTCGCGGCCACCCGGAGCGGCACCATGGCGGAGTTCGGGACCGGATGCGGTATCGGCACCGCCTGGCTGCGAAGCGGCGTACGCGGCGACGCGGCCCACATCGTCTCCGCCGAACTCGACGAGCACCTCGCCAAGGAGGCCGCCGAGATCTTCGCCGACGACCGGCAGGTCGAGGTGATCGCCGCCGACTGGGGCATCCTGCGCGACCGCGGCCCGTTCGCGCTGCTCTTCCTGGACGCCGAGACCCCCGGCGGGGTCTCCCCCGACCAGCTCGCCGAGCTGGTCGAGGAGGGCGGCATCGTCGTCATCGACGACCTCATCCCCACCGACCTGTGGCCGCCGATCGTCTACGGCCGGGTCGACAGCCTGCGCGAGTCCTGGCTCACCGACGAGCGCTTCACCACCGTCGAGGTCATGGTCGCCCCCGACACCAGCGTCCTGATCGCCACCAAACGCTAGCTGGACTCCGGCCCGACGGTCAGATCGCGCAGCCGTCGGGACCGCAGGCATCGCCGTCGCCGACGATCGTCAGCGCCGGCTTGGTCTCGGCGTGCACCCGCTCCAACAGCTGGCTGAACACCTTCGTGGGCTGCGCGCCGGAGACGCCGTACTTCTCCTCGACGACATAGAACGGCACCCCGGTCGCGCCGTAGGCGCGGGCCTGGTCGACATCGGCCTGTACGTCGGTCGCGAACTCGTCGCTCGCGAGCACCTCGTCGACGCGGGCAGCGTCGAGACCGACGCTGACGGCGGCCTGCCGCAGGACGGCGTGGTCGCCCATCGACTCGCCCCGGGTGAAGTACGCAGCGAGCAGCTCCTCCTTGAGCTCGGCCTGCCTGCCCTCGGCCTTGGCCAGGTGGATCAGCCGGTGGGCGTCGATGGTGCGCGCGTGCGGGGTGTCCTCGTAGTCGAACTCGAGACCGGCAGCGGCGGCCGGGACGCTGACCTGCTTCATCATCTCGCGGGTCTGCTCGACGGAGGCACCGAACTTCTTCGACAGCGCCTCGACCGTGGTCTCGACCGGCACCTGCGGCGCGGTCGGGTCGAGCTCGAAGGAGTGGTAGACGATCTCGACGTCGTCGCTGTGCTCGAAGCCTTCCAGGGCCTCCTCGAGATGGCGCTTGCCGATGTAGCACCAAGGACAGACGACGTCAGACCAGACATCAATACGCATGTGACGGGAACGTTTCGTCCGGTACGAAACATTCCGCGGCAGACTGCTGCGCCTGATGGGCAGGGCCCCTGAGCCGGTCTCAGGGGTGACCAGGGGAAGGTCCGGGAGCCCGCCAGGGATCTGCCGGACGCGGCCGAGGGTCGCTTGGCGCGAGGCTCGATGCATGATCCAGATCGATGCCCTCTCCAAGAGGTACGGCGGGTTCACGGCCGTCGACAACGTGACCTTCAATGCCGAGCCCGGCCGGGTGACCGGCTTCCTCGGCCCCAACGGCGCCGGCAAGTCCACGACCATGCGCATCCTGGTCGGCCTCACCGATCCGTCCTCCGGCAGCGCGCATCTCCTCGGCCGGCACTTCTCCCAGCTGCCCAACCCCGGCCTCGAGGTCGGTGTCCTCCTCGACGCCTCCGCACAGCACGGCGGCCGCACCGGCCGCGAGATCCTCACCCTGGCCGCCCGCACGATGGGTCTGCCGAAGACCCGCGTGGCCGAGACGCTCGAGCGGGTCAGCCTGACCGAGGAGGAGGCCGGGCGGCGCGTACGCAACTACTCCCTCGGGATGCGGCAGCGGCTCGGGATCGCGACGGCCCTGATCGGGGACCCGGAGGTGCTGATCCTCGACGAGCCGGCCAACGGGCTCGACCCCGCAGGCATCCGCTGGATGCGGGACCTGCTGCGCGGCTTCGCCGACGACGGCGGCACCGTGCTCCTCTCCTCCCACCTGCTGCACGAGATCGAGGTCATCGCCGACGACATCGTGGTGATCGGCAACGGCCGGATCGTCGCGCAGGGCACCAAGCAGGAGCTGCTCGCCGGCGGCGGGACGTACGCCCGTACCAGCGATCTCACCGCCCTGGGGCGGGCGCTCCAGCGGGCGGGCCACACCGCCGAGATCACCTCCGAGGGCGCCGTCCTCAGCAACGCCGAACTCGCCGCCGTCGGCCAGATCGCCTTCGACGCCGGGCTGGCGCTCACCGAGCTCCGCGCCGCCGACGGCGCCGGCCTGGAGGAGATGTTCCTCCAGCTCACCGCCTCCACCCAGCGCGACCACCTCGAGTCCCCGGAAGGGCTGGATTCATCGAAAGGGAAGGCAGCATGACCACCACGACCATCGCCCCTGAGCCGGCCAGCCCGGCCGGGCACCAGCAGGAGGCGGCTCACCGCCGCACGCGGGCCGTCCCCTCCCCTATCCCCTTCGGCCGCATCGCCGGCATCGAGCTGCGCAAGATGTTCGACACCCGCTCCGGGTTCTGGCTGATGGCCAGCCTGGTCGTGCTCTCTCTCGCGGCCTCAGCGGCGACGATCATCTTCGTCGACGCCGACAACCTCGACTACGAGGGGTTCGCCAGCGCCTGGGGCATCCCGATGTCGGTGATCCTGCCGATGATCGCCGTGCTCGCGGTCACGAGCGAGTGGAGCGCGCGCAGCGCCCTGACCACCTTCACCCTGGTGCCCGGACGCGGTAGCGTGATCGCCGCGAAAGCCGTCGTCACCGCCTTGGTGGGGGTAGCCGCCATCGTCGTCGCGGCGCTCGTCGGAGCCCTGGGCTACCTCGGCGTGGCGACGGTCATGGACCTCGACCCGGTCTGGAACCTCTCCTTCGCCGAGCTCGCCCGGGTCACCCTGGCCAGTGAGATCGGGATGTTCATGGGCTTCATGCTGGGGATGCTCTTCCGCAGCTCTCCCGCGGCCATCGTGGCCTACTTCGTCTACGCCCTCGTGCTGCCGACCGTCTCCTCGGCGCTCGCCTCCACCAACACCTGGTGGGCCGAGAACGCCACCTGGTTCGACCTCAACTGGGCGACCATGAACCTCTACTCCGAGATGACCGACAAGGCGTGGGCTCAGCTTGGCGTGGCGAGCCTGATCTGGCTCGTGGTCCCGATGTTGGTAGGCCTCCGGCTGGTCCTCAAGTCCGAGGTCAAGTAACCCGCCGAGTCGGCGCAAGCTGACCACAAATCCAGCCGAGTCGGCGCGTTAGAACGCGCCGACTCGGCTTGGGGTTTGACGAACAGCGGGATCAGCGGGCGGCTGAACCCTCGGTGTAGTCGTCGTCGGCCTGGCTCCACGAGAAGTGGGCGCGCAGGGCCTTGCCGGTGGCCTCGATCGGGTGACCGGCCTCCTCCTCGCGCAGCTTCTGGAACTCGGCCGCACCGTTGTCCTGGTCGGCGATGAACCGGGCGGCGAAGGAGCCGTCCTGGATCTCGGCGAGCACCTGCTGCATGGTCTCCTTGACCTGCGGGCCGACGACGCGCGGGCCGGAGACGTAGTCGCCGTACTCAGCGGTGTCGGAGATCGACCAGCGCTGCTTGGCGATGCCGCCCTCCCACATCAGGTCCACGATGAGCTTCAGCTCGTGGAGCACCTCGAAGTAGGCGATCTCGGGCTGGTAACCGGCTTCGGTCAGCGTCTCGAAACCGGCCTGGACCAGGTGCGACACACCACCGCAGAGCACGGCCTGCTCGCCGAAGAGGTCGGTCTCGGTCTCCTCGGTGAAGGTCGTCTTGATGACCCCGGCGCGGGTGCCGCCGATGCCCTTGGCGTACGCCTTGGCGATGTCCCAGGCGGAGCCGGAGGCGTCCTGCTCGACGGCGATGATGTCCGGGATGCCGCGGCCGGCGACGTACTCACGACGGACGGTGTGGCCCGGGGCCTTCGGGGCCACCAGGATCACGTCGACACCCTCGGGAGCCTTGATGTAGCCGAAGCGCACGTTGAAGCCGTGGCCGAAGACGAGGGTCTTGCCGGCGGTCACGTGGGGCGCGAGCTCGTCGTTGTAGAGACCGCGCTGGTGCTGGTCCGGGGCGAGGATGACGATCACGTCCGCCTCAGCGGCGGCCTCGGCCGGCGTGAGGACCTTGAGGCCCTCCTCCTCGGCCTTGGCGGTCGACTTCGAGCCGGGCTGAAGGCCGACGCGGACGTCCACACCGGAGTCACGCAGGTTGAGCGCATGGGCATGGCCCTGGCTGCCGTAGCCGATGACCGCGACCTTCTTCGCCTGGATCAGCGAGAGGTCGGCGTCGTCGTCGTAGAAAATCTCAGCCACGAGGGCTTCTCCTTTTCGTTCGGTGGTCGAGCTTGTCGAGACCCACCTGTAGTGATTGATGTGGTTTGGTTCAGACCGCGGGAGGCGGAGCGGGCACAGCCACGGATCGCAGGCTGCGCTCGGAGATCGACCGGGAGCCGCGGCCCATGCCGACCATTCCGGACTGGGAGAGCTCACGGATGCCGAAGGGCTCGATGACTCGCAGGAAGTCGTTGAGCTTGCCGGTGTTGCCGGCGAGCTGGACGACGACGGTGTCGGTGGACACGTCGACGACCTTGGCCCGGAAGAGCTGGATGGTGTCGAGCACCTGGCTGCGGGTCTCCGTGGTGGCGGTGATCTTGACCAGCATGAGGGCGCGCTGGACGCGCGACTCGGGCTCGAGCTCGACGATCTTGATCACCTCGACCAGCTTGTTGAGCTGCTTGGTGACCTGCTCGAGAGGGGTGTTCTCGAGATTGACCACGACCGTCATGCGGGAGACCTCGTCGTGCTCGGTCGGCCCGACCGCGAGGGACTCGATGTTGAAGCCACGGCGCGAGAAGAGCGCGGCCACGCGGGCCAGGACACCGGGCTTGTTCTCGACCAGGACGCTCAGCGTGTGCTTGCCGCCGGTCTTCGCGGGCTGGATGCTCATCAGAGGTCGTCCTCGTCGAACTCGGGCGCGAGGTCGCGCGCGTACTGGATCTCGTCGTTGGAGGAGCCGGCGGCGACCATCGGCCACACCATGGCGTCCTTGTTGACCCGGAAGTCGACGACGACAGGGGCGTCGTTGATCTCCATGGCCTTCGCGATGGTGGCGTCGACGTCGTCGGCGGAGTCGCAGGCCAGGCCGACGCAGCCCATGGCCTCGGCCAGCTTGGGGAAGTCAGGGATGCGCTTGGTCTGGCCGTGGGACTGCAGGTTGGTGTTGGAGTAGCGCTCGCCGTAGAAGAGCGTCTGCCACTGGCGCACCATGCCGAGGTTGTCGTTGTTGATGATCGCGACCTTGATCGGGATGTTCTCGATCGCGCAGGTGGCGAGCTCCTGGTTGGTCATCTGGAAGCAGCCGTCGCCGTCGATCGACCAGACCGTGGCGTCCGGGCAGCCGACCTTCGCGCCCATCGCGGCCGGGACGGAGTAACCCATCGTGCCGAGGCCTCCGGAGTTGATCCAGGTGTTCGGGTGCTCGTAGCCGATGAACTGCGCCGCCCACATCTGGTGCTGGCCGACGCCGGCGGTGAAGATCGTCTCGTCGCCGGAGATCGCGCCGAGCCGCTCGATGACGTACTGCGGGGAGAGGCCGTCGGCCGGGAGGTCATAGCCGAGCGGGTACGCCTTCTTGATCCCGGCCATGAACGAGATCCAGCCCTCGTAGTCGCCCTCCTTGCCGGCTTCCTTCTCCGCGGTGAGCACCGTGATCAGGTCGGTGAGGACCTCGCGCACGTCGCCCACGATCGGAACGTCGGCGTAGCGGTTCTTGCCGATCTCGGCCGGGTCGATGTCGGCGTGGATCACCTTGGCGTTGGGGGCGAAGGAGTCCAGGTTGCCGGTGACGCGGTCGTCGAACCGGGCGCCGAGGCTGATGATCAGGTCGGACTTCTGCAGGCCGGCGACCGCGGGGACGGTGCCGTGCATGCCCGGCATACCGAGGTGCTGCGGGTGGGAGTCGGGGAAGGCGCCGCGGGCCATCAGCGTGGTCACCACCGGGATCCCGGTGAGCGTGGCCAGCTGGAAGAGCTCGCGGTGAGCGCGGGAGCGGATCGTGCCGCCGCCGACGTACAGGACCGGCTTCTTGGCCTCCAGCATCAGGCGCGCCGCCTCGCGGATCTGCTTGGCGTGCGGCCTGGTCACCGGGCGGTAGCCCGGCAGGTGGAGCTCGGTCGGCCACCGGTAGGTGGTGGTGGCCTGCAACGCCGACTTGGTGACGTCGACGAGGACCGGACCCGGCCTCCCGGAGGAGGCGAGGTGGAAGGCCTCAGCGACCCGAAGCGGGATCTCCGCCGGGTCGGTGATGAGGAAGCTGTGCTTGGTGACCGGCATCGTGATGCCGCGGATGTCGGCCTCCTGGAAGGCGTCGGTGCCGATCATCGCCGCGCCGACCTGGCCGGTGATGGCCACCATCGGCACGGAGTCCATGTTGGCGTCGGCGAGCGGGGTGACCAGGTTGGTCGCGCCCGGACCGGAGGTGGCCATGCAGACGCCGACCTTGCCGGTCGCGGCGGCGTAGCCCTGGGCTGCGTGGCCGGCGCCCTGCTCGTGGCGTACAAGAATGTGGCGGATCTTCGAGTCCATCAGCGGGTCGTACGCCGGAAGGATCGCGCCTCCCGGAATGCCGAAGATGTTCTCGGCCCCCGCTGCTTCCAGCGATTTGATCAGGCTCTGTGCGCCTGTCATCTGCTCGCTCATGTCCGCCGTCCTACTCATTCGGAGCTTCTACTCATGGGCTGTGCTCGGTTGTCTGGCTTGGGCTGCTCGTGCAACAAAAAACCCTCCGGCCCGGCGGGCAACGGAGGGAGACGCGTCGTCTGGGGCCAATGGCTCCTAGGCGACGCGCCTGATAAGTACGATGATGCTGTTCAGCATGCTCACACGTTAACCCCAGGTGTCGCGCCGTGTCACCACACCCTATCGGTCGTCCCATGATCTGAGATCACCGTCCCAGTATCTGTCACTCGATCAGTCCGAGCCGCTCACGCAGGAAGGTCCAGGCGAAGGCGGACAGGTGGGCGGACTGGGCGTTGTTGGCCGCCCCGCCGTGACCTCCCTCGATGTTCTCGTAGTAGGTGACGTCCTTGCCGGTGGCGGCCAGCAGCGCGGCCATCTTGCGGGCGTGGCCGGGGTGGACGCGGTCGTCCTTGGTGGAGGTGGTGAGCAGGACGGGCGGGTAGGTCCTCGCCCCGTCGAGCAGGTGATAGGGCGAGAAGGTCTTGATGTACTCCCACTCCTCCGGCACGTCGGGGTCGCCGTACTCGGCCATCCACGACGCCCCGGCGAGGAGATGGGAGTAGCGCCTCATGTCCAGCAGCGGCACCTGGATCACGACTGCGCCAAACAGCTCCGGGTAGAGCGTCAGCATGTTTCCGGTCAGCAGGCCGCCGTTGGATCCGCCCTGGATCCCGAGGTGGCTCGCGTCGCTCACCCCGGTCTCGGCGAGGTGGCGGGCGACGGCGGCGAAGTCCTCGTAGGCCTTGTGCCGGTTCTCCTTCAGCGCTGCCTGGTGCCAGGCCGGGCCGTACTCCCCTCCTCCACGGATGTTGGCGACGGCGTAGACCCCACCCTCGCTGAGCCAGCTCCGGCCGACCCCCGCGGAGTAACCCGGCGTCATCGGGATCTCGAAGCCGCCGTAGCCGTAGAGCAGCGTCGGGGCCGGGCCTGCGCCGTCGAGCGCCGCCTCGGGGCCGACGATGAAGTACGGCACGCGGGTGCCGTCCTTCGACGTGGCGAAGCGCTGCTCGGCGCGCAGCCCCTCGGTGTCGAACCAGGCCGGCGCCGACTTCAGCGGCTCGATCGTCTCCGCGCCAATCTCGGTCAGTCCGTACGTCGCCGGGGTCAGGTAGCCGCTGGTGACGACCCAGACCTCGTCGGACTCGACCGCGTCGACCGCGCGCGTGCCGACCGCGGCCACGGGGTCGGTCGCCGGGAAGTCGGAGCGCGTCCATTCCGCGTTGCCCGACGCCGGCGGCGTCAATGTGTGCAGGCGGTTCTTGACGTCCTCGAAGACGTTGAGGACCAGGTGGTTGCGGGTCCAGGTCGCACCGGCGAGCGAGGTGCTCGGGGTGGGCTCGAAGAGCACGGTGAGGTCGCGCTCGCCAGCCAGGAACCGGTCAGCCTCGATCGCGAGCAGCGAGCCGGCGGCGTACGTCCTCTCCTTCGGCGCCCACTCGTCGCGGAGCTCGACGACCAGCCACTCGCGGTGGAACCCGGCCTCGGCCGAGTCGGGGATGTCGAGCTTGGTGAGGGTCTGCTCGGGGGTGCCGGGGTCGGTGACGACGTACGTCTCGGACCGGTAGAACGCGATCGAGCGGCTGACCAGGTCGCGTTCGAAGCCGGGGGTGTGGATGTGGCGGGCGGAGATGTACATGTCCTCGTCGGTGCCCTCGTAGACCACCGCCGCGTCCTCGAACGGGGTGCCGCGGCGCCACAGCTTCACGATGCGCGGGTAGCCGCTCGGGGTCAGCGAGCCCGGTCCGAAGTCGGTGAAGACGTAGACCGCGTCGGGGCCGCACCAGGAGAGCCCACCCTTGGCGCCGCCCTGCCCCACGGCACGGGTGAACCCACCGTCCGCGGGCGCTACGAACGCCTTCTCGACCAGGTCGAACTCCCTGGTCACGTCGGCGTCCGAGCCACCCGGCGAGAGGTCGACGAGCACCTTGCGCCACGGCTCGCCGGGCTCGGGCCGGAGCACCGAGGCGCCGTGCCACACCCAGCTCTCGCCCTCCTCGGCGGCGAGCGCGTCGAGATCGAGCAGGAGCTCCCACTCGGGGTCGTCGGTGCGGTAGGACTCCGGCGTGGTGCGCCGCCAGATGCCGCGCTCGTGGTCGGCGTCGCGCCAGAAGTTGTAGAGATGCTCACCGAGGAGCGAGACCTCGGGCACCCGGTCGTCGGAGTCGAGCACCTCGAGGATGCGCGCCTCGATCTCGGCGAACACGGGATCGGCCCCGACGCTCGCATGGGCCTCCTCGTTGCGGGCCCGGACCCAGGCCAGCGCGTCTGCGCCCTCGACCTCCTCCAGCCAGCCGAACGGATCCTCCCCGGCAGGGTCGAGCGGGGTCACGATCGTCAGCTCAGAGGTCATGCCACCGCCTCCGTAGGGCAGGGCAAAGAGTACGGATGCGGTGGCCTGACGCTTGTCGTCGTTCGCTGGCGCTCACTCATGCGGGAAGGCTACTTCGCAGGGCCCGAGTTGCAGCCGACAGGCACACTGGCCTCATGAATGAGGCGGAGGGGTCGTCGAAAGGTCTACCGCGGCGAGCGGCGACACGGACGGCCAAGCTGGCCGCGCTGCCGATGGGTTACGCCGGGCGCAAGGCGCTCGGGCTCGGGAAGCGGATCGGGGGCAAGCCCGCCGAGGCCGTGCTGGCCGATGTCCACCAGCGTACGGCCGACCAGCTGTTCCGCACCCTGGGTGAGCTCAAGGGCGGCGCGATGAAGTTCGGCCAGATGCTCTCGGTGATGGAGGCGGCCCTGCCCGAGTCGCAGGCGGCCCACTACCGAGACCAGCTCACCCGGCTCCAGGACTCCGCTCCCCCGATGCCGACCGGGATCGTACGCGGCCTGCTGGCCCGAGACCTCGGCAAGGACTGGTCCGAGCGGCTGGTCGAGCTCTCCGAGGAGCCGGCCGCCTCGGCCTCGATCGGACAGGTCCACCGGGGCCGGTGGGTCGACGGCCGCGAGGTGGCGGTGAAGGTGCAGTATCCCGGCTCCGAGGAGGCGCTGCGCGCCGACCTGCGCCAGATCGGCCGGCTGGGAGCGATCGGCAACGCGGTCGTGCCCGGCATGGACGTCAAAGCTCTCGTCGCCGAGATGCAGGAGCGGGTCATCGAGGAGCTCGACTACCCGAAGGAGGCCGAGGCCCAGCACGTCTTCGCCGAGGCGTACGCCGACCATCCCCTGATCGACGTCCCCGATGTCGTCACAGTGGGCCCGTCGGTGCTCGTGACCGAGTGGGTGGAGTCGCAGGGCTCGATCGCGAAGGTGATCGCCGAGGGCACCACCGAGGAGCGCGACCACTACGGCGAGTTGCTCGCCCGGTTCTGGTTCTCCGCGCCCGAGCTGACCGGGATGCTGCACGCCGACCCGCACCCCGGCAACTTCCGGATCCTCCCCGACGGCCGGATGGCGGTGCTCGACTTCGGGCTCGCCGCCCGGCTCCCGGAGCGAGGCTTCCCCGAGCCGATGGGTCGACTCATCCGGATCGCCTCGACCGGCGACGCCGAGGCGCTGGTCGAGGGTCTGCGCGACGTCGGCTTCATCCGTGACGGGATCAAGGTCGAGCCGCAGCACGTGCTCGACTACCTGGCCCCGTTCGTGACCCCAGCGCTGGAGGAGCGCTTCCGGTTCACCCGGGAGTGGATGCGGGAGGAGTTCAAGCGGATCAACGATCCCAAGGACCCTGCCTACACCGTCGGCCTCAAGCTCAACCTGCCGCCGTCCTACCTGCTCATCCACCGGGTCTGGCTCGGTGGGCTCGGGGTGCTCGCACAGCTCAACGCCGAGGCGCCGTTCCGGGAGATCCTCGAGGAGCACCTGCCGGGTTTCGCGGGCTGAGGTCAGGCCTGGTCCGGCAGCACGGTCTGTCCCACCGGGCCAGGGTTGTAGGCGATCTCCCAGCGGACGCCGTCAGGGTCGGCGAAGTAGCCGGTGTAGCCGCCCCACGCCCTCTCCTCGGCGGCGGAGGCCACGCGCCCGAGCGACCGGGCGAGCCACAGGATGCCGTCGACCTCCTCGCGGGTGGCGACGTTGTGGGCGAGGGTGAACGGGGCCACGCCGTCGGCGGCGGCGATCGGACCGACCTCCTCCTCGAACTCGGCCCGGTCCCACAGCGAGAGGATCACGTGCTCACCGACACGGATCATGAGCACCCCGTCGGCCTCGAGCTCCGGGGTCCAGCCGAGTCCGTCGACGTAGAACGCCCGACTCACCGCGACGTCGGCGACGGCGAGCGTGATGAAGCTGATGCGCTGGTCCATGGCAGCCAAGGCTGCCACAGACCAGCGGGGCTCAGGCGTCCTTCGTGCTGCCCGGCTTCTCTCGCAGGACGTCGCGGCGAGCGCGGTACTCGTTCTCGTCGATCTCGCCCGCGGCGTACCTCTCGGCCAGCCTCGCCTCACCCGCGCGCCGCGGCCCCTCGGCCACCCGCTTGCGGGCGAGGACGACGATCGCGGTGATGATCGCCGCGATCACGAGGAACCACAGGATGGGGAAGATCGGCCAGAACGCCGGCGGCCCTCCCCCGTCGTGCCACGGGCCGCTCTCGCGCCACGGACCCCAGCTGTCGCCGGTCACGGCCAGGGTTGCCATCGTCTCGTTGATGCTCATCGTTCTGTCCAATCTGCTGGGCTCTCTGTGCCCTCCAGACTGCTGCGCCCGAGCCGCCGGCACATCGGTTCAAAAGCGGGGACGGGGTACGCAATCCCGCGTAGGTTAAGACCTCGAGTAAGGTACGCCTAACCTAAACAGAAAGCGGGACGAGATGTTCATCGCACGGAAGGCGGCGGTGCCCGTCGCACTCGTCGTGGCCGCGGCAGGCCTGGCGGCGTGTGGCTCTGACACCGAAGGCTCCTCGAAGAACGCTGCGGGCGGGAGCTGGAAGCCCGTCACCGTGCAGCACGCTTACGGCGAGACGGTCATCGAGAAGAAGCCCGAGCGGGTGGCCACCGTCGACTTCGCCAACCAGGAGGTCCCGCTAGCGCTCGGGATCGTCCCTGTGGGCATGTCGAAGATGACCTGGGGCGACGACGACGGCGACGGCGTCCAGCAGTGGACCGAGGACAAGCTGAAGGAGCTCGACGCCAAGACGCCTGTGCTGTTCGACGAGACCGACGGCTACGACTTCGAGGCCGTCGCCGGCACGAACCCCGACGTCATTCTCGCCGGCTACTCGGGCCTGACCGAGGACGACTACAACACTCTCAGCGAGATCGCCCCGGTGGTCGCCTTCCCGGACGACCCGTGGGCGACCGAGTGGCGCGACTCCGTCCTCCAGAACGCCAAGGGCCTCGGCATGGAGTCCGAGGGCAAGGACCTGGTCGAGGACCTGGAGCAGACCATCGCCGACGCCGCGGCGTCGCGACCCGAGCTCGAGGGCACGACCGGCATGTTCATGACCCATGTCGACCCGGCAGACCTGAGCGAGATCAACTTCTACAGCGCCGCTGACACGCGGTCGAAGTACCTCGCCGACCTCGGCATGGAGGTCGCTCCGAGCATCATCAAGGCCACCGGCGACAGCGGCGACTACTCCGGCTCGATCAGCACCGAGCGGGCCGACGAGCTCGCTGACGTCGACGTCATCATCACCTACGGCGGCCAGGAGCTCATCGACGCCCTCGAGGGGGACCCGGTGCTCTCCCAGCTGCCGGCAGTGAAGAACAAGGCGATCGTCACCCTCGACGGCGCCGAGGCGATGGGCACCGCGGCCAACCCGACCGCGCTGTCGGTGCCGGCCCTCGCGGAGGACTATGTCGGCCTGCTGGCCGACGCAGCCGCGTACACCACCGAGTGACCGTCGCGCGACGACGGATCGACGTGAGATGACGACGTCTCTGACCAGCCCTCCAGGATCCGCGCCCGCCGACCCCGCAGCCCAGCTGCGCGGCACCCGGCGGACGCGGAGCCTGGCGCTGCTCGTGCTCGCAGCCGCCGTCCTGGCGGCCGCGGCCACCTCCATCGTCCTGGGCTCGCGCGAGGCGTCCTGGGCCGACATCTGGGCCGGCGTCTCCGGCCAGGCGGAGGGGTTCGCCCAGGCCGCGGTCGCCAAGCGGGTGCCACGTACGGTGCTGGCTGCCGCCGCGGGAGCCGCGCTGGCGGTGTCGGGACTGGTGCTGCAGGGCATCACCCGTAACCCGCTGGCCGACCCCGGCATCCTGGGGATCAACACGGGCTCCTCCCTGGCCGTCGTCGCCGGTATCGCCTGGTTCGGCCTGGTCTCCCCGATCAGCTACATCTGGGTCGCCATCCTCGGCGCGGCGCTCGCATCGGCGTTCGTGTGGACGGTCGGGTCGCTGGGCCGAGGCGGCGCCACCCCGCTCAAGCTCACCCTCGCCGGCGCCGCCACCGCTGCCGCGCTGTCGTCCTTCGTCACCGCGGTCGTCCTGCCCCGACCCGACATCTCCGAGAACGTCGTCTCCTGGCAGGTCGGCGGCGTCGGCGGAGCCACCGACGACAAGCTGTGGCTGGTGGCACCGTTCCTCTTCGTCGGCGCTCTGCTGTGCGTCTGGTGCGCCCGCGGACTCAACATGCTCGGCCTCGGCGACGACCTCGCCTCCGGCCTGGGCGAGCACGTGACCCGGACCAGGCTGCTGGCCGCCGTCGGTGCCGTCACCCTCGCCGGGGCGACCACCGCGATCACGGGACCGATCGCGTTCGTCGGGCTGGTCGTGCCGCACATCGGTCGCCTCCTGATCGGGACCGACCACCGCTGGCTGCTTCCCTTCAGCGTGATGGGCGGCGCGGTGCTGCTGTTGGTCGCGGACGTCCTCGGACGCGTCGTCGCCCCGCCGACCGAGGTGGACGTCGGGATCATCACCGCCATCGTCGGAGCGCCGGTCCTCATCGCGGTCGTGCGCCAGGCCAAGGTGCGTGAGCTGTGACCGTCTCCCCCTACGCCATCGGGGCCGAGGCGGCCGACGCTGCCGACGCTGCCGCGGACCTGCGCCTGGTCGTCGCGGCCCGCCGGGGCCGCGAGCGCAGGCGTCGTCAGCTGATCGCCCTCCTGACCGCACTCGTGGCGGCCGCCTACCTCGGCAGCCTGATGCTTGGCTCGACCACCTACGGACTCGGCGAGGTGGCCTCGGTCGTGTTGGGCGACGGTGCCGGCGGTGCCGAGTTCATCGTCGGACGGCTGCGGTTGCCCCGAGCCACCCTCGCGCTGGTGGTGGGGATCGCCTTCGGGTTGGCGGGCGTCACCTTCCAGACCCTGCTGCGCAACCCGCTCGCGAGCCCCGACGTCATCGGCGTGACCGAGGGCGCGAGCGCTGCCGCGGCCGTCGCCATCGTCAGCTTCTCGCTCGGCGGCCTCCTCGTCTCCTGGGTCGCGGTCACGGCAGGGGTGGGCGTCGCGCTCACCATCTACCTGCTGGCCTATCGGCGCGGCACCGCGGCCGGTACGCGTCTGATCCTCATCGGCATCGGCATGGCCGCGATGATGCAGAGCGTCATCTCCTGGCAGCTCGAGCGCGCCACCAACTTCCAGCTCGCCGAGGCTCTGCGCTGGCTCACCGGCAGCCTGAACGGAGCGCTGTGGCGCGACGTCCTCGTGGTCCTCACGGCGGTCGTCGTGCTGGGCGGCGCCGTGCTGCTCCAGACACGTGCCCTCGCTGCCGCACAGCTCGGTGACGATGCGGCCTCCGCCCTCGGCGTACGCATCGAACGGACGCGGCTGCTCACGATCGTCGCCGCGGTCGGGCTGGTGTGCGTGGCGACGGCGGCATCCGGACCGATCGCGTTCCTCGCTCTGCTGTCCGGTCCCATCGCAGCCCGGATCGTCGGCTCCCGGGGCTCCCTCCTGGTTCCGGCGGCCCTGGTCGGCGCGCTGCTCACCCTCGTCGCCGACTTCGCGGGCCAGTACGCCTTCGGCACCCGGATGCCGGTCGGCGTGGTCACCGGCATCCTCGGCGCTCCCTACCTGCTCTACCTCATCGTCCGCGTCAACAGAGTCGGAGGCACCCTGTGACCCTCAACCAGCCCGCTGACCAGCCCAACGGCCGGCCGCGCTTGGAGATCGAGAGGCTGACTCTCGGCTACGGCGACCGGGAGGTCGTGCACGATCTGGATCTCGTCATCGCTCCGGGCGAGGTCACCGCCATCGTCGGTCCGAACGCGTGCGGCAAGTCGACGCTGCTTCGGTCGATGACACGGCTGCTGCCGCCCCGGACCGGCCGCGTGCTCCTGGACGGCAAGGAGGTCCACGCGACGCCGGCCAAGCAGCTCGCCCGGCGGATGGGTCTGCTGCCGCAGTCGCCGATCGCGCCGGAGGGGATCACCGTCGGCGAACTGGTGGGCCGTGGCCGGCATCCGCACCAGCGAGTCATGACTCGTTGGTCGGAGGCCGACGACCGCGCGGTGACCGCTGCGCTTCGCGCCACCGACACCGTCGAGCTGATCGGTCGCTCCGTCGACGAGCTCTCCGGTGGCCAGCGTCAACGGGTCTGGATCGCGATGGCACTCGCGCAGGAGACCGAGGTGCTGCTCCTCGACGAGCCCACCACCTTCCTCGACATCAGCCATCAGGTCGAGGTGCTCGACCTGCTGACCGACCTCAACCGCAGCGCCGGCACCACGATCGTGATGGTGCTGCACGACCTCAACCTCGCCGCCCGTTACGCGGACAACCTCATCGCCCTGCACGACGGCCGCCTGCATTCGGCCGGCCGACCCCATGAGGTCTTGGTGCCGGAGCTCGTCCAGGACGTCTTCGGGATGCGAAGCACGGTCATCCAGGACCCGGTCTCGGCCAAGCCGCTCATGCTGCCGATGGGGCGTCACCACGTCGTGGCGCTGGACGCGCTCTAGCTTGGCTACGCCCCGAGCCGACTGCGCTGGCGTCCGTGCTCGTCGAAGTTCTCCGGCGAGAGCCAGCGCTCGTGCTGCTCCCGGACGGCGGGCCACTCCTCGGCGGTGACGGAGAACCAGTCGGTGTCCCGGTTGCGGCCCTTGACGACCATGTGGTTGCGGAACCGGCCCTCGTAGGTGAACCCCAGTCGCTCCGCGGCCCGTCGTGACGGCTCGTTGAACGAGTCGAGCTTCCACTCGAACCGGCGGTAGCCCAGCTTGTCGAACGCATGCCGCATGAGCAGGTGGATCGCCTCGGTCGCCATCCGGGTCCGGGCCAGCGACGGGCCGAAGAGCACACCGCCGACCTCGATGCTCCCGTTCCCTGGATTGATGGCGTGGTAGCCCGCGACGCCGCTCGCCCGGCCGTCGCGTTCCCCTTCCTTCGGGACGAACGCGAACGGCACGACATCGTCGGCATCGACGAGACCCGCCAGGTGCATCCACAGCTCCTGCAGCGAGGTGGGCATCGGGATCGGCCGGTAGGTCCACAGGTCGGCGTCCCCGGGTCCGCAGACCCCGGTGTAGAGGTCCGAGTACAGCGTCGACGAGAGCGGCACGACCCGGACGTAGCGCCCCTCCAGAGCCACCGGCTCCGGCCACGGCCGCGCCTGCCAGCCCTCGACGAGGTCACCCACGGGATAGGAGAAGTCGGTCACGGTGGTCATTCTCGCCGACCTCCGTGACCGCTGCTCAGCAGGCCGCCGCATCCACCGTCGCGAGCGAACGTCGAGCCGCACCGACGGCGAGCATTCCGAGCACGCAGACCAGGAGCAGCACACCGGCGAGGACCATCACCGACTCCACGGCGAACCGGTCCGCGAGCGGCCCGAACACGATCATCGAGACCGGCATCGCGACGGACATGACGATTCCGTAGAAGCCGAACACCCGGCCGCGCATCGAGTCGTCGACCTGCTCCTGCAGGACCGTCATCGCAGGCACCAGCAGGGTCTGGAACAGGATGCAGATCACCAGCCCGGCGACCGAGAACATCCAGAAGTCGGTCGATACTCCCAGCCCGACGACGAGCACACCGACGCCGATCGAGGCGGCGACCATCAGCCGCATCCGGCGCTTCACCTTCGGTCCGAACGCAGCCATCATCGCACCACCGACGAGCATCCCGACGCTCCAGAACAGCTCATTGACGCCCAGCATCCAGACCTCCTCGCCGAAGCTGCGCGTGATCATCAACGGCGTGAGGTGCGCCGGGGCGCCGGCCATGAACATGACGACCGCCACGAGCACCATCACCCAGCGCACCGACGCGTTCCCCCTGACGTAGCGAACGCCCGCGGCCAGGTCGCCGAAGTAGCTCACCGGCTCTGACGAGCCCGCCGCCCGAGCCACCCGGGCCACCGGAACCAGAAGAAGCAGGAGTACGCCGGCCACGGCCGTCACCACGTCGATGAAGAAGACCGCGACGATGTCGGTGCTCGCGTAGATCCCGGCGGCCACCGCCGGCGCGAACAGCATCATCCCGGACTGGATCGTCTGCTGGACGCCGTTGACGCGCATCAGGTGCTCGGCCGGGACGATCTGCGGGAGCATGGCGTTGACCGCGGGGCCCTGGATCCCGGCCAGCGCGGAGCGGACCGCCATGGCGACGAAGATCATCCACAGGTCACCGGCCCCGGTCAGCATCAGCAGCGCAAGCACCAAGGTGGCTGCCGCGATCGTCGAGTCGGCCCCGATGATCAGTAGCTTGCGTGAGTGCCTGTCGGCCCACACTCCGCCGAAGACCGACACCACCGCCTGCGGCAGCATCCCGGCCGCGACGCTCAGGGTCAGCACCGCGGCCGACCCGGTCTCGACCGTGAGGTGCCACATCACCGCGTACGCGACGATCATCGACCCCAACGACGACACTGTCTGGCCGCCGAGGAAGACCAGCACGTCCCGCTTCCAACGATCCGACCCCTGATCCGACCTCTGATCCGACATCGCAACCACTCCCGCCTCAGGTGGGCCGCCGTGTCGGCCCCTCACCCATCCCACGAACGGGGAGCATCGACTTCGACACGACGAGCGGCGACTACTCCGGCGCCGGGTCGAAGTCGAAGGCGGGGAGACCGTCGAGACTGACCGGGTTCTTCCGGCGCCGGTACTCGGCGGAGCCGTCGACCCCCTTGCGCTCGAAGTAGGCCGGGAGCAGCTCGCGCTCACCGACGTACGACATCAGCGGGACGGCGAAGCCACAGGAGTCGGAGACCCGCTCGATGTCCACGACGACGACCGCGCGGGCGCCGGGGAGGTCGGTGAAGCGGCCGGCCAGGGCGGCGTACTCCTCGTCGTAGCGGGTGACGACCCGGCCACTGCCGTGGAAGCGGACGATGTCCGGCGCCCCGTCGAAGGCGCAGAACATCACTGTGATCCGGCCGTTCTCGCGCAGGTGGGCGATGGTCTCGCTGCCGCTCCCGGTGCCGTCGAGCCACGCGAAGGTGAGCTCGTCCAGCATCCCGAAGGTGCCCGGCATGCCCCGCGGCGACACATTGACGTGGCCATCATCGGCGAGCGGCGCGGTGGCTACGAAGAAGACGACCTGACGATCGACGAACTCCCGCAGGCGACCCTCGACGCGCGCATGAACCTTTCCCATGCGGCAGATGGTGTCAGCCGAAGGTTGTGAAGCTGAGAGCGGCCTATAGGTCACTCTCAGCTTCACAACCCTGAGCGGACTACTCCGGGACGAGGCGGTAGGCGCCGTCGGAGGCCGAGGTGGCCATCGAGGCGTAGGCCCGCAGGGCCGCGGAGACCTTACGGTCGCGGTTGGCCGGGGTGTAGGGCTTCTCGCGCTTCTCCTGAGCCGCGCGCCGCTGGCCGAGGACGATGTCGTCGACATCGAGGGAGATCGAGCGGTTCGGGATGTCGATGGAGATCTGGTCGCCGTCCTCGATGAGCGCGATCAGGCCGCCGCCGGCCGCCTCCGGGGAGACGTGGCCGATCGAGAGACCGCTGGTGCCGCCGGAGAAGCGGCCGTCGGTGATCAGCGCGCACTTCTGGCCCAGACCGCGGCCCTTGAGGAAGGAGGTCGGGTAGAGCATCTCCTGCATGCCCGGCCCACCCTTGGGCCCCTCGTAGCGGATCACCACCACGTGGCCGGCCTCCACCAACTTGCCGAGGATGCCCTCGACCGCAGCGTCCTGGGACTCGAAGACGATGGCCGTCCCGGTGAAGGTGAGGCAGTCGTCGGGGACGCCGGCGGTCTTCACGACACAGCCGTCGGGAGCGATGTTGCCTGACAGGATCGCCAGACCGCCGTCGGCGGAGTAGGCGTGCTCGAAGTCGCGGATGCAGCCCTCGGCGGCGTCGGTGTCGAGGCTCGCCCAGAGGTTCTCGGTGGAGAACGCCTCGGTCGTACGCACCCCGCCGGGCGCGGCGAGGAAGAGGTCGAGCGCCTCCTGGCTGGGGTTCTCGGCGCGGATGTCCCAGGCGCCGAGCCACTCGTCGATGGTGTCGGAGTGGATGGTGTGGACGTCCTCGTTGAGCGCGCCGCCGCGGCGCAGCTCGCCGAGCAGGGCGGGGATGCCGCCGGCGCGGTGGACGTCTTCCATGTGGTACTTCGGGCTGTTGGGGGCGACCTTGCTCAGGCACGGGACCCGGCGCGAGATCTGGTCGATGTCGTGCACGTTGAAGTCGAGCTCGGCCTCGCGGGCGGCCGCGAGCAGGTGCAGCACGGTGTTGGTCGAGCCGCCCATGGCGACGTCGAGGGCGACGGCGTTCTCGAAGGCGCTGCGGCTGGCGATGCTCCGCGGCAGGACGGACTCGTCGTCCTCCTGGTAGTAGCGGCGGCAGAGCTCGACGACCGTACGCCCCGCCTCCTCGAACAGCGCACGGCGCTTGGCGTGGGTGGCCAGGGTCGAGCCGTTGCCGGGCAGGCTCAGGCCGATGGCCTCGGTGAGGCAGTTCATCGAGTTGGCGGTGAACATGCCCGAGCACGAGCCGCAGGTCGGACAGGCGGCGCGCTCGACCGTGTCGAGGAGCTCGTCGCTGACGTCCTCGTTGACGGAGAGCACCATCGCGTCGACCAGGTCGAGCTTGTCGTGGACGAGGCCCTCGACGGCGACCGTCTTGCCGGCCTCCATCGGGCCGCCGGAGACGAAGACGACCGGGATGTTGAGGCGCAGGCTGGCCAGCAGCATGCCCGGGGTGATCTTGTCGCAGTTGGAGATGCACACGATCGCGTCGGCGCGGTGCGCCTCGACCATGTACTCCACCGCGTCCGCGATCAGCTCGCGGCTCGGCAGCGAGTAGAGCATCCCGGCGTGGCCCATCGCGATGCCGTCGTCGACGGCGATCGTGTTGAACTCCTTCGCTACTCCCCCAGCCTCCTGGATCGTCTCGGCGACGATCTTGCCGAGGTCACGGAGGTGGACATGGCCGGGTACGAACTCGGTGAACGAGTTGGCGATCGCGATGATCGGCTTGCCGAAGTCGTCATCGGTCATGCCGGTCGCGCGCCACAGCGCGCGGGCACCCGCCATGTTGCGGCCCGAGGTCGAGGTTGCGGAGCGAAGAGTGGGCATATCGCAAGGCTAGACCCGTTGGTATGGCTCTCCGAACACGCGCCATGCGGTGGACGGCGATCGATCGCTTCAGACCGGAGCCAGCCAGCGGGGCCCTGAAATGCCGGGCGGAGCCTTCAAATGGCTGAGGGCCCATGGCGGAAGCCATGAGCCCACAACACGATCTGTAACGGAGAGACCTGCCTCCGCCTTCACCTACAGTCTAGGCCCATGACAGCGACTCCTCAACCGAGCGATACGCAGGCCCGCATCGCCTCGTTGCTGAGCACACCGCGGTTGACGCCTTATCTCACCCTGACCAACGGCAACCTGAAGGAAGCCCTCCAGCTCTATCGCTGGAACATCGAGCTCTCGGGTGCGCTCTACGAAGCCGTTCACGTGGTCGAGGTGATGATCCGCAACGCCGTGGACGAACAGCTTCGCTCCTGGAACAGCAACCAGCGGGATCGCGCCACGGGGCGCACCCACGACAGCGACTGGCTGCTCGATCCGGCACGGCTCCTCAACCGGCTCGTCGGTCGTGACATCCGGAAGGCGGCCAACCGTGCGACCCGTGAGCTCTCCGCGAAACCAGGCAGGAAGGTCACTCACGACGACATCCTCGCCCAGCTGTCGTTCGGAACGTGGCGGTTCCTCCTGCCCGACCGCGATCCCGGCAGGCAGCACCTCTGGATCCACGCGATCAGCAACGCCTTCCCACACCACGACGGCCAGGTGCAGACGTTGGTCGAGGACGTCCACGCCATCTACGCGCTCCGCAATCGCCTCGCCCATCTCGAGCCGGTCCTTGCCACGAACACCGCACTGACAGCTCACGTACGGCGCGTTCGCGAGGTTCTCGAGACCATCGACCCGAACGCCGCCACCTGGTTCGTGTCCCGGCAGCGGGTCAACGCCGTACTCGGGAATCGCCCCTGAGGTTCACACCTTCGCGGCCCGGACCACCATCACGTCGGGGATGTCGCGGAGGATCTCGCGCCAGGTCTCGCCTGCGTCGGCGGATGCCCAGACGGAGCCGTTGCGGGCGCCGAAGTAGACCCCGGCCGACTCGTGGTCGTCGGCGCACATCGCGTCGCGCATGACGCCGACGTAGAAGTGGTCGGGCAGGCCCGAGTCGAGCGCCTCCCAGTGGTCGCCGGCGTCCCGCGAGCGCCAAACGATCGGCTTGGCCTCCGGTGGGTAGCGGGACTCGCCGGCGCCGATCGGGAAGGTGAAGATCGTATCGGGCTCCTTGGGATGGACGACCATCGCGAAGCCGAAGTCGGTCGGCAGGCCGTCAGCGATGGACTTCCAGGAGACACCCTCGTCGTCGGAGCGGTAGACACCGCCGTGGTTCTGCAAATAGAGCCGCTCGGGGCGAGAGGGGTGGCGAGCGATCTTGTGGACGCACTGGCCGAACTCGGGGTACTGCTGCCCCTCGGGCAGGAAGACCGCGATGATGCCGTTGTTGCGCGCCTCCCAGGACTTCCCGCCGTCACGGGTCTGGTAGACGCCGCCGGTCGAGATCGCCGCGGTCACCGAGTCCGGATCGGTGGGGTGCGGCAGGATCGTGTGGAAAGCCTGCCCGCCGAACCCCTCGCTCCACTCGGTGCGGTGGGGGTGGTCCCACAGCCCGCGGACGAGTTCGAAGGACGCGCCGCCATCCTGCGACCGGAAGATCGCGCCCGGCTCGACCCCGGCCCAGATCGTGCCCTCCGGGAGGCCGGGCTGGAGCTGCCAGACCCGAGCCAGGCTCGTGTCGACGTCCTCGGGGAACGACATCGAGGTCTCGGTCCAGGTCTCACCGCCGTCGGCCGAGGCACGCACCAGCGCACCCAGCCACAGCGAGGAGCATCCGGCAAGGACTCGCCCGGTCCCGGGCTCGATCATGGCGGAGTAGATCTCCTCCATGTCATGGTGCGGACCGGTGAAGTCCCAGTCCTGCCGAGCGTCGTCAGAGCGCCCTATCCACAGACCCTTGCGGGTCCCGACCAGCAGCTGCGTACCCATGCTTCCAGCATCCACCCGCTCGCCGTCTGTGACCAGGCGATTTCAGCGAAGAACGCGGAAGGAAAACATCTTGTCTCGTCGACGCCGGCCGCGGCCCGGCTCTTCGGCCTGGGGCCACCCAGCCCCTAGCCTGAAGTCATGACCAGACCTGTTGCCTGGGAGACGTTCACCGCGATCCTCTTCGACCTCGACGGCGTGATCACGCCGACCGCGGTCGTGCACATGCGTGCATGGGAGGAGATGTTCAACGCCTACCTGCAGGAGAAGACCCCCGGCGCGCCCGCCTACACCGACCAGGACTACTTCGCCTACGTCGACGGCAAACCGCGCTACGACGGGGTGCGTGACTTCCTCGCCTCCCGTGACATCCGGCTTCCCGAGGGCACCCCGGCGGACCCGCCGGAGCTGGAGACCGTCTGTGGTCTCGGCAACCGGAAGAACAACGCCTTCAACCTGGTCCTCGAGCGCGACGGCGTGGAGGCCTACCCCGGGTCGGTACGGCTCCTGGACCACCTCGCCACGCTCGACGTCCGGCTCGGCGTCGTCTCCTCGTCGGTCAACGCGCCGACCGTGCTGAAGGCGGCCGGCCTCCTGGACCGGTTCGAGACGGTCGTGTCGGGAGCCGTCGCAGATGAGCAGGGGCTGCCCGGCAAGCCTGCACCGGACACCTTTGTCTACGCCGGTAAGGTCCTGGGAGCCACCCCGGGTGAGGCCGTCGTCCTGGAGGACGCCGTCTCCGGGGTACGCGCCGGCAGGGCAGGCGATTTCGCGCTCGTCGTCGGGGTGGATCGCGGCGCAGGCCACGACACCCTCACGGCCGCCGGCGCCGATCTCGTCGTATCCGACCTTGCTGAACTTGTACCCAGTGGACACAGTCCTGATCCTGCTCGAGGAGCACAGCAGTGAAGACCAACGCCGGCCCGAACCCGATGGACCGGGCCCGTTATCCCATCGACCCGTGGCGACTGGTGGAGACCAGCTACTCCCCCGAAGATCTCGGCCTGACCGAGACGATCTTCAGCGTCGCCAACGGCTATCTCGGCATGCGCGGCACCCCGGAGGAGGGGCGCCCGACCTACGCACACGGCACCTTCATCAACGGCTTCCACGAGACCTGGCCGATCCTCCACGCCGAGAACGCCTACGGCTTCGCCAAGACCGGCCAGACCATCGTCAACGCCCCCGACGCCAAGATCATGAAGATCTATGTCGACGACGAGCCGCTGACCTTCGGCACCTCCGACCTGGAGGAGTACGAGCGGGTGCTCGACTTCCGCGCAGGCGTGCTGCGGCGACACCTGGTGTGGCGTACGCCCTCGGGCAAGCGGGTCGCGATCAACTCGACCCGGATGGTGTCGATGACCCAGCGTCACCTCACGATCCAGACCCTGGAGATCACCATGCTGAGCGGCTCGGCGCCGATCGTGGTCTCCTCCCAGCTGCTCAACCGCCAGGACGGGAAGGACGAGTATCACGTCCCGTCAGCCGCGCTCGGCGAGGGCATGGACCCGCGCAAGTCGACCTCCTTCGACACCCGTGTGCTGATCCCCCAGATGTCGGAAGCCGACGAGGAGCGGATGACCCTCGGCTACCGGTGCGCCAACTCCGGGATGACGATCGCGGTCAGCGCAGCCCACCAGCTCGACACCCCGGACCCGGTCGAGACCGTCGTTCGCGCCGAGGACGATCTGGCCAAGACCGTCTTCCGGGTCGACGCGACCGAGGGCAGCACGCTGCGGGTGCAGAAGACGGTGGCGTACCACACCTCCCGCGGGGTGCCGGTGCGCGAGCTCGCCGATCGCTGCGAACGTACGCTCGACCGGGCCACCCGCCAGGGTGCGAGCCACCTGGAGCGCGACCAGCGGAACTGGTACGACGAGTTCTGGTCGGCCGCCGACGTCGAGATCACCGCCGCCGACGAGGATGACGCCGAGGACATCGCAGCGGCCCAGCAGGCGATCCGGTTCAACCTCTTCTCGCTCGCCCAGGCGACCGCCCGCACCGACGGGCTCGGCGTGCCCGCCAAGGGGGTCACCGGCTCCGGCTACGAAGGGCACTACTTCTGGGACACGGAGTGCTACGTCATCCCGTTCCTCTGCTACACCCAGCCCGAGGTCGCCCGCAACGTGATGCACGCCCGCTCGGTCATGCTTCCGGCGGCCCGGCAGCGGGCGCTGGAGATGGCGGCGAAGGGCGCGCTGTTCGCGTGGCGCACCATCAACGGGCAGGAGGCCTCGGCCTACTACGCCGCCGGCACCGCGCAGGTGCACATCGACGCCGACATCGCCTTCGCGCTGATGAAGTACGTCTACGCGACCGGCGACACCGGCTACCTCATCCGCGAGGGCGTCGACATCCTGGTCGAGACCTCTCGGATGTGGGCAGACCTCGGCTTCTGGCGCCACAACGGCGAGCCGTCCTTCCACATCCACGGCGTGACCGGGCCGGACGAGTACACCACGGTGGTCAACAACAACCTGTTCACCAACGTGATGGCCCGCTACAACCTGGAGAAGGCCGTCGAGACCATGGAGATGCTCCGCAAGGAGCATCCGCGTGAGCACGCGCAGGTCATGGGCCGGCTCGACATCTCCCCGGACGAGGTCGAGGAGTGGGGTCGCTGCGCTGCCGCGATGCACATCCCCTACGACGAGGGGCTGGGGATCCACCCCCAGGACGACAACTTCCTCGACCGCGAGGTGTGGGACCTGCCCAACACCCCCGACGATGTACGCCCCCTGCTGCTGCACTACCACCCGCTGGTCATCTACCGGTTCCAGGTGCTCAAGCAGACCGACGTGGTGCTCGCCCTCTTCCAGCAGGGCAACCGGTTCACGCCTGCGGAGAAGCGGGCCGACTTCGAGTACTACGACCCGATCACCACCGGTGACTCGACGCTGTCGGCGGTCGTGCAGTCGATCATGGCGGCGGAGGTGGGCTACCAGGACGACGCGCTGCGCTACTTCTACGACGCGTTGTACGTCGACCTGCACAACATGCACGGCAACACCGTCGACGGGATGCACATCGCCTCCACCGGCGGCGTGTGGGGCGGGCTCGCGTTCGGCTTCGGCGGGATGCGCGACTACGACGGCAAGCTCTCCTTCGACCCTCGGCTGCCGGCGGAGTGGGGCTCGCTGGTCTTCCGGGTCCAGTGGCACTCGACCCGGATGCAGGTCGCGCTGACCGCCGACCAGATCGTCTTCACCGTCATGGACACCCCCGGCGAGGAGTTCGACATCCCGATCAGCGTCCGCGGGGAGGAGTTCGTGGTCTCCAAGGGCTCCCCGGTCATCGTGCCGCTCGCAGACCAGGGGCTGCGGATCAGCACCCACCTCGACGAGGAGCCGCACGGCGGCGTCCGGTCCGACGGGTCGAAGATCACCGCCACCGTACCGACGCCGATCCCGCCGGAGGTCTACGAGCAGGATCACATCGAGCGCCTCGAGCACGCGACGATCCCGCACGACGGGTCGCACGGGTCCGACCGGCTCTCGGAGGAGGCCAACGCGGCCGTCAATCTCTCCAACATCTCGCAGGCGGACTCGGCGCAGTAGGCGGCCTTTGCGGGCCCTAGACTGACCGGGTGGTTCAGCGCTTCTCGAACGGTAGATCCTCTCTCCGCACGAGGCTGGCCCACCCGGTCGTCCTGGTCCTGATCGGGATCGCGTCGGTTCAGGTCGGCGCGACGTTCGCCAAGTCGCTCTTCGACGAGGTCACCCCGACGGCGATGGTGTGGCTGCGGCTGTCGCTGTCCGCGCTGATCCTGCTGGCGATCACCCGGCCCCGGGTCCGCGGTCTCGCGCGCCGCGACTGGCTGGTCGTGCTCGCGTTCGGCGCCTCGTTGGGGCTGATGAACTGGGCGATCTACCAGGCCTTCGCGCGACTCCCGATCGGGATCGCGGTCACCATCGAGTTCATCGGCCCGCTCACGATCGCGCTGGTCACCTCCCGGCGGGCCCGGGACCTGATCTGGGTCGCGCTGGCGGCCGCAGGGGTGGTGCTGCTCGGTGTCGAGCCCGGCCGGATCTCGATCCCGGGCGTGCTGTTCGCCCTGCTCGCGGGGGCCTGCTGGGCTGCGTACATCGTGCTGTCGAAGGCGACCGGAGCGCGCTGGGAAGGGCTCGACGGGCTCGCCCTGGCATCCACCGTTGCGGCGCTCGCGCTGACGCCTGCGGCGATGGCGTACGCCGACGGGCTCGGGTCTCCGCATGTGTGGCTGGTGGGGCTGATGGTGGGCCTGATGTCCTCGGTTGTGCCCTACTCCCTCGATCTCGTTGCCCTACGTTCGATCAAGTCGGGGCTCTACGCGATCCTGATGTCGCTGGAGCCGGCCGCCGGCGCGCTTGCAGCGATCCTGATCCTGCACGAGGGGCTCTCGGTCCTGCAGTGGCTGGCCATCGCCTGTGTCGTGGTCGCCTCCGCGGGAGCGACCACGACCGGGAAGCCCGAGCACCACGTGCCGGCGGAGTCGACCCCGGTGTGACCTCGTAGAGCGCAAGGTGCCGCGTTTCACACAAGCGACATCGGAACGTCACTGACTCTGAATGTTCAAGTCACTACAATTCGGTGACAACTCTCCCTCTCTCTGCTCGGTCCTCTCTGTCCTGGAGTTGCCCCGTTGTCGTCCATCACCACCACCCCTGTGTCCACTGCCGCCGCTGCCCAGGTCGCGGTGCTCTTCGCTGCCCGCACCGCCGGCCGGATGGCGGGCCCCTTCCTTCGCCCGATCCAGCTGCTGATCGCCTGGCCGGTCGCTTCCCAGCTCGCCGCCCGGCACAACGCCAAGGCCGCCGAGGAGGAGCTTTTGCTCCGGCGTGCCGAGCGCGAGGAGGTCGAGCACTTCCTCCGGCTGCTCGCTTCGGAGAAGATGTCTGCATGAGCGAGTGTCAGCGAACGACGGCATGACCATGCCGAAGGCGATCGCCGAGTCCACGGTGGCGTTCCGCGACGTGCTCTCCGACGACGGCACGCTGATCCGCGCCTGGACCAACGACCCCGAGGGAGTCATCGACGGGCCGACGGTGCTGCTGTGCAACGGGCTCGGCACCAGCCCGTGGAACTGGCCGGCGCTGCTGCACACCTCCTGCGGCGTACGCGTCGTCTCCTGGCAGCACCGCGGCACCTCCGGCTCGGCGCGCCCCACCGACCCGGAGCAGACCACGTCGAGACACTTCGCCGAGGACGCGTTGTCGGTGATGGACGCCTTCGCTCTCTCCCGGCCGGTCGTGATGGGCTGGTCGATCGGGGTCAACACCGCCTTCGAGCTGGCCGCGGACCATCCCGAACGGGTCTCCGGCGTCTTCGGTGTCGCCGGCGTGCCCGGCGACACCTTCAAGTCGATGCTGGGGCCGCTGCGACTGCCTGCCCCGGCCGCCGCGATCCTCACCCGCACCGCCTCGAAGGTGCTGCGCCGCACCGGCTCCCTCATCACCCCAGTGGCGACCCGGCTCGACCTCGGGCCTCGGGCGATCGAGGTGTTCTCGAAGGCCGGACTGATCGGCAAGGTCCCCGATCCAGAGCTCGCCGCGGCGGCGCTAGCGGAGTTCCTGACCACCCCGGTCGAGTGGTACTTCCACCTCGCGCTGAGCACCTCTCAGCGCCGTTCGGTCTCACCGCGCCGGATCAAGGTGCCGGTCGTGCTGGTCGCAGGCACCCGAGACCTCATCGCCGGCGCACGCCACATGTCCCGGGTCGCCGCCTGCGTCAAGAACGGCACCTTCGTCGAGCTCGACGGCACCCACTTCGTGCAGATGGAGCAGCCCGACCGCGTCCACCAGCTGCTGCTGGCCTTCCTCGCCCGGGTCGCCGAGCACCAGCGCGCCTGACCTGGCCGACCTCACCCCTTCGTCGGGGTCGTCGAGACCACCCCGGTGACCGTGGCCCGGCGGGCGACCCGTCGCAAGGTGGCGAGTACTGCCGGCCCGAGGAGAGCGATCGCGATGGCGGTGGTGATCGCCCGCATCGTGTCCCAGCTGCTGGTCGACGTGATCAGCGTGTAGCGCAGGAACGTCGCCAGGTTCTCGCCGAGCGCGGCGCCGGGATCGTAGGACAGGTTGCCGCTTCCCCCGGGCACCGTGACTCCGGTGAGCAGCGGCCAGCCCTGCAGGTTGAGGAGGAGCCCATAGGCGTACGAGGCGAAGATCCCGTACGCCGCGAGCAGCCCGATCTCGGTGCGGCCGCTCGCGCGCGGCAGGAGCCCGGCCCCCATCGCCACCCAGGCGGCGCCGAGCATCTGGTAGGGCAGCCAGGGCCCGACGCCGGCGGTGACGAGCGCGGCGACGAACAGGCTCGTGCAGCCCAGCACGAACCCGAAGGCAGGGCCGAAGACGCGGCCGCCGAGGATCAGCATGAAGAAGACCAGCTCCACCCCGCCGGTGCCGGCGGAGACGGCGCGCAGGACGGCCTCGATCGCGCTGAGCACACCCAGGACCGCGATCATCCGGGTGTCGATCCCGCCCGCGGAGAGCTCGCTCAGCAGCACCACCAGCATCAGCGGCAGCAGCGCGAGGAAGATGAACGGCGGCTGGACGCGCTCGTAGCCGTGGAGCAGCAGCGGCCAGGCGAACATCATCAGGCCCGCCACGGAGATGATCGCGAGCAGCACGGCAGTGCGGGGCGAGAACCGGATCATCCCTCGCCCACTGCCTCGACGATCTCGCGCACGTGCAGCCAGCCCGGGCCGAAGACCTTGCTCACCTGGGGCGCGAACGCGGGCGACTCGGCGGTCACGCTGCGTACGTCGCCGGCGGAGACCACCTCGCCGTCGGCGAGCACCACCACATCATCGGCGGCCTCGGCGACGAACTCCACGTCGTGAGTCGCCACCAGCACCGCCTTGCCCGCAGCGGTGAGCTCGCGAAGGATCTCGGCCAGCGCGTGCTTGGCGGCGTAGTCGAGGCCACGGGTGGGCTCGTCGAGGAGCACGACCGGCGGGTCGGCGCTCAGGATCAGCGACAGTGCGAGCGCGAGGCGCTGGCCCTCGGAGAGGTCGCGTGGGTGCTGGTCGTCGGGGATGCCGGGGACCAGGCTGTCCAGGATCTCCCGGGTCCGTGGGCCGCCCGCGTCGCACTCCTCGGCCACCGTCTCCAGGTAGAGCAGGTCGGCCGCGGTCTGCGGAAGCAGCCCGACAAGGGTGCGTCGGGTGTCGGGGTCCAGGGTCGCCGGATCCTTGCCGGCCACGTCCACCGATCCGGCAAGCCGCTTCTGGGTGCCCTGGAGCGTCCACAGCAGCGTCGACTTGCCCGAGCCGTTGCGTCCCATCAGCGCCGTCACCCGTCCCGCGGGCAGCTCGATCGAGACGTCGTGCAGGATCGGCGTACGGCCTCGGGTGACGGTGAGCGAGCGGGCGCTCAGGGTGACTGTGTTGGTCTCGACACGCTCGCTAGCGCTCGCGGCTCGACCGACGAAAGCGCTGGTCGAGCCGCCGGAGCTGCTCGGCGGAGGCCCCGCCTGATCAGGTTCAGTGAGACCAACACGGTCAGCAAGCGCCACGCCCCGCGCCCGCCGCCTCGCGTCCCGCACGGTAAGCGGCAGCGGCGACCAGCCGAGCTCGCGTCCGAGCTCGACGAGCGGCGGCACGATGGGTGAGGTCTCCAGGATGTCGGCGGGGTCGCCGACAGCGACGGAACCGTCGCCGACGAGGAGCGCGATCCGGTCGGCGAACGGCACGACCCGCTCGAGGCGGTGCTCGGCGACGACGACGGAGGTGCCGAGGTCGTGGACGAGCCGGGTGATGGTGGCGAGCACGTCCTCGGCGGCGGTCGGGTCGAGGGCGGAGGTCGGCTCGTCGAGCACGACGAACCGCGGGTGGGTGGTCAGCACCGACCCGATCGCGACGCGTTGCTGCTGCCCGCCCGAGAGCGTACGCAGCGACCGCTGCCGCAGGTCCGCGATCCCGAGCAGATCGAGGGTCTCCTCGACCCGGCGCCGCATGGTCGCCGGCGCGAGCCCGAGCTGTTCCATCCCGTAGGCGAGCTCCTCCTCGACCGTGTCCGTGACGAAGCCGGCCACCGGGTCCTGGCCGACGTAGCCGATGATCCCGGCGCGCTCGCGCGGCGGCGTACGGATGATCGAGGTGCCGTCGAGCAGGAGATCCCCCTCCAGCGCACCGCCGGAGAAGCGCGGGACCAGGCCGGCGAGGACGCCGAGCAGCGTCGACTTCCCGGACCCGGTCGGGCCGGAGACGAGCAGCAGCTCGCCCTCCTCGATGGTGAGGTCGACATCCTTGAGCACGTGCTCGGAGGAGTCCGGCGGGGTGAACGTGACCCTTCGCAGCTCGATCATGCGGGTGCCTCCTCCTGGACGATTGATGCCGGAACCGGTGCGGCGACAACCGGGACCAGTCCGATGAGCACGCCTGCCAACGCGGTCAGCGTGACCCCCGGGACGGTGCTCACCCCCGGATAGGCGATCGGGACCTGGTCGCGGGCGATCCACCAGCCCGCCGCTCCGACCGCGACCCCGCTCAGCGCCACCACCACCTCCGGCCAGCGCCACCGGTCGGGCCGGTAGACGGTCCGCGTCACCCGGCGGCCGGCGAGCCTCAGCCCTCCGGCCGCGGCTCCCGCGCCGAGCACCAGCATGGTGGCGGCCAGCCAGCCGGGTGTGGTGCCGTCCAGCACCGCGTAGACGCCGACGCAGAGGCCGACGAGGGAGACCAGCATCAGCGTCGAGGTGATCCGCCTGGTGACGACCGGGATCCCGGCCGTGCGTCCGTAACCGCGCGTGTCCATCCCGGCCGCCAGCGCCATCGACCGCTCCAGGGCGTCCTCGAGCACCGGGACGAGGAAACGGCGCAGCCGCCTGACCTTGCCTGTCGCGCCGGAGCGCAGCCGTTGCGCGGCGCGCACCCGTTGGACCGACTCAGCCAGCTGCGGCAGAACGGTCACCGCGACCACGACCGCGGTGCCGACCTCGTAGAGAGCCGGCGGCAGCGAACGGAGCAGTCGCTTCGGGTTCGCCAGCGCGTTGGCCGCGCCGACGCAGATCACGATCGCTCCCAGCCGCATCCCGTCGTAGAGGCCTGCCAGCAGCGCCTCGCGGGTGAGCGGGCCGAGCAGCCTGATCCCCAGCACCCAGTCCGGCAGCGGGATCTCGGGCAGATCGATGAGCACGTGACCCGGCACGGCGCCCAGGAGCACCCGGAAGAGCACCCGGGTCGCGACGATGAACAGCGCGAGGCCGACGTAGAGCCGGAAGGACCGCGCCCACGGCTGGTCCCCGCGCCGCGCGGCGACAACGACCGAGACCACCCCGACCAGGAGCAGGAGCAACAGCGGGTTGGTGGTGAAGGAGGCGTACGCAGCCAAGCCGATCGCCCACACCCACCAGGCGACCGGGTGCAGATCACGCGGCAGACGCGCGACCAGCAGCGCGCTCATCGAACCCCCTCCCCGTGCTGCCAGAGGTGCACCATGGCGCACCTCTGGCAGCACACCGCGTCGAGGTCACTCATCTCCGGCGCCACCACACAGCACCGGCGAGAGCGAAGAGGCCGAGGATTCCGATCGGGGCGACCCAGATGGGCAGCGGCTCGGGGTCGGCGCTCGGGCTCGGCTCGGTGGTCGCGCCTGTCGAGTCCTCCGGAGATGACTCCGGCGACGGGCTTGAGGGCGCCCCCACAGCATCCCCAAGCACCGTCGCCGGAGCGGTAACGACATTGTCGTCTATCCACGTGAACGCAACACCCTGCCCGGAGGTCACGCCTATTTCGGTAACATTTCTGGTGGCGTAGCTCCAGGCTCCCGAGTCGTCGGTGATCCACAGCGACCAGTAGGCGTCAGCGGGCGGCATCTGGGCGCAGCCCGCCTCCTCCGGCCGGCCCGCGACGCGGCAGACGACGCTCGGCATCGAGGTCACGAACGTGAGCGGATGTCCCGCCTTCTCGAAGAGATCGGCACCGGTGTCGCCCTCCTCCGGCTGCACGCAGGCGACTTCTGGGCCGCCGCCCAAGGCATTGGGCTCGACGACGACGGTCACGCCCGCGCACGGCTCCGCGGGGGTCGCGGCTGAGGACGCGGCTGGGGATGAGATGGGTGCGGTGGCCCCGGCGAGGATCGCCAAGGCCACCGCTGTAGAACGCAGAATCAGCACGAGCTCTTCGCGGTCGCGTCCTTGGGCAGGAAGACCAGCGACGGCAGCGCCTGTGCGGCCGCGAGGCGGTACATCCCCTCGGACTCCTTCGTCAGCCCATTGGTGTTGCCCTCGGTCAGCGCGGCGTCGTCGTAGGCCACCGCCCCGGCGTCGTCACCGCAGGTCACGACGTGGTCCGCGACCCAGGCCGCCGCCTTCTCGGCGGCAGCGGTCTCGCCGGCACGCCCGAAGGCCCACCCGGCCAGGCCGGTGGTGTTGGAGTTGGCGACGTTCCCGGTGGCTGCCTTCAGTGAGCCGTCCTCGGCCTGCGTCTCCTTCAGCCAGCCCGCGCCCGACTGGACGGCCTTCTCCGCCTCCGGGCTGGCCACCGACGACAGGGCGATCAGCGCGAACGCGGTCGCGTCAGCGTCCGGGACGGCCTTCGGGTCACCGTCGCAGGTCTGGTCGGCGGCAGCGGGGTCGGCTGTGAACGTGACCCGGAACCAGCCCTCCTCGCACTGCTGCCCGGCCAGGAACTCCGCCGCGGCCGCGGCCTTCTTGCTCTCGGCGTTGGTCAATGCCCACACGGCGTACGACTGGCCGATGGTGTTGGAGTAGTCGGCCGCCTTCTTGTTCTTGGGGTCGAGCTTGTCGGCGATGCGGCCGTTCTCGGCGACCGTGCCCTCGAGCTGCGTGAGCAGGCCGGGATCGGAGACGTCGACGTTCTGCTGGAGGACGAGCGCCTTCGCGGTGGCGCCGGCCGAGGTGACGGTGCCGAAGCCGGGCGAGGTGTAGGCAGCCTTGCTCTTCATCACGGCGTCGGTGATCGTCGCGATCTCCTCGTCGTAGCCGCCGATCTCCGCCAGCGCGATCCCGATGTCGGCGCTGAGCCCGAAGTCGTCGGTGCCGTACTGAGCGTTGCGTGCCACACCCTCCGGCGCCTGGGCGACGAGCCAGTCGGCCACCGAGGTGGACACCTTGGCGTCGTAGGTGCTCTTCTCCCCCTCCTCGATGGTCTTCTCGCCGCAGCCGGCGAGCGAGGTGAGAGCGAGGGCGGCGGCGATCCCGCCGATGACGGTCTTCTTCATGGTTCCTTCCGCGCTGTTCGTCGGGAAGGCACGAGGCCGACCCGCTGCGTTCCACGACAGCGTCAGGTCAGTACGTCCGTCGGCGGGTGCTCCGGCTCGCTCAAGACACCTCGGAGTCCTGGGCCTACGGTTGCGGGTCAGCGCCGGAGTTCGACCGGCTTCCCCCACCACGGCGTGTGTTGATTGAGGCTCTGCTGATTCGGGGGCAATCCTATGCCCGGCGGGCGCTGCTTGCGGGATCGCCGGTCCAGCAGTCACTCTGTCCCCATGCGCCACAGGATTCTCGGCCTTGTCGCAGCATCGATCTCGGCCACCCTTCTCGCCCTCGTCCCGACCACCCCAGCCGGGGCCGAACCGGCCCAGCCATCGGTCACGTACGTCGATCTCGTCGCCATGTTCGGCGAGAAGGTCGGCGACCGGCGGACCGTGGAGACCGGGCTACCGAGCCTCAACCGCGCGATGGCCGATGCCCAGATCACCACGGCCTATCGGCAGGCGGCCTACCTGACAACGCTCGCCAACGAGAGCTCCTTCCACCACGACGCCAAGGCAGGCGACAAGCGGAAGTTCACCGGCCGCGGCTACATCCAGCTGACCGGCGAGGCGAACTACGCCGACGCCGGCACCTACTTCGGGATCGACCTGCGCCGCCGACCCGAGCTGGCCAGGTCGCTGGACCACAGCGCGCCGATCTCGCGGTGGTACTGGACCGTCGCCCGCGACATCAACCCGCTCGCCGACGCCCTCGACATGGGCAAGGTCAACGAGGCGATCGGCTATCCCCGCAACAAGGCCGAGGACGCCGAGCGCTGTCGCGACTTCAAGGCCGCGCTGAAGCACCTGAATGGGTCGGTGCCCAGAGGGATCAACTGCGCCCGCCCGAAGAAGAGGGTCGGCGACGAGAACGGAGTAGACGCAGCTGATGCCGGGATGCGCTCCGGACGAGGCATCCCGGCATCAGCTCCGACTCAGAACTCGTAGCCCATCGTGCCCGGAAGCTCGACGGCGATCGAGCTCGCGTTGGGCAGATCGATCTTCGTCCTGTCACATTGCCCGGACAGGTCGCAGGCGACCAGCGTGCCGTCGCGGTCGATCTGGAAGGCGATGTCGCTCCCCTCGCTCCACGCGGGCGAGCTCAGCTCCGGGAGCCGGTGACGCTCGCCGGTGGCCAGTTCGTGCATCTCGACCTCGGTGCCCCCGTCCAGCCAGGTCATGACCAGAGCGTGGCGGCCATCAGGCGCAAGCCTCACCTCGACCGGCGCGGACTGTCGGGGGATGTCGAGGACGGACTCGCCGCTGGCGAGGTCCACGATCTCTCGCGGCGCGGTCTCATCCCCACCGGGTGCGAGAACGGCGCGGCCGCCCTCGACAGAGATCGCATCGGCGAGCTCCGGAGCCTGCCGTACCTCTCCAGAACGCCAGTCGACCACGTACCAAGGACCGTTGGTGCCGGTGTCGCCGCCGAGCTCGCGGACGTAGGCCCGGCCGGCGGCGTAGGAGACCTGGAACTGGTGGTACTTCTCACCGGGATAGGCGGAGTCGGCCACCGCGACGCGCGCCACCTCCCTGTCGGCGGCCAGATCGTGCACCACGACCGTCACCTTGCCTTGGATCAACCGGACAACGACCAGATAAGGCTCATCCGGGGCACTCGCCGAGCCGGCACCGTCCGTCACCGGGTCGATCGCCGCTTCGCCGACCGAACCGTCCGGCGCGACCAGCGAGTAGGCCGCGAACGCGTCCTCGTTCTCGTGGGTCGCCACCACACCTTCGGAGCTGTAGCTGAGCGACGAGACCCCGGTGGGGCCCGCTGCCGGCACGTCGATCTCGTGGAACCTGCCTTCGGTGTCGAGGTAGCCGGCGATCTGGGCGTACGCCACCTCCTCGCCACGCGCGCCGCCGGTCCCCGCGAACTGGTCGGATGCGCTGTCGCTCATCACGGCACCGGCTGCGAAGTTGGCGACGAACCCGAGCACCGTCGCCGCCGCCACCGCTCCGAGACCGGTGGCTATCCGCCGACGACGGCGGGCGGTCTTGTACGCGCCGAGGATCGCCGAGGTGGGCGGAGCGGGGATGTCGAGGCCGTCGGCCTCACGGACGAGGAGATCGTGGATCCGGTCGTTCATGACTGGCTCTTTTCCGGGAGTAGGTCGTCGCCCAGCACGGCGCGGAGCCGGCGCAGCGCGGCGGAGGTCTGGCTCTTGACACCACCGGTGGTGATGCCGAGCGTGTTCGCGACCTCGGCGACGGAGAGGTCTTCGTAGTAGCGCAGCACGACCATCGCGCGCTGCCTGGGCGGCAGAACGGCCAGCGCCTCGCGCAGCAGATGCCGGTCGGTCAGGTCCTCGCCCTCGACCACGGTCTCCGGAAGCGTCGCCGTCGGCCGCTCGTTGCGCCAGCCCTTCTTGCGGAACCAGGAGGCGGCGACGTTCATCATCGTCGTTCGGGCATAGGCGGGCGCGGCGTCCAGGCTGCGCACCCGGTGCCAGTTCGCGAAGGTGCGCGCCAACGCGGTCTGCACGAGGTCCTCGGCCTCCGCCGCGTTGCCGAGGATGAGGTAGGCGGTCCGGTAGAGCCTGGGCCAGCAGGCATGTACGAGGGCGGCGAAGTCCTCGTCGGTGGGTGATGATCGGGTCATCGTCGGTGTCCCTTTCGGTGGGGTCACCCTGTCAGATGCCCTGGGGCGCCGGAAGGTTTCGTCCGGCCGGCGCCAGGCGCCGATCAGCGCTTGGTGCGCCTGTCGCTGACCGCGATCGCCGAGGTGCCCTCGTCCTTGAGCTCGAACAGGTCGATCGCCTTGATCAGCTTGGTCCAGGTGGCGTAGCCGTAGTTGCGCGGGTCCTCGGAGGACTGGTTGCGGATGCGGGAGACGACGGTGCCGACCAGGGCCCAGCCGTCGTCGTCGGCGGCCGCGGCGATGGAGTTGCGCAGCAGCTGGATCAGCCTGGCGTTGCGCTTCAGCACCTGGCCCGTGGTCGCGGCGGCTGCCTGCTTGCGGGCAGGGGCTACGCCGGCCTCGGTCTCGGCCACCTCCTCGGTGTCGCCGAGCTTCTCCACGACGGTGAACCGGGTGCAGGCGCTCTTGAACGGCGCCGGTGTCTTCTCCCGGCCGTAGCCGTAGACCGCGCGGCCCTTCTCCCGCAGGTAGTGGACCAGCGGGGTGAAGTCGGAGTCGGAGGAGACCAGGGCGAACGCGTCGGGGATCGCCGCATGGAGCAGCTCGACCGCGTCGATCGCGAGCGCCATGTCGGAGGCGTTCTTGTGGGCGGTCAGGTCGAACTGCTGCATCGGCCGGATCGCGGCGTCGTGCAGCTCCCCGATCCAGCTCTTGAGCTCGGACTTGGTCCAGTTGCCGTAGGCCCGGCGGATCGTCACCTCGCCGTACTCGGCCAGGTCGTTGAGGATCGCGTCGATCTTGGACGCGGGAGCATTGTCCGCGTCGATGAGCAGGGCAATACGGAAGGGCTCGGTCATTCAGGACAGTCTGCCAGTGCCACCCATCGCCGAGTCGGCTCATCCTGACCAAAACCGACGCCGAGTCGGCGCGTCATGACGCGCCGACTCGGCGGGAATTGTCGTCAGGACGAGCCGACTCGGCCTGAGATCAGGCGAGCTTCTCCAGGATCAGCTCGCGGACACGCTTGGCGTCGGCCTTGCCACCGGTCGCCTTCATGACCGCGCCGATGAGCGCACCGGCCGCGGCCTGGTTGCCGCCGCGGATCTTCTCGGCGACCGCCGGCTGGGAGGCGATGGCCTCGTCGACCGCGGCACCGAGCGCACCGTCGTCGGAGACCACGGCGAGACCGCGGGCGTCGATGATCTCGGAGACCGTGCCCTCACCTGCGAGAAGACCCTCGAAGACCTGGCGAGCAAGCTTGTCGGTCAAGGTCTTGGCGTCGACCAGCTTCTGCACCTCGGCGACCTGCACCGGGGTGACACCGAGCTCGGCGAGCTCGACGCCCCGGTCGTTGGCGCTGCGGGAGAGCTCGGCCATCCACCACTTACGGGCGGTCTGTGCGGAGGCTCCTTCGGCGACCGTCGCCTCGATCAGCGACAGCGCGCCGGCGGCCCAGACGTCCCGCATCTCCAGCTCGGAGTATCCCCACTCGACCTGCAGGCGGGCCCGCTTGTCGGCGGTGCGCTCCGGCAGGCTCGCGCGCAGCTCCTCGACCCACTCACGCGACGGCGCGACCGGGACCAGGTCGGGCTCGGGGAAGTAGCGGTAGTCGTCGGCGTCCGACTTCGCGCGGCCTGCCGAGGTGGTGCCGGTGTCCTCGTGGAAGTGGCGGGTCTCCTGGAAGATCGCCTCCCCCGCGTCGAGGATCCCGGCGTGGCGCGACATCTCGAAACGTACGGCCCGCTCGACCGAGCGCAGCGAGTTGACGTTCTTCGTCTCGGTGCGCGTTCCCAACGTCCCGGACCCCTTCGGGGCCAGCGACAGGTTGACGTCGCAGCGCATCGAGCCCTGGTCCATGCGTACGTCGGAGACGCCCAGGCCCAGCAGGATCTCTCGCAGCGCGGCGACGTAGGCCTTCGCCACCTGCGGCGCCTTGGCGCCGGCGCCAAGGATCGGACGCGTGACGATCTCGATCAGGGGGATGCCCGCGCGGTTGTAGTCGACCAGCGAGTAGTCGGCGCCGTGGATGCGGCCGGTCGCACCACCGATGTGGGTGGTCTTGCCGGTGTCCTCCTCCATGTGGGCGCGCTCGATCTCGACCCGGTAGGTCTCCCCCTCCACCTCGACGTCGAGGTAGCCGTCGTAGACGATCGGCTCGTCGTACTGCGAGGTCTGGAAGTTCTTCGGCATGTCCGGGTAGAAGTAGTTCTTCCGGGCGAACCGGCACCACTCCGCGATCTTGCCGTTGAGCGCGAGCCCGATCCGGATCGCGCTCTCCACTGCCTTGGCGTTCACGACCGGCATCGAGCCGGGCAGGCCGAGGCAGGTCGGGCAGACCTGGGAGTTGGGCTCGCCGCCGAACGTCGCCGGGCAGCCGCAGAACATCTTGGTGTTGGTGTTGAGCTCGACGTGGACCTCCAGGCCCATCGCCGGGTCGTACTTCTCCAGCACCTCGTCGAACGGGACAAGAGTCTCGGTCATCGGGCCACCTCCAGCTTGTCGATCGAGAGCACCGGACCGATGGCGCCCTCGAGGGCAGCACCGACGCGGTAGAGACGGGCGTCCTCCAGGACCGGCGCGAGGAGCTGTACGCCGACGGGCAGCCCGTCCACGTCGGAGACCCCGGCCGGGATGGAGATGCCAGGTGTGCCGGCGAGGTTGGCCGGGATGGTGGCCAGGTCCTGCATGTACATCGCGAGCGGGTCGTCGAGCTTCGCGCCCAGGGGGAACGCGGTCGACGGGGACGTCGGCGAGACCAGCACGTCGACCTGCTCGAAGGCCTCCTTGAAGTCCTCGATGATCAGCGTGCGGATCTTCTGCGCCTGGCCGTAGTAGGCGTCGTAGTAGCCGCTCGAGAGCGCGTAGGTGCCGAGGATGATGCGGCGCTTGACCTCGTCGCCGAAGCCGGCGTCGCGGGACGCCTTCATCACGTCCTCGGCGGACGGCGACCCGTCGGGGGTGACCCGCAGGCCGTAGCGCATCGCGTCGAACTTCGCCAGGTTGGAGGAGCACTCCGCCGGCAGGATCAGGTAGTAGGCGGCCATCGCGTGCTCGAAGCTCGGCGTGGAGACCTCCACGACGTCGGCGCCCAGCTTGGTGAGCAGGTCGACCGACTCGTTGAACTTGCGCATGACGTCGGGGGCCCAGCCCTCGCCCGCCAACTCCTTGATGACGCCGACCTTGAGACCCTTGAGGTCACCGGTCGCGCCGGCACGGGCGGCGTCGACGAGCCCGGTCACCGGGGTGGTCGTGGACGTGGAGTCGAGCGGGTCGTGGCCGCCGATCAGCTCGTGCAGCAGGGCGCTGTCGAGGACGGTGCGGGTCACGGGGCCGACCTGGTCCAGCGAGTTGGCCAGCGCAACGAGGCCGTAGCGCGACACGGAGCCGTAGGTCGGCTTCACGCCGACGGTGCCGGTGACCGCGCCCGGCTGGCGGATCGAGCCACCGGTGTCGGTGCCGAGCGCCAGCGGTGCCTCGTACGCAGCGACGGCGGCCGCCGAGCCACCGCCCGAGCCGCCGGGGATCCGGTCGAGCTTCCACGGGTTCCTGGTCGGGCCGTAGGCGGAGTGCTCAGTGGAGGAGCCCATCGCGAACTCGTCCATGTTGGTCTTGCCGAGGATCGGCAGGCCGGCGTCCTTGATCTTCTTGACCACGGTCGCGTCGTAGGGCGGGACCCAGCCTTCGAGCATCTTGGAGCCGCAGGTCGTCGGCAGGCCAATGGTGGTCAGCACGTCCTTGACCGCGATCGGCACGCCGTCGAGAGCGTGCAGCGCGTCACCGTTGGCCCGGCGCGCGTCGGAGGCGGCGGCCTGCGACAGCGCGCCCTCGGCGTCGATGTGGAGGAAGGCGTGGACGTCGCCGTCGACCGCGGCGATCCGGTCGAGGTGGACCTGGGTCAGCTCGACCGAGGTGGTCTCGCCGGCAGCGAGAGAGTCGGCCAGCTCTGCGGCCGACTTCAGAATGAGGTCACTCATCGCGCTACCTCCGTGAGAACAGGTGAAGCGTACGGAGGCAGCGCGATGACGGCCTCATGGTTCGCTCGCTGACGCTCGCTCACTGCTCGTCCCCCAGGATCCGCGGCACCGCGAAGCGCTGCTCCTCGACACTCGGCGCGCCGGAGAGCGCCTGCTCCGGCGTCAGGCTCGGGGTCACGACGTCCTCACGGAAGACGTTGGTCATCGGAAGCGGGTGGGAGGTGGCAGGCACGTCATCGCCGGCAAGCCCCTGGATCGAGGCGACGGACTCGAGGATCACCTGAAGCTGCGGGGCAAGGTGATCGAGCTCGGCGTCGCTCAGGTCGATGCGGGCGAGGTCGGCCAGGTGCGCGACCTCGTCGCGGGTGATTTCTGGCATGCGCACATCCTAGGTGTCCGCGGGCGCAACTCTCACCTCGGTGGCCGACGGTGTCGCCAAGCAGGATTGTCGGTGACTGACATTGTTCGAGATTGGCGCGTCCCGGAAGTTCCTCGGCGCTTCACGCCGCCATGGCACGCACCCTGACGACGCCAAGCATCCAGGAACTTCTAGGAGGCGCCACTAGTTCTGGCCACCGCCGTTGGACGGCTTGCCCTTCGGCTTGTCCGTCGGCCTGCCGCCAGCACCGGGCCGGGCGGACGTGGCTGGTGTCGGGTCGGCAGCCTGAGTGGGACGGGTCGACGGCGACGGCTCGGTGGACGTGGTGGGATCGGCGGTCCGGGTCGGCCGACCGCTGGGCGTGCTGGCGGCCGGGCTCGGCACGCTTCGAGGTGTCGGCGCCGGCTCTACGGTGGCCGCCGGCGCCTGGCTCGGCAGAGGATCCGGTTCGTCCTTCGCGACGCGGGGCTTCTCCTCCAGCGCACCATGCACGTCACCGACCTCGGGTACGTCCGGGCTGCCGACCGGTGCCGCGAGGGCGACCATCCCGGCAAGCATCACCGAGCTGAAGGCCAGCACCAATCCACCACGCCGGGCAGCGGGCGCCGCCGCGCTCCATGCCCAGATCCGCTCGCGGCGCCGGCGGAGGTCGGCCGGCAGATCGCTGCGTATCGCTGCCCAGCTGTTGATCGGAGCCAGTGCATAGCCGACTCCCTGGAAGCCGAGCAGGGCCGCTATCGCCATGCCGGTCGCGCCGCCGCCTACCCCGACCAGGACCGCCATGGCCAGGCAGACCGCCGCGGCGACCGTCTCCACCAGGTTGCCCCGCAACACGTCACGCAGCCGCGGCTTCCCCTTGATCTTCGGCGTACGCAGGAACGTTCCCTCCCGCGAGACCAGTCCGAGCCAGGACGCCCGCGCGACGGTCGCTCCCAGCGCCAGCCACAGTCCGACGGCACCGAGCGCGTCGCGCCAGGAGGCGTCGCTTCGCAGGCGGACCATCGCGATCGAGCGGGCCACCCCGAAGAACACCAGCGTGACGGTGGCGAACAGGAGGAGTCCCGATAGGCGGCGCACGACCAGTCCCCCACCCAGCATCAGATCGAGAGCGCCCGAGACCAGAAAGAAGGTGAACAGGGCTCCGGCGAGGTCACCGAACCACTGCAGCCCACCGACGAGATAGGCCCAGCGCTGCGCCAGGGTCATCTGGTTCTCCTCGGTGCGACGTCCCGGCAGGAGCGAACGCCAGTGCATCCGCAGGATCTGGATGCCACCGAAGCACCACCTGAACCGCTGCTTCTTGAGCGTCTCGAAGGTCAGCGGCATCACCCCGTGACCGTAGGAGCGGTCGACGTGCATCCCGTTGTAGCCCATCTTCAGCAGCCGCAACGACAGCTCGGCGTCCTCGGTGATGCACCACTCGTCCCAGCCGCCGGAACGGACCAGGGCGGAGGCCCGGATCAGTCCCATGGTGCCGCCGAAGATGGCTCCGTTGCGCTCGTTGCGGGAGACCTGGCTGACGTCGAAGAAGTAGCCGTAGGAGTGGTAGAGACGGCGGAAGTAGGGCGAGACGTCCCAGTCCCGGTAGTCCTGCGGCGTCTGCACGAAGGCCACCGACTCGTCGCTGAAGAGCGGGGCGTTGTGGGACAGGAAATCGGGGGCGACGTGGTAGTCGGCGTCGACGATCCCGATGACCTCGGTGCGCGGGCTCATCCGGGTCAGTGCGTAGTTGAGCGCCCCGGACTTGAACCCGGGCCAGTTCGCCAGGTGGATGAAGGTGACCCCGTCGTACTGCTCGCAGAAGTCCTGCACCGGGCGCCACATCGCGGGGTCGTCGGTGTTGTTGTCGATGACCAGGATCTCGTACGCGTCGTAGTCCAGCTCGAGCATCCGCTGAAGCGTCTCGATGACCATCTCAGGCGGCTCGTTGTGGGTCGGAACGTGCAGGCTCACGAACGGCCGGCCCCAGCCCGGGTGGTGCTCGCCACGCACCGGCCACCCGCGCCAGCGGCGCCGGGCGAGCACGTCGACCATCTCCCACAGGTAGCCCACACCGATCACGAAGACGAAGAGCTCCAGCAGCCACAGGATGCTCGACAGCGTCGTCGTCCAGACGCCAGGGTGGACGGTGACGGTCCACAGCCCGATGTAGGCGAGGTAGAGAAGCCCGACGTCGATGGTCAGCGCCCAGGTGACCAGGCCGCGTACGTCCCAGTCCCGCGCCGCGGGCAGCCAGGCCAGGAGCGAAGCGCCGAGGACAGCGCCCCCGATCGCGGCCCAGAGGGCATTGTGGCCGAGCAGCAGGCTGACCCCGAGGGCGGCCATCGCGGTGAGGGCCGCTGCGAGCATCGCCGTGGCCGAGGAGAGCGACCCCGCTCGAGGCGTACGGATCGTGAACAGCAGCACGGTCGCCGGGACCAGCAGGACCGCGGCGACCGTGAGAAGTGGGGGAAGAGCATCGAGCACGGCTCGACACTATGGGGGGTATCGCCTCACCAAGTCCAGACGACCCCGACCTCTCGACGTCAGCAACTGACGTCTCGATCTCCAGAACTGACTACTCGGCGTCAGAAACTGACGTCTCGGCGGGGCCGTTTTCCAGGAGTTCTTTGAACGCCTCCTCTGTCAGGATTGGGAGGCCCAGCTCCTCGGCCTTGGCCGCCTTGGAGCCGGCGCTCTCACCCACCACGACGTAGTCGGTCTTCTTGGAGACCGAGCCGGCCGCCTTGCCGCCGCGCGCGATGATCGCCTCCTTGGCGCCGTCACGCGAGAAGTCCTCCAGGGACCCGGTGACCACGATGGTCAGGCCCTCGAGGGTGCGGGCGACGGACTCGTCGCGCTCGTCGGCGAGGGAGACCCCGGCCGTACGCCACTTCTCGACGATCTCCTGGTGCCAGTCGACCTGGCGCCACTCGACGATGGCCTCGGCGATGATCCCGCCGACGCCCTCGGTGGCGGCGAGCTCCTCCTGGGAGGCGGCCCAGATGGCGTCGAGCGAGCCGAACTCGGTGGCCAGCGCCCGGGCCGCGGACGGGCCGACGTGACGGATCGACAGCGCGACCAGCACCCGCCACAGCGGGACCTGCTTGCGCTCCTCGAGGTTGCGCAGCAGGCCCACGGCGTTGGCGTTGAGGACCCGGTCGCCGGCGCCGGCCTCCTTCTCGGCCTTCTTCGCCGTGCGGGTGAAGAAGGCGGTGGTCGCCAGCTTGGCCTCGTCGAGCGCGAAGATGTCGCCCTCGTTGGTGATCACCTCGGAGGCCAGCAGCGCGTCGGCCGCCTCGTAGCCCATCCCCTCGATGTCGAAGGCGCCTCGCCCGGAGGCGAAGAAGACCCGCTCCCGCACCTGTGCCGGGCAGCCGCGGTGGTTGGGGCAGCGCAGGTCCTTGTCACCCTCCTTCTGCTCGGCGAGCGTGGTGCCGCACGCGGGGCACTCGGTGGGCATCACCCACTCGGGCAGCCCTTCGGGCCGCAGCGGCAGCACCGGTCCGAGGATCTCGGGGATGACGTCGCCGGCCTTGCGGAGGATGATCGTGTCGCCGGGGCGTACGTCCTTACGCTTGACCTCGTGGGCGTTGTGCAGCGTCGCTCGCTCGACGGTCGACCCCGCGACCTTGGTGGGCTCCATGACGCCGAAGGGCGTGACCCGGCCGGTGCGGCCGACGCCGACGTCGATGGCGAGCAGCTTGGCGTTGACCTCCTCGGGCGGATACTTGAAGGCGATCGCCCAGCGCGGCGCGCGGGAGGTGGAGCCCAGCCGGCGCTGCAGCGAGATGGCGTCGACCTTGATCACGACGCCGTCGATCTCGTGCTCGGTGACGTCGTGGCGGTGCTCACCGAAGTAGCTGATGAACTCCTCGACCTCGGCAAGGGTCTTGAGCACCTTGACCCGATCCGAGGTGGGCAGCCCCCAGGCCTTCAGCGCGTCGTACGCATGCGACTGGGCGACCGGCTGGAAACCCTCCCGGGCGCCGATGCCGTGACAGACCATGCCGAGCTCGCGGGTCGCGGTCACCCGCGGGTCCTTCTGCCGCAGCGATCCGGCCGCGGAGTTGCGTGGGTTGGCGAACATCGGCTTGCCCGCGTCGACCAGGGAGGCGTTGAGCTTGTCGAAGGCCTCGTTGGAGAGGAAGACCTCACCACGCACCTCGACCAGATCGGGCACCGGGAACTCCTCGGTGCCGGTCAGCCGGTGCGGGATCGACCTGATGGTGCGTACGTTCGGGGTGACGTCCTCACCCGTGCGGCCGTCGCCGCGGGTCAGCGCCCGGACCAGGCGGCCCTTCTCGTAGAGCAGGTTGATGGCCAGCCCGTCGACCTTGAGCTCGCACAGCAGCTCGGCCTGAGCGGCGCCGTCCTTGGCGATCCGGGCGTGCCAGCCGGCGAGCTCCTCGAACGAAAAAGCGTTGTCGAGCGACTCCATCCGCTGCAGGTGGTCGACCGCGGTGAACTCCGTCGAGAACGTGCCGCCGACCTTCTGAGTCGGCGAGTCGGGCGTACGCAGCTCGGGGAACTGCTCCTCGAGCTCGTTGATCCGACGCCACAGCTGGTCGAACTCGGCATCGGAGAGCGTCGGGTCGTCGAGCACGTAGTAGCGGTAGCGAGCGTCCTCGATCTGCTCGGCGAGCTCCTGGTGCTCTGTCTTCTGCTCGGCCCCGGCCTCGGCGGTCACGTCATCGTTCACGGGCACCATCTTGCCTCGTCCCACCGACAACTTCCGACCTTGCCGAGCCGGAATGTGCACGGCATACCCGTCGGGGCGTTTTCGGCGTTTCATCAGCCCAAACGACACTCAACCCCCTCAATATCGACGCAAGCCGTCAACACCTGGGTGACGCGGGTCACGATGCGGAGTAAAGCGAGCTATCTTCCTGCCGCATCGGCTGAGGCGGGCCGACAACTTGCCCCCAAGAGACCGCCTTGTGAGGTCTGCAGTGTTTTCTCGGCTCGCGGTGACGCTGTTGGCAGCGCTCGCCCTCCTGCTGACGCCTCTCGGCGCCGCCCCTGCGCTCGGCCTGGGCGGCCTCTTCTCCGACCCCGAGGTCGAGGTCTCGATCGTCTCGCAGTCCCGTAGCGGCGTCGTGCTCGACGTCCACGGCACTGACTACGGCGGCAGGAGTCCGGGCATCGAGATCGCGCTCAACCCGGTGGGCTACTCCGGCTCGGGCACCCGGAACACGTTCGTCAAGTCGGTGCTGATCAACCCGGAGGACCCCGACGACTGGACCTACCGGTTCACCCTCGACGCCGCTCAGGTCGCCATGCTCGACCCCGGCACGAACTACCAGATCATGACGATGCGCGGCGAGGGTCGCGACCGCTACGACAACTCCGACTCGGCGCACGCGAGCGTCCCGTTCGACTTCGACGCGCTCGCCGAGCCCGAGAGCTCACCGACCCCCGAGGAACCCTCGGCCAGCACCGGAGGTCCGGGGTCAAGCTCCGGTTCGGGCTCGGGGTCGGAGTCGGGCTCAGGTTCCGACTCGGGGTCGGGCACCGGCGGTGGCACGTCCTCGGGGCGTGTTACCGATGGCGACCCTGCCGACGGGGCCGACGCGGACCGGAAGCCGAAGAAGAAGGCGTCGGAGAAGCCGTGGTCCGCGCCGGAGGAGCCGCCGACGACGAGGGGCCTGGACCTCACCGGCCTGGGCGAAGCCTCCGTCGACGCCGACGACGTGATCCATGCGGAGGCCTCAGGCTTCAAACCCAACGAGACCGGCATCAAGGTCGTCGTCTACTCGACCCCACTGGTCCTCTCGACCGATGTCAAGGCCAACGGCCGCGGCGTCGCGAAGTGGTCGGGCCGGCTGCCCAAGGACATCGGCCTCGGCGAGCACACCCTCACCTTCCAGGGCTCGGTCGACCGCGGCATCAGGTTCGTCGTGACCGGCACCCCCAGCGACGGCGAGTGCGTCGAGAGCGGCTGCGCCCCGGCGACAGCGGCCGTCACGAAGGCGACTCCGACCGGGGACGACGGCGGTGTCGGCATGCTCACCTGGATCATCGTCGCCACCATGATCGTCCTGGCCCTGACGGCCAGTGCGGTCGCCCTGCTCGCCGGACGTCGCAAGCGCGACCAGGAGTGGGACGACCCGAGCTTTGCCCAGGCACCTCCGCGCTATCCGCCGGACCCCCGCCAGGCATCGGCGCCTTACCCGGTCCACCCGCACCGCCAGCCGCGACCCCAGGCCCAGCACCAGGCCCAGCACCAGGCCCAGCACCGAGACGAGGCCCCGCTCCCGCGCCGACTGTCCGCGGACCAGCAGCCGCCCCAGCGTATGCAGCGACCGCGCCCGCCGGAGCCTCGCCAACCGGAGCCACGCCAGCCGGGTCCGCGTCAGCCGAGCCGCCGTCAGCCGACTCCCCAGCATCTGGACCCGCAACCCGCGGCTGCGCAGCAGCCAGCTCATCGCCAGCCCCGTCCGCCGGAGTCGTTCGCTCCGCCGAGCGAGCGTCAGGCCTACGAGGGCCAGCGGATCGCCAGGCGCTGACGACGGTCAGCCGACCAGCGACTCACCGCGGCGCACGCTCTCGGCCGGAGCCGTCGGCCACAGCGTCTCCAGCGCCGCCTCGAGGCCGGAGAGGACCGGGTCGAGATCGTCCTCGGGGAACGGCGCCGGCGCCTGCTCGCGTACGACGGCGCAGAATGCGGCGCGCTCTCCCTCCGCCTCGTGGCAGCGGACGGTCTCGGCTGATCCCTCGATCCAGCCGTCATAGCCGTCGGTGTCGCCCTTCGAGCAGGTGAGCGTCTTGGGGCACTTCCGCTGACCCGCCGACAGGTTCGGGGCGTGGACGGCGGTGACGGTGCTGCCGTCGGGGCGGGTGCCGACGACGCCGAAGGCGCCCTTGCCGTAGGCCGAGGCGTCGGCCTTCTCGAAGGAGTCGAGATCGGCGTACTCCTCGGTCTCGAGGAGGCCGGCCGCGATCGCCCCGGCGGTCAGCGCGACCTCGCCGCCACCGTTGGCGCCGGCCGAAGGAAAGCCGCTGACCTGCGCCTTCGTCATCTTCACGGTCGTCTTGGTGCCGAGGCGCGGGTCGGTCACCAGAGCAACGAGGTCGTCCACGTCCACCTCGAGGTCGAGCTTGCGAGGATCCTCGGTGATCTCCTCGCCGAGGTAAGCGGCCCGGCGCTCCTCCCCTGCGGCTCGGTGGGAGACCATCAGCTGACCGGAAGTGCCGTCGTCGGTGGCGAGATCCCAGCCGACCGTGGCGGCGCCGTTCTCGGTCTTCACCTCGACGCAGCCCGACATCCCGTCGCGGCACCAGGTCGAGAGCAGGTCGTCGTCGACCGGCCCGGCCTTGACCTCCAGCGAGCGGTCGCCTCCCCACAGGAGTACGGTGCCGACGTCGTCCTGCTCGAAGTAGCGATCGCCACCGTCGAAGGCCTCCGGCTCGACGGACACGTGCTGGAGCGTGATCGCCGCCAGCGCCTCGGGCGTCGCGGGTCGGTCGCCAGGCTTCAGGTCAGCCGGGTCGATGCTCACCGACGGCGCCGGACTGGGCTTCTCCGCGGCACCGTCGTCTGCCTCGGTCGCGCTGCTCCCGCAGCCTGCGAGCAGAAGAGCCGCCGCCAGCAGAGCCGTCCCTCGTCGTAGCATGAGCGAAATCTACGCTAGGTTCCGTGCGCTCTCGGTGAGGATCCGCAACACCGTGCGCGCCCATCGCCCATCGGCACCGGCGAGGCCGCACGTGGGCGTCAGCACGATGTCGTACGCAGCGTCCAGCCCGAGCATGTCGAGCCAGCGCTCTACGGTCTCGGTGACCGCCTTGTCGGTGAGCGCGGTGCTCGTCGGCGCGAGCGCGGGAGCCACGCCGAGCGCGACCGTGTCGCCGGCCTCCAGGGCCGTGGCCAGGTCGTCGTGGTCACCGGCGGTGAGCTGGGCCAGGTCGACGCTGAGTCCCTTCGCGCCGGCCTTGCGGATCAGGTCCAGCGGCGTCTCGGGCGCGCAGGAGTGCACCCAGGGGGTCGCGCCCTCCTCGGTGATCGCGGCCAGCACCCACTCCAGCGCCTGGGAGGCCTCGGGAAGGTCGATGCTGCGGTGCCTGCCGAACCCGGAGGCGGTCGGCACCTGGGCCTTGAGCACGGCGCTCAGCGCGGGCTCGTCGACCTGGACGATCAGGGTGTCCGCGCCGGGCAGGCGGCGGCGTACGTCCCGGACGTGGTTGCGCACGCCCTCGGCCAGCGCCTGCGCCAGATCGCGCCGGGCACCGTGGTCGGCGAGGATCTTGTCGCCGCGCGGTCGCTCGACGGTGGCCGCCAGGGTCCACGGCCCGGCGACCTGGATCTTGAACACGCCGCCCCCGGCGGTGAGCGCGGAGTCCTGGATCAGCTCCTCGACGGTGTCGAGATCCTGGGCGAGCAGGCTCCGGGCGCGCCGATGGTCGATCCCGGCCGAGCCGGAGGTGCCGGTCAGTCTCCAGCCCGCAGGCTGGAGATCGGCGTCGAGCCCGTCGAGGACCGCCAGCGCCCGGCCGGTCATGTTCGCGATCGCGCCGCGCGCGGGCAGCTCGGGCAGATGAGGGAGATCGGTGAGCTCACCGAGCACGACGCGGCAGGCCTCGGCGTAGTTGCTCTGCCCGTTGTCTTGGCTAGGCATGGAGCCGACTCCGGTCGCTCTCATGCGAGAGCCACCCGCCGGGTCGAGGAGATGGTGGCCGAGCCGACGACACGGGTGCCGTCGTAGATGACCGCGGCCTGGCCCGGCGCGATGCCGTAGGCCGGGTCGAGCAGCTCGATCTCGACGTCATCGCCGGTGACGGTCACCCGGGCCCGATGCTCGTCGCCGTGGGCGCGCAGCTGGACCGTGCCCTCCAGCTCCCCTTCGGGCGCGCGGCCGGCCCAGCGCGGGCGGATACCGGAGAGCCCGTCGACGGCCAGGTGCTCCCTAGGGCCGACGGTGACGGTGCCGGAGACGGGCTCGATGTCGAGCACGAACCGGGGCTTCCCGTCGGGCGCGGGCTTGCCGAGGCGGAGGCCCTTGCGCTGCCCGATCGTGTAGGCGTACGTCCCCTGGTGCTCGCCCAGGACGTCGCCGGACTCGTCGACGATCGGCCCGGACTGGTTGGGCGCCCGGTCACCGAGCTTCTCGCGCAGCCAGCCGGCGTTGTCGCCGTCGGCGACGAAGCAGATGTCATGGGAGTCGGGCTTGTCGGCGACGAGGAGACCGCGACGGGCCGCCTCCTCGCGCACCAGCGGCTTGGGCGTATCCCCCAGAGGGAACATCGAGTGCTCGAGCTGAGCCTGGTCGAGCACGCCGAGGACATAGGACTGGTCCTTGCCGCCGTCGACGGCACGATGCAGCTCGACCAGCCCGTCGTCGCTCTTGCGGAGCGTCGCGTAGTGGCCGGTCGCGACCGCGTCGAAGCCGAGCGCGAGCGCGCGGTCGAGCACGGCGGCGAACTTGATCTTCTCGTTGCAGCGCAGGCACGGGTTGGGTGTGCGTCCCTCGGAGTACTCCGACATGAAGTCCTCGACCACGTCGTCGTGGAAGCGGTCGGAGAGGTCCCAGACGTAGAACGGGATGCCGATCACATCGGCGGCACGGCGGGCGTCGTTGGAGTCCTCGATCGTGCAGCACCCGCGCGCGCCGGAGCGGTAGGAGGCCGGGTTGCGCGAGAGCGCCAGGTGGACGCCGGTGACGTCGTGGCCCGCTTCCTTCGCGCGTGCGGCGGCGACGGCGGAGTCCACTCCCCCGGACATGGCGGCGACGACTCTCATCCCGGTTCCCATCAGCGCTGCAGCCCCGCCGCGCGGCCGCGCTCGACGGCAGGTCCGATCGCCGCGCCAAGCCGGTCCACGTCCTCGGCGGTGGTCGTGTGGCCGAGCGAGAAGCGCAGCGAGGAGCGCGCCTGCTCGTCGGTCTGGCCCATCGCGAGGAGCACGTGAGAGGCCTGAGGTACGCCGGCAGAGCACGCCGCACCGGTCGAGCACTCGACCCCGGCGGCGTCGAGCAGCATCAGCAGCGAGTCGCCCTCGCAGCCGGGGAACGCGATCTGGGCGTTGTTGGGCAGCCGGTCGCGGCCCAGCGGCGGACCGTTCAGATGCGTGTCCGGCACCGTGGCGAGCACCTGCTCGACCAGTCGGTCGCGCAGCTCACCGACCCGGATCGCGTACGCCTCCTGCTCCTTGACCGCGAGCTCGACGGCCGCCGCGAAGCCGGCGATGGCCGCGGTCGCGTGGGTGCCGCTGCGTACGTCTCGCTCCTGGCCGCCGCCGTGGACCAGCGCGGTCAGCTCGAGCTCGCGGCGCACGACCAGCGCGCCCGCGCCGACCGGGCCGCCGAGCTTGTGGCCCGTCAGGGAGAGCGCGTCGACACCGCTGGACGCGAAGTCGACCGGCACCGCGCCGACCGCCTGGACGGCGTCGGTGTGGACCGGGATCCCGTACTCGGAGGCGATCGCAGCGATCTCAGGGACGGGCTGGAGCGTGCCGACCTCGTTGTTGGCCCACATCACCGAGATGACCGCGACCGAGGCCGGGTCGCGTTCGATCGCCTCTCTCATCGCGGCCAGGTCGAGACGACCGGTGGCGTCGCAGCCGACGAGCTCGACCTCGGCACCTTCGGTCGTCTCCAGCCAGTGCAGCGGGTCGAGCACGGCGTGGTGCTCGACGGTGGAGGACAGGATCCGGGTGCGTGCGGGGTCCTGGCCGCGCCGGGCCCAGAAGGCGCCCTTGAGGGCCAGGTTGTCGGCCTCGGTGCCGCCGGAGGTGAAGACGACCTCGCCAGGACGGGAGCCGAGCGCCGCGGCGATCCGTTCGCGGGACTCCTCCAGCATCCGTCGGGCACGGCGCCCCGATGCGTGCAGCGAGCTCGCGTTGCCGACCAGCGCCAGCTCCGCGGTCATCGCCTCGATCGCCGCCGGGGCCATGGGCGTGGTGGCGGCGTGGTCCAGGTAGACGGTCCGGGGGTTCATCGTCTACCAAGGGTACGGCGCACCTGGCCTCCCCCACGAACCGCGGGGGCTGTGCTCGTGCGCGGCCCGGGCGCTACCTCGCGTTCACCTCGGATACCTACGTTTCGTGCCATGTCCCAGGAATTCCGCGAGTACATCGACAACCTGATCACCGAGGGCCACACGATCGGTGAGGACCACGACGACGACCCGGTGCTCCTGGACCCGGCCGGCCGTGCAGTCGACACGTGGCGCGAGAACTACCCCTACAACGAGCGGATCGCACGCGAGGTCTACGACGAGCAGAAGTACCTTCTCCAGGTGGAGCTGCTGAAGTTCCAGCGCTGGAACGACCGCGTCGGCGGGAAGCACGTGCTGATCTTCGAAGGCCGGGACGCGGCCGGCAAGGGCGGCACGATCAAGCGGTTCATGGAGCACCTCAACCCCCGCTACGCCCGCACGGTGGCGCTGTCCAAGCCGTCCGACCGCGAGTCGCAGCAGTGGTTCTTCCAGCGCTACGTCCAGCATCTGCCCACCGCCGGCGAGATGGTCCTCTTCGACCGATCCTGGTACAACCGCGCCGGCGTCGAGCGGGTGATGGGCTTCGCCTCCGACGAGGAGTACGAGCAGTTCATGCACCAGGTGCCGCTCTTCGAGCAGATGCTCGTCGACTCCGGCATCACGCTCACCAAGTTCTGGTTCTCGGTCGCCCGCTCGGAGCAGCGGACCCGCTTCATCATCCGCCAGATCGACCCGGTGCGACAGTGGAAGCTCTCCCCGATCGACGTGCAGTCGCTGGAGAGGTGGGACTCCTACACCGCTGCCAAGGAGGAGATGTTCCGCCGCACCGACACCGACTGGGCACCCTGGACCACCATCAAGTCCAACGACAAGAAGCGCGCCCGGCTCAACGCGATGCGCCACTTCCTCGCCAACCACGACTACGACGACAAGGACCCCGACATCATCGGCACCCCCGACCCGCTCATCGTCCGACGTGGCGTCGAGGCCGTCGACGACTGAGCGTCGGCCCCTCGGTCATCCTGACCACGTCATCCCCGTCAGGTACGCCTCGATCACGTCCTCGAACACTACGGCATCGTCCTGGCTCAGCGGCAGAACCGACTCGTACGCCGCGACGAACGCCCCACGCACGTCGGCCGGTGTCGGTGACCAGCCGTGATAGCGAGTCCCGAGGAGCACCGCCGCTCGGGCGAGGTCATCCATCCGCCGCCGGTACCCGGCCTCCTCCAGATCCAGGACCGCCGCGATCCTGCCGTCCGCCCACAGGATGTTGGCCGATCTGAAGTCGTTGCCGACCAGCTGCGTACGCGGGGCCTTCGGCTCCTCGGTGGGGATCGCGTCCGGGTAGTCGGCCATCGCTGCATGCATCGTCGCGAGCATCTCCCCCGCCGCCTGCACCTGCGCAGGGTCGGCGATGTCCAACAGGTCTCCGTCGACCACGTTCTGCAGGCCGAGCGAGAAACCATCGACCTCGACCTGGACCCTGCCGTCCGTCGCTGGCAGCGGAGCCGAGACCGGCACCCCACGTTCGTCGAGCCACGATGTGAGCCGTGCGATCGCCGCGAGGCGAGCGAACACCGACTGACGCATCGACCACTTGGCGATCATCCGCCGCCCGTCGACGACGAGCCACGCCAAACAGTTGGCGTCGCTGATGACCAGCCGCTCGCAGGCCTCAACCCGGAGCCCCCAGTGATCGGCGAGTACGCCGTTCAGCCAGTCCACCGCACCGTCCGCCGATGCGAATCCGAACCGATCCGTCAGCGCGGCGGCCGGATCAGTTGACTCCCACAGCATGCTGATCGGCGGCTTCACGTCATGGGGGTCCGACATGCGCGCAGTCAAGCACGTGGGGTGTCGGTGATTGGGGGTGTCACATGCTGCTCTTGTTTGTTGGGTTGGGGCCGCCGACCCTGTATTGGATGGTGTGTGTTCACGCCGAATCCCGGAGTCAAGGCGATGTATCGATCTTGTCGAGATGACGGCCTTCGGCCGCCGGCTTCGCCGGTCGCCTGCGGCGATCCTTGACACCGTGATCCGGCGAGAATTTTGGCTGTATATCGGATCGGCGGCGGGGTATGGCGCAGCGAGTTCGGGTCGCGTACGGGCTTGGGGTCCGGGGTGGCCGGTCCTACCAAGGGAGATCTGCGCGGGCGCTGTACTAGCCGATGACACCTTGTGAATCGTTCACAAGGCCGCCTGAACCGGCGGACGACCCACAGGACGGGGTTTCCCCAATGCTTCGCACCGTCCCCCACCCCAACGCAATTTCCCCACCCTCCGGAGCGTGGGGAAGTTGCGTTGGACTGGGGAAAGATCCGCACGCGTGGGGAAGCTCCGCCGGCTCAGGAGAATCAGGCCGTACGGGCGGCCAGGGCCCGAGGAGTCATGGCCGCGGTGGGCCATGGCAGGAGGGCGATGACAGGAGGGCGTAAATCATTTCACGCTCCGGCTGATGGCGTCGACGAGATCCGAACCCTTGACGCGACGTCACCCAGGCCCACCTCGATGACGCAAGCGGAGCCACCGCTTGCACAGGGCAGGCGAAAGTGCCCCGCGCAGGCGGGGTCTTGGCCGGATGGCCGTGGCGGGGTGGTCTCGACGCGCCCGATTTAGGGCCGGCGGGTGAACCGGACGGTGCCGTCGGGCAACCGCTCATGAACGTAGGCAGGGCTGTGCGCCAGACGATGATGGTGCGGACACAACAGGACCCCGTCCTTCAGATCCGTCTTCCCGCCCGCAGCCCAGGCTTTGAAATGATGGGCATCGCACCACTCCGGTGGCATGTCACACCCCTCGGCCTGGCAGCACTTCTGCTGCAACCGCAGCGCTTTACGCTGGACCGGCAGGAAGACCCTGCTGGCCCGGCCCATGTCCAGCACCTCACTGTCACCACCGAGGACCCAGGGGATGATGGTGGCGTTGCATGCCATCCTCCGGGCCTCGGCGGCGGTGATGGTGGTGCCGTTGGTCTCGTCGTAGCCCAAGGTGGCGGTACCGAGCTCTTTGCGGAGCTCCTCGAGCGAGATCACCACGTTGATCACGGTCGCGTCGCCGCCGTGCCTGGGCAGGGTGGTCGGGTCGATGGTCTCGATCAGCCGGGCGAAGCCCTGGCCCATCAGCCGCTCCCACGGCGGCAGGGGCGCACCCTTCTCGACCAGCTGCTGCTTACGGGGCTGGGCCCAGGCCTCGACCTGCTTCTTGAACCTCATCCCGATCGATGTCGGGAGGACCCCTTCGAACCCGACGGTTCCATCGCCGTTGTCCCACACCCGCAACGCGGTCTTCTGCTGAGCACGTTCCTCTTCAGCAAGGAGGGCTTTGGCTTCTGCTTCCTCGAACCGGGCGGGGTCGACCTCGGCCAGGATCCGCTTACCGATGATCCGCAGTTCCTTGGCGGTCATCTGGGTCGCGTAGTCGACCAACAGCTTCTCGGCCAGGACCAGGTCCTCACTGGAGGCGACCGGGTCGGTCTTGACCTTGTCGAGCGCCTTAGCGATCACTCGAGCCTTCACCTCGGACACGACACCCTCGGCGAGGCCGGCAGCAACCAACTCATACTTCGCCACCGCATTGGCGAGCTTGATCTGCGACCGCGCGACACCTTTGTCGACCAGCAGCTCGGCGCGCATCCACGCCGAGGCGTCCTTGTCGCCGGTCTCTTCCGCGATGTCCCCTGAGGCAGCGAGCACTCGCAGCGTCAACGCGGCCTGCTGGGCTTGGAGCTTCTCCGCTTTCGCGAGGTAGTCCTTCTTCTGGCTGGTGCGCCAGTAGGTCGGGTCCATCGCGAGCAGCTGTTGGAAGGGAGGTTTCGATGGCAGCAAGAGCCGACGAGACGAGGTCTCCAGGACTGGTGCCCCAGTGGTCGATACTCATGGCTGTCACCTCCCTTCAAGGCGTGTCGTAGTGCCTCTGATTCTACTCCGACCAGGGCTTTTTGAACACCTATCTGTGCAGGTCAAAGCCGATTTTCGCGGTGAGCGAACGACGTCAGACTTGTGGACGCTAAGTGGCCCGAAGGGCCACCCCTGCCACCCCACGCGCATCACCGTTCCGAAGCAAGAATCCGCTGCACCACACCCGGGCCGCCGCCCCGATAGCCAGCCAAATCTTTCTCGAGGGAGCCCGGTGTCAAGGACCGCGAAGCGGCCGGCGACGCCGGCGGCCGAAGGCCGTCCTTTACTCCGGGGTTCCTCGAGAAGACCCTCGAAGTCGGGTCGGCGGCCCTGACCAGCCTTCGGGTGAGACGTTCCCGGCAGGGAACTGTGTTGGTCTCGACACGCCTCCGCCTAGCGGCTCCGGCGGCTCGACCAGCGGGGGCGAGGTCTCGACCAGCGGGGCGTGGTCTCGACCAGCGAGGCGGGGTCTCGACCAGCGAGACGGCGGCTCGACAGGAGACCACCGCGAGCGGAAGGTCTCGCCAAACGGCCTCTCAGACCGAACCCAGCCGATAGATTCCCCCGCGTGGACCGATGGAAGACCATGGACGAGATCCTGGCGGCAAGAGCAAGGTTCGAGAGCGCGATCGAGGGCTGGGCACCCCCAGCGGCGCACGGCGTAGGCCTCGTACCGTCGACCGCGTCCACGCCGACAGCGGAGCATTTTCCGCTGGTCAACGCCTACGGCCACCGCCTCCCGGCGGTCGTGATGGCGACGGTCGTCGGGCACGCGGGTGGGACGGCGGCGTACCGGCTGACCCGGCAGGAGCTCGAGCGGGCGATCGAGCTGCTCGCCCCGGCAGAGGCGTACGTCGGATATGACCACCCCAACCTGTGGCGATGGCGCGACGAGCTCCTGCCCGCGCTGACAGCGGATCCCGAGGCCGAGGTGGTCGCGGTCTTCATCGGCGACGACCCCGAGGTTTCCCCGGACCCGGCGGTCGACGCCTTCCGCGCGGCGTTCCCGGACTCGGCCGTCGCGATCGCGGCGGCGACGGCGGGGGCGGTGGTCGTGCGGGAGATGTATGGCACCGACCTGAGCCATTTCGACAAGTCTCCGACAGACTTCGCCACCGAGGCCGACCTCGCCTCGGAGAAGGCGATCCGGGAGACCATCGCGACCTACCGTCCCGACGACGCCTTCGAGGGCGAGGAGACCGGCAGGACCGGAAGCAGCGAGCGACGATGGCTGGTCGACCCGCTCTGCGGCACCCTCAACTACGCCGCCCAGACCCCGCTCGCCGCGGTGAACGTCGCGCTGGTGACGCCCGACGGCGTCGAGACAGCGGTCTCGGCGGACCCGATCAGCGAGGAGATCTTCTGGACCGACGGGGTCTCGACAGGCTCGACCACCGGTGCCTGGCTGCGGCGGGGCGGCGGCGACGCCGCCCTCTACCCGACCCCGCGCACCCGCCTGGTCGACATCCAGTCCGACGGGCCGCTCGACCGGCCGTTCGTCGGCGGGCAGCTCGTGGCCGACCCGCGCCTACGCGCCGAGTTCGGCCCGAGGGTGATGTCCTCCACCCTCGCGGTCGCCTGGGTCGCGGCGGGCCGGCGGGCGGCGTACGTCACCGACGGTTATCTCGAGGGAAGCGTCCACTTCACCGCCGGCATCGCGCTGTGCCAGGCCGCCGGCTGCGTCGTCACCGACCTCAGCGGCGACCCGATCCACACCGGCCGCGGGATGATCGCCGCGTCCGACGCCGCCACCCACAGCAAGCTCCTCGACCTGGTCCGCCCGCACTTGGACGCCACGTCGAGCTGAGTCGAGCCTGTCAGAGGACAGCTTGGTCAGAGGACAGCTTGGTCAGAGGATCGCTTGCAGGAACTGCTTGGTCCGCTCGTGCTCCGGGTTGTTGAACATGACCTCAGGCTTGGCCTCTTCGATGACGCGACCTTCGTCGAACATCAGGACCCGGTGGGAGACGTCCTGGGCGAACTGCATCTCGTGGGTCACCAGCAGCATCGTGATGTCGGTCTCCCTGGCCACCTCGCGCAGCACCTCGAGCACGTCGCCGACCAGCTCCGGGTCGAGCGCAGAGGTGACCTCGTCGAGCAGCAGGATCTCCGGCTCCATCGCAAGTGCGCGCGCGATCGCGACGCGCTGCTGCTGACCGCCCGAGAGACTGCTCGGGTGGGCATCGATCTTGTCGCGGAGACCGACCTGGTCGAGCAGATCGACCGCCTTGGCCCGGGCCTCCTCCTTGGACTGGCCGAGCACGTGCACCGGTGCCTCGATGATGTTCTCGCACACCGTCATGTTGGGGAACAGGTTGAACTGCTGGAAGACCATCCCGATCCGCTTGCGGATCCGGGTGACCTCCTTGTTCGGCAGCTTCACCCGGCGGTTGCCCCTCTTGGCGTAGGTCAGCGGGTCACCGTCGACGTAGATGTAACCGCCGCTCAGTTCCTCCAGCGTCATCAGCAGCCGAAGGATGGTGGTCTTCCCGGACCCGCTCGGACCGATCAAGGTGACACGTTCGCCGCGTTCCACGGTGAAGTTCAGCCCGTCCAGGACGGTGTTCTTGCCGAACCTCTTGGCCACGTCCTCCATCACGATCCGTGGCTGGTCCCCGGGCGACGTGCCCGGGCTGGTGGGCTCAGTAGACAAGCTTCTTCTCCAACTTTCGCATCAGGACGGCCGTGGGGTAGCTGGCCGCGAGGAAGATCAGGCCGGCGACGGTGAAGACCTCGGTGTATTGGTAGGAGGCCCCGCCCAGCTGTTTGGCCTTGGCGACCATCTCGGGGACCAGGATGACGAGCAGGAACGGGGTGTCCTTGAACATCGCGATCGCCCAGTTGCCCAGCGACGGCAGCGTGGCCCGCAGCGCCTGCGGGATGATCACCGCTCGCCAGACCCGAATCCGCGGCAACGAGAGCGCTGTGGCCGCCTCCCACTGCCCACGACCGATCGATTCGATCCCGGCGCGGTACGACTCCGCCATGTAGGTGGAGTAGTGAACCGAGAAGACCGCGACCCCGAGGATCATCCCGATGGTCTCGACGTCGGTCTCGGGAAACCTCCGATACCCGTCGAACGAGATGAAGATCGCCACCGCGAACAGCAGCTGCAGCGGCAACGGCGTCATTCGGATCACGTCGAGCACCCAGGTGAGCACCATCCGGATCGGCGTCGGCAGCTCTCGCTGGCCGACCGCCCAGATCAGACCCAGCAGGGCCGCGATGACCGAGCCGGCCACCGTGACCACGAGGGTCACCTGGAGGAACGCCATGAGCAACGGCCCCACGGCCTCCAGCGCAAACTCGAGGTCGAACTCCATCAGGCCACCGCCTCTGCTGTCGCGCGCGTCGTCCGGGTCTTGCTCGGGGCGAGCCCGAGGCGTCGCTGCGCGCGACGTTCGAGCAACCGCAGGCCGCTGGAGCAGCCGAGCGCGACCAGGTAGTAGAGAAGGAAGCCGACGCCATAGGCGATCCAGAGGCCTACCTCGGGATCCTTACGCATCACCTCGACCCAGTAGGTGAGGTCGTGCAGACCGATCAACAACGCCACTGCGGTGCCCTTGACCAGCATCACCATCAGGTTGTTGAGACCGGGCAGCATCAGCCCCCAGGCCTGCGGCCAGATCACCCGTCGTACCGCCATCGACCACGACATCGAAAGTGCTGTGGTGGACTCCCACTGAACCTTGGCCACGGCGTTGAGCGAGCCGCGAACCACCTCGGAGCCGTAGGCGCCGTAGTTGAGGCCCAGACCGATGATGCCGCACCACATTCCGGGAAGGTCGATCCCGAAGAGCGGGAAGACGTAGAAGAGGAAGAACAGCTGGACCACCAGCGAGGTGCCGCGGAAGAACTCCACGACGACTCGCGACCCCACCCTCAGCACAACGAAGGGGCTGATCGCGCACAACCCCAGGGTCACGGCTACGACGAGCGCGACGACCGCCCCTCCTCCGGAGAGGGCCAGGGTCACCTGGACACCTTCCCAGAGGTAGGGGCTGTAGTCGGTTACTGCTTGGAAGAGATCAGACAAGGCGTTCGGTCAGCTCGTCGACTCGTACTCGTCCACCGTCGGCAGCTCTCCGTCGCAGAGCATGTCGGTGGTGATGTTCTCCGGCGGACGCTCGGCGTCGGTGAAGCCGAACTCGCCGAGCACGCTCTCGTACGCCTCGGTCGAACCAGTGACCTTCTCGAGCTCCTTGTTGTAGTCCTCCCGCAGCTTGGAGTCCTTCTCGCGGAAGACGGTGGCACCGGCACCGACCTGGACCACGTCGTCGACGACCGCCTCGAAGGAGTCAGTCGCCTCCAGACCGGCGTCCGGGTTCTCCTCGACCCACGTACGGACCGAGATCCCGGTCAGCGCGAAGGCATCGGCCTGGCCGTTCTGGACTGCGGCGTAGCCGTCCTCGGCGGAGTTCACCGTGGTCACGCCGTCGATGCCGAGCTTCTCGGCGTAGCCCTGCTCGATGGCACCGTTGATGACGGCGAGCCGCACGTCGGAGTCGGCGACGTCCTGCATGCTCTCCAGGCCGTCGGGGTTGCCCTTCGGAACAGCGAACGCCGTGGTGTACATGATCTCCGGATCGCCGAAGGATGCCTGCTCACAGCGCTCCGGCAGGATCGACATCCCGGCGCTGACCACGTCGTAGCGGCCTGCGTTCAGACCCGGAATCAGACCGTCCCACTCCACCACCTCGGCCTCGACGTTCTCGTAGCCGAGGTTGGTGAAGATCTCCTTGTGGAGCGCAACGGTGGCGCCTGTCGGCTCGCCATCCTCCATGTAGGAGTACGGCTTCTCGCCGGCGATGGCGATCGTGATGGTTTTGCCGCCCTCTCCTCCGCTGGCACCGTCATCGTCGCCGCCACAGCCGGAGAGGAGCAGGGTCCCGGCTGCCAGCGTGGCAAAGAGTGCGCGTGAGCCTCTTGTGCGCAGTCGCATGGTGTTGAAACCTTTCGATCGGGCGTCTCGACGCGCCGACGTAGTCCGCGCATCGAGCTAAGACCTCGTGACCGTATGACGTCCTCGCCGACATCTCAACGGCCGCCGATCGCCGATCAGTGCGTCCTGAAGCCGGTTGCTCCCCTCCGGCATTCCCGGGATGACCTGGGCAGACTAGGTCTCGGCCGATGCCGTTCGGACGGCCGGCGTCACGCCCAGGATCGACACATGTTCGTTACCTTGTCGCGGCGGAACGGACTCAGCGCTGCATCAACGCGTCCATGGCGACCGCGACGGCGGCGGCGACGCGGAAGTCGACGCGCGGGTCCTGGACGGTGACGGTGTACTTGTCACGCAACGCCCAGCGACGCTCGACCGAGAGCAGCGGCTGCCCCTCGGCGGACACATAGTCGAAGTGGATCGGCAGGAAGTCGGCCTCGGAGAAGCGCCGCAGGATGGCGACCAGCTGGTTGCGCTCCTGCCCGGTGCCGGCGTACCCAGGACCCTCGATGTGGAAGGTCGAGCGGAACAGGCTCTTGCCGAAGTCCTTGCGGAAGAAGCCCAGCGCCGCGCCGCTCGGGTCGGTGATGTCGTAGCCGGCGTTGAGGTCCATCACCGCACGCGCCTTGAAGGCGAAGACGGCCTGCGACTTCGACTCGTCGGCGTAGAAGGTCACCTGCTCCTTGAACGCCAGCCGCTTCTGCTGCGCGAAGGCGAGCACCTGCCCCTCCGAGCCGTCGGGGTTCGCGGCCTGGGCCACGTATTTGTTGGTGAAGGGCGTGACCTTCTGGCGGAGGAAGAAGCGGGGTACGTGGTAGGGCTGCTGCGTCATGCGCGCAACCTATCGTCGTCAGCGCCGGCGCGCGACGAGATAGGCCTGCGGCGTGCGCTCCCAGTCCTCCGCGGAGCGGACCACGGTCGCGGTGACCTCGAACCCCGCCTCCTCGAGCAGCGCGCTGGTCGCCTCGACGGGGAGCCGGTAGCCGTCGAAGGTGACGTCGTGGCCGTAGGCGCCGATGTGGCGGACGTGCTCGTCGCCGACCTGGAACGCGGTCACGAACCGGCCCCCGCGCCGGGTCACGCGGGCGAGCTCGGCGATGACCGCGGGCCGGCGCGTGGGTGGGGTGTGGATGAGCGAGTACCAGGCCAGTACGCCGGCGAGCTCCCCGTCGCGCAGCGGAAGGTGCTCCATGTCGCCGACCTCGAACCTGAGGTCGGGATGGCGCTCCGTGGCCTGCGCGATCATGCCCGTCGACAGGTCGACCCCGAAGACGTCGAGCCCCCGCTCGGCCAGATAGGCGGTCACCCTCCCCGGCCCGCAGCCGATGTCACCGACGAGCCCGCCACCGTCGTTGCGTACGTAGGCGGCGAAGGTGTCGAGGACCCCGGCGTCGAAGGAGGTCTCGGTGATCGTCGGATCGACGATCTCGGCATACGCCTTGGAGACCGTGTCGTAGGCGGCCCGGGTCTCGGTGACGTCGTAGGGCTCCGTCATCGGCGCCCGTTGAAACCGTGCTGGTTCAAGAAGGCGGCGGTCATCGCCATCACGGACTCGGCGGCGGGGAACGTCTTCCCGTGGCGCCAGAAGCCGTGGATCTGCCCGACGGCACGGAACGCGACCACCTCGACCCCGAGATCGGCCAGCCGGAGCGCGAAGTCCTCGTTCTCGTCGGTCAGGATGTCGCCCTCGGCGCTGACGATCAGCGTCGGCGGGAGGTTGCGAAGCTCCTGGTCGGCGGCGAGATAGGGGCCCAGGTCGGGGTTGCGCAGATCTGCTTCGCTCGCGGCGTACTGCTTCCAGTACCAGGCGGCCTCCTCGTTCCAGCCGCCCTTCAGCGTGTAGCCCGGGGTGCTCATCGACGGGTCGAGGAAGGGGTAGACCAGCGCCATCGCGGCGAACGTGCCGGGGTTGCGCAACGCGGCGACGAGGGCGAGGTTGCCGCCGGCGCTGTCACCGTGGACGTAGGCCGGCAGCGCGCTCAGCGACGGGTCGTTGCCCAGCCACTTGATGACCGTGTCGACGTCGTCGGGCGCCGCCGGATAGGGGTGCTCAGGGGGCCTGCGGTAGTCGACCGACAGCACCCGCAGCCTGCTGCGGTTCGCCAGCCGCCGGCACGCGGTGTCGTGGACCTCGACGTCGTTGAAGACGAAGCCGCCGCCGTGGAGGTGGACGATCAGCCCCTCGCGTACGTCCTCGGGGGTGTAGAGCCGGCACGGAACGCCGTCGGCGTCGATGCCGGCGACCTCCGCGACCTCCTCCTTCGCCTCGGCCGCGGCCAGCGCGCGGGCCTGGTCGCGCTGATGGGCGATGTCGACCGCCCACACCGGCGGCGAGGCCTCCTCGGCGGCGATGGCGCGGCGGGCGGCAGGGAAGAGTCGGACCATGTCAGAAGATTCCCACACGAGCGATGAGGGTGCATGCTGAGGCGCATGACAGTGGCGGGCGTCTGGGGGACCTCGATCTACATCATCGACCTGCTGGTCAAGATCGTCGCGCTCGGTGTCGTGCCCAAGAACCGGCGTCCCGGCACCGCGATGGCCTGGCTGCTGGCGATCTTCCTGATCCCGGGTGTCGGTCTGATCGGCTATCTGCTGCTCGGGCAGACCCGGCTGGATCGAAGGCGGCATGCCCGCCAGCGGGCCCTCAACGACGAGGTGACCGAGTATGTCCGCAGCCTGCCGAGGAGGCCCCACCCGAAGACGATCTCCGAGGTCGATGCGGGCACGATCGAGCTGAACGAGCGGCTCGGTTCACTGCCTGCCGCAGCTGGGAACCAGGTCGATCTGATCGCGGACTACACCGCCTCCGTCGAGGCGATGACGGCCGCGGTGGACCAGGCCGAGGCGTACGTTCATGTGCAGTTCTACATCACGGCCTGCGACCAGGTCACCGAGCCGTTCTTCGACGCGCTGGACCGGGCGACGGCACGCGGCGTGCGGGTGCGGCTCCTGCTCGACCATCTGGGCTCGCGGGGCATCCCGGTCTGGCGCAAGCTGGTGAAGCGGCTCAACGCCTCCGACGTCGACTGGCACCGGCTGCTGCCGATCGACCCCCTGCGCGGCCAGATCCGCCGCCCCGACCTGCGCAACCACCGCAAGCTCCTGGTGGTCGACGGGCGCATCGCATTCACGGGCTCACTGAATCTCATCGAACCCGGCTACAACAAGCCCAAGAACCACCGAGCCGGTCGGGAATGGGTCGAGCTGACCGCCCGGATCGAGGGTCCGCTGGTGACAGCGCTGAACGTCGTGTTCGCCAGCGACTGGGACACCGAGACCGGGGAGCTGCTGCGGTCCGAGCTGGCCGCCCCCGCACCGCGCGCCGGCGACGTGACCGGCCAGATCGTTCCCAGCGGACCGGGTGTGGACGCCGAGAACAACCTGCGCGCGTTCACCCATCTCATGTACGCCGCCAAGAAGCGGATCTCGATCACGAGCCCCTACTTCGTGCCGGACGAGTCTCTGCTGTACGCCGTGACGACCGCCGCCCGCCGCGGCGTCGAGGTCGAGCTCTTCGTCAGCGAGGGCAAGGAGCAGTTCATGGTCTACCACGCCCAGCGCTCCTACTACGAGGCACTGCTGGAGGCCGGGGTCCGCATCTATCTCTACCCCAAGCCCGCCGTCCTGCACTCCAAGCACTTCAGCATCGACGACGAGGTCGCGGTGCTGGGCTCCAGCAACATGGACATGCGCTCCTTCGCCCTCAACTACGAGATCTCGCTGATGCTCTTCGACGGCGACCCGGTGGCCCAGATGCGGCAGGTCGAGGACAGCTATCGGGCCATCTCGCGCGAGCTGCTGCTCGAGGAGTGGCTCGCTCGGCCGAAGGTCGCGGCGTACACAGACAACGTGCTGCGACTGACGGCCGCGCTCCAGTGAGCGCCACCCGGGAGGAGAATTCCGGGGCAGGATCCTGTCGGGCTCTCTAGACTCCCGCGTGTGAAAAACCGAGCCCGCGTCCCCATCAGGCTCGGAGTCCTCCTCGCCGCCACGCTGGCCGTCCTCGCCGCCGGGTGTGCGGACCTTCCCGACCTCCCCCAGGGTGCCCGCCCCGCCCCAGCCCCCTCGCACCCTCCGTACGCTCCGACTCCCGCCGACTACGAGGCAGTCCAGGATCTGCTCACCCAGCGTGCCGATGCAGCGCTGAAGGGTGACGAGGACGGCTTCCTCGCCACCGTCGACCGGCGCGACCAGAAGCTGGTCGAACAGCAGCAGACGATCTTCACCAACCTCCAGCGGCTGCCCATGAAGTCCCTCGCCTACGAGGTGAAGGACACCGAGAACACCCCGGACGAGGTCCGCAACGACGGCGTCCTGTTCGCTCCGAAGGTCGTCGAAGTCGCGCAGATCGACGAGGCACACCGAGCGCCCGCCGCGCACCCGACGGACATGACCTTCGTACGCCACGACGGCCGCTGGGTGATCGGACGGGACCGTGCCGCCCCGTCCCGGCGATACAGCCGGCCCTGGTTCGGTGGCCCGATCGCGGTGGCGGCCGGACGCTCGGTCATCGTCGTCACCGAGCGCGACGGCCCGACCGGAGCAGCCGAGCTCCTCGACCGGGTCTCGACGGCACGCACCGAGATCGAGGAAGCCCTCGAGCCCGTGTGGCGTGGCGAGGTGGGCGAGACGCCGCTGCTCGTCGACTCGACCTACAACGGCCAGCCGCCCGGCGACACCTTCGAGGGGGACGACGGCGCCGCCGCGGTGACCTACTGGGTGGACGCGGCCGGCCCTCGGAAGTCGAACACACCGATCCTGGCGGGAGCGGTCATCAAGGACAACCCCGCAGCGAGCAACCGGCTGGCAACGGACGACCGCACGCTGCGCCACGAGCTCAGCCATGTCTACGGTCCCGCGCTGGTGCCCACCTGGGTCAACGAGGGGCTCGCCGAGTACCTCTCGGGCTGCGAGGCCAACATCTGCGGCGAGGACGAGCAGCGAGACCGGTTGCTGGCGCACGAGCGGGCGATCCCGGGTGACGAGGAGTGGGGCGAGGACGGGCCGGTCGACTACGCCATCTCCCACGGCGCGGTCTCGTGGCTGATCGACGAAAACGGCGGGCTGAAGAAGTTCCTCGAGTTCTGCAACGACTTCTTCCTGCACAAGCCGAGTGGAAGCGAGGACTTCCACGACGGGACCGGGAAGGCCCTGCGGGCGTCATACGGCCTGACCGAGAAGCAGCTGGTCGACGGCACCTGGGCGTGGTTCGAGGCTCTGCCCGCCGGCTGATCCGCTCTCTGCTCGATCGGTCCAGGCATCTTCGGGACCGGACCCGTCCGGGAGGGCATACGCTCCGAACCCATGCACATGAACTTCCGAACCGTCGCTGCACTCGCCCTCGTCTGTCTCGTCGCCGCCGGGTGCGGAAGCACCGACGCCGGCTCCGCCGAGGAGCCCGCGGCTCCGGCAGCCTCCTCGACGCCGGCGACCACCGAGTCCACCCCGGCCGAGGCGCCCGCGGAGGAGTCCACCTGCGAGGGCCGCTACGCCGACTACTCCGCAGCGGCAGTCGCCGACGAGTGCTACACCGACACGATCCTCTTCTTCCACGCGTCCTGGTGCCCGGAGTGCCGCGGGTTCGAGGAGGCCATCAAGGGCGGCACCGTTCCTGACGGCGCCCAGATCCTGAAGGTCGACTACGACTCCGCGACCGATTTTCGCAAGAAGCACGACGTGACGATCCAGTCGACCTTCGTACGCGTCGACTCGTCTGGCGAACGCGTCAAGCTGTGGTCGGGTTACGGCGAGGACAAGTCGGTCGACGCCGTTCTCGAGAACACCAAGTGACGCTGCTGCTCGCGTCGTTCCTGGCGGGCGCGCTCTCGGTGCTCGCACCGTGCGTGATCGCGTTCGTGCCGGCCCTCCTCTCGCGTGGGACCAGCCTCTCCCGCGGCACCGGTGAGCGGCGGCCGTGGGTGGCGGTGGCCGCGCTCGGCGTCTCCGTCATCGTGTTCAGCATCCTGCTCAAGTCGACCACGCTGCTCATCGACGTACCTCCTCGGTTCTGGAGCGTCGTCTCCGGCGTGATCGTGGCGGTCTTCGGCGTCGTGATGATCTGGCCGCGACTCTGGGACGCGGTGGTGTTCCGGCTCGGCCTCGGCTCTCGTGCGCAGGAGCGGCTGGCCCGCGCGAGCAACCGCGGCGGGATCGGCGGCGACATCCTCCTGGGCGCGAGCATGGGCCCGGTCTTCAGTGCCTGCAGCCCGACGTACGCCCTGATCGTCGCCGCCATCCTCCCCGCCGAGCCGTTGCGCGGGCTGGGCTACCTGCTCGCGTACGTCGCCGGCCTGACGCTCCTGCTGGCCGCGGTCATGGCGGGTGGGCGGGCGCTGCTCACCAGGCTCCGGTGGGCGATCGACCCCGAGGGGCTCTTCCACAAGGTGCTCGGCATCGTGCTGGTCCTCGTCGGCGTCGCGATCGCGACCGGCCTCGACAAGGCTCTGCTCACGCTGCTGGTCGAGCAGGGGCTCTTCGACTGGCAGATCGGCCTGGAGGACCGGCTCAGCACCGGATAGTCGAGCAGCTCACTGGCTGTGCGTGTAGAAGTCCGCGAGACGCTGGATGGCTTCCGCCTTGGTCATCGCGCGCACCTCAGCCTCGGGGATCCGCGCCTCCTGGATGAGCACGCGGAGGACGCCCATCGGGATCGCCTCGCGCGGCTCGGGCACCTGACTCCGCGATGGAAGGATCTTGTCCTCGACGCACCCCCAGAACTCCTCCGCGGTGACCTCGAGCTGGTCTTTGAGGATGTGGCCCCAGATACTGGGCCCGTAGTCACTACGGTCGACTGGGTGGCTGATGCGCGTGTAGAGGATGCGTCCGTCAGGCAACGCGAACTCATAGTTCACGTGGTGGGTGCCACGTTTGCCGGTGGCCCGGCGACGCTCGATCCATCCCTCCGTGAGGCAGAAGCACTGATGGTCGGATCTGGTTGCGGGACGCTTGCGCTCGGCCATGCTCAGGCCAACAGCCAGCCGCGCAGCTGCTCATCGGAGGCCAACCCGACGATCTGCACCAGACCCCAGTTGTCGGCATGGTTCGGCGCGGCGTGTAGCCGGTCGACCCAGTCCTCGGCGTAGTCGCGGAGCGCCTCGACCATCTCCTCGACCGCTTCATCGAGGGTGATGCCGTCGGCAGCCACCGGCAGGCCCGGGATGAAGACTGACCACCCGTCGTTCTCGGCGACCGCGACCGCGCCTGACGGATGCACCTTGATCAGGAAATAGACCAGCCGATCTGCGTCGACCGCCGCCACCCGGCGATTTCCGCGCGCGATGGTGGCCGGGCGGCCGCCATCTGCAGCGTCGAGCATCTCCTTGAAGTGCTCCCGCGCCTCGCGTGAGCTCCGGTAGTCCACTGACGCCGCCATGGCGACTCCTTCTCGTGCTGGGTGTGTACACAGTGTACACGCCCAGCCAGCTGCTGGAGGCTAAGTCACATCCGCGGGTGGCGAGCCTGAAGGCGCTCGATCACGCCAGCGAGACCAGAATCAACGTATCTGGGTTTGCCCTGGTCCAGACCGTGGAGCACCTCATGCCACGGCCCGAGACGGTGCCAGACGAGTGCCCGATTCTCCTCGTCCACACTAGGCCCGTAGCTGACGCGGATGCCCTCACGGAACGGCTCCGGAGTGCCGTTGAGTATCCAGGCGAGGTCGATCGCCGGATCCCGCAGACCCGAGTCGGTCCAGTCGATGACGCCCGAGACGACACCTGCTTCGACCAGAAGGTGGGCCGGCCCGAGATCGCCGTGCGCAAGAGAGAACGGCGTCGTACGACCGGCCTCCGCAATCAATCCAGCACCCTGCTCGCGCAAGGCCGCCGGCAGCAGCGGAACGACGTCCGTCTCCATCCGCGCGATGGTTGCACCAAGGCTGTTGTCGGTCCTTGCCTCGAGGCTCAGCGCTCCGAGGTCCAGATCATGGAGCGACCGCAGGAACCTGCCGACGACCAGTCCGTCGCTCCGGGTCAAGGCCGAGGGTGCCGCGGCGGCACCCGGAACGATCGTCTCGCCGAGACAAGGTCGAAGATTGCAGCCACCACGTGACTGGGATCTTCGACCTTGTTCACTCAAGCGATGACCTCGCCGCATCGGACTCAGGCGAGCAGCTTCGCCATCTGCGGAGCGATCTCGCGCAGCGCGCGACCACGGTGGGAGATGGCGTCCTTCTCCTCGATCGAGAGCTCGGCCGAGGTGCGCCCGTCCGCGGTGTCGTCGGCGACGAAGAGGACGTCGTAGCCGAAGCCACCGGTGCCGCGGACCTCGCGGAGGACCCGACCGTCCATGCGGCCCTCCACCACCAGCTCACCGCCGGACCAGACGAACGCGACCGCGCACGCGAAGTGGGCGCCGCGACGCTCGTCGGGGACGTCGGAGAGCTGAGCCAGGAGCAGCTCGTTGTTGCGCTCGTCAGACTTGGGTGGGCCGCCCCAGCGTGCAGAGAGCACGCCGGGCATCCCGTTGAGCGCGTCGACGCACAGACCTGAGTCGTCCGCGACTGTCGGCAGCCCGGTGGCCGAGAAGCCGGCCCTGGCCTTGATCAGCGCGTTGCCCTCGAACGTCGGCGCGTCCTCGACGGGCTCGTCGTAGTGGGTGACGTCGTCGAGGCCGACGACCGAGACCCCGGGCACCAGCGGTGAGAGGATGCGGAACATCTCCCCCAGCTTCTTGGCGTTGCGCGAGGCGACGTGGATCTTCGGCTCAGCCGGCAAGTGCGGCCTCCTGCAGCTTGGTCAGGTCGGCGCAGCCCTTCTCGCCCAGCGCCAGCAGGGCGTCGAGCTCGGCACGGTCGAAGGCGACGCCCTCGGCGGTGCCCTGGACCTCGACGAACTTGCCCTCGCCGGTCATCACGATGTTCATGTCGGTCTCGGCGCGGACGTCCTCCTCGTAGGGGAGGTCGAGCCGGGGCACACCGTCGATGATCCCGACCGAGATCGCCGCGACGGAGCCGGTCAGCGCCTTGGATACGCCCAGGGAGGCGGCGGCGTCGGCCAGCGCGATGTAGGCACCGGTGATCGCGGCCGTGCGCGTCCCGCCGTCGGCCTGCAGCACGTCGCAGTCGATGTTGATCGTGTTCTCGCCCAGCGCCTTGTAGTCGATCACGGCGCGCAGCGAGCGCCCGACCAGGCGAGAGATCTCGTGGGTACGTCCGCCGATCTTGCCCTTCACCGACTCGCGCGAGGAGCGCTCGTGGGTGGCGGCCGGGAGCATCGCGTACTCCGCCGTCACCCAGCCCAGCCCGGAGCCCTTGCGCCAGCGCGGCACGCCCTCGGAGGCCGAGGCCGCGCAGAGGACGCGGGTCTTGCCGAACTCGATGAGGACGGAGCCGGCCGCGTGGTCGAGCCAGTTGCGGGTGATCTTGATGGGGCGCAGCTCGTCGTCGGCGCGCCCGTCTGCTCGATTCGTCACGCGGACCACCCTAGGGGACCGAGCGAGGTGGACCGTAATGGTTACGCCTGTGACGCCTGAGGCGCCACATCCTTCCCATCCGCAACGGTTCCGGTCCGCGGAGCACTGCGGACGACAAGCGGGGGCGGGTGCCGAAGCACCCACCCCCGCTTGTCGTATCGCGAACAGTCCGATGAACTACAACGTCAGCTCGGACTTTATCACGCGCATGC
>NZ_JACIXG010000110.1 GCF_014360585.1 Nocardioides sp.
GCTGCCGGCGACGCCGGCGCTGCGTGACCAGGTGCCGCCGGTCTCGGCCGTGCCCCAGCCGCTCGTCTCGGCCCGCTCGAAGGTGTCCTCGGCGACGATGCCTTCGGCCGGCGGGACGGGCTCGCCGTCGACCTCGACGGTGACCCACTCGGTGAGCGCCTGGTTGCCGAAGGCGTCCTCGGCGACGACCCGGTAGCGCTGGGTGGAGCCCGGCGGCGCCTCGGTGTCGACGAAGCTCTGCGTGGTCTGCTTCCAGAACGCGGCGGTGACCGCGTTGGTGTGGATCGGGGCGACGTCCGTCGACCCTCGGTAGACCTTGTAGGTGACGGTCGCGTTGTCCTTGTCGGCGTTGCCGGGCCACGTCAGCCGGACCTGGCCGTCGGCCGGCGAGGTCGCGGTGAGCCCGAACTCCGCGCCATTCAGGGCAGGGCCGACCTCGTTGGGGGCGATCGTGTTGACCGCGAACCGCACCAGTCCCTGCTGGGCGACGCCGTCGACCTTGAGGAACTCACCACCGTAGACGACGTAGTCGTCGTTGGCGGTCACGGTCCAGGGAGCCTGGTTGGCGCCGGTGAAGGTGCCGGGGGTCCACTTCGGGTACCACTCCAGGAACTCGGGGCGCGGGGTGCCGGGGTGGTCGGGGTAGCCGTAGATGTCACTGGTGTTGGTGCCGCGTACGTCCTGAGTGACTGCCGTCGAGTGCTGGAAGCTGCGCGGGCTGGTCTCCGGGAAGCCGCCGGAGTTGCCGCAGTAGTGCTTGTGGCTGGCCTGGTAGACCACGTCGGCGGTCGGCCAGATCGCGTAGGTGTCGCCGTGGCAGTCCTCGAGCCAGGTCAGCTTGCCGGTGGCCCAATCGGCCTTGAAGGTGCCTTCGGTGTTGCCGCCGCTGCCATAGTGGTAGCCGCTGCCGTAGAAGCTGGTGCCGTCGGACTCCAGGGACAGGATCGCCGAGTTGGTGCCGCCGTTGCGGATCTCGGAGTTGACCGGCAGCGCCATCGACGCACCGGTCGCGACCTTGATCCGGGCCAGGCCGTAGCCCGGGTTGGCGGAGCCGTTGACCTTGGTGAAGTTGCCGGCGATCACGATGTCGGCGCCGTCGGGCGAGACCACGATGTCCTGCAGCGACCCGTTCGAGACGGTCGGGTTCATCGGCAGAAGCTGGGCGCCGGTGTCGGTGGGCTTGACCGCCGCCACCTTCGTACGCGGGGTGTTGTCGGCCGAGGTGAACACGCCACCGTAGAAGACCGCGTCGGCGGTCGCGGCGACCGCGTTGGTGGTGGAGTTGAAGATCGGCCGGAAGCTGGTCAGCGCCCCGGTGGCGAGGTTGATCGCCGCGCCGCGGTAGCGGTTGACGCCGTTGACCTGGGTGAAGCTGCCCGCGACGTAGAGCAGGCTCTTGTCGGGCGAGAGCGCCATGTCCTTGACCTGGGCGTTGAAGCTCGGCGCGAACCCGGGGATCAGCTCACCGGTCGAGAGCCGGTAGGCCAACATGTTGGAGCGCGGCGTCTCGCTGGTGCCGGCCGGGGCACCGGCCGGGCGCGCGGAGGTGAAGCTGCCACCGACGTAGACGATGTCGCCGACGATCACCTGCTTCCAGGCGACCCCGTCGATCTGCACGGTCGGAAGTACGTCGGCAGAGACCGTCTCCGGGAGCTCGGGGTCGATCGGAGCCGTGTCCGCCGTCGCCCCTCCCTGCATGGCGAGGCTGCCCGCCCCGAGGACTGCTGCAACCGCGCCGGCCGCCAGCAGACGCCACCTGGTCCCACCGGGCTTGCCTTGAATCCGCGTCATCATCCATCCCTGTACAAGGCGGCCGACCCGGCCGCGACACGCCAGTGTCGGGGATACCCGCAGCCGTCCGCCCGTCGATCACACCGCCGTTCCCCTGAATCGGGTATGTATTGGATCCAGAGGCCACATCTGCGCGAGCTGCGTGGTGCAGACTCCCGACATCCGTTGGCCACACAGTCCCAGGAAGGCGTCCGTCTTTGACTGTCTCGCCCGGTCCGTCCCGAATCCGTCTCCTCGGCATCTCCGCGGTCGCCACGGCGCTCGCACTGGGTTCGACCTACGCGCTGACCTCGGGTCCCACCCCGGAGAGCGCGCCGAGTGCGGAGAGGACCTACGGCGACCTGCCGCCCGACGACTTCGGCGGGCCGGCGACGCTGTCGCCCTCGACGTCGGCCTCCGCCTCTCCATCGGCCTCCTCCACGCGCCTCCCCGGACCGTCCGTCAGCCCGTCCGCCGGGTCGCCGAATAAGCAGGAGCCCTCGGACTCTGCCGAGCCGCCCCGCTCCGGCGACCGTCCGGGCTCACCCGGGCAGGAGCCGGTGGAGGCCGACCCGCTGGCGTCGCCGCCAGCAGGCACCCCAGGGCAGCAGGGTCCGGAGCCGGATCACACCGGCGTACCTCCGAAGAAGAAGCTGCGCGTCCACCGTGGCGATCTGGTCGTCAGGACCGCCGGGAAGGTGGTCGACGGCCTGGAGGTGCACGGCCGGGTGAGCGTCGAGGCGCCGAACGTGACGATCCGCAACACCCGGGTGATCGTGCCGACCGACTCCGAGACCGCTGGGATCTCCAACAACAACGACCAGGGTCGCGGGATGCTGGTCCGCAACGTCGAGGTGCGGTCCGCGAGCGCGGCTCCGGGCGTCAACGGCGTGGTCGGCCACGACTTCACGCTGGAGAGCTCCGAGATCCATCACGTCACCGATCAGGTCCACATCACCGGCAGCAACGTGACGGTGCGCGGCAACTGGTTTCACGACAACTACCACTTCGAGAACGACCCCTACCAGGATGGCGGCGCCTCCCACGACGACTCGATCCAGATCATCGGCGGCGGCAACATCACGATCGCGAACAACCGTTTCACCGGCGCCTACAACGCCGGCGTGCAGATCACCCAGAGCATCCGCGACGTCAACGGCGTCACGATCCGTGACAACCTCCTCGGCGGAGGCGGCTGCACCGTCAACATCGCCGAGAAGGGCCGGGGCCCGGTCGAGGGCATGGTGATCCGCGACAACCGGTTCCTCAGTGACCAGCGCATCGACGGCTGCGCGATCATCCGCCCGACCTCGACAAAGGTCAGCCACTCCGGCAACGTCTGGGACGACACCGGGCGCGCGGTCACGATCAGCCGCGGCTGACCTTCTGGGCCAGCGCGCCCCGCACCGTCACCACCAGCGACATCACGTCGCGGCGTACCGGCGGGACGATCAGCAGAAGTGCGTACGCCGCGGCCCCGGCCACCACGCAGACCGGCACTGTCACCCCGGGGTGCTGCTCGTCGAGCGCCTGGGCAGTGGCGTACGCCGCGGCGGCGACCGCCCCGGCGACCAGCAGGATGCGGGCGGCACCGAGGTAGAGCGGACCCACGCGGAGCTGGGTGCGGCGGGAGATCCACCACAACGACAGCGGCCACTCCAGCAGGTGGGCGGTCGCGTAGCCGACCGCGACGCCGGTGATCCCGTACTGCACCCCGATGACCACGCAGACCACCTTCAGGGCCGAGGCGACCAGGGTGTAGTGGCGCAGCTCCGTGGTCAGCCCATGGGCGAGATAGACCCAGTAGCCGACGTAGGCGAGCGTCTGGAATAGACCCGCGCAGGCGAGCAGGGCAAAGACACCGGCGACGTCCCAGCCCGGACCGAGGAGAAGCGCGCAGACAGGCACCGCGGCGCCGGCGACCAGCCCGAGCCCAGCACCGAGGCTGTAGCCGAGGGCGATCTGGCCGCGCTGCACGAAGCGCTGCGTAAGCGCCGGGTCGTCGCGGATCCGGCTCAGCACCGGCAGCGCCACCGTCGTGGTGGGGCTGCGCAGCTGGCCGAGCGGTGTCATCAGCAGCTGCCAGGCGCGGTTGTAGGTGCCGAGCTCCTGGGCGCCCAGGCGGGTGCCGATGAGCACCGAGTCAATGTTGCTGGCGGCGTAGTTGATCAGCTGCGTACCCGCCAACGACCAGCCGAAACGCAGAAACCCGCCCATCTCTACGCCGCGCCGCGGGCGACCGGGAAGCCAGCCGGCGAAACCGCCAGCGACCACCAGCACGACGGCGCTCTGGATGAGCTGCTGAACAGCCAGGGCCCAATAGCCCGCGCCGTTGGCCGCTGCGTACGCCGCGACCCCGAGAGCGAGCACTGGCGCCGCGACCTCGGCGAAGGCGAGCCTGGTGAAGAGCATCCGGCGGGTGAGGTCGGCACGATACTGCGCGGCCATGCCGTTGAGGACGAACATCCCGGCCATCGCCACGGTCAGCATGGTGAGCGCCGGCTCCCCGTAGAGCGCGGCGACGAGCGGAGCGGCCGCGATCGCGAGGAGCGCGAAGCCGAAGCCGAGGCCGGTGTTGAGCCACCACAGGTTCGTCTGCTGCTCGCGACTGAGCTCCTTGGCCTGGATCGCGGCCGTCGAGAGCCCGAGGTCACGGAAGATCTCGGCGACCGCGACAACTGCCAGCACCATCGCGACCAAGCCGTAGTCGCGCGGGCCGAGCATCCGGGACAGCACCACCACCGAGGCGATCTGGACCAGGATGCGTACGCCCTGGCCGCCGAGCACCACCATCCCGCCGCGGGCAGCGCTCCTACCCAAGCTCAATCGAGGACCTCAGCCGCGATCTCGTCCCGATAGCGCTCGACGCCGAAGCGCTCCTCGGCATCCTTGCGCCCGGCGGTGGCGAGCCCGGCGGCCAAGTCGGGGTCGGCGGCGAGCCGCTGGATCGCCTCGGCCAGGGCCTCGGCGTCGCCGGCGGTCACCAACAGCCCGGTCTCGCCGTCGCGCACGATCTCGGCCAGCCCCTGCACCCGGCTCGCGACCAGCGGCCGCTCGGCGAGCAGCGCTTCGACCGCGACGTTGCCGAAGGGCTCGACACGTGACGGCACCAGCACCACGTCGGCCTGCTCGAGCTCGCCGGCGGGCTCGGCGACGTAGCCCAGGAACTCGACGCTCCCGGTCAGGTCGTCCTGATCCGCCCGGTCGCGGAGCTCCTGCTCGAACCACTCGTAGCCCGCGAAGACCGACCCGCACACGCGCAGCCGCGCATCGATCCCGCGCCTACGCACCTCGGCGAGAGCCTCCAGCGCAACGTCGGTCCCCTTGCGCGGGGAGAGCCGTCCGACCAGCACCAGCCGCAGCGGTCCGTCCGGGGTCCGGACGCGGGCAGCGGCCACGGACTCCGGCCCGGGGACGCCGTTGTAGACGACAGTCGTACGCCGCCCCAGCACCGGCAGCGTGCGCACGAGCGCGTCGCGCGAGGCCCGCGAGTTGGCCACCACGCGGGTGGCCAGCAGGAGCGGAGCGGTCAGAGCGAGGCGTACGGGCTTGGGCTGGTCGTCCTCGGCCTCGTGCACGTGGCAGACCACGGGGACGCGCGCGGCGCGAGCGACGAGGATCCACCACGGGATCGTCACCGTGTTGACCAGCATCCGGCTCGGCCTGACCCGGCGCCACAGCCGCGCCGCGCGCACCCAGAAGACCATCAGCGCCGCGGCCAGCCGGACGAGGCCGGCCGGGCTGAGGTAGGCCTTGCGCAACACGGGGAACGTCATCACCTCGACACTCGCCCCGGCGACCTCGAGCAGCGGGAGCAGCGGACCGTGCTCCGGCACGACCACCGTGACCTGCTGCCCCGCCTGGTGCAGCCCACGCACCGTCTCGACCAGCTGAAGATCGGAGCCGTAGACGTCCGGCGACGGATGGGCGACCAACACAGGCATGATGCGCAACCGTATGCCACCGGCACGACCCGGGCCGAAGGTCCTGCAAAGTCCTCCCCAGATCTGGGGAGTGGGCGACCCGGACATCGTCGGGGCGACCGCGGCTCGACTAAGGTCCCGATGTCCGCCCCTACGTATGAGCGAAGCAGGCAACGAGCATGGCCGCGACCGGCGCCCAACGCGCCCCAGGCGGGTTCCGCACACATCTGGAGGCGCTGGGACAGGCGCAGAAGCCGTCGCTCAACACCGCGGCCTACTCGCGGCTCCTCAACCGGCCCGCCGGCCGGGTCGTCGCCGCGGCCGCGCACATGCTCGGCGCGACTCCCAACCAGGTCACGGCGCTGAGCGCGACGCTCTCGGCCGCAGGACTGCTGGTGCTCGCCCTGGTCGAGCCGCGCTGGTGGACGGGGGTCCTGGTCGCGGTGCTGCTGGCCGCGGGCTATGTGCTCGACTCCTCCGACGGTCAGCTCGCCCGGCTGCGTGGCGGCGGGACGCGCTCGGGTGAGTGGCTCGACCACACAATCGACTGCTTCAAGACCGCCAGCCTCCACCTGGCAGTGCTGGTGTCCTGGTACCGCTTCGGCCCGGCCACCGACGGCTGGCTGTTGGTGCCGCTGGGCTTCGAGGTGGTCGCCGTGGTGACGTACTTCGGTCTGATCCTGATGCCGACGCTGCGCCCGTCCTCCACCGCGTCTCCCGTGGCTGTCCAGGAGAACCCTCTCCGCAAGTGGGCGCTGCTGCCGATGGACTACGGCGCGCAGTGCTGGATGTTCGTGCTGCTCGGCTTCGGAGCGATCTTCCAGTGGACCTACGCCCTGGTGTTCGTCTGCAACGCCGCCGCGCTGGTCGTCGCGCTGCGCAAGTGGTGGCGTGAGCTGCGCGCGCTGGACGGGCCCTCACAGGTGTCACGATGAGCGATCTCGCCCGGCTCGCCGTGGTCGTGGTCAGCTACGGCGATCCCTCGCTGCTGGAGCGGCACACGACGCGGGTCGCCGCCGCGCTGGAGCCCGCCAGGATCGTCGTGGTCGACAACCACTCGACCGACGCCAACCGCGCCACGGTCCGGCAACTCTGCGAGCGCGAGGGCTGGACCGGAGTCTTCCCTGGCACCAACACCGGCTTCGGCGCCGGCTGCAACCTGGGCGCCGCGGCCGCGCTGGCCGAGGGCGCCGAGGCGCTCCTCTTCCTCAACCCGGATGCCACGATCGATGCCGAGTCGGCCGTACGCCTCATGGCCGCCGTCGAGGCCGAGCCGCTCCTGCTCGCCGGGCCGACGGTGCTCGGCTCTGACGGCGAGGTCGCCTCCGCGGGTCTCGATCTCGACTTGGAGACCGGCACGATGCGTCCCTGGCGCCGCCGCGCCGAACTGCTGGGTGCAGACACGCTGCCGTGGGTCACCGGCGCCTGCTTCGCGGTCACGCGCGAGCTGTGGGAGAAGGTCGGCGGCTTCGACGAGCGCTACTTCCTCTACTGGGAGGACGTCGACCTCTGCGCCCGGGTCCGGGCGGCCGGCGGCCGCGTCGCGATCATCGACGGGGCCACGGCGACCCACTCCGGAGGCGGCACCCAGCGCGCGGAGGGTTCCCGCGCCAAGTCGCCCGCCTACTACTACTTCAACATCCGCAACCGGGCCCTCTTCGCGCGGATCTGGCTCAGCCACGAGCGGCAGCGGGCCTGGCGTCGCGGGGCGGTCGGGGCGGCGTACGAGATCCTGATGCGTGGTGGGCGCCGGCAGCTCCTGCACCCCGTCCGGCCGGTCTCCGCGGTCGTGCGAGGGCTGCGTGACGGACGCCGCGACCGGCCCGTCCGCGTCCTGGAGTCGGTCCACGAGCTGCGCGCGACGACCAACCCCTACATCGTCCAGCTCATCGAGACCCTCGGCCGGCGGGACGACACCGAAGTCCTGCTGTTCGGCTTCGCCCGGGCCATCGCGGGCCGGTACGACGTATTCCACGTGCACTGGCCCGAGCTGCTGATGACATCAGCGCGTACGCCGCTGCGCCGGCTGGCGCGTCAACTGCTCACCACCGTGTTCATCATCCGGCTCCGGCTGACCCGAACCCCGGTCGTACGCACCTGGCACAACCTCGTCCGACCCGACGGCCTGAGCCGCTGGAACCACCGACTCCTGGACGCGCTCGAGCGCCGCACCAGCCACGTCATCCGGCTCACCGACCAGACCGCTCCTCCGCTCGACGTACCGACCTCGACGATCGTCCACGCCCACTATCGCGACTGGTTCGCGCCGATGATCGAGGTCTCGACAAGCTCGACCGCCGGATCGACCGCCAGCCACCCGAGACGAGTGCTCTACTTCGGCCTGATCAAGCCCTACAAGGGCGTAGAGCTGCTCCTCGAAGCGGTCGCCGACAGCCCCGAGGCCGACCTGGACGTACGCCTGGTCGGCTCCCCCGCCGACCCTGCTCTCGCCGACCAGGTCCGGGCCGCGGTCGCCGCCGACGCCCGGGTGAGCGCCGAGCTGAGCTACGCCGACGACGCCACTCTGGCCGCCGAGATCGCCCAGGCAGCGCTGGTGGTGCTGCCCTACCGGGCGATGCACAACTCGGGCGCGCTGCTGCTCGCGCTCTCCCTCGACACCCCGGTCCTGGCGCCTGACAACGAGGTCAACCGCCGTCTGGCCGACGAGGTCGGCGCGGGCTGGCTCCACCTCTTCGAAGGCACCCTCACCGTCGAGGACCTGGAGCGTGCGTTGAAGTCCGTCGCCACCGACCCACCGTCCGGGCGACCCGATCTCTCGGCGCGGGAGTGGCCGGAGTCGGCCGAGCTGCATGCCGCGGCGTTCCGGGCGGCGCTGCGGCACTGAGGCGTTCCGGCTAGCATCTCAGGCATGTCGAGTCCCGAAGCAGACAGGTCAGGGGCTGCCGGTCACACCGCCAGCCCCGTGAACGACTGAGCAATCCGCCCGCGATCTGAGCGGGTCAGTTCGGCATACTCCCGGGCCGCCGGCCGTGGTGACCAGAAGGACCCTCTTCTGACCACTCACCTCGGAGTACTCGATGCCTTTCGCCCTCTACATGCTTGCCCTGGCGGTCTTCGTCATGGGCACCTCGGAGTTCATGCTCGCGGGTCTGCTGCCCGCGATCGCCACCGATCTAGACGTCACCGTCGGCACCGCAGGCCTGCTGACCTCCGCGTTCGCCGTAGGAATGGTCCTCGGCGCGCCGCTGATGGCTGCCTTCGCCCGCCGCTGGCCCCCGCGTACGGCGCTGCTGGTCTGCCTGCTCCTGTTCGCCGCCTGCCATGTGATCGCCGCGGTCACGCCCGTCTTCCCCGTCCTTCTAGCCGCCCGTGTGCTCAGTGCCCTGGCGAACGCGGGCTTCCTGGCCGTAGCCCTGGCCACGGCCACCACCCTCGTACCCGAGGACAGGAAGGGACGCGCCCTGGCCATCCTGCTGTCCGGCACGACCATCGCCACGGTCGCCGGTGTTCCCGCAGGGGCACTGCTCGGCACCGCGGCCGGGTGGCGCACCACGTTCTGGGCAATCTCGCTGCTGTGCATCCCCGCCGCGATCGGAATCCTGCGCGGCGTCGCGGACTCCCGGGCCCGGACTGATGTCGGCGCCGGCTCACCGAGGCTCCGCGCCGAGCTGGCCCAGCTACGCTCCCACCGCCTCCTTCTCGCGATGGCCCTCGGCGCGCTGGTCAACGGCGGCACCTTCGCAGCCTTCACCTTCCTGGCACCGGTGGTGACCGAGACAGCAGGCCTGGGAGACGCCTGGATCTCCGTGGTGCTGGTGATGTTCGGCCTCGGATCCTTCCTCGGTGTCACCGTCGCAGGACGCCTGTCGGACAGCAGACCGGGCCTGGTCCTCGCCATCGGCGGTCCCCTGCTGCTGGCAGGCTGGATCGCACTCGCCCTGGCCGCGTCGCATCCCGCACTCCTCGTCGCTCTCGTCCTGGTCCAGGGAATGCTGTCGTTCGGCGTGGGCAGCACCCTGATCGCCCAGGTGCTCTACGCCGCCTCCGGAGCACCGACGATGGCCGGCTCGTACGCGACCGCCGCACTCAACGTGGGAGCCGCAGCCGGCCCTGTCCTCGGCGCACTCGGCCTCGCCACCGGAGCAGGCAACCTCGCCGCGGTATGGGTCGCGGCCGGCCTCACCGCCCTGACTCTCATGGTCATGCTCCTGTCGAAGCTTCACCTCAGGGCGGTCACTGTGGAGACACTCGGCTGAGCGACCCGTACGCTCGCGCCTCAGCCATACCAGGTCGGAGGGGTACGGGCTCGCAGCGGACGACCCGGTGGAATGTGCGTCGCCCAGGGCACGCCGGATCGCCTGCACCTAGTGAGGCAGCTACCACGGCCCGAGATCTGTCCGTCCCAGCACTGATTCCTCCGCGCCACACCCGGGCCGCCGCCCCGATAGCCAGCCAGATGTTTCCGGCAGGGAGGTCTCGACATGCTCGACCACCGGGGCTGGTCGTTCGGGAAGGGGACCGTGTTGGTCTCGACACGCCTCCGCCTAGCGGCTCCGGCGGCTCGACCGACGGGGACAAGGGTCTCGACCAGCGGGGCGGCTCGACCAGCGGGGGTGGGGTCTCGACCACCGCCGAACTCGGTCCTTTACTAACCTGACAGCGTGCCCCCCACCCCAGACTCATCCCCGACGCGCCCACCGGTCTGGATCGCGGTCGCCTCGTTCGTGAGCAGCTTCGACAGGTTCGTGGTCAGCCCGATCCTGGTCCTGGTAGCGACGACGTTCGGGGTCTCGGTAGGACAGGCGGTGGCGATCGCCAGCGGCTACTACCTCGCGTACGGCCTGTGCCAGCCGCTGTGGGGCGCCCTGTCAGACAGGTTCGGCCGGGTCCGGCTGATGCAGTGGGCGCTCGTCGGGGCGGGGATCGCCGGTCTGGTCTCGGCGGCGGCGCCGAACCTGCTGACCCTGGTTGCGGTGCGGGTGGTCGCGGGGGCGTTCTTCGGGGCGATCGTGCCGACCTCACTGACGTACGTCGGCGACACCGTCTCCGACACCCACCGGCAGCGCGCCCTCTCGGACCTGATGGCCGCGATGGCGGTCGGTACGGCGCTGGCGGCAGCCGCGGCGGGGATCACCGGACAGCTGCTGGGATGGCGGGTCGTGTTCGCGGTGCCGGCGGTCGTGGCCCTGGTCAGCGCCTGGGGTCTGCGCTCGCTCGCCGAGCCGCCGCGAACCACCGACGGCGGAGTGGGCGCCGCGTTCCGAGCCGCGCTGAGCAACCGCTGGGTGGTCGTGGTCGGGCTGCTGGTCTTCGTCGAGGGCGGCCTCGTCCTCGGCGTTCTCACCCTCCTCGCACCCGCCCTGCAGGCACAGGGCGTCGACGCGGCACGAGCGGGGCTGGCGGCCGCCGCGTACGGCATCGCGGTCCTGCTCTCCTCGCAGATCCTCAAGGCGCTCACCCGGCGAATCCCACGCTGGGCGCTGATGGCGATCGGCGGCCTCGCCCTGACCGCTGGGTACGCCGTGGCGGCGATGAGCGTCTCGGTGCCCACCATCATCGGCGTCGTCGTGATGCTGGGGATCACCTGGGCCTTCCTGCACACCTCACTGCAGACGTGGGCGACCTCGATCGTCCCCGAGGCGCGCGGCACCGTCGTGGCCTGCTTCGCCGCCTCGCTCTTCATCGGGAGCTCCATCGCCGCCGTCATCGCCGGGCCGGCTGCCGACCACGACCAGTGGCAGACCCTCTTCACCGCGTGCGCCGTGACCGCGGCGGTCCTCACCGTCGCCGCTGTCCTCGCCTACCGCGCCTACACCGCCCGCGAGCCCGTTCCCCCGGTCGAGGAGATCACGACCGACGTCTAGCACGGTCAGGGCAGATGGGCGCGGAGGAGCGCTTCGTACTTGTCGGTGATCCGGCTCCAGGTGAACTCGGCGGCGTGCCGCGCGTGGGCATGGCCGGACAGCGATGCTGCCAGCTCGCGGTCGGACAGGAGCCGCTCCAGGGCGGAGATGATGCCGGCCTCGTCGGAGAAGTAGAGGGCGGCATCGTCGGCCACCCAGCGGTTGTAGCGGTTGTCGTGGGCGATCACCGGGTTGCCGCAGCCGAGCGCCTCGACCAGCGACGGGTTGGTGCCACCGACCTGGTGTCCGTGGACGTAGGCCACCGAGTGGAAGCGCAGGGCCGAGACGATGTCGGTGTCGTAGATCGCGCCGAGGAAGACGACCTCGTCGCCGGCCGCCTCGAGGACGGCGCGCTGGTAGTCGTCGGCGGGGTCGTAGTCGCCCAGGACCACCAGCTGCCGACCCCAGCGGCGGCTGGAGAAGGCGCGGACGATCTCGAGGATGTTGTTCTCCGGCACCGGCCGGGCGATCACGGTCAGGTAGGAGCCCGGCTCCAGGCCGCGGTCGAACACCGCCCACTCGGGCGCGTCGACGATGCGAGGGCCGCCGTAGGCGATCGTGGTGATCTTGTCGGCGGGCACCCGGGTCGCCAGATGACGGGCGATCTCGGGATGGTCGGCGATCAGGTGGTCACCCAACCAGCAGGCGGCCCGCTCCTGGGTCCACAGGAACGCCTTCTCCGGGCCCGACCAGCGGGCCCGCTTCCACTCGATGCCGTCCATGTTGACGATGTTGGGGACCCGACGGGAGCGGAGCACGGCGTTGAGCGCGCCGGTGTTGTAGCCGAACGTCACGCACACGCTGCCGTCTCGCGCGGCCTCGCGGGCCGCGTGTCGCACCGCGCCGACATCGAACTCGATCGTCCCGCGCGGGCCGTCGTGGCGGGCCGGCACGTGGACACGCTCGATGCCCTTCCAGGAGTCGACATGCAGCTCAGCGGAGGGTTCGTCGTCCTGGCAGTAGACGACGACCCGCCAGCCGCGGTCGACCAGGTCCAGCCCGATGTTCTCCACCGCGGTCTCGAAGCCGCCATGGGCAGCCGGGACACCACGGGTCCCGAGCATCCGCACAATTGGGGTCACGTGGGGTTGACTCCTAGTTGGGCTAGGAGCCGACGGCCCCTATTTTCAGCACAAAGAGCCATCCAAAGGGATCCGCAGGAGCGACGGGCGTGGAACGAGGGGCCTATACCCCAAATGGGTTACGTGACGGCAGGTCCCCGAGTCAGCACGAACTGGCGGAGCGCGTCCGGGTCGTCGAGATCGACGTACTCGAACCCCTCGACCGCCACCGTGACCTCCGCGATCGCGCACATCGAGTCATAGACCTGCACGTACGCCGCCGACTGCGGGCCCCAGTCGAGCACCTTCGCGGCGCGTTCCCGTGCCCGCAGGGCCAGCTCGACCCGGAGCTCGGGGTCGTCGAGCAGCGACTCGACGGCGTCGGTGAACGCGGCCACGTCCCCGGAGGGGACGAAGAGTGCGGCATCCTCGGCGGAGACCCGGGTCTCGACCAGGTCGAAGGAGACCGACGGCAGGGCGTAGGCCATGTACTCCATCGTCTTGTTCATCGTCGACACGTCGTTGAGCGGCGTCTTCAGGTCGGGACACAGGCCGACGGTCGCGGCGCTGAGGTGCTGGGCGATCAGCGCAGACCCGGCCCGGCCGGTGAAGGTGACCACGTCGTCGAGGCGCAGCTCGGTGCAGCGGCGCTCGAGCTCCTCGAGACAGTCGCCGAAGCCCATCAGCACGGCGTCGACGTCGCTGCGGCCGCGCCGGTGGACGAGCTCCGCCATGACCTCCAGCACCGTGTCGACGCCGTCCTGGGGCCCCATGATCCCGAGGTAGACCAGGGTGTGCCGCCCGCCGGCGGTGCTTTCGGACGCAACGTCGTGGGGCCGCACCGGACGCATCACCGACGTGTCCGGTCCGCTGCGGACCACGGTCACGTCCCGAGGGTCCATCCCACCCCGGGCGATCGCGACCTTCCGGTAGGACTCGTTGGTCGAGATGACCTGGTCGGCGGCGGCGTACGTCTGCTTCTCGAGCCAGCGCAGCGCGGCCAGCTGGGCGCGACCGGACAGGGACGTCGGCGTACCGAACCGGGAGAGGAAGAGCTCGGGGTTGAGATCGTGCTGGTCGAAGACGAACCGGACGCCGCGCCGCTTCCAGATGCGGGCCAGCAGCCAGTAGGTGTCGGGTGGGTTGCACGCCTGCATCACGCTGAACGGGCGGTCCTGCCAGACCCGGTTGGCCAGCAGCGCGGTGCGGATCCAGCAGTAGACGAACTCGAGCAGATAACCGAGCACGCCGCTGGCCTGCGGTGCGGGCCGGTACTTGTAGATGCGTACGCCGCTGAGCTGCTGACGCCCCGGGTCGCCGGGGCCCTTCGGGCAGATCACGCTGACCTCGTAGCCCCGTGCGACCAGCGCCTGACACTCGAGCCAGACACGTCGGTCCAGCGGCACGGGAAGGTTCTGGACGATGATCAGCACGTGCGTCCTTGCGACGCCATGTCTCTGCTGGGCTGCGTTGACCATGGGAGCAGCGTTGTGGAGCGCAGAGACCCTCTCCCCAGGGGCGCCCGGCATATCCCCGAATCCGGGGATCGTGAACGGTGGCACGGGTGCCGGGGCGCCCTGCGGCTCCTAGCGTCGCCTGCTGTGAACCTGCTGGCCGAGCGCATCCGATCCGTACGCAGCCGACGTCTCTCGGAGGCCGTGATCGCGGACCGGCGCACGTCGGTAGACGCATCCGGGCTGGCCGACGCGGCCGAGGAGCTGCGGTTGGCGCTCGTCAGAGCCACCGGCGCCCGGCGCCCGTTGGTCGCGGTGTCGCTGCCGCTGTGCACCGACGCGGTCGTCGCGCTCGTGGCCGCGATCGTCGGTGACCTCTCCGTCTGCTTCGTGGACCCGTCGGCCCCCGAGGAGCGCCGCCGGGCCCTCCTCAAGGCGCTGCATCCCGATGTCGTGCTCGACCGGTCGGGGATCCGGACGGTCGCGTCATCGTCTACGCGTGCTCAGGACGCGCTGGAGGCCGGGTACGTCGCGATGTCCTCGGGCTCCACCGGCGGTGGCCCGAAGGGGGTGCTGTCGCCCTGGGCCGCGATCGACGCCTTCGTCCCGCACGGCGCGGCCGCGCTCGACCTCGACGCCTCCTCGGTGTGGGCCGAGGTCTCCCACCTCTCCTACGACCTGGCGATGACCAACCTGCTGGTCGCCCTGGCCGCCGGCTCCTCTCTCCACCTGTCGGGGTCGCTGGGTGACCGGCTGCGGCCGCTCGGTTTCTGCGCCCGCGTCGAGGCGACGCACGTACGCCTGGCCCCTCGGTTCATCGACCTCGCGGCCAACGAGCGCGGCAGCGCGTCCCCGCGAACCCTGCGGGTGTGGGGATCCGGTGGCGACCGGCTCTCCGCCGCCGACGCCCAGCGCGTCTTCGACCTCGGCGTCGCGACCGTCGTCAACACCTACGGGACCAGCGAGACGATCGGGTTCGCCAGCGCCGCCCGCTTCGAGGCCGGTGACGACCTGCCGACGGTCCACGGCGCCCTTGGGATCGGGCGCGGGTCGGTCGGTGGGTGGCGTACGTCGCTGGCCCCCGACGGGACCGGCGAGATGCTGACCATCGAGTCACCGCATCTGCCCGGCGGCTACCTCTTCGGGACCCCGAGCGGAGACTTTCCGCGCTGGGACGGCCCGGCGCGGGTGCTCACCGGCGACCTCGGCGCCCGGCGCGGCGAGGAGCTCTTCTGCCTCGGTCGCGCGGGCCGCCGGGTCAAACGCAGCGCGAGCTTCGTCGACCTGGACGCCCTCGACGCCGAGGTGAAGGACGCCTTCGGTCTGGCGACCTTCACCGCAGCCACTCCTGAAGGCGCCCTGGTCAGCCTCGTCGAAGCCGCCGGCAACGACCTCGACGACCTCCGCCGCCGGCTCCCGACGGTGCTGCGCCCTGACTCGGTCCCGGACGTACTCGTCCCGGTCGCCCAACTCCCCCGCACCGGCAACGGCAAGATCGACCAGGCCGCGGCTCAGCTCCTCGCCGCCAGTGCGGGCTGAGCCCCGCTGACCGAGCCCGCCCTCGTCGGTCGAGCCGCGAGCGCCAGCGAGCGTGTCGAGACCAACACGGTCCCGTCGGCGCTAGAGGGCACCGTGTTGGTCTCGACACGCCTCCGCC
>NZ_JACIXG010000111.1 GCF_014360585.1 Nocardioides sp.
AACAGGCTGACCAACGACGCTCTCGACCCGTCTTCGCGGATGCCGGAGTTCAAGGTCTGTGCCGCGGCGGTGAGCGCATGAGCGAGCGCACCGTCGGTCGAGCCGTGAGCGAAGCGAGCGTGTCGAGACCAACGCAGTCGCGTACGAACCGTGTTGGTCTCGACACGGATTCGCTCGTGCCTCACGAATCCGGCTCGACCAGCGGTAGGCGGATCGTCGTCGTCGGCGGCGGGATGGCGGCGGCGCGGCTGGTCGAAGGGCTGGTCGCACGCGGCCTCGGCCCGCAGACGACCGTGCTCGCGGAGGAGCAGCACGCTCCGTACAACCGGATCCTGCTCTCCGCCGTGCTCGAGGGCACCCACCGCCCAGGGGCGCTCGCGCTGCGCGAGAAGCAGTGGTACGCCGACAAGGGGGTCGACCTCCGCCTGGACAGCCTCGTGGTCGACATCCACCGTGAAAGGCACGAGGTCGAGCTCGCCGACCGGACGACGGTCCGCTACGACCAGCTCGTCCTCGCCACCGGGGCGATCCCGAGCCTGCCGCCGATCCGCGGCGTGGTGCGGGCGGACGGATCGTTGGACCCGCGGGTGCAGGCGTTCCGGAGCCTCGACGACTGTGGGCGGCTGCTCGCCCTCCTCGACCGACAGGGCGTCCACGACCAGCCGCGCAACGCGGTGATCGTCGGCGGCGGTCTGCTCGGCCTGCAGGTCGCCCGCGCCCTGGCGGTGCGGGGGATCGAGACCGAGATCGTCGAGGGCCGCGACCACCTGCTCAGCAGCCAGGTCGGCGCCTCGGCCGGCAAGGTGCTGAAGCGGTCGATGGCCAAGCTCGGCACCCAGGTCTATCTCGGTGCCCGCGCGACCAGGCTGACCGACGAGGGGCTCAAGCTCGACAACGGCTACACCCTGGAGACCGACCTGGTGGTGCTCACCGCCGGCGGCCGCCCGCGCGCCAATCTCGCCCGCCGCGCCGAGCTCACCGTCGACCGCGGCGTCGTCGTCGACGATCAGCTGCGCAGCGTCGACGACCCCGACATCTACGCGATCGGCGACTGCGCCGAGCACGACTCGACCGTGACCGGCTTCGTCTCGCCCGCCTGGGAGCAGGCCGGAGTCCTCGCCGACGTCCTCGCCGGCGACCAGGCGACCTATTCAGGACACCGCGTGGTCGCCCGGCTGCGCGCCACCGACCTCGACGTCTGCGTCCTCGGCGAGCCCGAGAACGAGGCGGGCGAGGTCGTCGAGATCGCCAACCCGGTCAAAGGCACCCACCGCAAGCTGGTCGTACGCGACGGCCGCATCGTCGCCGGCGCCCTCGTCGGCGACCTCAGCCGGGTCGGCCTGATCACCCAGGCCTTCGACCGGCAGACGGTGCTCGGCGAGCACGAGGCCGGGCAGCTGCTGCTTCCCGAGCCGGTCTCGACAGGCTCGACCACCGGATGGCCCGCGCTCCCCGACGACGCGGAGGTCTGCGCCTGCGCCGGTGTCAGCGCCGGCCGGATCCGGGCCTGCCGGTCCCTCGAGGACGTCCGCGACACCACCCGCGCCACCACCGGGTGCGGTGGCTGCGCGCCGACCGTACGCCAGCTCCTGGCCACTCGGCCCAGCGGCACTCAGCTCAGTGGAACGAAGCTCAGTCTGGAAGGAACTACGTCATGAGCCCTCACCTCCGCAAGAAGGTCGTCGTCGTCGGCCACGGCATGGTCGGTCACCGCTTCGTGACCGCCGCGATCGAGCGCGGTCTCACCGAGACCCACGACATCGTGGTGCTCGGGGAGGAGCCGCGACCGGCGTACGACCGGGTCGCCCTGACCAGCTTCTTCGAGGTCGGCGGCGAGGCCCTCTCGTTCCTGCCGACGGGGGTCTACGAGGACCCGCGGGTCACGCTCCGCACCAGCACGAGCGTCATCGAGATCGACCCCGCCGCGCAGACCGTGATGCTGGCTGACGGCGAGGAGATGGCGTACGACGAGCTGGTGCTCGCCACCGGAGCGGCACCGTTCGTGCCGCCGGTGCCGGGCTCGGAGCTCGGGAACGTCTTCGTCTACCGCACGATCGAGGACCTCGAGGCGATCCGGGAGGCCGCGAAGACCGCGAAGGTGGGGGCTGTGATCGGCGGTGGTCTCCTCGGGCTGGAGGCGGCCAACGCGCTGCACCAGCTCGGTGTCGAGACCCACGTGGTCGAGCTCGCGCCGCGGCTGATGGCCGTGCAGGTCGACGACGCCGGTGGCAACACGCTCAAGCGCCACATCGAGAAGCTCGGTCTCACCGTGCACACCGGGGTGATGACGGAGTCGATCTCGCCGGACGCCGTGGTCGAGATCTCCGTCGTCGACGAGGTCTCGACAGGCTCGACCACCGGTGGAACCGTACTCGACGGCAAGGTCAGCGCGCTGAAGTTCAAGGACGTCGAGGAGCCCCTGCCGATCGACATGATCGTCTTCTCGGCCGGCATCCGGCCGCGCGACGCGCTCGCGCGCGCTGCCGGCCTGGACCTGGCCGAGCGCGGCGGCGTGCTGGTCGACGAGCAGTGCCGGAGCTCGGACGAGCACATCTGGGCGGTCGGCGAGTGCGCCGCGCCCGGCGGGAAGATGTACGGCCTGGTCGCCCCCGGTTACGACATGGCCGAGGTCGTCGCCGACGCGCTCCTTGGTGGCGCCGGCACGTTCGCCGGTGCCGACATGTCGACCAAACTCAAGCTGCTCGGTGTCGACGTCGCGAGCTTCGGCGACGCGCACGGCACCACCGACGAGTGTCTCGAGCTGACCTACTCCGATGCTGTCACCGGCGTCTACAAGAAGCTGGTGATCAGCGAGGACGGCACCCGCCTGCTCGGCGGCGTGCTGGTCGGCGACGCGAGCGCCTACGGGCTGCTCCGGCCGATGGTCGCCTCGGGAATGGAGCTTCCGGAGAACCCGGAGGAGCTGATCCTCCCCCAGACCACGGGCGGTGGGGGAGGCCCCAGCTCAATGGCACTGCAGCTTCCGTTGGAGGCGCAGATCTGCTCCTGCAACAACGTCACCCGCGGCGACATCGAGGCGGCCGTCGACAACGGCTGCGAGAGCGCGGCGGAGGTCACCAAGGAGACCAAGGCGGGGAGCACCTGTGGCTCCTGCAAGGTGCAGGTGAAGAAGATCGTCGAGGACTACTTCACCGCTCAGGGCAAGACCGTCGACACCTCGCTCTGTGAGCACTTCGCGATGACCCGTGCCGAGCTCTTCGACGTGGTGCTGATCCACGGCTACAAGACCTTCGACCAGATCATCGAGGCCCACGGGACCGGCCGCGGCTGCGACCTGTGCAAGCCCGCCGTCGCGAGCATCCTGGCCAGCCAGCTCAACGGGCACGTCCTGGCCAAGGAGAACCGCAAGCTCCAGGACACCAACGACGCCTACCTGGCCAACCTCCAGAAGAACGGCTCCTACTCGGTGGTCCCGCGCATCGCCGGCGGAGAGGTCACCCCCGAAGGCCTGATCGTGATCGGTGAGGTGGCACGCGACTTCGGCCTCTACACCAAGATCACCGGCGGCCAGCGCATCGACATGTTCGGTGCCCGGATGGAGGACCTGCCGGCGATCTGGAAGCGCCTGGTCGACGCCGGGTTCGAGTCCGGTCACGCCTACGGCAAGTCGCTGCGTACGGTGAAGTCCTGCGTCGGCTCCACCTGGTGTCGCTACGGGGTCCAGGACTCCGTCGGCCTCGCGATCATGCTGGAGACCCGCTACCGCGGGCTGCGCTCGCCGCACAAGCTCAAGGGCGGCGTCTCCGGGTGCGCCCGGGAGTGCGCGGAGGCCCGCGGCAAGGACTTCGGTGTCATCGCCACCGAGAAGGGCTGGAACCTGTACGTCGGGGGCAACGGTGGCGCCATCCCCGCCCACGCACAGCTGCTCGCCGGTGACCTGACCACCGAGGAGCTCGTCCGCTATCTCGACCGCTTCCTCATGTACTACGTACGCACCGCCGACCGCCTCCAGCGCACCTCGACCTGGATCGACTCCCTGGACGGCGGCCTGGACCGGGTGCGCGAGGTCGTGGTCGACGACGTGCTCGGCCTGGGCACCGAGCTCGAGGCCGCCATGGTGCACCACACCGAGACCTACTTCGACGAGTGGAAGGCGACGCTGGAGGACCCCGAGAAGCTGCGTCGCTTCGTCTCCTTCGTCAACGCTCCCGACATCCCGGACCCCAACATCTCCTTCGGGTCGGCGCGTGGCCAGATCGTCCCGGAGGTCGGCGAGGAGCCCGCCGCCATCGGCCCCGTCTCGCTCGGTGCCTCCATCCCTGTCGGTATGCCCACGCTGGAGGAGTCGCGATGAGTGCTGACCAGCTGAGGGCCGGACAGGCCGTCACGTACATCTCGGTCTGCCGCCTCGACGACATCGACCCCGAGACCGGCGTCGCCGCGCTGGTCAGAGGGGAGGCGGTGGCTGTCTTCCGCACCCTGGACGACCGGGTCTTCGCGCTGTCCAACTACGACCCGTACGGTCACGCCTCGGTGCTGGCCCGCGGGATCGTCGGGACGCGTGGCGAGGTGCCGTTCGTGGCATCGCCGCTGCTCAAGCAGCCGTTCTCGCTCGAGAGCGGCCAGTGCCTCGACGATCCGTCGGTGTCGGTCGCCACCTACGAGGTCGACGTCATCGAGGGCGAGGTACGAATCGGGGCGCGTCGCTGACGGCGCGCGCCACTAGGGTGGCGCCATGAGCGTTCCTGTTCTCGAGGCCAAGGTGTCCGCCATGCCATGGCAGACGCGTCGCTGGGTCAGTGTGATCGTGTCGCTGGCGCTGACCCCGCTCGGCCTCGCGCTGGTGATGACCGGCGGGTATCGCCACGCCATCGACGCCTCCAGGCTCGACACCTCCGTCGTCGGTGTCGCCCTGGTGCTGGTGGGGGTGCTGTTGCTCTTCGTGGTGGCGGCTGCCGGCAGCATCGCCGGTATCGGCCCGATCGTCGCAGGGGCGGTGTACGGCGGGTTCGGGCTGATCTCGCTCTTCTCCCAGGAGATCCTGTGGAACCTGACGAACCTCGTCGGCATCCAGGCACTCCAGTACGGCGCGTTCAGCTACTACGGCGTCCTGCTGCCGGCGGTCGGAGCGCTCCTGATCGGCGCCGGTCTGTCCGGCCGGTGGAGTCGTGAGACGGGCGAGAGCACGAGCAGCTCTTCCGGGCCCATCGTCGAGCTGTAGAGCCGTGAGGCCGTGAGGGAAAGTTAGCGCGGGCGATTCGAGCAGCCCGCGTACGGCGAAATCCTGCTGCCGCAAGGTGGAGGCATGGCGGTGCAGGAGGCGCAGGAGATCTACGATGCGGATGTGGACACTGGCGCGCTGAGCGGCTTCCGCGTCGGGGTGACCGCCGCGCGGAAGGCCGAGGAGCAGATCAAGCTGCTCGAACGGCGTGGGGCTCATGTGGTGTGGGCGCCCGCGCTCTCCGTCGACCCCAACCGGGTCGACGCCGGTGCGCTGCGCGCTGTGACCGAGCAGATCATCGGTCAACGCGTCGACATGTTCCTGGCGACGACCGGCATCGGGACCCGGGCGTGGTTCGACGCCGCCGAGGAGTGGGGGCTGATCGAGCCGCTCCTGGCGACGCTCGGCGACGCGGAGATCCTGGCGCGCGGCCCGAAGTCGGTCGGGGCGCTGCGGCGGCGCGGACTGCGCGAGCTGTGGGCGCCCGAGTCGGAGGAGTTCGACGACGTCCTGGAGCACCTGCGGGGTCGCGACCTGACCGGCAAGCGGATCGTGGTGCAGGAGCACGGGCAGTCGCTCTCGATGGTCGCGCACGCGCTGACCCGGCAGGGCGCCGAGGTCATCAACGTGATCGTCTACCGCGTCGAGTCGGCGGCCGACCCGGAGCCGGTGTTCCGGCTGGTCGAGACGTTGGCCGACGGCGAGCTGGACGCGGTCACCTTCACCTCCGCACCGGCCGTGGCCGCGTTCATGCAGGCGGCCGGATCGGTCGGGCTCCGGGACGAGGCCGTCGCAGCGTTCCAGGCCGACGTGGTCGCGGCCTGTGTCGGTCCGGTGACCGCAGCCGCCTTCGAGATGTGGGGCGTGCCGACGATGATCCCCGACCGCTCCCGCACCGCGGCCCTGGTCAAGATGCTCGAGACCGAGCTGCCGCTGCGCCGCGAGGGCCTGCTGATCGAGCTGGCCGGTGGTCACCAGCTGCTGCTGCACGACGACGCGGTGATCCTCGACGGCGCCGAGGTGAAGCTCTCGCCGGCCCCAGCGGCGGTCCTGGGCGCGCTCGTCGCCACCCCGGGCAACGTCGTCTCCCGTCCGGCGCTGCTGGCGATGCTGCCCTCCGGCACGGCCGGGTCCGAGCACGCCGTGGAGATGGCGGTCGCCCGGCTCCGGGCCGCACTCGGGACGAAGGCCGTCCAGACCGTCGTCAAGCGCGGCTACCGGTTGGCGGTGGCCCCGTGACCGGCCTCGTGCTCGTCGCTCACGGCACCCGCCGACTGCTCGGCAACGCCGTCGCCTCGATCATCGCCAAGCAGGCCGGACGCCGGCTGGGGGTGGAGTCGCGGGCGGCGTACGTCGAGCTCTGCGAGCCGCTCTTCGCCGACGTCGTCGCCGAGACCCGGCAGCCCACACTGGTCGTACCGCTGCTGTTGTCGACCGGCTATCACGTGCGCGTCGACCTGCCCGCCGCCGTCGCTGCTGCCGCTGCTCCGGTGACTCTGGGCGCGCCGCTCGGCCCCGACCCGATGCTGGCCTCCGCGCAGATGTCCCGGCTGGTGGCTGCCGGCGCAACGCCTGGTCAGCCCGTCGTCCTCGTCGCTGCCGGGTCCAACGACCCCGCTGCCGTAGCCGACATCGCCACGGCCGGGTCGATGCTGGAGCAAGCCTGGAGCGGACCGGTGCGGGTCGCCACGGTCTCCGGCTCCGGCGCCCCCGCGATCGGTGACGTCGTACGCCCGGGGGACGCCGTCTCGCCCTACTTGCTCGCGCCCGGGTTCTTCTCCGAGACGGTCCGGATCCGCTCCTCCGATGCTGGTGCGGAGGTGATCGCCGACGTCATCGGTCCCCATCCTGACGTGGTCGAGCTGGTCGTACGTCGCGCCTCGGCGCTCTTGGCGGAGGAGCGCTCCGCGCGCGTCGGCTCGACCGGCGGGGACCGTCAGGTCGTGTAGTCGGCGTTGATGCGGATGTAGCCGTCGGTGAGGTCGCAGCCGTAGACCGTGAACTCGCCCGAGGCGATACCGAGGTCGACCTCGATCGACACTTCATCCCCAGAAAGATAAGTCGACAAATCTGCCAATAGATTTGCCGAGACCTGGGCGGGGTAGGTCTCGGTGCCGCCGAAGGCGATGCGTACGTGCTCGGGGGAGATGTCGGTCTCCTCGTGGAGCTTACCGATGGCCATCGCGACGCGGCCCCAGTTGGGGTCGGCGCCGTGGACGGCGGTCTTGACCAGGGGTGAGTTGACGATGATCTTGCCGACCCGCTTGGCCTGGGCGTCGTCGCGGGCACCGCTGACCGACACCGAGATCAGCTTGGAGGCGCCTTCGCCGTCGGAGGCGATCTTCTTCACCAGTGCCAGCGCGGCGTCGTAGAGGGCGGCCTCGAAGTCGCCCAGGTCGACAGCGCCGGCCGTTCCGGAGGCGAAGATCGCGGCGGTGTCGGAGGTCGAGGTGTCGGTGTCGATCGAGACGGCGTTGTAGGTGCGGTCGACGACCCGGCGGAAGGCGGCGTCGAGCTCGGCGGCCGGGACGGCGGCGTCGGTGAAGAAGTAGGTCAGCATCGTGGCCATGTCGGGCTCGAGCATCCCGACGCCCTTGGCGATCCCCGTGATCGTCGCTGCACCGACGGTCCGGGTCTCGATCTTGGCGATCGTGTCGGTCGTCATGATCGCCGCCGCGGCGGCACCGAAATCGGCCTCGACGGCGGTCCCGGCGAGCTTCTCCAGGGCAGGGGTGAGCACGTCCATCGGGTACTGCACACCGATCACGCCGGTCGAGGCGACCAGCAGCTCCTCGGGGCGTACGCCGACGACCTCGGCCGCCAGGCGGCGTACCTCCGCGGCGTTGGCCTCGCCGACCGGGCCGGTCGCGACGTTCGCGTTCTTCGAGATGGTCACCATCCCGCGGAACGCGGAGACGTCCGCGGACCGGGAGAGCAGCACCGAGGCGCCGGCGAAGCGGGATCGGGTGAAGACCGCGGCGCTCGTGACCGAGCCCGAAGGGGCGGCGACGACGGCGAAGTCGTCAGCGCCCTCCTTCAGGCCGAGGTTGGCGGTGACACCGATGAATCCAGCAGGCTGCGACATAGCCGGATTCTATGCGGCGCGGCCGGCGACGCTGAGGGCATCTCGCCCCCGCGGCCGCCGACTCAGGCCCGAACCCACGCGAACGCCGCGGCCTCCAGGATCATCCAGGACCGAAGTACGCGCCCCACGAAGGTGATCGCGACGAAGAGCATCAGGTTGGCCTTGAGCGTGCCGTAGATCACGGCGAGGATCGCCAGCGGCGGAAGCCCGCTGAGGGCGGCGACCGCGAGCAGCCCGCCGGCGTAGGCGGGTCGTCCCTGCGTACGCCGCTCCCACTTCTCCATCCGCAGCTGCCACTTCTCGCACGCCATCTTCTTGCGGACGAAGGGGAGGGCGGTGGTGCCCTGGCCGGCGTAGTACCAGACGACCTTGGAGCTGGTCTGGCCGATTCCTGCCACGAGGGCCAGGATCAGGGCGGAGAAGGTCAGGTTCGAGGCGGCCACCGCGAGGTAGGTCTCGAAGTTGATGACAGGGAAGAGGCCTCCGGTGAAGGAGGCGGCGAAGGTCCCGAGAATGAGTTCCATCAGCCGGCCTCTGGCCCGTTCGACGATTGAAACAATTCAACGGTTGTGTGTTGGGGGATCACTCGCGAAATCCTAGATGTAATCCGTGTCACGGTGCGACATCGGGCGTCTCATCCACATTACGGACCGGTCGCCGAAATGAGGCCTTTGTCACTTAAACATGGGGTTCGGAGGGTCTCAGGACCGGCTGTCGGAACATCGCCTGCGGTTGGATCGATCAATTGTCCAGGCTCATGATCGATGACCCACTCTGGTGCACGATACCCCGGTTGGAGCCCTCTTCAACTGGGGTAACGTGCCTGCAATCGGCGAAACTTTGAAGGGTGTCGGAATGGTTGACGTGGACAAGGTCCTCGATGAGGCGGGGCTGACGAATCCTCATGTGCGGGAGTACGTCTCCTACTGGGCAGGGGTGACCGGTGCCGAGCGGATCGAGGTCGTCAGCGCAGCCGACGACGAGCGGCTCCTTCAGGAGTCGCTGGAGGCCGGTGAGCTGCTCCCCGTCACGGGCGGCCGCTACTACAGCCGTTCCTACAGCAAGGACACCGCGCGCTCCGAGGAGCGCACCGTGGTCGCCACCTCCAACCCGGAGGACAAGGGCGTCTACAACAACTGGAAGCCTGCCGACGAGACCGTCAAGACGCTCACCGAGCGCATGACCGGTGCCTCCAAGGGCAAGACGATGTACGTCATCCCCTACCTGATGGCTCCGGTCGGCTCGCCCCTGGAGGCGTACGCCGCAGGTGTCGAGCTCACCGACAGCCGCCCGGTCGTGCAGCAGATGATCCGGATGGCGCGCGTCGGCATCGACTACATCAACGACCTCGCAGACCCGAGCTCCTTCGTCCGTGCGGTGCACGTGACCGGCGACCTGCCCAACCTCGGTCAGGGCACCGACGACGACCAGCGTCTGTTCGCGACGGTCGCCGACCAGCGCACGATCCTTCACTACGGCTCCTCCTACGGCGGCAACGCGCTCCTGGGCAAGATCGCCCACGGCCTGCGCCAGGCCTGCTACGACGGTCGCGCCTCCGGCAAGTTCCTCGCCGAGCAGTTCCTGCTGCTGGGCATCAAGGACAAGGAGTCCGGCGAGGAGTTCCACGTCGTCGGCGGCTTCCCGTCCGCCTCCGGCAAGACCAACCTCTCGATGACGCTCTCGCCCGACGCCCTCGGTGAGCGTTACGAGGTCACCTTCTACGGCGACGACATCGCCTGGATCTGGGTCGGCGAGGACGGCAAGCTCCGCGCCTTCAACCCGGAGAACGGCGTCTTCGGCGTCGCCAAGGACACCAACGAGAAGACCAACCCGGGCGCCGTCCAGGCGATCCTGCCGGGCTCGGGCGCGATCTTCACGAACGTCGCCTACAACGAGAAGACCCAGGAGGTCTGGTGGGAGGGGCTGACCAAGCACCACCCTGACGACCTCGACGGCTGGATCGACTGGAAGGGCGAGCGCATCGCCGACCGGATCGACGACGAGCTGGGCGACCCGTGGGCCCACCCCAACTCCCGCTTCACCACGCCGATCTCGCACGTCCCCAACGCGGCGCCCGACTTCGACGACGCTGCCGGCGTGCCGATCGACGCGATCATCTTCGGTGGCCGCACCCGTGACCGCGAGCCGCTGATCCGGGCGATCACCGACGTGGCTGAGGGCGTCTACGACGGGCTCACCCTGGGTGCCGAGGCGACCGCCGCGGCCGACGGTCTCGAGGGCGTGCTGCGCTACGACCCGATGTCGATGCGTCCGTTCCTCGCCTACGAGGAGGGCGACTACGCCCGCCACTGGTTGAAGATCATCGGTGAGGCCACCGACAAGCCGGTCTTCGCCCATGTCAACTGGTTCCAGCGTGACTCGGAGGACGGCCACTTCCTGTGGCCCGGATACCGGGAGAACGTGCGCGCGCTGCTGTGGCTGTTGCAGTTCAAGAAGGGTGAGGTCAAGGGCCAGCAGAGCCCCGTCGGCGTCATCCCGACCGAGGACGAGCTCGACCTGCGCGGCCTCGACCTGCCTCAGCGGGACCTCGACCGGATCCTCACCCTCGACCTGAAGCGTTGGAAGCAGGAGATGGGCTTCCGCGAGACGCACCTCCAGCAGTTCAAGCTGCCCGAGGAGATCTGGGAGGCCCACAAGCGCGTGGCCGCTGCCATCGACGAGGCTGCTCAGGCCTGACGTTTCATCGCTGGTCGAGCTTGTCGAGACCGGGGCGGCGTACGGAATCTTTCCGTACGCCGCCCCTGTTGTTTCCCTCTGCGTCCGTTTCCTGCCGGAAGATCAACTTTGCCCGGATTTGGGACATATGCCCGGGCAGACATTTACGTAGCCGATCTCGCCCGCCTAAGGTTCCTGCCCGTGACGATCCCCCTTGACCAGCCGCTTCGTGCTGCCTCGATCACCGAGGCGTACTCGCGGTTCTGGAAGAAGTACGCGACATTCTCGGGTCGCGCCAGCCGCACTGAGCTGCTCTGGCCGATGCTCGTGAACCTTCTGATGCTCATCGTCGTGGTGCTGGCGCGCAACGAGGTGGTGAGCGTAGTGGTCGGTCTCTACGCGCTCGTCGCGTTCGTGCCGACCATCGCGCTGGGCACGCGCCGACTGCACGACATCAACCGATCCGGGTGGTGGCAGCTGGTCCTGATCGTGCCGGTGGTGGGCGACATCGTCCTCGCGGTGCTGTGGCTGACCTTCCCGAGCCCGGAGGGCGTCAAGTACGACTTGGCCGCATGAGCGCCCGTAAAATCTGCCTGGCTGTTCTCGAAGTTGGCCCGGAATGGCAGGCTATGGGCATGAAGTCCCTCGCAGGAGCCGCAGCGAAGCGGCTCGCCTTCGAGACGGTTGGGTGGCTGCTCGTGGTCGCAGGGATCGCCGCTCTGGTGTTGCCGGGTCCGGGGCTGCTGATGCTCTTCGGTGGACTGGCCGTGCTCTCCCGGCAGTACTCCTGGGCTCGGCGCTATGTCGAGCCGGTCCGCCTCCGGGCACTGCGCGGGGCTGCCGAGGGCGTGGAGACCTGGCCGCGGATCATCCTGTCGACGCTCGGTGCGCTCTCCATCGCTGCGGTCGGCGTCGTCTTCCTGATCAACCCGCCGGCCCCGCACTGGTGGCCGCTCGAGGCCACCTTCTGGCTGCTCGGTGGCGCCTGGACCGGCGTCACCCTGCTCGCGTCGTGCGGCATCGCCCTCGGCGTCCTGGCGTACTCCTACAAGCGCTTCCGCAACCACCCCGACGCTCGCCATCAGCTCGACGAGGACATCGAGCACTCGGGCGAGATGAACAAGGTCGCCTGACCGCCGGTCGCGTTCTAGGCCTACGTGCTCAGCGGCTCCGTCTACGGCGGCGTCCGTCCGAACCGGGCGAACGAAAATTCGTTCGCCCGCCCACACGCCAAGCCGCCGCCTCCATCTACGGCATGCTGACCGTGGAGAGAGGCGGCGACTCCGTTGCGAGCTGCTCGGCCTACTAGGGCTTGCGGCCGTTCTTGTCGGTGCCTGACCCGTCGCCCTGTGGCGCGTTCGGGGTCCACCCGCGGGAGGCGTTGGGGTCCAAGACGTCGCTTGCGGACTCGGTCCAGTCGTCGGTGTAGTCGGCCTGCCAGTCCTGGTCCTGGCCGCCCCGCTTGTCGTTCTTCTTCCCGCCGCGGCCGCCGGCTCCTCCGGGGCCGCCACGTCCGCCGCGGCTGCCCGCTCCGGTCGCGCCGCCTCGGGCGCCGGTACCCCGGCCTCCAGCCGCACCGCCACGTGCGCCCGCACCAGCTCCAGCTCCAGCGCCTCGTGCGCCGGCCCCGGCTCCTGCCCCCGCGCGGGCACCGGCGGTGCCGGCCCTCGCGGCTGCAGACCCAGACCTCGCTGTCGCCGACTTCGACGTCGCGCTGGCTGTCGCTGCCTTGGCGGACCCGGCGGCGAACCTGCTCGCGAGCGCCTTGGCCGCACCGGCACCGAGCAGAGCCCCACCGCCGGCGATGGCGAGCGCGGACATGCCGCTCGTGCCACCGCCAAGAGGGGCCAGGCCGTCAGCCGTCTCGACCATTGCGTACGACGTCGAAGGCGCGGGAGACCCGTCGGCATTCACCCACTGGGTGCCGTTCCATTCCGGCTTGTTCTCCTCCTCGTACGCCGCGATGTTCGCCTTCTCCTGGGCGATCAGCTCGTGCCCCATGCCACCTGGGTAGAGGGTCCCGGAGTTGTACGTCGCCATCCGGGCGCGGGCTGCTGCGATCTCGCTGTAGGAGCCGGGAGACGACGGAGTCGCAGGGGCAGAACCGCCATTGGGGTCGGGCTCGTCGGTGATCGCGCGGACCGGAGGCTCGGCGGTCCAGTTCTTCTCGTCGACCTGCTTGATGAGCCGCGCCGCGGCTTCTTCAGCGGCAGCGATCTTCGCCTCGTTTGCAGCCCAAGCTGCCTGGTCGGTCCTTAACTGGTCCGCATTCGCCTTGGCCTTTGAGGCGTCGACCCCCGTGCCGGTCTGAGCATACTTCTGGGCCGAGGCATCTGGCGCTGGACCGTGATTCGGAGGGAGGTTGGCCTCCATCAGGTCGTGGGCCTCTTTTGCGTCCTTGGTGGTCGTCTGCGAGCCGCTGAGCGCGAGGATGGCCGCGTCGAGCTGGTCGGCTTTGTTGGTGAGTTTCTCGGCAGAATCCTTGAACTTGCGACTTGCTGCCTCGGTAGTCAGAGACGTCTCTTCGAATGCCTTGGGCAACTGGCCAGCGGCCAGTTCGAGGTTTCTGGCAACGGCGCGCAATGTGTCGCGAGCCTTCACCCACTGCTCCAGGCGTTGCTTTAGATCATCGGCGTTCGAGCGTGCGACGTATTCCTTCAGGACGACCATCATCGGGCCTTTGGAGACGCCGCCGTTGGCTGCGATCGCGTTCACTTGTCCCCTCCGACTTCTTGGCCAAACTCGGATCGTGACGCAATCTCCTGCAGTTGCTCAGGTGTCAGGGGGATGAACGGAAGCTGGAACCCCGGCATTCCGGGACGGTCATCTTTGACCAGGTTTTCGAAGAACGGCTTGCTGATCGTGTCCACTGCTGAGGTGAGTTTGCTGTGGAAGGCGGCTTCGGCCTCCTCGTCGGCGTTCTTGACCGCGTTGACGGCGTTCGTGAGTCCGTCGACGAACTCGATCAGCGCATCGGAGGTCTCGGACAGCGTCGAGTTGATCCGGTCGGTGGCGCGGTTCATCAGACTCTCGAGCGTGTCTGCCGTTTCGCTGCCGCCGAGCGACCCCTTGCTCGGCTTGTCGACCTGGACGGAATCGACGTCAACCTTCACGTCCATGAGGACGTTCTTCATCCTCGTCACCACGGCCTCATCGACCCCGGTCGACTGTGGACCCGTCATGTCGGCCTCCCGAGTGTGTTCGTGCGGAAGCCAAGTGTAAGCACGAACGCCGAACCCGGTCACCGTCAATCACAACCTCTGGCCAAACCACTACCCTGTCGAGCATGACTCCACCTCGGACAGGCCACGTCGTTCGACTCGCCAACGTCGCTGTGACCGCGCTGGCCGTCGTTGCTTTAGGCGGTTGCGGCAGCGCGGGTGGGTCGTCGGGATCGCCCAGCCCGTCTGTCTCGGCTGAGTCCAGCGCAGACGCGACGCCGACGGCTGACTTGCAGTCCATCAAAGTGAACGGCGCCGAACTGCAGGTACCGTCGGATTGGTCTGTAAAGGGGGGGAACACGCAGCGAGCCACACTTTCCGTCCCGGAAGACGCGTCGGGTACCTCGTACGGGACTGGCGTTCTCAACGCTGACATTACGCTCGCTGACGATCTAGAGGACCTCGCCGAGGTGGCAGCCAACGCCGCTGGGGGCGATGCGAAACGACTCCCAGACGTCAAGTTTGGCGGCCAGACTTTCTTCCACCTCCGTGAACTTCACGACGGCGTCGACTCGCTCGACACGTACGGAACCGTCATCAACGGCTCTGAGGTCACCGTCGCTTGGGCGTTCAATGCTGAGCTGGCCACACGCGAGGAGATCGACGGGTGGATCAACCAAGTGATGCCGACGTTCACGTTCAACGGCTGAGATGAACGTCTAACTGAACGTGTCTTCATCTCGGATGAGCCATGCTGCCCGCCAATTCGTAACCGTTGCTGGGTCCGTTGTTCTCGCCGGCACCGTCTGGGCCTGCGGAAGCGACGACCGAACCCGCACCGAGCCGACTGCAAGCGGTGTCGCCTCGCCGAGCGAGTCAGCATCCGCCGAGCCGGCCTCGGAGTGGAAGACCGCCGAGTTGGAGGGGACACAGTTCAAGGTGCCTTTGGGCTGGGGCCTGAGTCTGGAGGATGGGGTCACCCAAGTGATGGCTGCGCCGAAGGACGACCAAGGAAACGAACCTGGCTTCGGCCTCTTCGACGCAGGCTCGACATTGGCGTTGAGCACCGACGAACTCGCGACCGAGAGCCGTAACAACGTTATCGGCGACTATTCGAAGATCGAGCGTCTCCAAGATGAGAAGTTCGGCGGAACGACGTTCTTCCACATCCGCGGGACGGGTGAGAATCGAACCTACGATCTGTACGGAGCACTTGTCGGGGACATCCAGGTGACGGTCTCGTGGTCCTTCGGTGTTGAGATGGCGAGCCGCCAGCAGATCGATGCGTGGATTAACCAGGTGATGCCCACGTTCAGGTTCGAGGGCTGAAGGAACCAGCCAGGTCCAGCTACGGACTGCCTGGTTCGAGGCCCGAGGATTCCTGTCGGTGGCGCCCGATAGGTTGCGTCTGTGGTCGTACATCTGCACCGCGCGCCGCGGACCGATCTGCTCGCTGACTCGCTCGGCGAGCTCTTGTCGGTGCCGTCGGGGGATCCGTTCGCGACCGAGGTCGTGGTGGTGCCGGCGCGAGGGGTGGAGCGGTGGCTGTCGCAGC
>NZ_JACIXG010000112.1 GCF_014360585.1 Nocardioides sp.
CTCTCCCCCGCCGGGTTCTGGATGAACGGCGTCGACTACCTCTACGTCAGGGGCCTGTTCGCCGGCATCCAGGCGGTCGCGCGGCCGCTGGCGCCGGTGGCGGGGACGGTGCTGCAGTCACGGGTGGTGCGTACGGCCACGATGGGCTGCTTCTTCGCCCACCCCGACCGGATCGATCCAGCAGTGGCGGCGGCCGACACGGCCAACATGGTTGCCTCTCGCGAGGGGATCAAGACGTTCTTCAGCAGCGCCTACCGCTATCCCGGGACGGTGCAGACCGACGTCCCGACCACCGTCGCCTGGGCGACCCGCGACCTCACGCTTCTCCCCTACCAGGCGAAGATCGCCGAGCGGCGCCTCCCGCACGCGACCCACCGGTGGCTGGCGGGCTGCGGCCACGTCCCGATGAACGACGACCCCGACCTGGTGGCCGAGGTCATCCGCGAGACGGCCCGCACCCAGCCCAGCGACCAGCAGGTCGCCTAGCCGCGAGCCGCGAGGATCCCCCGCGGGTCGAAGGCGACCCGGATCTCGGTGATCAGCCCGTCCTCCACGCGCATCCAGGTGGCGGTCGTACGCTGGCCGGCGCTGAGCCGAGGCTCAGCGACCGCCGCGAGGAGACGGTGCTCTGCATCCCGCCGGGCACAGGCATCCGTACGGCCTTCGAGCAGTCCTGCGCGCGGGCGGGACTGGAGCCCGAGGTCGACCTGTCCGGGTCCAACCCGGAGACCCTGCTCGGGCTCACCGCGCGCGGCCTGGGCGTCTGCGTGCTGGCCGGGCCCATGGCACGAGGCACCGAGCTGGTCGCGACCACGATCGTCGATGCGGAGGTGCGGGCCGGGCTCGCGCTGGTCATCCGGGACGGCGACCGACAGCGTGCCACCCGACGCCTCTACGACCTGCTCCGCAGCGCCCTCAGCTGAGCGCGTCGGAGGCCACCCGCGGGTGGCGCAGCCCGGGATGGTCGGCCGGGAGCGAGCGCTGCAGGACGAACCAGCTCACCAGCAGGCACAGCGCCACCAGCGGCCAGCTGAGCGCGACCCGGGCAACGGCCAGGGCGAACACGTCACCTGACCACCACAGCGGCGCGAAGACCGAGACCCGGACGACGTACTGACCGACCCAGACCCAGCTCGCCCGCGAGTAGCCGCGCAGCAGCGCCGGGTCGCGGCGCCAGGCGCCGCGCTGGCGCAGCACCAGACCGACGACCACGCCCAGCAACGGCCAGCGGAACGCGATGCTGACCAACCACACCAGGGCGCTGGCCGCGTTGGCGGCCAGCTGGACCACGAAGAAGTCCTCCGCCCGCCCCGTACGCAGCGCGATCATCGCCGCGACGGCGACCCCGGCCACGCCCAGCAGCACGGCACGCGGCTTGCGGCCCTTGCGCCACTGCCAGACCGCGACGATCGCGGCGACCACCAGGGAGACCACGGTCGCCACCCACAGCTCCCGGCTGACCAGCCAGCCGACCGCGAACGCGACCGGCGGAATGGTGGCGTCGATCGCTCCACGGGCGCCTCCCAGGAGGTCCGCGAGGGTCTCGGCGTCATCGTCGCGGCGGCCAGTGGTCATCACGCGAGTAAGGGTAGCCTTACCCGCAAGGCGGCGCCGTCTCGGTCCGCGTACGTGACCTCTCGGCCGACGGGAGCGACGCCTCGGCCGACGGGGGTGACGCCTCGGCAAAGTTCACCGCGAGGGCAACCTGCGGACGTACGCCGGCCATCCGGTGCCGATTGGCTCGACTCGCGCCGCTGCTCGGGCACGCGGAGACGCCCTTATCTCACGCAGAGGATCCAACGTGTCGAACGAGCACCACCCCCACTCCCACAGCCATGACCACGACCACGGCCACTCTCACGACGGCCACACGCACTCCCACGAGGTCGACGAGATCACCCTCGCCGCCTCCTCGGACGCGCCCGACAGCGACCTGCGTCCCGCCGAGGTCTCTCGGCGCAACCTGCTTCGCGCAGCCGGCGTCGCCGGCGCCGTGACCGCGGGGATGGCCGGGATGACCGGCGTGACCCCGGCGATGGCCGAGGCCGCCACCGTCGCCACCGCGAAGGGCGGCAACCGGGCCAAGATCCGTCACTGGCTCGCCGGCGACCACCACATCCACACCCAGCACAGCTCGGACGGCATGTACCGGGTCATCGACCAGGCCCAGCACGGCGCCGCGTACGGCTTGGACTGGCTGGTCATCACCGACCACGGCGGCGCTACCCACGCGAAGCTCGGCGTAGACTTGGTCAACCCCGACATCGTGGCCGCGCGCAAGATCCTTCCGGAGACCCTGATCTTCCAGGGGCTGGAGTGGAACATCCCGGCCGCCGAGCACGGCACCGTCTTCGTCGCCCCGGGGCGCAACGAGGTCGCGGTGCTCAAGCAGTTCGAGAACAGCTACGACGGCAGCGTCAGGAATGCCCGCGCCAACACCCCGGAGAACGAGGCGCTCGCCGTCGCCGCGATCCAGTGGCTCGGCACCCAGAAGACCAAGCGCCGGATCGAGGACGCACTGTTCCTCGCCAATCACCCCGCCCGCAACGGCATCGACAGCCCCCACGAGGTGCGGGCCTGGCGCGACGCCGATCCCCGGATCGCGATCGGGTGGGAAGGCGCGCCCGGACACCAGGCCGGTGGCCTGCCGAGCGGCTACGGCCCGGGCAGCGCGCGTGGTGGCTACGGCAACTCCGCCGGCGCCGACTCGTTCCCGGGCTACCCGCCGGAGAGCTACCGCTCCTGGGGCGGATTCGACTTCTACACCTCGACCGTCGGCGGCCTGTGGGACTCCATGCTCGCCGAGGGGAAGCCGTGGTCGATCACCGCGAACTCCGACTCGCACCGCAACTGGAGCGACACGGCCGTCCGCGGTGGCGGCGACTTCAACGCCAACGGCCGCTACGACGACCCGGTCTACGGCGGCGGGATCCAGCTCAACCTGGCCGACTTCTGGCCAGGCTTCTACAGCCGGACCCACGTCGGCGCCAGCTCTCGTGACTACGGCGCGGTGATGCGCGGCATGCGGGACGGCCGGGTCTGGGTCGACCACGGCAGCCTCGTCAAGAGTCTCGACGTGCGGGTCGTCGCCACCAGCCGCCGCGGCACGGTCTCCGAGACCCTCGGCGGCACGCTGCAGGCGCCCCGCGGCAGCCGCGTCGAGCTGGTGGTCACGATCACCGCGCAGGACGTCCCGAACTGGTCGCAGTTCATCCCGGAGCTCAACCGGGTGGACGTGATCCGTGGGACGGTCGACGCCGACCACGCCTCCGGTGACGCCGACACGATGACCGCTCCGGACACCCGGGTCATCAAGCAGACCGACGTCTCGGGGCGCACCGGCACCTACACGCTGCGCTACGACCTCGGCGAGCTGGAGGAAGCCTTCTACGTACGCATGCGCGGCACCGACGCCAACCGGTCCCAGCCCGGCTACCTCGGCGCGAGCGTCGACCCGGCCGGTCCTGCCATCGACGTCGTCGGCGACGCCGACCCGTGGGTCGACCTGTGGTTCTACACCAACCCGGTCTGGGTCGTCCCGACTCGATGACCACCCGACCCCTGGCCGTCGACGCCGACGCCCGGGACCTCGCCGCCGCCGAGCACCTCGTCCACAGCCTGGACGAGATGCTCGGCACCGGCCGGCCCGAGGATGCGTACGTCATCAGCACCCATGTCGTGCGCGAGCCGACCGCCCGCTTCGTCGCCGTCCTGGACTGGCCCGACGGCCCGGCGGTCGAGGAGCTGACCGCGCTGCTCGCGGACGGGCTCCCCCAGGCGTACGTCACCCTCGACTCCCCCGCGATCGACGAGGCCGCCGCGCGCAGCGCCGGGCGCTTGGCCCGCTACCCCGGACGCACCAGCATCGAGACCGTGACCACGGTGGCGGCGGTCGAGGCCGACAGCATCGTCGACGCCGTCGAGGGGCTGGCCGGGATCTCGCTCGGGCCCGACGACACCCTCGACCTCACCGGGTTCGCCCGGCCGGTGTGGCGTGCTGGCCGCTGCGTGCTCCTGGTCCAGCGCGCCGCCGGCGGCCTGGTGCCGTTCGAGGTGCGCCACCAGATCCCCTGCTGCTCCGACCACTGACCCCGGCGAGCCTGCCTCAGACCGAAGCCGAACCCCGCGGCAGTGGCGCCTCCCAGTGGCGCCACATCGCCAGCAGCCGCCAGCCGACGCAGACGACGAAGGCGGCGGCCATCACCAGCGACTGCGGCAGCTCGAGGAAGAGGCCGAAGGCCACGATCGCGGCACCGGCGAAGGCCGGGATGGCGTAGAAGACGCTGCGGCGCAGGATGACCGGCACCTGACCGGCGAGCACGTCGCGGATCGCCCCGCCGCCGACCCCGGTGGCCAGGCCCATGACCGCGGCGGCGAGCGGGGAGAGCCCGTAGTCGAGCGCCTTGACCGCCCCGGCGATGACGAAGAGCCCCAGCCCCAGGGCGTCGAAGACGTTGATCAGCGGCCCGAGCCGGCCCAGCGCCGGATGGAAGTAGAAGGTCAGCAGACCGGCGACCATCGGCACCACGAGGTAGCGCCAGTCGGAGAGCGCGGCGACCGGTGTCGCGCCGATGGCCATGTCGCGCAGGATGCCGCCGCCGAGGCCGGTGACGCAGGCCAGGACGATCACGCCGAAGATGTCCAGTTCCTTACGGACCGCCATCAGGCCGCCCGAGAGCGCGAAGACGAAGCACCCGACCAGGTCGAGCACGAGAAGGGTCAGCGTCTGTTCCACTGCCAAATGGTCGCCTCGCAGGTCCCAAAAACCCCAAATGCCACGACCACGCCGCACGGGCACCCCATACGATGCAGGTCAGTGGCGTAGGGTCGTCACAACCGTATCTAGAATTGAGAAGAGGATGTCAGCCGAAGGATTGCCCCTGACTCCGGGCCAGCTCGAAGAGCAGGCTCCGGATGAGGCTGGTCCCGTCCTTCTGCGGCTCATCTCGGTCAGTGACGATGGTCTACGCATGCTTCTCGTCGATGACGAGGACCGTGAGTACACCGCCGACATCGACGACCGTCTCCGTGCAGCACTCGAGGCTGTGTCGACCCGCCGATCGGAGCAAACCGTGAACAAGACCCCGAGCAGCAGCCTGCGGCCCCGTGACATCCAGACCCGTATCCGTGCGGGCGAGAGTGCCGAGGAGGTCGCCGCTGTCGCCGGCACCACGGTCGAGAAGATCCTGGCCTTCGCCGGCCCCGTCCTCGCCGAGCGCGAGCACATGGCCCAGCGTGCCCAGCAGGCTTCCGTACGCCGTCGGCCCGGTGAGGCCTCCAGCACCGCCCGCACCTTGGGCGAGGCGGTCGGAGCTCACTTCCAGACGATGTACGCCGACCCGGGTTCGGTCAACTGGGACTCCTACCGGCGTCCCGACGGGCGCTGGAAGCTCACCGGTGAGTACGAGACCCCCGAGCGCTCCGGGATCGCCGAGCTGATCTACGACATCCCCGGAAACTTTGTCGAGCTCGAGAACGACGACGCCCGCTGGCTGACCGGCGAGAAGCTCGAGGAGCCGGTTCCCGAGCCGGAGCCGGTCACCGACGACATGCTCGCCGCCCGCCGGCGCCGCGCACAGAGCTCGGCCCCTTCGGCCCCGGCTGCACCCGCCGCACCGGCCTCCCCTCCCCCGGCTGCCCCGCCCGCTCCGGCGGCCAAGCCCGCTCCGGTCGATGTCGACACTCCGCTCGAGGCGTTCCTCGGTGACGAGACGCCGACCGAGAAGCAGGCCCCGGTCCCGGCCGAGCCCGAGCCGGCTCCCGTCGAGCCCACTGCCGCGGCCGCAGATGCCCCAGCCGAGGGCGAGCCGGGCGAAGATGCTGGACAGAAGCCCGCCAAGAAGTCGGCCTCGCGGCGTAAGCGCGCCTCGGTGCCGAGCTGGGACGAGATCATGTTCGGTGGCGGCAAGCCGGAGTGAACCGGCTCGTGTGACCCCGTTCACGGACCGGCCATCGGCCGGTCCGTGTCACGTCGGCGACCCGACCGATCAGTGTCGGCACCGGGTCGGGCACAGTTCACGCGCCGCCGATGAGGTGGATGGAGGCAAGCACTTCCACCTTTCTCGGAGGCCCCGATGCTTCTGCCCCATTCGCTGAGCCGACGCTCCCTCATCTCCCGCACCGCCACTACCGGATTCGCCGCGTCAGCCGCCATGCTGCTCGGCACCGGCTCGATCCCCGCCGACGCGGTATCGGTCAAGAGCGCCACCTCGCTCTCCGGCTACCCGTTCACCATGGGCGTCGCCTCCGGCGACCCGCTCCCCAACTCCGTCGTCCTCTGGACCCGGCTCGCCCCCGAACCGCTCGCCCCGGACGGCCTGGGCGGCATGCCGCAGAAGCCGGTCAAGGTCCGCTGGCAGGTCGCCGAGGACCCCGCCTTCCGCAAGGTGGTGAAGTCTGGCACCGTCACCGCCACCCCCGACCTCGGCCACTCGGTCCACCCCGAGGTCTGGGGCCTGCGCCCCGGTCGCGACTACTGGTACCGCTTCCTGGCCGCCGGCGAGGTCAGCCAGACCGGCCACACCCGGACCGCCCCGGCGTACGGCTCCTCGCCTTCCCGGGTGAGCTTCGCCTTCGCCTCCTGCGCGCTGTACAGCCACGGCTTCTACACCGCCTATCAGCACCTGGCGGACGAGGACGTCGACGTCGTCTTCCATCTGGGCGACTACCTGTACGAGTCGGGCGTCACAGCCGAGAACAACCGGCGCAACACCCCGGTCGCACCGTCCCTCGCCGGGGAGACGCTCGACCTGGCGCGGTACCGCCTGCAGTACGGCCTCTACAAGTCCGACCCGGACCTGATGGCCGCCCACCAGTCCCACGCGTTCGTGGTCGCACCCGACGACCACGAGGTCGAGAACAACTGGGCCGACGAGATCCCGGAGGAGCGCAGCCAGTCCCAGGGCGAGCTGTGGATGCCGCGGCGTACGGCTGCCTTCCAGGCCTACTACGAGCATCTGCCGTTCCGGGCCAGCGCGCTGCCGGAGGGGCCGGACATGCAGATCTACCGCAGCCTGCGCTACGGCGACCTGGTCGACGCACATGTGCTCGACACCCGGCAGTATCGCGACGACCAGGCGTACGCCGACGGCAGCGACCCCGCGAGCCCGGAGCTGACGCCCGACATCTACGATCCGTCGCGCTCGATGATGGGCTTCGAGCAGGAGGCGTGGCTCCAGCGCAGCTGGCGGCAGTCCAGGGCCCGCTGGCAGGTGCTCGCCAACCAGGCGCCCATGGCCGAGACCGATCTCGACGACTCCGAGGCCAAGACGCTCTACATGGACCCCTGGGACGGCTACGTCGCCAACCGCAACCGGCTCCTGGCCGGCGCCCGCACCAGCGGCGTCGAGAACCTGGTCGTCATCACCGGCGACCGGCACCAGAACTACGCGAGCAACCTGCTGGCCGACTACGACGATCCCGAGTCGGCAGTCATCGGCAGCGAGTTCGTCGGCACCTCCATCACCAGCGGCGGTGACGGCGCCGACATGACCACCGGCGGCGAGACCCTGCTGCGGGCCAACGACCACCTGAAGTTCTTCAACGGCCAGCGCGGCTACGTACGCGTCCAGGTCACGCCCGACGAGCTCTCCAGCGACTTCCGGGTGGTGCCGTACGTCGAGCGCCAGGGTGCCCCGGTCTCCACCCGCGCGACGTACGTCGTGGAGAACGGCCGCCCCGGCGTCCAGCTCGACACCAAGAGCGCCCCGGTCGGGACGAGGTACGCCGACGTGCCCATGCCGACGCTCAACCGCTAGCCGAAGGGCAGCGGCTCGGGCACGAGGGATACGGACTTGGCCCGGGCCGCGGTCAGGCGGCGGCGGTGGTGCTGGCGGCAGAGGACCTCGTAGGAGACCGTGCTGGGTGCCTGGTCGGTGTCGCCGACGACGACCTGGTCGCCCTCGGTGACCATCACGCCGTCCTCGACCCGGGCGTTGTGGGTGGCCCGCTTGCCGCACCAGCACAGCGCCTCGACCTGCAGCACCTCCGTACGGTCGGCGAGCTCGACCAGTCGAGCGGCACCCGGGAAGAGCCGGGTGCGGAAGTCGGTGAGGATCCCGAAGCAGAAGACGTCGATCTGCAGCTCGTCGGTGATCTTGGCCAGGGCCTCGATCTGCTCGGGCGTGTAGAACTGGGCCTCGTCGCAGATCAGGTAGTCCACCCGGCCGCCGTGGGTCAGCGCGTCGACGATGTGGCGCCAGAAGTCGAACTCGTCGGTGACCTCGAGCGCGTCATGGGTCAGACCGAGCCGCGAGGTGACCACCGCACCGCCGGAACGGTCGTTCACGGTGAAGATGAGACCCACCCTGCCGCGCGCCGCGTGGTTGTGGTTGGTCTGCAGTGCGAGGGTCGATTTCCCCGCGTCCATCGTCCCGGTCCAGAAGGTCAGCTCAGCCACCCGGAGAACACTAGTGGCTCATGAGACGAGCAGCGGGATCAGCATCTCGTCCGGGGTGAGTGATCCGTGCAACCCCACCAGGGTCGTCTCGTACTGGAACAGGCTCGTCGAGACCACCGCGTGCTCACCGTGCGAGGCGACGATGACGTCGCCGAGCCGCGGCAGCACCGACGGCGTGACCGGTCCGAACCAGCCGCGCAGGATCGCGGTCTCCCGGGTCATCACGTCGGCCTTGTCGCCCAGCTGCGCCGACCAGGTCGCGACCACGTCGTCGACCGCACCGCGCGAGCAGTAGAGGTGGCGGAAGCGAGCCTCGCCGCCGACCAGCGCGACCCCGTCGCGGAGCTCGGGGAAGTCGTCGATGTCGGTGCGGGACGAGGCGGGCGAGTCGACCATGCCGTGGTCGGCGAGCACCAGCAGACGTACGGACGGGTCCAGGGCGTCTCGGAGCTGCTCGGCCTCGGCGTCGATCATCGAGAGCTGCTGCAGCCAGGGCGAGGAGGCGACACCGTACTTGTGGCCGGTCCAGTCCAGGTCGCCGTCGTAGAGGTAGGTCAGCGAGCCCGGCACCCGCGAGAGGGTCACCGCGGAGGCGATCCGCTCGCCGACCCGGTCGGCGCCGACGAACTCCGCACCGCGGTGGGCGGCGATGGTCAGTCCCGAGCCGCCGAAGACACGCTTGTTGATCACCGTGACCGGGACACCGGCCTCGCCCATCCGCTGGAAGACGGTCTGGTTGGGCTGCCACTCGACCGGGTCGACGTCCTTGGGCCACTGCAGCGCGTTGAGCAGGTGGTCGGTGCCGGGGATCCGGGAGGTGTAGCCGACCAGACCGTGACCGCCGGGCGTCAGACCCGTCCCGAAGGAGGTGAGGCTGGTCGCTGTCGTCGACGGCACCCCCGCCGTGCCGGGCTGCTGGTCCTCGCTCAGCGACGCCAGGAACGGCGCCGCGTGCGCGTAGCGCCGCAGCAGGTTGGTCCCCATCCCGTCGACCAGGAAGATCACGTACGCAGCCGCCGAGGGCAGCTCGAGACCGGATCGCGCCTCGGAGGTGCCGAGCGGGACGTCCATGGCGGCGGCGACCGCCGGCAGGACATCACCCAGCGAGCGCTCCCCATACGCGGGAGCGAGAAACCCGGTCACCCGCGCCTCACCGGCTGTGGGTGCGAGCCGAGAGCGATTCCGCGAAGGAGAGCAGGCGGTCGACCGAGTCGTGACCGTCGGCGGCAGCCGAGACGCGCAGCGAGAAGTCGTCGGGGGTGAGCACCCCGGTGTAGCCGTGGTCGGCGTCGCAGTTGGGGTCGGAGCAGCCTGCGGGCTCCAGGTCGACGCGGTTGACGCCGCCCCAGCCGATGGTCATGACCACCTCGGCCGGCTTGCTCGAGCCCTTCGTCGGGTTCGTGATCATCCGGGTCACCACCACGGAGTTGACCGAGTCGATGCGCACGGCCTCGGTCGAGGTCGAGGTGTAGGGCTCGGGCAGCAGGTCGTCGCCGGCGTGCTCGTCGGTGTGGGCCAGGATCAGCCGGGTCGGGGTCAGCACCAGCACGGAGAGGTGGCGGCGCACCTCGTCGCGGTCGAAGGTCGGCTCGTGGTGCAGGAAGAAGGAGGACACCTTCTCCCCCGCCACGGCGGAGGCGACACAGTCGGCCACCACCTCGGGGTAGTAGCCGGTGCGGTCGATCTCGGCGCGCAGGTCATCGGCGCGGTCGAGATCATCGGTGCGGGTGCTCATGGCACCCATCCTTCCACGGGGTTCCACCCTGGCCTAGCCGGGCAGGGTGTCACCCACCGCCGGGTTGAGGCGGCGTACGAACCAGTCCGAGCGCGGATCGGCGACCAGGTCGACGCGGGCGTTGGCGGTGAGGACGGCTGAGTACTCGAGGCCGACCAGGACCAGAGACAGGTCGAGCGAGGAGATCTGAGGCAGGTCGTTCTGCAGCTGGGCGACCTTGAGGACGAGCCGCTCGATCTCGTCGACGTCGACCATGTCGCCGCCGCGATAGCCGAAGAGCATCGGCGCGGCCTTGATCTCGCGCACCATCGAGGCCGCGTCCCGCTTGGACAGCGGCGGGATCCGGTAGGCGCGGTCGGCCAGCAGCTCGGTGATCGGTCCGGCGATGCCGAAGGAGACCACCGGTCCGAACAGCGGGTCCTCCATCGACCGGATCGCGACCGGAACTCCTGGTGGCGCCGTGCGCTGCACCGTCAACCCCCCGGTCTCCGGCGGGATCCGGCTGGTGATCTGCTCCCAGGCCTCGGTCATCTCGTCGACGTCGTCGATGTTGCGTACGACGTGGGCCTGGTCGGGACGCTCGCGCACGCTCTCGATGGTCGCCTTGAGCACGACGTCCCAGCCAAGGTCCTCGGCGGCGGAGATCGCCTCCTCGAGGGTGGTGACCTTGTGGGTGTTCCACAGCTTGATCCCGTAGGCGGCCAGAACCATGGTGAGGTCCTCGCGGCTCAGGTCGCCGCCCGAGGGGCGCGCGGCGAGCACGTCGGTGACGATCTTGCGCGCCGTGCGCGGGTCGCACTCGTCGGAGCTGAGCCAGGGCGTCTCGCCGTCGGCGGAGCGCAGCCACACGGCGTACTCCACGACCTTGGCCAGGGCGCGCACGGCCGACTCGACCGAGGAGTACGACGGCACCGAGCCGCGGCCCGCGGTCGACCCGGCCACGTCGGGGACGCGGAGCAGCTCGGGGACCCCCTCGGCACCGAGGAAGCTGGTGACCAGCGGCTTGTCGGACTGCTCGCCGACCGCGGCGAGCACGTTGGCGATCTCCTCGCCGGAGACGTTGAGCGGCGGGATGTAGACCGAGATCACCGCGTCGACCTCGGGATCGTCGATGGCCGCGTCGAGCGCGTCCTCGAAGTCCTCGGCGCTCGGCTCGGTGGGCAGCGGGACCTGCTTGTTGACCTGCAGCCCGACCGAGACGGCCGCGTCGGCGGCCAGCAGCCCCAGGGCGTCGGAGTTGCCGACGATGGCCACGCGGCGGCCGCGCGGCAGCGGCTGGTGGGCGAGGAGCTGGGCGACGTCGAACATCTCGTCGAGGGTGTCGACCTGGATGATCCCGGCCTGCCGGAACATCGCGTCGACCGCCGCCGGCGGGGCGCTGATCTTGCGCACCGCGTGGCCCATCGGCACACCCTGGGTGGTGCGGCCCGAGCGGACCGCCACGATCGGCTTGCGCTGGGAGACGCGGCGGGCGATGCGGGAGAACTTGCGCGGGTTACCGATCGACTCGAGGTACATCATCACGACCTCGGTCGAGGCGTCCTCCTCCCAGTACTGCAGGAGGTCGTTGCCGGAGACGTCGGCGCGGTTTCCGGCGCTGACGAAGGTCGACAGGCCCAGGCCGCGGTTGTTGACCTTCTCCAGGATCGCCGAGCCGAGCGCACCCGACTGGCAGAAGAAGCCCGCACGTCCGCGCGGCGGCATCGTCGGGGCGAGGCTGGCGTTGATCTTGACCTGCGGGTCGGTGTTGATCACGCCGAGAGCGTTGGGTCCGATCAGCCGCAGCCCGTAGGAGCGCGAGAGGTTCACCAGGCGCCGCTGGCGCTGGCGGCCCTCCTCACCGGTCTCGGCGAAGCCGCTGGAGATGACCACGAGGCCATGCACGCCCTTGGCGGCACAGTCGAGCACGACGTCCTGCACCGCGTCGGCGGGCACCGCGACGATCGCCACGTCGACGTCGTCGGGGATGTCCTGCACGCTCTTGTAGGCGGGCATGCCGCTGACCGCGGTGGAGCTGGGGTTGACCATGTATACCCGGCCAGTGAAGTCGCCGATCACCAGGTTGCGTACGAGCGCCTGGCCGACCGTCTCCTGCCGTCGGCTGGCGCCGATCACGGCCACCGAGCGCGGGTTGAAGAAGCGGTGGATCGAGGCGGCCTCGGCCTCGTGCTCGCGCAGGGCGAGCCGGCCGACCGCGGTGTCGGTCACGTCGATCGAGAACTGCAGCGAGATGACGCCGTCCTCGTAGACGGAGGCCACCTTGTAGCCGGCGTCGCGGAAGGTCTGGATCATCCGCCCGTTGTCGGGGAGCACGTCGGCGGTGAACTTGGTGACCCCGCGCTCGCGCCCGGCCTGGGCGAGGTGCTCGAGCAGGATCTGCGCGATCCCGCGGCCCTGGTAGTCGTCCTCGACGAGGAAGGCGACCTCGGCCTCCCCCGGCTTGACCACGTCGTAGCGCCCGACCGCGATCATCCGACCCCGCAGGGTCAGGATGAACGCGACCCGGTCCTTGTGGTCGACCTCGGTGAAGCGCGCGACGTCGCGGGCCGAGAGGTGCGGCATCGGCGAGAAGAAGCGGTAGTACTTCGACTCGTCGCTGACCCGGTGGTCGTAGAAGTCGACCAGCAGGTCCTTGTCCGCCGACCTGATCGGCCGGATGTGCGCCGTCCGCCCATCGCGCAGCAGCACGTCCGCCTCCCAGTGGGAGGGATACGGCGGGGTCTGCTGCGCGGTCACGAGAGAAATCTAGCGGTACGCACCAGTCGCCGACCGCGCCACAGTCGTAGCAGACCTTGCTACACTGCATGTATGAGCACGACGATTCCACAACGCGATCTGCGCAACCACAACGCGCAGATCATCGACCGTGTCCGTGCCGGGGAAGCATTCATCGTGACCCGCGACGGCATCCCGGTTGCAGACCTCATGCCTCACGTCCCAAGCACGAAGCCGCCGGTATGGCGGAGCTCAGACAACGTCCCCCGCTGGGACGATTCCGATGCGAACGACGACGTCGCACGCGGCTGGCTCGCCGACATTCGTAGCCTCGACGATTTCATCGACGACTCCATCCGCGACCCATGGGAAGAGCAGCAGGGATGAGCGTGCACGACCTTGGCGTCCTAGACACCTCAGTCGTCATCGCTCCACCACCCAACCTCGCCGACTTCGCGGCCCATGTAGCCATCTCGGCCGTCACGGTCGGCGAGCTGTCTTTCGGGCTGTACACACCGGACCCGATCAAAGCCGCAGAACGCGAGTACCGCTATCGGAGCATCCTCGCGGCGTACGATCCCATCCCATACAGCGTCGAGGTCGCACATTGGTATGGCGCGATAGCCGCTGCCGTGAAGACAGGCGGACGCAATCCACGGAGCAGAACAGCCGACCTCATGATCGCGGCTACCGCCCGTCACGCCCGGGCTGCGCTCCTCACGCGCAATCCCGGGGACTTCAAAGGCCTCGAGCACATCGTCACGGTGGTGCCTGTCTAGGACAGGCTCTCGCCGTCAGTGGCGTACGACGTTGGCGCGATCGCGCTCGTTGAGCACCCGCCAACCGTCGTAGTCCCAGTTCCGCGCCAGCTTCTGGGCATGCTTGGGGGCATCGCCCTCGTGGTTGCGCAGGACGAGCTCGCGTACGGCGAACTCGATCGCCTCCTGGGGCGTGGTCGCGCCGGAGATCCGCTGGATCTCCGCGAGCAGCTCGGTGTCGAGCTCGATCTGGGTGACAGCCATCTTCAAGCACCTCCATGTGCGTCGAACCGGTGACTCCTGGACGGTTTGACCTATACAGCCAATGTACGCGGATGTGCGGCATAAGGAAGGGCTGCGGAAGCCGAGAACCTCACGCGGCAAGATCGTGGTCGAGGAGTACGTCGCGAAGCATGAACTCTGCCCGGGACAAGGGCGGTGGGTCTGGTCGCCAGGTGTCGGGTGGCGGGTGGCGGGCTGGTGTAGATGTGGCCCGTGGGTGTGATGGTGATGATGCTGCCGTCGGGTCCTGGTCTGGCCTGCCAGCCGAGGGCTTCTTTTGCTTGGTTGCAGCGCTCGCAGAGTCCTTGGAGATTCTGGGCGCTGGTGGTGCCGCCGTCTGCGTGGCGTTGGGCGTGGTCGACGTTGCGGTTCGGGGCGTCGCAGCCGTTGGTGCGGCAGATCCCACCGTCGCGCGTTTTGATGAACTCGGCCAGACTGTCGGGGGCCTTGCGGGAGCGGGACTCCATCGCAACCAGCTGACCGGCAGGGTCGGCGAACAGACGCCGGACGAAGACCTCGGCGTCGGTGAGCGCTTCACGTGCCCAGGTGGCGGGGACGGGGCCGTAGCCCTCGACCATCGCGGGCTGGTCGCTGTCGGCAGCCAAGGCCTCGGCGGTCATGACGATCTTGACCTCGATCCGGGGCTTCGCGTCGACGCCGTCACGTCCGGTGATGCGGTCGACGAGGGTGTCGGCCATGACCTGGCCACGGGTCCGTTCGTCCCCCGCGGCCTGGGCAGCCTTGGCTGCTTGGTCCAGTGCGGCGTAGACGGCGACGCCGTCCTTGACGGGGAGCAGGGCGCCGAGCCAGGTCATGGTGTCGGGTGCGGGCCGGATGCTGACGCGGCGGTCTTTCTCTGCGTTGGCGGCTCGGGCGACGACGGATTCTTGGTCGAGGGTGATGGCGAGCTTCTTGGCGGCGTTCTCGAGCTGACGCAGCCCCATGGTCACCACAGCAGGCGGCTCACCGTCAGAGCCGAGGGCGCAGAGCTGAAAGTCGATAACCCGGCGGTCCTCCAGCGAGAGGCAGGCGGTTTCGCGGGCGAGGATCGTGGCCTGCCACTGCGAGAACAACCCGGCCTTCATGAGGGCGAAGGTGTGTGGCATCTCGGTGAGGAGGATCTTCGCCAAGCCGAGCAGTTTGGCGCCCTTGGCCGGTGAAACCCGCCGCGCCAGCGCGATCTGGGAGGCGACGCCTTCGCCCAGCTTCCGGGCAGGTACCCCAGCCTCGGCCTGCCGGACGCGGGTGGCTTCGTCGAGGCGTACCGCTGCTTCTGCCTGAACTGCCTCAGCAGTGCACTTCACTTCTTCGAGCCGGCTGATCCAGTCGACCAGCTCACTCTCGGACGCACCCAAGGGCGGCCCGGCAAGGAGCTGGTCGACGGTCTCGTTCATACGCCTCATTATATGAGAAAGAGCACCACGACGCTACCTGTTTTTGCTGGTCAGCCCGGATTTATGCAGTCCGCGAACAAGCAACCTGAACCACGCGCCACACCCTCGCCGCCGCCCCGATATAGGCGAAATCTTTCTCGATCAGGTGCCGAGTCAAGGATGGCCGAAGGCCACCGCGAAGCGGCGGGCGAAGCCCGTCCTTGACTGTGAGGATCGACAACGCAGCCTGATCCTGTTGGGCTGTTGCCGAGGATGACGGGACGTGACCCTGTCCTTGACTGGCCCCGGGTGCCTTTGCCGCGACTTGTCCGTCTCGT
>NZ_JACIXG010000113.1 GCF_014360585.1 Nocardioides sp.
GAGTCGGCTCGTTATGACGAGCCGACTCGGCGCGACTTTTCGTCAAAACGAGCCGAGTCGGCGTCTCTGTCCGGGACAGAGACGCCGACTCGGCGGATGAGCTCAGAAGATGATCTCGCCGGACTTCCGGCGGGATCGGAGCAGAGCGATTGCCTCCTCCAGGATGTCCTCGGCCTCGGCGTCGGAGCGGCGCTCCTTCACGTAGGCGAGGTGGGTCTTGTAAGGCTCGATCTTCGGCGCCGGGGGCGCGTTCTCCTCGTCCAGACCAGCCGGGAGCCCACACTTGGGGCAGTCCCACGAATCTGGTGGCGTCGCCTCGACGGCGAAGGTGATGACCGAATGATGTGCGTTGGCGCAGAAGTAGGTGACGGCCTTTCGCGGCGCAGCTTCGCCGCGCTCCGCCTCACCCATCGGCCCAGCACCGACTCGGGAGCCCCGAATCGCGTTCCCTCCACCTGCCATGGTGCTGCGGTGTCCTCTCTCAACTTAAGTTCGCAGCCCCGAGAGGCCACTTTGGGGGAATTGGACGGCAAAATCTCCGTCCAGCGTCGAATGAGTTTAGACGCTATCGCGCATGCTCCGAAGGGAAATGGATCAGTAGGCCATCAGCAGGCCGAGCGCGATCACACAGGCGAACCAGATCACGCCGATGCCGACGGTGAGCCGGTCGAGGTTGCGTTCAACGACCGAGGATCCACCCAGGGAGCTCGATACGCCGCCGCCGAACATGTCGGAGAGACCGCCACCGCGGCCCTTGTGAAGCAGCACGAGCAGGATCATCAGCGCGCTCGCGATGACCAGGATGATGGTGAAGAGAAGTTCCACGTTTGAATCCTATCTGGAGAGCGCCAAGAGTAGAGCACTGCCCTACAGCACGGGTAGGTCGTAGTAGCGCGAGATCGCCGCGAAGTCGTCGACCGAGAGGCTCGCACCGCCCACCAGCGCGCCGTCGACGTCGGCCTCCTGCATCAGGGCAGCCACGTTGTTAGGCTTCACAGAGCCGCCGTAGAGGATGCGTACGCCGTCGGCCACCTCGGCCCCGTAGACCTTCTCCAGCCGCTCCCGGATGCCGGCGCAGACCTCCTGAGCGTCCTGCGCGGTGGCGGTCTCCCCCGTGCCGATCGCCCAGACCGGCTCGTAGGCGATCACGACCTTGCCGACCTCGGCATCGGTGAGCCCGGCCAGCGAGGCCTCGGCCTGGCCGGTGCAGTGGTCGACGTGGTTGCCGGCCTGGCGGACCTCGAGGCCCTCGCCGACGCAGACGATCGGGGTGATGTCGTGCTTGAGGGCGATCTTGGCCTTCTGCGCGACGATCTGGTCGGTCTCGCCGTAGTGCTCACGACGCTCGGAGTGGCCCACGATCACGTAGGAGCAGCCGAGCTTGGCCAGCATGGAGGCCGAGACCTCGCCGGTGTAGGCGCCGGACTCCTCGGTCGAGACGTTCTGAGCACCGTAGGTGATCCGCATCTTGTCGCCGTCGACCAGCGTCTGCACCGAACGGATGTCGGTGAACGGCGGGAAGACCGCCACCTCGACGGCTGCGAAGTCGTGGCGCTTGTCGGAGAGCGTCCAGGCGAGCTTCTGGACCAAGACCACCGCCTCCTGGTGGTTGAGGTTCATCTTCCAGTTGCCGGCGATGAGCGGCGTGCGCCCACCGGTCTGCTTCTTAGCCGCCATCAGCCCAGGCCTCCCATGATGTTCGTCTCCTCGAGCACGCCCACGCCCGGGAGGGACTTGCCCTCCAGGTATTCGAGTGAGGCGCCGCCACCGGTGGAGATGTGACCGAACTGGTCATCGGTGAAACCGAGCTGACGGATCGCCGCGGCAGAGTCACCACCGCCGACGACCGAGAGCCCGTCGATCGTGGTCAGGGCCTGGGCGACCGCGCGGGTGCCCTCGGCGAACGCAGGCTGCTCGAAGACCCCCATCGGGCCGTTCCAGAAGACGGTCTCGGCACCCTCGAGGGCTTCGGCGTAGGTCTGGGCCGACTCCGGGCCGATGTCGAGACCGAGCGACTCAGCCGGGATCGCGTTGGCCGCGACCACACGGGCGGAGGCCTCGTCGCCGAAGGAGTCTGCGACCACCACGTCGGTCGGCAGCAGGATCTCGACGCCGATCTCCTCGGCACGCTCGAGATAGCCGAGCACGGTCAGGATCTGGTCCTCCTCGAGCAACGACTCGCCAACCTCGAGGCCCTGGGCCTTGAGGAAGGTGAAGACCATGCCGCCACCGATCAGCAGCTTGTCGGCCTTGCCGAGCAGGTTGTCGATCACGCCGAGCTTGTCGGAGACCTTCGAGCCGCCGAGGACGACCACGTAGGGACGCTCGGGGGTCTCGGTGAGCCGCTTGAGCACGTCGATCTCGGTCGAGACCAGGTCACCCTGCGCGCTCGGGAGCAGCTTGGCGACGTCGTAGACCGAGGCCTGCTTGCGGTGGACCACGCCGAAGCCGTCGGAGACGAACGCGTCGGCCAGGGCCGCGAGCTGCGTGGCGAAGGTCGCCCGCTCGAGGTCGTCCTCGGCGGTCTCACCGGCGTTGAAACGTACGTTCTCCAGGAGAGCGACCTGGCCGTCGCCGAGGCCGCCGACGACCGAGCCGGCGGAGTCGCCGACGGTGTCGGTCGCGAAGGCGACCTCGACACCGAGCAGCTCACCGAGGCGGGTCGCCACCGGCGCCAGCGAGTACGCCGGGTCCGGCTCCCCCTTCGGGCGACCGAGGTGGGCGACCACCACGACCTTGGCACCGGCGTCGGTCAGGGCCTTGATCGTGGGCACCGAGGCACGGATCCGACCATCGTCGGTGATCGTGGTGCCTTCCAACGGGACGTTGAGGTCGGAGCGCACGAGAACTCGCTTGCCCTCGACACCCTGCTCGATGAGCTGCGTGAGATTCAGAGACATAACGGGCTAGACACTAACCTGTGACGAACGTCGCTGGGTCACAGGCTCGCGCCAACGTACGCAACCAGGTCGCCGAGCCTGTTGGAGTAGCCCCACTCGTTGTCGTACCAGGCCGCGACCTTGACCTGGTTGCCGATCACCTTGGTCAGCGGAGCGTCGAAGATCGAGGACGCCGGGTTGGTGACGATGTCGGAGGAGACGATCGGGTCGGTCGAGTAGACGAGGTACTTCCCGTCGGCGGCCTTCTTCATGATCTCGTTGATCTCCTCGACCGAGGTCTCGCGCGAGGCCTCGAAGGAGAGGTCGACGATCGAGCCGGTCGGCACCGGCACGCGCAGCGCGTAGCCGTCGAGCTTGCCCTTCAGCTCCGGCAGCACCAGGCCGATCGCCTTGGCGGCACCGGTCGAGGTGGGCACCACGTTGAGCGCGGCGGCGCGGGCGCGACGCATGTCCTTGTGGATGTTGTCCTGGAGGTTCTGGTCGGCGGTGTAGGCGTGGACGGTCGTCATCAGGCCCTTGTTGATGCCGATGCCGTCGTTGAGCGCCTTGGCCAGCGGCGCCAGGCAGTTGGTCGTGCAGGAGGCGTTGGAGATGACCGTGTGGTTGTTGGGGTCGTAGTCCTTCTCGTTGACGCCCATCACGATGGTGGCATCGTCGTTCTTCGCAGGAGCGGAGATGATCACCTTCTTCGCGCCGCCGGAGTCGACGTGGGCGCGGGCCTTGGTCGCGTCGGTGAAGAACCCGGTGGACTCGATCACGACGTCGACGCCGAGGTCGGACCAGCGGAGGTTGGCCGGGTCACGCTCTGCGTACGCCTTGATCTCCTTGCCGTCGACGACGATCGCGTCCTCGGTCGCGGAGACGTCGGCGTCGAGCGGGCCGAGGATCGTGTCGTACTTCAGCAGCGTCGCGAGGGTGGCGTTGTCACTGAGGTCGTTGACCCCGACGATCTCGATGTCGAGGTCGGAGGCGCGCACCGCGCGGAAGAAGTTGCGGCCGATCCGGCCGAACCCGTTGATACCTACTCGAACTGTCACGTGGACTCCTGGTTCGCGTCGAAAAGATTGTGTGCGGGATCACCCGCTGACGCCGACACTACCCAGCCACTCTGAACTGCGGGAGGGTGGGTTGGATCGTTCCAATAGACGGACGAGTAGCAAACGGCCCGAGCCCCTCGATCACTCGAGGAGCTCGGGCCGGTCTTCGGATGTCCTACGCGTCCTCGGCGAGCATCTCCGCGGTCAGCGAAGCCTCGGTGTCGGGGATGCCGAGCTCCTCGGCGCGCTTGTCGGCCATCGCCAGGAGACGGCGGATGCGGCCGGCGATGGCGTCCTTGGTGAGCACCGGGTCGTGGAGCTGCCCGAGCTCCTCGAGGGAGGCCTGCTTGTGCTCCAGACGGAGCTTGCCGGCCTGGCGCAGGTGGTCGGGGATCTCCTCGCCGAGGATCTCCAGGGCCCGCTCGACGCGGGCTCCGGCGGCGACGGCCGCGCGAGCCGAGCGGCGCAGGTTGGCGTCGTCGAAGTTGGCCAGCCGGTTGGCGGTGGCGCGGACCTCGCGACGCATCCGGCGCTCCTCCCAGGCCATCAGCGACTCGTGAGCGCCCAGGCGGGTCAGCAGCTGGCCGATCGCGTCACCGTCACGGATGACGACACGGTCCACGCCGCGTACCTCCCTCGGCTTCGCCGAGATACCGATACGACGGGCGACGCCGACGAGGGCCAAGGCCGACTCCGACCCCGGGCAGGTCACCTCCATCGAGGAGGACCGGCCCGGCTCGGTGAGCGAGCCGTGGGCGAGGAAGGCTCCGCGCCAGGCGGCGACGGCGTCGCAGGCCCCACCCGAGACGACGGCAGGCGGAAGGCCGCGCACCGGTCGCCCGCGCTGGTCGAGAAGGCCGGTCTGGCGCGCCAGCGCCTCACCGTCCTTGACCACACGCACGATGTAACGGCTGCCCTTACGGAGTCCGCTCGCCTGGATGAGAGCCACCTCTGCCTCGTGACCGAAGACGTCGGCGATGTCTCGCTTCAATCTCCTGGCGGCCAGACCGGTGTCGAGCTCAGCCTCGACCACGATCCTGCCGGCCACGATGTGGATCCCCCCAGCGAACCTCAACGTCGAGGCAACCTCTGCCTTGCGGCAGCATGTCTTGGTGATCTGAGTGGAGGCCAGCTCGGCCTTCACCTGTCCCGTCATCGCCATGCCGGAGAGTCTTTCATTGTTGTCAACGACCCTCGAATCGGTTCCACGTCAGAGCACTATGTGTGCACCCACAGCGAGGCTTGCAGTGAGAGGAAACAGCGCCGGCCGGGGCTCATGACACCGTCGAGCACACCGATCTCTCGTCGGCGAAGTAGGGCTGGCGGCGAGATCGCCGTTCCAGCGGCCAGCCCTGCCCGCATGCCCTAGCGTGCGTCATCGTGCCTCAACCCGCTATCGACCCCCGCGATCCGGACTCGCGCTTGCTGTGGATCTTCGTCCTCGGTCTGTGCTGTACGCCCGCCCCGTTCGGCGCACTCACCTCGATGGAGTCCAGCGGCGCTGGTGTCGACGACTTGCTCTTCTTCGTCGGAATAGAGTGCCTCGTGCTCGCCGGCCTCGTGGCGGGAGTCGTCAAGACCGCTCGTACGCCCGCATACCCCCCTGATCGCTGGGCCGCGAGCGCATATCTGGTCCTGGGCGTGATCCTTGTCTGCATGGGAGTCGGAGGAATCGTCGAGGGGGCGCCGTACATCGAGGCGAAGACAGGCACATCTGACTGGGGATATCGCGTCGACGGCGTCATCCATGCCGCCCTCGGCACAGCACTGCTATGCCTCTTCGTTCGTGAACTCCGTCAGCGCCGCCGCGCTCGCATGCACCTGGAGGACTCGCGCGCTTGACCCGTCTCGCCGACGAATACGTGCATGTCGAATTGCTGACCGCGATCCTCCCTGCGGCGTTCGAGCGCTAACCCGCCCCGATCACCCTCGCGTACGCCGCGGCCAACCGCTCCGGGTCGTGGCGAGGGGTCCCGTCGCCGACGGCGACATCGGCTACCTCGACCTGGGCACCGCACTTCTCGGCCACCCGCGACAGTTCGTCGAGGCCGTCGAGGGAGGAGTCGACGAGGACGGTGTGGATCCGCAGGTCGGGGGCGTGGTCGAGGAGGACCTCGAGGTGCTCGGCCGGGCCGAAGCCGGTCGTCTCCCCCGGCTGCTCCCCGAGGTTGAGCACCACGACGATCTTCGCGGTGGTGGCGACCAGAGCCTCGCGCAGCGCGCGGACCATCAGGTGTGGCAGGACCGAGGTGAACCAGGATCCGGGCCCCAGGAAAACCCACTCGGCATCACAGATCGCCTTGACTGCGTCGGGGGCGGCCGGCGGATTGTCGGGGACGAGCTGGATCGACTCGATCCGGCCGTCGGTGGTGGCGACCTCGACCTGGCCACTGATCGCGACCCGTGCCTCCGGGTCGTCGGCGTCGAGCCCGCTCACCTCCGCCACGATGTCCATCGGCACCAGCGCCATCGGCAGGACCCGGCCCTTTGCGCCCAGCAGGCGGCCGACCCAGTCGAGGGCTTCGACGTGGTCGCCGAGCTGCTCCCACAGCCCGACGATCAGCAGGTTGCCGAGGTTGTGGCCGCGCATCTCCCCCTCACCGGCGAAGCGGTGCTGCAGCACCTGGGCCCAGGTGTCGTCCCAGCGGTCCGCGCCGCACAGCGCGGCCAGCGCCATCCGCAGGTCGCCCGGCGGAAGCACTCCGAACTCCCGCCTGAGCCGCCCGCTCGAGCCGCCGTTGTCGGCGACCGTGACGATCGCCGTCAACTGGTCGACGGTCAGATCGTCGACCAGCAGCCGCAGCGCGCTCAGCGACGCATGCAGTCCGTGCCCGCCCCCGAGGGCGACGACGGCCTGGGCATCTGCCCCGGGTCGGTCGGCCCCGGCCACTCTCACTCCCGCCCGAGGTCTCGGTGGATCGCCTTCGCATCCAGCCCGGCATCTCGCAGCCGCCTGGAGATCTCCTCCGCCATCGCCACGCTGCGATGCTTGCCACCCGTGCACCCGATTGCCACGCGCATGAACCTCTTCCCTTCGTGAAGATAGCCCTTGGTCACTCCGACGAGCACCGGAACATACCCGCTCAGGAACTCCTCCGCGCCAGGACGGGTGTAGACGTAGTCGGCGACGTCGGGATTGTCCCGTCCGTTGCCGCCCTTCAGCTCGGGAACCCAGTGGGGGTTGGGCAGGAAGCGCATGTCGGCCATGAAGTCGGCGTCGACCGGGATCCCGTACTTGAACCCGAAGCTCACCACGGAGACCTTCAGGGTCGTCCGCTCCGGGGTGCCGAAGGCCTCGGCGATCCTGGCGGTGAGCTGGTGCACGTTCAGCTGGGTCGTGTCGATGACCAGATCGGCGGCGCCGCGCAGACTGGCCAGCACCACCCGCTCACGCTCGAGCGCGTCCAGCAACCGCTCGTTGCCGCGCTGCATCGGGTGCGGCCGCCGCGCGGCCTCCTGGCGGCGGACGAGCGTGTCGTCGGCGGCGTCGAGGAACACCAGGGTCGTACGCCGCCCGGTGGCCTTCTTCGCCAGGATCTCCTCGAGCTCGGCGAAGAAGGAGCCCGAACGTACGTCGGTCACGACCGCCACCGGCTGCTCCGGGCCCCGGGCCGCGTCGACCCGCTCGACCACCTGCGAGAGCAGGCTCGGCGGCAGGTTGTCGACGACGTAGTAGCCGAGATCCTCCAGCTCCTTGGCCGCAGTGCTTCGCCCGGCACCGGTCATGCCGGTGATGACGACGACCTCCCCCTTGTGCATGACCTACTCCTCGATGATCTCGCCCGTGGTGACGTTGATGGCGCCAACCTTGCCACTCTTCGACGACTGATCCACAGCGGTCTTGATCGCGGTCGCGGTGGCGGGGCCGATGCCGGGCACCTGGGCGATCTCCTCGACGGTCGCCGTCCGGAGCTTCTTCAACGAGCCGAAGTGCTTCATCAGCGTCTTGCGGCGCACCTCGCCGAGGCCGGGTACGTCATCGAGCAGGCTCTCCACCATGGACTTCGAGCGGCGGCCGCGGTGGTGGCTGATCGCGAACCGGTGCGCCTCGTCGCGGATCCGCTGCAGCAGGTAGAGGCCCTCGGAGCTGCGCGGAAGGATGACCGGGTCCTCCTCCTGAGGAACCCAGACCTCCTCCAGGCGCTTGGCCAGGCCGACGACCGGGATGTCGTTGACGCCGAGCTCCGCGAGCGCGCGCTGGGCAGCGGCCACCTGCGGCGCGCCACCGTCGACGACCACCAGGCCTGGGGCGTACGCGAACTTCCTCGGCCGGCCGGTCTCCGGGTCGACCAGCATCGGGCCGCTGGGCCCCTCGACCTCTGTGCTCACCACGGACGTCGACTGCTCGTCGAGCAGCCGCTTGAACCGCCGGGTGATGACCTCGTGCATCGCCTTGACGTCGTCGGAGCCGTCCTGGCCCTTGATGATGAACCGGCGGTATTCGGACTTGCGGGCCAGCCCGTCCTCGAAGACCACCATGCTGGCGACGATCTCGGTGCCCTGCAGGTGGGAGATGTCGTAGCACTCGATCCGCAGCGGCACCTCGTCGAGCTCGAGCGCCTCCTGGATCTCCTCCAGCGCCCGGTTGCGGGTGGTCAGGTCGCTCGCGCGCCTGGTCTTGTGGAGCGCGAGGGCCTGCTTGGCGTTCTTGGCCACGGTCTCCTGGAGCGTCTTCTTGTCCCCACGCTGTGGGACCCGGATCCTGACCTTCGCCTTGCGGATATCGGAGAGGAGCTCCTCGAGCGTGTCGTGGTCGGGCGGCAGCGCCGGGACCAGGATCTCGCGCGGGATCGCCTCGCCAGCGTCACCAGATTCAGCCTCGTCGGCGTAGAGCTGGAGCAGGAAGTGCTCGACCAGACCGGCGGTGTCGGCGTCGTCCATCCGGTCCGCGACCCAGCCGCGCTGACCCTTGATGCGGCCACCGCGTACGTAGAAGATCTGCACGCCCACCTCGAGCGGGTCCTCCGCCAGGGCGATGACGTCGGCGTCGGCACCGTCGCCGAGCACGACGGCCTGCTTCTCCAGGGCACGCTGCATCGCCGCCAGGTCGTCGCGCAGCCGCGCGGCCTTCTCGAAGTCGAGGGCCTCTGACGCGGCGTACATCTCCTTCTCGATCCGCTTCGTGAAGGTCGTGGTGTGGCCCGCCATGAAGTCGCAGAAGTCGTCGACGATCTCGCGGTGCTCCTCGGCGGAGATGTTGCCGACGCAGGGCGCGGTGCACTTGTCGATGTAGCCGAGCAGGCACGGCCGGCCGATCTGCTGGGAGCGCTTGAAGACGCCGTTGCTGCACGAACGCATCGGGAAGACCCGCAGCAGGATGTCGACGGTCTCCCGGATCGCCCAGGCGTGGCCGTACGGGCCGAAGTATCTGGTGCCCTTGCGCTTGGCACCGCGGCCGACCATGACCCGCGGGAAGTCCTCCGAGACGGTCACCGCGAGCCACGGGTAGGACTTGTCGTCGCGGTACTTGACGTTGAACCGCGGGTCGAACTCCTTGATCCAGGTGTATTCGAGCTGGAGCGCCTCGATGTCGTTGTTGACCGTCGTCCACTCGACGCTGGCCGCGGTGGTGACCATCGTCGCCGTGCGCGGGTGGAGGCTGGGGATCGGCTGGAAGTAGTTCGCGAGCCGCTGGCGCAGGTTGATCGCCTTGCCGACGTAGATCACCCGCCCCTTGGGGTCGCGGAACCGGTAGACCCCTGGCTGGCTGGGGATGTCTCCAGCTTTGGGGCGATAGCTCTGCGGATCGGGCACGCTCCAACCCTAGTGGCGACCACGGACAGTCTCGTCGCGCCCGGGAACGGACGATGCCCGGCCGAGTCCGGCCGGGCATCGTCCTCCATCAGGGCTCAGCCGAGCAGCTCCACCTCCGAGAGCGTGATCTGCTCCGCGGCCGACCCGGTGAACTCGATCCGGATCCGGTTGAACCTCGACTCCGACTCGAGCTTGAACGGGCGGGTGGCCTGCTGCCAGGCGAACTTCTCACCCGAGCGCCGGTCGAGGACCTTCCAGTCGGTCCCGTCGTTGGATCCCTTGACGACCCAGCCGCTGGGCGAGCGGCCGTCGGCGCCGTTGGTGAGGGTGTAGAAGGAGACCGGCACCTTGGTTCCGGAGAACCGGTACTCCACCCAGCCGTCACCGGCGACGGTCGTCTGCGTCCCGGAGTCGTTGTCGACCAGCGTCTCCCCGCCGTCCCCGCTGGCCGAGACCGCGCCCTTGCCCGCGCCCGACTTGTCGGCGATCGGCGTGGCCGGCTCCGAGCCGTTGGTCAGCGACGGCGGCGCCGAGTTCGGCGAGGTGCCCCAGCTCGATGGGCTCGAGCCCATGTCGAACTCGATGGTGCCGCCGTCGGCGAGCTCCTTGTGGGAGACGTACGTCTTGTCCCACTTCTTGCCGTCGATGGTGACGCCCTGGACGTAGATGTTCTCGGTGCTGTTCTCGGGCGCCTTGATCACCAGGTCCTTGCCGCCCTCGAGGTGGAGGGTGGCCTTGGTGAACAGCGGCGAGCCGAGCACGAGGTTCTCGCTGCCCATCTGGAGCGGGTAGAGGCCGAGCGAGGCGAAGAGGTGCCAGGCCGAGGTCTCGCCGTTGTCCTCGTCGCCGGCGTAGCCCTGCCCGATCTCGGAGCCGGTGTACATCCGGCGCAGGCTCTCGCGGACGATCTCCTGCGTCTTCCAGGGCTGGCCTGCGTAGCTGTACATCCACGGGATGTGGTGGCTGACCTGGTTGGAGAAGCCCCACTGCCCCATGCGTACGTCGCGGGCCTCACGGATCTCGTGGATGATCCCGCCGTAGGAGCCCGGGTACTCCCCCGTCTCCGGGGTCGTGAAGAACGTGTCCAGCTTCTTCGCGAGCCCGTCGCGACCGCCGTAGAGGTTCGCCAGGCCTTGGCCGTCCTGCGGGGTGTGGAACGCGAAGTTCCAGCCGTTGGTCTCGGTGTAGTCGTGATCGCTCCCCCACACCAGCGGGTTGTAGTCCGCCGGCGACTTCTTGAAGGTGCCGTCGGCGTTGCGGCCCTGGAAGAAGCCCACCTTGGTGTCGAAGGTGTTGACGTAGTTGCGGGCCCGACCGAGGAAGTACTCCGACTCCTCGCGCAGCCGCTTCCGCTCTGCCGAGGTGATCCCGTCACGCTCGGCCAGCTTCGCGGCCATGTTCCCGATGCCGTAGTCGTTGATGTAGCCCTCGAGACCCCAGGAGACGCCCTCGCTCACGGCTGCGGGCGTGTAGCCGAGGAACACCGAGGTCTGCATGCCCTTGCGACCGACATTGGAGTTGGTCGCGCTGCCCGGCGGACGGACGGTGGCGTTCTTGACGGCGGCCGCGTAGGCGGCCTCCGCGTCGATGCCCTCGACACCCTTGACGTACGCGTCGGCGAACGAGACGTCGGAGCTGGTCCCGGTCATCAGGTTGGCGTAGCCCGGCGAGGACCAGCGCGAGATCCAGCCGTTGTCCTTGTATTGCTGCACGAAGCCGTTGACCATCTCGGCCGCCTGGCCGGGCTCCAGGAGCGAGTAGGCCGCCCAGGTGGTGCGGTAGGTGTCCCAGAAGCCGTTGTTCACATAGACCTTGCCGTCCTTGACCTCGGCCCCGGTGTGGGTGGGCGTGGTGCCCGGCGGGTTGGTGTCACCGGAGGTGGACTGAACGGCGTGCTTCCAGACCGGCTCGTCCTCGGTGCCGACGTTCTCGTGGCCCGAGTTGGGGTAGAGGAACAGACGCGCGAGGTTGGAGTAGACGGTGGTCTTCTGGTCCTTGGTCGCGCCCTGGATGTCGAGGACGTCGAGCTTGTCCTGCCACAGCGCCTTCGCCCGCTCCTTGACGGTGTCGAAGGAGGCGTCGGCGACCTCGAGCTCGAGGTTGCGCTTGGCCTGGTCGAGGCCGATCAGGCTCGTGGCGATGCGCATCGTGACGGTCCTGTCCGCACCGGCGTCGAACTCGAGATGGCCCTGTACGTTCGGACGCTCCCCGTTGGCGTACTTGCCTCCGCCGGTGACCGGCTGGTCGAAGGTCGCGTAGACGTACATCCGGGTGGCGCCGTTGGACAGGCCGCTGCGGGTGTCGGTGAATCCCGACAGCGTCCCGGTGGCCGGGTCGAGGGTCAGTCCGCCGTTGTTGTTGACGTTGTCGAAGACCAGCCGCGCGGAGTCACCGGGGTAGGTGAACCGGAACACGGCGGCGTGGTCGGTCGGCGCGATCTCGGCGCTCTGGCCGTTGTCGAAGTCGACCTTGTAGTGGTGGGGCCGGGCGATCTCGTTGTCGTGCTCGAAGGTGAGTGCGCGTGCCTTGCGCCCCGGGTCGGGGACGCTCTCAGCGGCCGACGGCATCACCTGGAAGGTCTGCCGGTCACCCATCCACGGGCTGGTCTCGTGGCTCAGCGTCAACGCCTGCAGGCTGGTCCGGTTCTGGGCGTCGTTGTCCTGGTGGTAGCGGTAGAACCACGACAGCGACCCGGCGTTGGTCATCGGCGCCCAGAAGTTGAACCCGTGCGGGACCGCGGTCGCCGGGATGTTGTTGCCTCGCGAGAAGCTGCCGCTGGACTGCGTGCCACGGGTCGTGACGGCGTAGTCGACGCGGCTGGTGATCTGCGGTTCGTCCGGTGAGGCTGTGATCGCGATGTCGTCGTACCAGCCGCGGAACTTCGTCGGGCCGCTCGGAGCGTCGACGGCGACCAGGATGCGGTCGATCGTCTTGCCTGCCGCGACCTCGCCGATGACGGAGGTCTTCTTGTTCCACTGGTTGGTGTAGAGCGACTTCGACTCGCCCTGGCCCTCCGGGGACAGTACGTAGCCCTGCGCGTCGAGCGCGCCCAGCTCGGAGAGCAGGGTGCCGTCGGTGAAGGCCAGATCGACCGCCGTGTAGGTACTCGGGTAGCTCAGGTCGCCGTCGATGAACGCCGGGAAGACCAGGTAGGACAGCTCGGTCTCCTTGCCGACCGGGATGTCGACGTCGAAGACGCGGTTGTAGGAGTGGCCCTTGTCGCCGGTGATCTTGCCGGCGTACTCGAACGCGTGCACTCCGGTGAAGCCGACCTTCGACTTCGCCGCGTACGCCGAGGCGGGACCGTCATCGGGGTGGCTGGTCATGTTCTTCAGCGGCGGCGGGGGCTCGGACCCGTCTGAGAGCTGCCACTCGGCGAGCTGGATGATGCCGCCGCTCTGGTTCGCGGAGATGTCGATGCGATAGTGGGAGTACGCCTGCGGAGAGGCGATCTCGAACTCTCTCGTCTGGAAGCGCTCCTCCCAGGACTGACCGGTGCGCCGGTCGACGGTCGTCCAGGTCTGGCCGTCGGCGGAGCCCTGGATCACCCAGTCCTTGGGGTCGCGCTCGGCCGCGTCGTTGGCCGAGGTGAGGGCGTACTTGACGACGCTCACGGGCTGGTCGAGCTGGATCTGCACCCAGCCGGTGGTCGCGAAGGTGAGCCACTTGGTGTTGATGTCACCGTCGACGAGCTCGGCTGCGCCCTCGCCGGAGCCGCTGTTCTCTCCGCTGGCGGTGGCGCCGGTGATGTGCTCGGCGATGTCGCCGGGGATGCCGAAGGGGTCCGGACCGGCGACGCCTGCGGTGCGGGGCTTGCCGTCATCGTCGGTGTCGACGAGATCGGCCCAGCTGGGCTGGGGGTCCTCGTCCTCGAAGGAGGTCGCCCAGTCACCGCCTGCGGCGGCGCGCTGGGGGTCGGCGGTGTTGCTCTTCGGGGCGGACGGCTCGGGCGCTTCCGGCGTCGCGAGCGCGGGCGCGGTGCCGCTCATCCCGACCATCAGCGCCGCCGTCGCGGCGATCGTTGCGGCCAGGCGGCCGGCAGACCGGCCTCGAATTCTGGGGGGTGCGTCCCAACGGTGCATCGGTGTGATCTCCTTCACATGGGGGGCCACCCAAGATGGAACCGCGGGATGACAACGTTGTCAACGCGTTTCTGAAGGCTTTACTCGGGCACTCTGCGGTGCCGCAGAAATTTTGGCGGGCTCGCCCAGAAAAACGGGGACATCGTTGTCACACTCGGATCTGCGTCTACGCTGTGCACGTGGCATCACCCCTGTCCGACCAGACCCGCCAGCAGCGCCGCCCGACCATGAAGGACGTCGCGGCGGCTGCCGGCGTGAGCCTGAAGACCGTCTCGCGGGTGGTCAACGGCGAGTCGAACGTGAACGACGACCTCCGGGCAGCGGTGCTCGAGTCGATCACCCAGCTCGGGTTCCGACGCAACGCCAGTGCCCGCGACCTTCGGCAGGGACGCTCAGGCACCGTAGGACTGTTGCTCGAGGACGTCGCCGACCCCTTCTACTCGATCCTGTCTCGCGCCGTCGAGGATGTGGCCCGGAAGCACGGGACGATGGTCTTCGCCGGCTCCTCCGCCGAAGACGCCGACCGAGAGCGCGAGCTCGCGCTCGCGTTCTGCGAGCGGCGCGTGGACGGCCTGATCATCGTTCCGGCTGGGTCCAGCCACTCCTACCTGCTCCCGGAGATGAGGGCCGGCATCCCAGCCGTGTTCGTCGACCGCCCGCCCGGCGACATCGAAGCCGACATGATCCTCACCGACAACCGTGGTGGCAGTCGGCGCGGACTGGAGCACCTGCTCTCCCACGGCCATCGCCGCATCGGCTTCATCGGCGACGCTCCGGAGATCTACACCGCCGGCGAGCGGCTGCGCGGCTACCGAGAGGCACTGGAGTCCGCCGGGATTCCTTTCTCCGACACGCTCGTCGCGCAGGCGCCCCCATCACCCGCATCGACCGCCGAAGCGCTGGACCGGCTGCTCGCCGGGCAGTCACCGGCGACCGCGCTCTTCTGCGGCAACAGCCGCACCACCGTCAGCGTCCTTCGCGAGCTCGCCCGGCGCTCGACGCGACTCGCGCTCGTCGGGTTCGACGACGTCGAGCTCGGCGACCTCCTTCAGCCCGGGCTCACCGTCGTCGCACAGGATCCTGGCGCCATGGGGGCGGCCGCCGCACGACTGCTCTTCCAGCGCATCGCGGGCGACACAGCCGGCCCGCCCCAGACCGTCACGATCGGCACCCGGCTGATCCCCCGAGGCTCCGGGGAGCTCGCGGGTCCCTGAGTCTGGGAAAAGCCGTCGCCGCTACGCTGACTTTTCCGCGCTGCTCCGCGCCGACCGCTGGGACGAAGCCCGGGTGCTGCTCGATAACCCACTTCCCGCCGAAACTGTAGTTGTGGAGGCCGAGTCTGTAGTTGTGGGTGACGAAAGTCGACTTTCGTCACC
>NZ_JACIXG010000114.1 GCF_014360585.1 Nocardioides sp.
CCGCCGCTCTGCGCCTGCGGCCGAAATGAGATGTGGCCCGGCCGTGAGGCCGGGCCACATTCAGTTTCCTCGGTGTCCCTCTACCGACGGGGGGAACAGTAGAGAGACTCGAGGAGCGAGCCTGGCGGCCTTTCGGCCGCGAGGCCCGGTCGAGGCTTGGAGTGCTCCCTCCCTACGTCGACGTGGATACATAACCAGACTTGTTCCTGGCTGTCACGCCAATGCCCCTTTTCAACAGGATTGGTGACCGGGGTGTTGGCAACGTGTGGATCGGTCAGCTCGGCAGCTCGGCGGAGGGAGCCGCCGTGGAGTCGTTCTCACCGTTGCCGGAGGCCGCCTTGCGGAGCATCGATCCGAGGTCGATGCCGGTCGTGGTCTTGAGCATGGCGAGGGTCTGGACGACGTTGTCGTTGACCTGCTTCGGGATGGCACCGGCACCGTCGGTGGAGAGCACGGTGAGGTTGTCGATGGCGCTGATCGGCGCGGCGACCTCCTTGGCGACCCGCGGCAGGACCTCGATGAGCATCTGCAGCACGGCGGCGTCGTTGTAGGACTCGAACGCCGAGGCGCGCTTCTCCATCGCCTCCGCCTCGGCCTGTCCGATGGCCAGCGTGGCGGCAGCGCTCGCCTCACCCTCGGCCCGGGTCGCCTCGGCGCCGGCGAGACGCAGCGACTTCTGCGCGTCACCGCGCTTGGCGCCCTCGATGGCCTCGGCCTCGGCCAGCGCGGCGCGGCGGGCCTTCTCCGCCTCACCGCTGAGCCTGGCCTGCTCGGCGTCGGCCTCGGCCGCGGCGATGGTGGACGCCTTGCGCGCCTCCGCGGCCGCGATCTCGGAGCTGCGGCGAGCCTCAGCCTCCTGCTCGACACGGTAGCGCTCGGCGTCGGCGGGCTTGCGGACCTGCGTCTCGAGTTGGCGCTCGGTCAGCGCCGCCTGACGTACGGCGACCTTCTCCTGCTCGGTGAGGATGGCCTGGTCGCGGTCGGCCTGGGCCAGGGGCCCGGAGGCGGCTGCCGTGGCGGTGGCGGCGTCGGTCTCGGCCTTGATCTCGGCCTGCTTGAGGGCGAGTGCGCGCTGAGCGACCGCGATCTCCTCCTCGGCCTTGATCCGGGCCTGCTCGGAGGCACGCCGGGCCTCCGCCTCGGCGATCGAGGCGGTCTGGGTGATGCGTGCCGCCTCGGGGCGGCCGAGGTTGGCCAGGTAGGAGCCGTCGTCGGTGACGTCCTGGATCTGGAAGGTGTCCAGGATCAGACCCTGGCCGGTGAGCGACGACTCGGACTCGTCGGCGACCCGCTGGGCGAACGCGGCCCGGTCACGGATGATCTGCTCGACGGTCAGGCCGCCGACGATCGAGCGCAGCGCGCCGGCGAGCACCTCCTGCGTGAAGGGCTCGATCTCCTCCTGCTGGGAGAGGAACCGCTGAGCGGACAGACGGATCTGGTCGGCGTTGCCGCCCACCTTCACGATCGCGACTCCCTCGAGGTTCAGCTTGATGCCCTGCCCGGAGACCGCGCCGCGGATCTGGACCGAGATCCGGCGCGAGGAGAGGTCCATCGTCGCCAGCTTCTGGACGAACGGGACCACGAAGACGCCGCCGCCGAGCACGACCTTCTGCCCCGAGAGGTCGGTGGTGAGCTGGCCGGTCTCCGGGTTGAGGACCGCCTTGCCCTTGCGGCCGGTGACGATGAAAGCCTGGTTGGGTCCGGCGACCTTGTAGCGGCTGGTGACCAGCAGGAGAAGCAGGATGAGAAGTACGGCGAGGCCGGCGATCGGCACCAGCAGTTCCATGGGGACCCCTTCAGGTCAGGAGGTGATCTCGCGCCAGGTCGGCGCGACAGTGACTGCCGTCGGTGAGAGGACGCCGGTCACGTGCACGGCGGTGCCGGGGGTGATCTCCTCGTCGTCGTCGGGCGCCTTGGCGTTGTAGGTCACCGTGTGGCCCCCGAGGGCGACCCGAACCACGCCGAAACCGCCCGCCGGGATCGTGGTGATCACAGCAGCGTCCAGCCCGACGGCGGCGTCCCCCGAAGGTGCCGCGTCGGTGTGCTCTTCCTTCAGCAGGCGGGTCAGCCACAGCGCGAACCAGGCGAAGAGCGCCCCGACGACAGAGCCGACCGCGATGGTGGGCAGCAGGGGCAGCGACAGCGGGCCGTGGGCGATGGCCCCGCCGAACCCGAACGCCGACACGAACCCGGCCAGCGCCGCGGTCGAGAACCAGTCGCCCTCCAGCCAGTCCAGCAGGCCGCCGAGGAAGCCGTCGAGCAGATCGCCGATCACCAGCGACACGAGCAGGAGGCCCAGCCCGACGGCTCCGATGATCAGGAACGTCGTCACTACGGCCATCCTTCAAGTTGAGCAGTCTGGCGCGGACACTACCCAGGTGGGGCTGGTCCTGTCCGGCGAATTCCTCGGTCGGTGTCTTCGGGACATCGTAGGCCTGCAAAGTGAGCCGTTCTCGTCGGTCAAGATGGCGGCCCACGCGTTCACCCAGGCGCTAGTCGAAGCACCAGAGAAGAAGCTCGGTCGGTACGCCGGCGCTGATCGTGAACTCCGGCGACAGGTCCTCGCCGGCGGTCACCTCGAAGGCGTCACCGGCGACGAGCGGCTCGGCCATGCCGCTGCGCAGGAGCGCGCCGGAGGCGATGTGGAGGTGGCGGAGCCGCGCCTCGGGAAGGGTGATCTCGGACGGGCCGGAGGTGCCGATGCGGGCGACGTACAGCGTCCCTGCGGGCAGCGACACGGCCTCGGTCCATGCACCCTCGCGCGCGACGACGTCGTGGACGGCGTACGCCGGCGCGCCGGTGCTGCCGGCGATCCAGACCTGGATGAACCGGGTGCTGGAGGCGGTGGCGAACTCCGAGTGGTCGACGCCGTCGCCGGTGGTGAAGACACCGACCTGGCCGGGGGAGACGGTGCCGGTGGCCCCGGTCGAGTCGGTGTGGGTCACCTCGCCGGACAACGGCCAGGTGACGATCGAGACACCGGCATGGTGGTGGGTGTCGAACCCCTCACCGTCGCGCAGCAGGTGCTCGTCGTACGCCACGATCGGGCCGAAGCCGATGCGGTCGGGGTCGTAGTGGGGGCCGAAGGAGTAGGTGTGCCAGGTTATTTTTCCTGGTCTGAGGCCGGGCGGCCGCTCTGTGAATCGGGCGGTTCCTCGGCGGATCTGGGCAGTCACAGTCATGATTGTGCCGTGGCGTTTCCCAAGTTCCCGACTGGCTTCCTGTTCGGCACTGCAGACGCCACCCGGCCGGGGGGCGAGCAGGATGTTGCGCTGCTTCAACGTCTCGGTGCGCCGGGATACCGATTCGCGGTCTCCTGGCGTGAGTTCCAGCCGGGTGGTCGCGGTGCCGTCGATCCGGATGCCCGCGCTCGCTACGACCGCCTGGTCGACGAGCTGCTCGAGGCCGGTCTGCGCCCGTCGGTCACGCTCTACGCCGGCGAGCTCCCTGAGCCGCTGGTCGCCGACGGTGGCTGGCTCAACCGCGCCACGGTCGATGCCTTCGGTGAGTACGCCCAGACGGTCGTGGAGCTGATCGGTGACCGGGTCCCGGAGTGGGTGCCGGTCCAGGACCCCAATGTGGCCGGCTATCTCGGCTACGGGCTCGGCACCATCGCTCCCGGTCGTCGCGCCGGCTGGGGACTCGTCGCGGCGATGCATCACCTGCTCCTCGCCCACGGCCGCGGCGTCCAGGTGCTGCGCGCAGCCGGGGTCGAGTCGGTCGGGTGCGCCAACCATCACGAGCCGATCTGGCCGCTCTCCGAGGACCCTGCCGACGTCGGTGCGGCCAAGCTCGTCGACCTGGCCTGGAACGCGGTGCCCCTCGAGGCGATGCTGATGGGCCGCTACCCACGCGACCTCGCCGGCCTCGCCGACGAGGTCGTGATGCCGGGCGACATGGCCGTGATCCGCTCCCCGCTGGACTTCTACGGGGTCAACTTCTTCGCCCCGCAGCGCATCGGCGCCTCAGCCGAGGGCGACGAGATCCCGTTCCGGATGGTGCCGCTCGTCGGTCATCCGGCCACCGACACCGGCTGGGGTGTGGTGCCCACCGCCCTGCGCGAGTGGCTGATCATCACCCGCGCGCGTTATCGCGCGGCGATGCCGCCGATCGTGGTGACCGAGTGCGGTGCTGCGTACGACGCCCCGCTGGTCGACGGCGAGGTCGACGACCAGGCCCGGATCGACTACCTCGAGGCACACCTGGAAGCGGTCTCGGCCGCGATCGAGCGCGGTGTCGACGTGCGCGGTTTCTACGCCTACACCCTGCTCGACCGAGACGGCTGGGAGGCGCCGTTCACCGGCAAGGACTGGGAGGACGGCGTGGGTGGGAAGTACGGCCTGGTGCACGTCGATGCCGCCGGGGTGCGCACGCCGAAGCGGTCCTTCGCCTGGTACGCCGAGCTGGTCGCCGCTCACGCCGAGGGCGCCCCCACGGGATGACTCGACGGGCTAGAACGCGAGCTTCTCGCCGATCGCCTTGATCGCGTCCAGGTCACCCGGATACGGCACCCAGGGCAGCGTGAGCGAGTCCTTGGACTTGTCGGTGTAGCGCGGGATGACGTGGAAGTGCAGGTGGAACACCGTCTGCCAGGCGGTCGACCCGCAGTTGTTGAGTACGTTGACCCCGTCCGCCTGCAGCACGTCGACGGCCCGCTTCGCGACCGCCTGGGCGGCCTTCGCGGTCGCGGCGAAGACCGCAGGGTCGGACTCCAGGACGTCTTTCGTGTGCGTCTTCGGCACCACCACCGTGTGGCCTTCGGCCGCCGGGGCGATGTCCATGAAGGCGTACGTCTCGTCGTCCTCGTAGACCTTCGTCGAGGGGATGTTGCCCGCGACGATGTTGCAGAACAGGCAGTCACTCATGCGACGAAGGTTACAGCCCGGCGGCGACCTCGGTGCCCTGCTGGATCGCGCGCTTGGCGTCGAGCTCGGCAGCCACGTCGGCGCCCCCGATCAGGTGCCAGCTCTTGTTCGCGCCCTTCGTGGCGGACTCGTCCTCGGGCCAGAGAGTGCGCACCGACTCCTGACCGGCGCAGAGGACCACGTGGTCGACCTCGAGCGTGTGCGGCTCGCCGTCGACGGCGTAGTGGAGGGTGACGGAGTCGTCGCCGGCCTCGATCTTGTCGTACGTCGCACCCCGGACCTGCTTGACGCCGTCCTGCTTCAGGTGGGCGCGGTGGGCCCAGCCCGAGGTCTTGCCGAGGCCGATCCCGATCGGGGTGGCCTTGCGCTGCAGCAGCGTCACCTGGCGGGCCGGGGGCTCCAGGACCGGCCTGGTCAGACCGCCGCGGAAGGTCGCCGGATCGCCGACGCCCCAACGGGCCTTCCACCCGTCGAGGGACTCGGGTCGGTGGGTCAGCCAGACGGAGACGTCGACGCCGATGCCGCCGGCGCCGATGACCGCGACGCGGTGGCCCGGGACGACCCGGCCGGCGAGCACGTCGGCGTACGTCACGACCCGGTCGTCCTCGGAGCCGGCGATCTGCGGGAGCCGCGGCGTGACGCCGGTGGAGATGATGACGTGGTCGAAGGGCTCCAGGTCAGCGGTGGTGGCCTCGGTGTCGAGACGCACCTCCACCCCCAGCACCTCCAGGCGCCGGGTGAAGTAGCGCAGGGTGTCCTTGAAGTCCTCCTTGCCCGGCACCTCCATGGCGAGCCGGAACTGGCCTCCGAGCTGCGAGGACTTCTCGAACAGGGTCACCGAGAGACCACGCTCGGCAGCCGAGGTGGCGGCGGCGAGGCCTGCCGGGCCGGCACCGACGACGGCCACGGTCTGCTTGAGCTTGGTCGGGCGGAGCACCAGCGTCGTCTCGCGCGCGGCGCGCGGGTTGACCAGGCAGGAGGCGGCCTTGTTGGAGAAGGCGTGGTCCAGGCAGGCCTGGTTGCAGGCGATGCAGGTGTTGATCTCGTCGGTGCGACCCTCGGCGGTCTTCTTGGCGAACTCGGGGTCGGCCAGCAGCGGTCGGGCCATCGAGACCAGGTCGGCCTTGCCCTCGGCGATCGCCGACTCGGCGAGCTCGGGGGTGTTGATCCGGTTGGAGGCGCAGACCGGCACGCTGACCTCGGCCTTGAGGCGAGCGGTCATGTCCAGCCAAGCGCCGCGCGGGACCTGGGTGATGATGGTGGGTACGCGAGCCTCGTGCCAGCCGATGCCCGTGTTGAAGACCGAGACCCCGGCGTCCTGGAGCGCGTACGCGAGCTCGACCGTCTCCTCCCAGGTCTGCCCGTCCTCGACCAGGTCGAGGATCGAGAGCCGGAAGATGATCGGGAAGTCGTCACCGACCAGCTCGCGTGAGCGGCGCACGATCTCCACCGGGAACCGCATCCGGTTGGTCGTGGTGCCGCCCCAGCGGTCCTCGCGCTGGTTGGTCCGCTCCGCGAGGAACTGGTTGATCAGGTAGCCCTCGGAGCCCATGATCTCGACCGCGTCGTAGCCCGCCCGCTTCGCCAGCGCCACGCTCTTGGCGAAGTCGCTCACGGTCGCGTCCACGGCCTTGTCGGAGAGTGCCGCAGGCTTGAACGGGTTGATCGGTGCCTGGATGGCCGAGGCGCTGACCGAGAACGGCGTGTAGGCGTAGCGGCCCGCGTGCAGCACCTGCATCGCGATCGCGCCACCCTCCTCGTGCACCGCCGCGGTGACCCGGCGGTGCTGGGCGGCGTGCAGCCGGGAGCTCATCTCGCTGGCGAACGGCTTCAACCAGCCACGCTTGTTGGGGGCGTAGCCGCCGGTGATGATCAACCCGGTGCCGCCGCGTGCGCGCTCGGCGAAGTAGGCTGCCAGTTTGGGAATGTCCCACGCGTGGTCCTCGAGACCGGTGTGCATCGACCCCATCACCACCCGGTTGCGCAGGGTGAGCGACCCGATCGTCAGCGGAGAGAGCAGGGATTCGTACGCCATGGACGTATGCTACTCATGAGTAATAAGAAGCGGCCAGCGGCCGTCCCATTTACGCTTCGGCACATGCGTACTCGCCTCACCGCCCTTCTCGTCGTTCCGTTCGCCCTCGCTGCCACGTTGTCCGCGTGCGGGAGCGAGAGCGACACCAGCGCCGAGGGCGGCGCCCCCGCCTCCTGCAAGGCCGCGGATCTGCCGCTGAAGCAGGACAACAAGCTGACCATCGGCACCGACTCTCCTGCGTACGAACCGTGGTTCTCCGAGAACGACCCCAACAACGGCAAGGGCTTCGAGTCGGCGGTCGCCTACGCGGTCGCCGACCAGCTCGGGTTCGCGAAGGACGACGTCGTCTGGGTCAAGCAGGCGTTCAACACCTCCTACACGCCGGGCGCGAAGAAGTTCGACTTCGACATCAACCAGATCTCGATCACGCCCGAGCGGGCGAACGTCGTCGACCTCTCGCAGGGCTACTACACGGCCTCGCAGGCGGTCGTGACGATGGCGGACGACGCGGCCAAGGCGGCATCGCTGGCTGATCTCAAGGGTCTCAAGCTCGGTGCGCAGACGGCGACCACCTCGCTCACCGCGATCCGCGAGGACGTGCAGCCGAGCACGGATCCGCTGGTCTTCGACACCAGCGACCAGGCCAAGCAGGCGCTGCTCAACGGTCAGGTCGACGCGCTCGTCTTCGACCTGCCGACCGCGTTCTACATCACCGCGGCCGAGATCGAGGGCAGCACGATCACCGGGCAGTTCGAGAGCAGCTCGACGCCGGAGGAGTTCGGCCTGCTGACCGAGAAGGACAGCGGCCTGGCTCCGTGCCTCGACGAGGCGCTGACCGCGCTCGAGAAGGACGGGACCCTCGCGGCCCTCGAGAAGGAGTGGCTCTCTGACGTCGTCTCCGTTCCTGTCTTGAAGTGATGGGTCTCGACAAGCTCGACCACCGGGGACAGCGGAAGTGGGTTCCGAGCGAGCGGGAGCTCGAGAGGCAGGCCGTACGCCGCCGGCTGAAGCTGCAGCAGATCGTCATCGCCACGGTGGTGACCGTGGTGGTGACGGTCGGGGTGGGCCTGCTGGTCGTCTCCTCGCCCGGGTGGGACCGGGTCCGGGACTACTTCCTGAGCTGGTCGCACGCGCGCGACTCGTTCGCGGCGATCGCGGAGGGGTTCTGGATCAACATCCGGATCTTCCTGATCGCCGAGCCGTGCGTACTCATCCTCGGAGCGCTCGTCGCCATCACGCGCCAGACGACCTCCCCATGGCTGGCGCCGCTGCGGTTCCTGGCCACCGGCTACACCGACCTGTTCCGCGGAGTGCCGTCGATCCTGGTCGTGGTCATCTGCGGCATCGGCATCCCGGCGCTGGGCCTGGCCGGGGTGACCAACTCGTTGTTCTGGCTGACCACGTTCGCCCTGGTGCTCTGCTACGGCGCCTATGTCGCCGAGGTCTTCCGTGCCGGCATCCTGTCCATCCATCCCACCCAGGTCGCCTCGGCCGAGGCGCTGGCGCTGACTCACACGCAGACGATGCGCTTCGTGGTCCTTCCGCAGGCCGTACGCCGCGTCGTACCGCCGCTCATGAACGACCTAGTCTCGCTCCAGAAGGACACCGCCCTGATCTCGGCGGTCGGTGTCTTCGAGGCGCTGCGGACGGCCCAGGACTACCAGGGCTACAACTTCAACGGCACGCCGCTGCTGGTCGCCGCGGCGTACTTCCTCATCGTCGCGGTGCCGCTCACCCGGCTCACGGACTGGCTGATGCGGCGACAGATCGAGAAGGAGCAGGGCCGATGACGGAGCCGATGTCAGAGCCGACGCCCGCGCTGGTGGCTTCCCCGCTGCTGGAGGCCAAGGGGCTGCGGAAGGCGTACCGGGACCGGGTCGTGCTCGACGACCTGGACCTGTCCGTCGCGGAGCACGACGTGGTCTGCCTGATCGGTGCGTCGGGCTCGGGCAAGTCGACCCTGCTGCGCTGCCTGAACCTGCTCGAGACGATCGACGACGGGATCATCACCTTCGACGGCCGGGAGATCTCCGACCCGCTCGTGGACCCGCGCTCGGTCCGCCGCGAGGTCGGCATGGTCTTCCAGGCCTACAACCTCTTCCCGCATCTGTCGGTGCTCGACAACTGCACGCTGGCGCAGGTGCGGGTGCACGGTGTGCGACCGGACGAGGCGGCCGATCGTGCGCGGACGCTGCTGGCCCGCTTCGGCCTCGCCGACAAGGCGGACGCTCATCCGGATGCTCTCTCCGGAGGTCAGCAGCAGCGGGTCGCGCTGGTGCGGGCGATGTGCACGCGACCGCGTCTGCTGCTCCTGGACGAGATCACCGCCGCCCTCGACCCTGAGCTCGTCGGCGAGGTGCTGGAGATCGTCCGGGCCGAGGCAGAGGCCGGGACGACCCTCGTGCTCGCCACCCACGAGATGTCCTTCGCCCGTGAGATCGCCACCAAGGTCTGCTTCCTCGACGGCGGCCGCGTCCTGGAGCAGGGTCCGCCGGAGCAGCTCTTCGGGGACCCCGTCGAGGAGCGTACCCGCGCCTTCCTCGCCCGCGTCCGCTCCTGAGCGTCACCCCGATGCCCGTTCCTTTTACTAGACGATGACACCTTGTGAACCGTTCACAAAGCGTCATCGTCTAGTAAAAGGAACGGTTCTGGCCTCTGCCGGTGGGCGCCCGTGCGCGGTTTCCACAGGGTTTTCCACAGGCTCTTGATTTCGGTCGCACGGTGGGAGCATCTCTTCGTAGCGTCCCTGCCCATGGGGGCCACTTCACGAATCACGACGCGCGAGGCGATACGTCGGATCTGCGATCTGCACATGATCGGGAAGGTCGAGGCGAACAGGGTCCTGACCGCCGGCCTCGCCGGTCCCGGACAGAAGGTCGGCAGCGCGATCTTCTACGACGAGCGCAGGCTCGCTGCGTTGCTGGCCCGGCCGCGCTGCGCGGAACAGACGTTGGATGCGGTCCGGCCGGTCATCGTCCGGCTCGGTCGTGATCGCCGGTTCCCCCTGGTCGCGACCGTCGCCAGCTGGGTGGTGTTCGGAGCGGAGGTCACCGGTCACACCTATGACGAAGGTGCACCGCCGGCGGCGAACCGCAGCACGCCGCCTCGTACGTTCCAGGTTGAGCTGCCGGGCGACTGGTTCGAGGCCATGAAAGAGACCTGGTTGCCCCTCGAGCACGGCCCGACGGTGACGGTCTGGGGTGTGCCGACGAACGGGCCTTTGCGCGAGGTCGACTGGCTCAGAGTCGATGCCGACAAGCAGAAGGAGCGGCTCGAGTACGAGATGTGGCTCCGATCTGCCCCGGTACTGCGCGATGTCGCTCAGGTCGGCCTGACCGACACCGACACCATCCTCAGGGCCTGGGACCAAGCTGCCCCGTCTCATCCGGAGACCGGACGAGACGGGGCAGCGTAGAAGTCAGGCTCAGACAGCAGCCGGGGCCGGGAAGGTCGGGTACTCGACACCCGAGATCGACTGCACGGTGCGGACGACCTGGCAGGAGTAGCCGAACTCGTTGTCGTACCAGACGTAGAGGATCGCGGAGTCGCCGTCGACGATGGTCGCGTTGCCGTCGACGATCGAGGCGGCGCGGGAGCCGATGAAGTCGGAGGAGACCGCGTCGCGAGCGGTGGTGAAGTCCACCTGGCGACGGAGCTCACCGGTCAGCGACGCCTCGCGAAGGTAGTCGACGACCTCTTCCTTCGAGGTCTCGCTCTTGAGCGAGAGCGACAGGATCGCGATCGAGACGTCCGGGGTGGGGACGCGGATCGAGTTGCCGGTGATCTTCGCCTTCAGGTCCGGGAGCGCCTTGGCGACAGCGGAGGCAGCACCGGTCTCGGTCAGGACCAGGTTGAGCGGTGCGGAGCGACCGCGACGGTCGGCCTTGTGGTAGTTGTCGAGCAGGTTCTGGTCGTTGGTGAACGAGTGCACCGTCTCCACGTGACCGCGCACGATGCCGAAGCGGTCCTCCATCAGCTTCAGCGGCGGCACGATGGCGTTGGTCGTGCAGGAAGCGCAGGAGATCACGGACTCGTCGCCGCTGAGGGTCTGGTGGTTGACGCCGTGGACGATGTTGGGGACGTCGCCCTTGCCCGGCGCGGTCAGCAGCACCTTCTTGACGCCCGGCCGCAGGTGCTGGGAGAGGCCCTCCCGGTCACGCCACCTGCCGGTGTTGTCGATGAGGATGGCGTCCTTGATGCCGTACGCCGTGTAGTCGACCGTCGTGGGGTCGTTGGAGTAGATGAACTGGATCGGGTTGCCGTTGGCGATGATCACGCCGTTCTTCTCGTCCACCGTGATCGTGCCGGCGAACTGACCGTGGATCGAGTCGCGGCGCAGCAGCGAGGCGCGCTTGATGAGGTCGTCCTCGCCACCCTTGCGGACGACGACGGCCTTCAGCCGCAGCCCGTGACGCGAGCCGGCCTTCTCGACGAGCAGGCGGGCGACGAGGCGGCCGATGCGGCCGAAGCCGTAGAGCACGACGTCCTGGCCGCCGTTGCGCTCGAGCTTGTTACCGCCCGTGGCGCCGGCCAGCTTCTCGGCGACGAACTCGTCGGGGGAGAGGTCGCGCTCGTCTTCGGCGTACTGGACGGCGAGCAGACCGAGATCGATCTTCGACGGGCCCAGGTCGAGCTTGGCGACGGCCTGGAGGAGCGGGAACGTCTCGGTGACGGAGAGCTCCTCGCCCTCGATCTGGCGCGCGAAGCGGTGTGCCTTGAGGATCGAGATGTCGGACTTGCTCACCAGCGACCGGCTGTGGACCAGGATGGTGACATCCTTCTCGCGGTAGAGCCTGCCGATGATCGGGATCATCGTCTCCGCGAGCTCCTCGCGGTGCTGCCAGTCGTTGAAGGTCTCGTCGGTGTTGCTCACAGCTCAACTTTCGGTTGCTCGGGAAGGCTCGGCCCGTTCGGGCGCGCGGCGCACTCAGCCAGGCTCGATTATCGGGACTCCCAGAGCCCCGGCCACCTTGATCGATCCAACCCGGACCCGGTGGTCGAGCTCGTCGAGACCATCCACGCCGCCAGGTGATCGAGCCTGTCGAGACCACCCGAACGACCCGACGGCGTTCCTCAGGACGCCGCGGGCGTCGTCGGCTCCTCGGCAGGTGGCTCGGTCGGCTCGGGGGTCGCGGTCTCGGTCGGCTCGGCGGTCGGTGTCGGGCTGACCGGCTCGCTGGTCGGCTCGGTGGGGGCAGGAGCGCTCGGCTCCGGCGCCTCGGACGGCGCTGCGTCGTCGCTGGGCACGCTGTTGCTGGGGACGATCTCGTCGTCGCGCTCGGCACCCTCGTCCTCAGGCGTTTCGTCGACCTCGGGCCTCGTCCTGGTGTCCACGGACCCGCCCACCGGCGTTGTCGGCGCGCTGCTGCTCTGGCCGGCGGTCGGCTCGGCCGAAGGGGTCACCTCGCCGACCTTCGGTGCGTCCTCCCGGCCGGGCAGGAGGACGGTGCTGGCGGCGACGGCCACGCCTGCCGAGACCAGGACCGCTGCCGCGGCTGCCAGGACGGCGATCTTCCAGCGTCGCTTCGACGGCTGGGCCGGCTCAGGGAACGTGGGCGCCCGAGTGGGCAGGTCGGCGGTGTCGCCCGGGGACCACGGTGCGCGAGCGATCCCGGCAGCCGCAGGGAGTCCCTGGGGCGGCATGCCGACGAAGGTCTCCTCCGTCGAGGTGGCCGGGGCGGGCAGCAGAGTCCAGTCGCCGTTGGTGGCGAGGATGTCAGCCGCGGAGGGTCGGGAGGCCGGCGCCTCGGCCAGGCAGGCGGCGACCAACGGGCGCAGATAGTTCGGGCAGAGGCTCAGGTTGGGGGACTCCCCCGTGAGGAGGTGCCCCATCGAGCCGATCTCGCCGCTGAACGGCCAGCGGCCGGTGGCGGCGACGAACGCGACCAGACCCAGCGCCCAGATGTCGACGGCGCTGGAGAAGGTGCCGGTCTGGACCTGCTCGGGAGCCTGGTAGCCGTAGGTGCCGACGGCCTTGCCGGTCTGGGTCAGCGCGGTGCCGTCGACCGAGCGGGCGATGCCCATGTCGATCACGCACGGGTCGGTGGCGCCGTAGAGGATGTTGCCCGGCTTGATGTCACGGTGGACCAGGCCGGTGGTGTGCACCGCGGCGAGAGCCTCGGCAACCCCGGCGACCAGTTGGCGTACGTCGATCTCCGGCAGCCGCTGGCCGGACCCGACCAGCTTGCTGAGCGGCGGGTCGGCGACGTACTCGCTCGCCATCCAGGGCTGCTCGGCACCGGGGTCGGCGTCGAGGACCCGCGCGGTGAACCGGCTCTCCACCTTCTTGGCGGCCTGGATCTCTCGCTCGAACCGCGCACGGAACCCCGGGTCGGACGTGAGCTCCGGAAGGATCGCCTTCACCGCCGCCTGCATACCCGCCGCGTCCTCGCCCAGGTAGACGACGCCCATGCCGCCGTGTCCGAGGCGGCCGGTGAGCGTGTACGGACCCATCTCGCGGGGGTCGTTCGCGGTGAGCGGGCTGACCGAGCTGGTCGGCTGGGACTGGGGGGATGGGGGAAATTCCCGAGACAACTTCTCTGCTCCTGTGCACCGGCGAGTGTGTCTCGGAGCGTATCGGACGCGGGCGCTGGGATCCGTGATGCCAGGCGGAGGGTTCTCGACTCTGTGAAACGGGATCCTGCAAGTATGGCCGGCATGACTGAGTCGATGGAGAAATCCAGCCCCCGGTGGTCGAGCTTGTCGAGACCCCCTTCTACTGCGGTGGCCCTGGGCCAGGGCACCGGTCCCCTCCGCGGGGTCAAGGTCGTCGAGCTGGCCGGGATCGGGCCGGGGCCGCACGCCTGCACGATCCTTGCTGACATGGGCGCGGACGTGATCCGGGTCGATCGTCCGGGCGGCAACATTCTCGGGGGCGGCGCCGGCGACCTGCTCACCCGAGGCCGTCCGAGCGTCGCGCTGGACCTCAAGAACCCGGACGCCGTCGAGACCGTCCTGCGCCTGGTGGAGACGGCCGACGTGCTCATCGAAGGGCTGCGCCCCGGGGTCACCGACCGGCTGGGGCTGGGGCCGGAGACCTGCCTGGAGCGCAACCCGCGGCTGGTCTACGGCCGGATGACCGGCTGGGGTCAGGACGGTCCGCTGGCTCAGTCGGCCGGTCACGACCTCACCTACATCGCCACCACCGGTGTGCTCAACGGGCTCGGTCAGGACCGGGCCCGACCCCACTTCCCGCTCAACCTGCTCGGTGACTTCGGCGGCGGATCGACCTATCTGGTCATGGGCATCCTCGCCGCGCTCGTCGAAGCCAAGACCACCGGCGAGGGCCAGGTCGTGGACGCCGCGATCGTGGACGGCACCGCTCACCTCGCCACGATGATCTCCGGCATGCTCGCCTCCGGCTCCTGGCATGAGCAGCGGCAGAGCAACCTGCTCGACGGGGCGATGCCGTTCTACGCCCTCTACGACACCTCCGACGGCCGCCAGGTCGCGGTCGGTGCGCTCGAGGGCAAGTTCTTCGCCGAGATGGTGACCCGGCTCGGGCTCGACGGAGTCTGCCCGGGGCAGTACGAGATGGAGCGCTACGACGAGATGCGCGACCTCTTCACCAAGACCTTCGCGTCGAAGACGATGGCCGAGTGGGCCGAGATCTTCGAGGGCACCGACGCCTGCGTCGCCCCCGTCCTCACCCCCTCCGAGGCCGCTTCGCACCCGCACCTGCAGGCCCGACAGACGTACGTCACCCACCACGGTGTCACCCAGCCGGCTCCCGCCCCGCGGTTCAGCCGCACCACCTCCACCCTGGGTGCGGGGCCGGCCGCCAGCGCCGGCCAGCACACCCGCGAGGCCCTCACCGCATGGGGCGTCACCGACGTCGACGCGCTGATCGAGAAGGGTGCCGCGTTCCAGGACTGACGCGAAGCGAACTGTGTTGGTCTCGACACCGGCTCGCTGGCGCTCGCCGGGCTCGACCAGCGAAATCGCTGGTCGAGCCGCCGGAGCCGC
>NZ_JACIXG010000115.1 GCF_014360585.1 Nocardioides sp.
CCCGTTCGCTCGACGAATCCCTTGATCACTGTGGGGAACTCGACGGCGAGCTCGGCGAGGACATCGTCGGTGACCTCACCGAAGCGTTCCAGATCCGCCGCCCGTATCAGCAGCACGCCAAGCGTGGTCGACGGTTGCGCGAACACCCCCGACGGATCGCGCAGGCACGCCAGCACGTGGTGGTACGGCGCCTCGGCGACCGACATCACGTTCTCGGGTGCCGCGGCGACCAACAGTTCGGGCAGCCTGCCGAGCGCGAACGTGGCGGCCACCGCCGTCCGCACACCCGCAACAGCCTCCGGTCTCACCGCTTCGGCGCGGACGGGCGCTCCGGGATCGGCGACGGCCGCTTCGACCACCGCCAGATAGTCGGTCCCGAAGTCGGCGCAGGTCCGCGCATCGATGATGTCGGTGTTGTACGTGAACCAGACCTGCCCGGTGTCGGGCAGCACCGCGATCATGAGGTCGAGGTCGGAGTACCCCGTGCTCACCGGAACGATCTCGGCCCGGCCGACGGCCGAATTGGCGCGCAGGTAGTTGAAGTACACCTCCACCAGTGGCGCGTTCGCCCGGGCGAGGCCCTCCCCGGCGAGCGCGGCGATCACCTCGGCGAAGCCCGCGCCGGGCGCGAGCAGAGTGCGCAGGCGCTCGCCGGTGCGGCGCAGAACATCAGCGACGAGGTCACCGGCTTCCACGGCAGCCGGGAAGGGCACGGGCACACCGAAATACCCGACGGCGTCCGTCGCATCGGCATGCATACGGGTGTCCACGGGAACGGCTACGGCGAACCGATCGATCCGCTGCCTGCGCGCGAGCGTCACGGTGAGCGCACCGAGGAAGACAGCGGCCGGGGTGATGCCGAGCTCCCGCGCCCGATCGGCGACCCGATCGTGCAGGCCGGGCGGCATGTCCAGCGCGAGCGTACCGGCGCCGTAGCCCCGTTCGGCCGGGCGTGACCGGGCCAGCGTCAATTCGAGCCGCTGCGCACCGGCGAAGGCGGCCCGCCAGCGGGCGGCCGCGTTGTCGTCGCGCCTGGCCGGTTGAGCAGCGATCAGTTGGTGCAGGTCGCGGTTGGTCACCGTGTCGTCCAGGCCGAGACCGGACAGTTCCGCGACGAGTTCGCCCGCCACCAGCAGCATCGACTGCACATCGCTCATGGTGTGGTGCGCGCCGACGAGCAGGACCTGGTCGGTGGATTCGGCATCGAGCAGCTCGAAACGCCACAGCGGACCGGTCGCCACAGCGAAAGGCGGGGCCATCAGCTCGCGGAACCATGCCTCGGCGACAGCGGCATCGAGATGGTCGAGCACACGCCAGCCGATCGACAGCGCGGCCTCGCGGTGGATCTCGAGCTGGCGGCCGTGCTCGTCACTGGGGCGAACAGCGGTGCGCAGCGCGGCATGGCGGCGGGCCAGTCGGGCCACTGCCTGCTCGAGTTCGGCCCGGGTGACTCGCGTGCGCAGCCGCACCGCGACACCGCCGGTCTGCGCGGCGCTCGGAATACCGAGCTGTTCGGTCCGCAGCAACCGCATCATGTCCCCGGTGACCGGCAGCACTTCGACCTCGGGCACATCGACCGCGGCGGTCTCGGCCGAACCGGAGTCTTGCCGGGCGACCTCGTCGACCAGGTAGGCGGCGAGGTCGGTGAGGTTCTGTTCGGCGAGGATCGTGCCGAGCGGCACCGCGATCCCGGTGTGCTCACGCACCTTGTTGCGCAGTTCGACCGCCATCAGCGAGTCGAGACCGAGACTCTGAAAGGTCTCCTCGACGGCGACGGTCGCGGTACCCGAATGTCCGAGCACTTCCCCGGTCCATCCGGCGACGGCGGCCGTGACCACGGTGATCGCCTCCGCCCGCGGGAGCGCTCGAAGCTCGCGCGCGAACGCCGATCCCGTCGCGGGATCGACTGCCGCGTGATCGGCCACGGCCCGCCGCCGCACACGACGTACGAGCCCACGCAGCAGCGGCGGGACCGCGGGTGAGCGTCGCAACACCTCGGTGTCGAGCAGCAGCGGAACCAGCAGTGGATCACCCTGTGCCAGTGCGGCATCGAAGCAGGCCATGCCGTCGGGCACCGAGAAGGCTCGAACGCCCGCGCGCGCGATGCGCCGGATGTCGGCGTCGGCCATGTGCTCGTGCATGTCGACTTCCCAGGCGCCCCAGGCCAGCGACTGCGCGGGTAGCCCGAGTGACCGGCGATGCACCGTGAGCGCGTCGAGATAGGCATTGGCCGCCGCGTAGTTCGCCTGGCCCGGTGTACCGAACAGACCGCCCGCCGCGGAGAAGAGCACGAAGATGGACAGGTCCCGGTCGGCCGTCAGTTCGTGCAGATGCTGCGCCGCATCGACTTTCGGGCGAAGAACAGCGGTGAGCTGGTCCGGGGTGAGCGAGCCGATGGTGGCGTCGTCGAGTACGCAGGCCGCGTGGACCACACCGGTCAGCGGCATTCCGTCCAGCAGTTCGGCCAGCGCTGACCGATCGGTGATGTCGCACGCGGCGAACCGCACCCGCACACCTCGCTGCTCGAGGTCGTCGCGCAGCTCCGTCCCGCCCGGACCCTCGACACCACGACGGCTGACCAGGACCAGGTCGCGCACCCCGTAAGCGTCCGCCAGATGCCGGGCAAGCGTCGATCCGAGCCGCCCAGGCGCCCCGGTCACCAGTACGGCACCGTCGCCGAGCGACACCCGCCGCTGTGGAACCGGCCCTTCCCGTAGCCGAGCCAACCTGGGCACGAACGCGCGCCCCGCCCGCACCGCCACCTGCTGCTCGCCTGCCGCGAGAACGGCCGCGAAGTCGACGTCGGCATCCGCACTGTCCACCAGCACGATCCGGCCCGGGTTCTCCGACTGAGCCGACCGGACCAGTCCCCACACCACCGCACCCACCGGATCGGGAACGGCCCGACCACTGGGCACACGCGCCCCCACCGATCCGCTGTCGGCGCCCACGACTCCACCCGATACGGGCACACCATGCCCGGTCGAATCGGGGTCGGCGAGCGGAACCACCGCCTGAGTGCGCACGACCAGTGTTGCCCCCTCGAAGCTGTCGTCGCCGAGAAAACTCTGTAGCGCGCCGAGGACGTACTGGGCGGCTTCGTGCACCGCGTCAGTGGAATTGCCCGGGGGGACAGTCAGTATCACCGCATCCGTTGCCCCAGGTTCGGTGTCGCTCCAGCCGCCGATACTGCGTACACCGGCGGTCGCGGGCAATCGCAGCGCGGTCCACCGCAGCTCGAACAGGCGGCGGTGCGCGGGGGCGAGGGTGGCGGTCTGCCACTGCGCGGGGTCGACCGGGCGCAGAAGCAGTGCGCCGACCGAGACCACGGGTCGGCCGGTGCGGTCGGTCGCGGACATGGTGACGGTGTCGGCGCCGGAACGGGCCAGTCGGACGCGCAGTGTGGTGGCGCCGGTGGCCCACAGGGCGACGTCGGACCAGACGAACGGTAGGAGGGCGTGCCCGTCGTCGTCGGCGAACAGCGCGGTCGCATGCAGGGCCGCGTCGAGTAGGGCCGGGTGGATGCCGAAGTCGGCGGCCGCGCCGTGTGCGGATTCGGCCAGTTCGACCTCGACGAAGATCTCGTCGTCACGTCGCCAGGCGAACCGCATCGCCCGGAACAGGGGGCCGTAGTGGTGCCCCCGGGCGAACAGCCGCTGGTACAGGTCGTCGACATCGACCCCCGTGGCGCCGGTGGGCGGCCACGACTGGGCAGGCACCGAAGTCACCGAATCATCCACTGCCCCGAGATGGGGCGCTCCCTCACGCGGCAGGTCGAAGTCCGGGCTGCCGGAGCGCGGACCGACGCCCCAGCCCACACCGGACTGGGCGACGCCCGCTGTGCTGTGGGGCGCGCCGATGACTGCTGTGCGGTCGGGAGCGCTCATGACGGCCGCGAGTTCGGGCCCGACGGTACCCCCGTGACCAGCCGCCAGCGCCGATGGGAGCGAGTCCCGCTGTGCCAGTGCGTGATCGAGCTCCTCGCCGAGGCTCCCGTCGGCGTGCAGCGTCCACTGCGCATCGGGGTCGGTCTCGGACCGAGAGTAGATCCGCACTGTCCGACGGTGATCCGCATCGACCCCGCCGACGACCACTTGAACCTGCACGGACCCACGCTCGGGCATGAGCAGGGGTGCTTGCAGCACCAACTCGCGCACCACCGGACAGTCCACTTCGTCACCGGCCCGCACGGCCCATTCGACCAGCGCCGCGCCCGGCACCAGCACCGTGTCCGGCCCCGCGTGATCGACGACCCACGGCTGCCGCGCGCGCGAGATCCGCCCCGTCAGGGTGACACCACCCGAATCCGGCTGCGGCACAGCGGCACCCAGCACCGGGTGGGTGATGTCATCGAGACCGAGCGACCCGGTGTCGCGGTGGGCCCCTTCGGTCCAGAAGCGCCGCTCGTCGAAGGCGTAGGTGGGCAGGTCGATCCGGCCCCGCTCGGGGACCAGGCGGGACCAGTCGAGGTCATGACCGGCGACGTAGAGCGCGGCCTGTGCCCTGGCCAGGCTGGTCGGCCCGTCCTCGTCGCGAACCAGCGAGCCGACGGCGATCACGTCGCGCTCCAGTTCCTCCGACACCGTCTTCACCGCCGCTGTCAGCGACGGGTGCATGCCGAGTTCGACGAAGTAGCGGAACCCCTCCGCGATCAGCCGCTCGACGGTGGCCGCGAACCGCACGGTCTCGCGGGCATTGCGATACCAGTACTCGGGCCCGACCGGCGCGTCCGTCACCGGCTCACCCGTCACGGTCGAATACCACGGGACAGCCGGCGCCGACGCGCCGAGATCAGCCAGTTGATCGGTGAGCGGCGCGCGAATGACCTCGATCAATCCGCAATGCCCGGCCAGACCGGGGCCGGACGCCCCGAGCCGCGTGTAGATCCCCGCGCGATCCAGCTCGGCCAGCAACTCGGTCACCGCGGCCTGCTCACCGGCCACGATCGTCGACCGCCGCACATTGACCGCCGCGATCGAGACCCGACCGTCGAAGGCGAGCAGTCGCGTGGCGACCTCGGCCTCGGGCAGGCCGATCATCGCCATGGCGGCCGGTTCGTCGATCGCCTGCATGAGGCGACTGCGCGTGACGACGATCCGTACCGCGTCATCAGTCGCGCCCCACAGCGCCATCGCCGAGCCGCGCCGCTCGGACGGGAAGATCCGGGTGATGGTCGCCATCGTCTGCGGCGTCATCATCGCCGCGCCGAGGCCCTGCACCGCTCGCGCGGCCACGAGCGACTCGATGCTCCCGGCGAGCCCGCACCACAGCGACGAGCCTGTGAAGACGGCCAGGCCGACGAGGTAGACCCACTTGGGCCCGAAGCGGTCGCCGAGCCGGCCCATGATGAGGATGGGTACGGCGTAGGTCAGCAGGTAGGCGCTGGTCACCCACAGCACAGCGTTGGCGCTGGCGTCGAGGTCGGCCATGATGTCGGGCGTCGCGACGGTCACGATCGTCATGTCGATCAGCAGCATGAAGAAGCCGATGCACAGCGCGAACAGCGCCCGCCACGGGTGCTCGGTCGTCGGCGCGGCGGTCGTCTGCGTCACGGGCTGGGTCATGGTCACAGTCAACACCCGCCCGGGGAGTGGCGGTGTGCGCCGCCGGGCACAATGGTGGGTATGACCCACCAGGACCTCATGGCCGGCCCGCCGCCGACCCACCTTCCCGTCGACCCCGCGACCGCCGAGCTGACCGCCGGCACCGAGCCCGCCGAGGTCGTCCGCCGCCACCCTGCCTCTCCCTCCGCGTGGGCCGCGCTCGCCACGGCCGCCAAGGAGTCCGGCGCCGAGGACGTGACCATCTACGCCTTCGCCCGCGTCGGCTACCACCGCTCGCTCGACATGCTGCGCCGCAACGGCTGGAAGGGCCACGGCCCGGTGCCGTGGGAGCACGAGCCCAACCGCGGCTTCCTGACCAGCCTCGCCCTCCTCGCCGAGCAGGCCAAGGCGATCGGTGAGACCGAGGAGTGGGAGCGCTGCTCGGAGTTTCTGCGCGACAGCAGCCCGACTGCGTACGACACTCTGCTCGGCTGATCCCCAGGTCGATACCGAATCGCGTCGGACCAGCGATTTCGCCTAGCCTTGCCCTGTGACTGAGCAGACCGCCAACGCGCCCGAACCGGACCTCAACGAGCCCAGCTTCGACGAGCAGAGCCTGGTCCGGCGCGAGAAGCGTGAGCGACTGCTGGCCGAGGGCAAGAAGGCGTACGCCATCGGTGTCGGCCGCACCCACACGCTCGCCGAGGTGCGCGAGGCCTACGAGGACAAGCTCGAGGCCGGCGACGAGACCCAGGACGTGGTCACCGTCGCCGGTCGGGTCATGTTCGTCCGCAACACGGGCAAGCTGGCCTTCGCGACGCTGCAGGAGGGCGTCGGCACCCGCCTCCAGGTGATGCTCTCGCTCGCCGAGGTGGGCGAGGAGTCGCTGGCCGAGTGGAAGGCGCTCGTCGACCTGGGCGACCACGTCGCCGTCACCGGCCGGGTGATCTCCTCGCGGCGCGGTGAGCTCTCCATCATGGCCTCCGGCTGGGAGATGGCGTCCAAGGCGCTGCGGCCCCTGCCGGTGCTCCACAAGGACCTCTCCGAGGAGGCCCGCGTGCGACAGCGCTACGCCGACCTGATCGTGCGCCAGGAGGCGCGCGACATGGTGCGTACGCGCGCGAAGATCACTCAGGCGATCCGCCGCTGCCTGGAGGACGAGGGCTACCTCGAGGTCGAGACGCCCGTCCTGCAGCTCATCCACGGTGGGGCGCACGCGCGGCCGTTCAACACCCACATGAACGCCTTCGACCAGCCGATGACGCTGCGGATCGCGCTCGAGCTCAACCTCAAGAAGGCCGTCGTCGGCGGCATCGACAAGGTCTACGAGATCGGCCGGATCTTCCGCAACGAGGGCGTCGACTCCACCCACAGCCCCGAGTTCACGATGATCGAGGCCTACCAGGCCTACGGCGACCAGTTCACCATCGCCGAGCAGATGCGGCAGATGTACCTCGCCGCCGCCGACGCGGTCGGCTCGCGCCAGATCGAGGTCTCGACAGGCTCGGCCGACGAGACGACGGTCATCGACCTCGACGGTGAGTGGAAGTGGCTCCCGGTCTACGAGGGCGTCTCCGAGGCAGTCGGCGTGGAGGTCACCCCCGACACCGATGTCGACACGCTCAAGGCGCTGGCCGAGAAGCACGACGTCGATCTCGACCCGGCCTGGGGCGCGGACAAGATCGTCATGGAGCTGTGCGGCGAGCTGGTGGAGCCCAACCTCATCCAGCCCACCTTCCTGTGCGACTTCCCGGCGATCGCCCAGCCGCTGGCGCGGATCAACGACGAGGAGCCGGGCAAGGTCCTCGCCTGGGACCTGATCATCGGCGGTGTCGAGCGCGGCACCGGGTTCACCGAGCTGATCGACCCGGTCGTGCAGCGTGAGGTGCTCACCTCCCAGTCCCTCCTCGCCGCCGGCGGCGACCCCGAGGCGATGCAGCTCGACGAGGACTTCCTGCGGGCGCTGGAGTACGGCGCCCCGCCGATGGGTGGCCTCGGTCTCGGCCTGGACCGGGCGATCATGCTCTTCACCGGTGCCGGCATCCGCGAGACGATCCTCTTCCCGCTGTTGAAGCCCGAGGCTTGAGGCGGCCGGGCGAGCTTGCTCGCACGGCCGACCCGAAAGGATCGAGCGAGCCCCGCGAGCTTGCGAGCGGTCGCGACGGGCGGGTCGAGATCCACGCTCCGTGTGACGCCGATCCGATGCGCTTGGCTTTAGAGTGCCAGGTATGGAGAACGGCCGGTCGCAGACGCTGATGACCGCGCTCGGGTTCGAACCGGGCGCGGCGCAGCTCTACAGCCGCCTCCTTCCGCTCAACGGGTGGCCGTGCATGGTGGTGGCGGCGACGCTGTCCGCCTCCATGGAGGACTTGGAGGAGGAGGCTGCGCCCCTGGTCGAGAGCGGAGTCATCAGCTGCGGTGAGACGTTGACCGTGCTCAGCCCGACAGCGGTGGTGGCGCACATGCTGGAGCGGGCCGCCACCAGGGCCCAGGACGCCCACGACCATCTGCTCAAGATCTCCCAGTCGGTCCCGTACGTCGCGGGCACGGCCGCACGGCTCCCCGCTGCCATCGGCGAGGAGCATCCGATCGACGGCGAGGTGATCGCGACCGAGTTCACGCCGGAGACCTTCGAGCGGCTCGTCTCGACCACCTCGGGCGAGATGGTGTGGCTGCGCCCGGTGGTGACCGTGCATCCCTCGGAGATGCGGTTCATCTCGGCGATCGAGTCCGCGATCAGGTCGGGACGCCGGTGTCGTGGCATCTATCCGGTGGCAGCGCTGAAGCACTCGCCCGACGTGCTCCGGATGCGGATCGAGGTCGGTGAGGAGATCCGGATCCTGCCGAGCGTCGCCACCCACCTGATGGTGGTCGGCAGCACCCACGCGATGTTCCCGGACCCGCTCGGTCAGGTGGAGCAGCCGATGATCAACGTCCGCCAACGGGGCATCGTCGAGGTGGTCACCAACTACTTCGAGGAGCTGTGGCGCCGTGCGCTGCCGGCGGCCGACCTCGAGGATCTGCCGAGTGCCGAGCGCCGCCTGCTGCTCGCCGAGCTGGCCAGCGGAGCCCAGGACGAGCAGATCGCCCGGAGGCTCGGTGTCTCGCTGCGTACGGTCCGGCGCCGGGTCGCCGAGCTGCTCGAGGAGCTCGGTGCGACCTCGCGGTTCGAGGCGGGAGTCGAGGCGGCGCGGCGCGGCTGGCTGTGACGTACGGCCTCGGATTTGCTAGCGTGTGGTCGCAAGAGCCCTGGTCTTGCCAGGGCTTTTCGCATTTCTGACTGATTCAGCGATGGATCCAACGGTGGATCAACACACTAGATAATGGTGCGTCGAGCAGCCGGGCCCCGCCCGGAGGGACTCCGTCCGGAGCGAAGGAGCAACACATGCCCGCGATCACGATCATCGGTGCCCAATGGGGCGACGAAGGCAAGGGCAAGGCGACCGACCTTCTCGGTGAGCACGTCGACTACGTCGTGAAGTTCAACGGCGGCAACAACGCCGGCCACACCGTCGTCATCCGCCAGGAAGACGGGCAGAGCGAGAAGTACGCCCTCCACCTGCTGCCCAGCGGCATCCTGACCGGCGGTGTGACGCCGGTGATCGGCAACGGCGTCGTCGTCGACCTCGCCGTCCTCTTCGAGGAGCTGAGCGGCCTGGAGGAGCGCGGCGTCGACATCTCCAAGCTGAAGCTGTCCGCCAGCGCCCACGTCATCGCCGACTACAACCGCCAGCTCGACAAGGTCACCGAGCGGTTCCTCGGCTCGCGCAAGATCGGCACCACCGGTCGCGGGATCGGCCCGACCTACGCGGACAAGGTCAACCGCATCGGCATCCGCGTCCAGGACCTCTTCGACGAGTCGATCCTGCGCAGCAAGGTCGAGGGCGCGCTGGAGCTGAAGAACCAGCTTCTCTCGAAGGTCTACAACCGTCGTGGGTTCACCGTCGACGCGGTCGTCGAGGACCTGCTGTCCTACGCGGACCGGATCGCGCCGATGGTCTGCGACACCGGCCTGCTGCTCAACGAGGCGCTCGACCGGGGCGAGACCGTGCTGCTCGAGGGCGGCCAGGCGACGCTCCTCGACGTCGACCACGGCACCTACCCGTTCGTGACCTCCTCCAACGCCACCTCGGGCGGCGCCTGCACCGGCTCGGGAATCCCGCCGACCCGGATCGACCGCGTCGTCGCCATCGTGAAGGCCTACACCACCCGCGTGGGGGAGGGGCCGTTCCCGACCGAGCTCTTCGACGCCTCCGGCGCCTACCTGCGCGACAACGGCCACGAGTTCGGCACCACCACCGGCCGGCCGCGTCGCTGCGGCTGGTACGACGCGGTCATCGCCCGCTACGCCGCCCGCGTCAACGGGGTCACCGACTTCGTCCTCACCAAGCTCGACGTGCTGGACGGTCTCGACGAGATCCCGGTCTGCGTCGCCTACGACGTCGACGGTGTCCGCCACGACGAGATGCCCGTCAACCAGACCGACTTCCACCACGCCAAGCCCATCTACGAGATGCTGCCGGGCTGGAAGGAAGACATCTCGGGCGCGCGGTCGTTCGACGACCTCCCGGCCAACGCGCAGGCCTACGTGAAGTACGTCGAGGAGATCTCCGGCGCCCGGATGTCGGTCATCGGCGTCGGCCCGGCCCGCGACGAGACGGTCATCATCAACTCGCTGACCTGAGGTTGTGAAGCTGAGAGTGGTCCATGGGCCACTCTCAGCGAGGTCATGAGCGGCGGATCGTGACCCGTCCGACCTTCAGGTCCACCCCGTGGGGCGGGTCGTCGCCGTCGGGCGAGGGAACGACATGACCGACGTTGTCCTGCTCCTTCAGTTCGCGCGCGGCGCGCGCGTTCCCGGGGTCGAAGACGTCGATGAAGCTGCCGAGCCCATCCCCGATCCCGGACGATACGCCGCGTCGCGAGGAGCGCAGCGCCTTGTTGCAGGCGGCGATCACGAGACCGAGAACGACGACGACGGCCACGCCGAACACGACCCAGGTCATGCTCGGGAGACTACGCCCGGGCTCAAAGCAGCGAGGCTCCCTCGACCACTCCGAGCGGCTCGGCCGCGATGTCGGAGCGTCGCTGGAGACCGTCGAAGGTGATCAGGTCGGCGGCGGCGTAGGCCCGCGAGCGCGCGTCGTCGATGTCGTAGCCCTTGGCGCGGACCGCCAGCACGCGGCCGCCCGCGGTGACCAGGTGGCGGTGGTCGGGCTCCTCGGCCGTGGAGGCGTCCACGATCGCCGTGCCGGCGTGGATCACGTCCACGTCGTTGATCGAGTTGGCGTTTCCGGCGCCGGTGATGACGTCGCCCTTCGAGGAGGACTCCGGGTAGCCGGCCGAGGCCAGCACGACGGTCACCGAGGCGCCGTCGGAGAAGGTCGGCTCGGGGACGGTGTCCAGCGCGCCCGTCGCGGCCGCCAGGAGCAGGTCGCCGAGGGAGGACTCCAGAAGAGCCAGGACCGGCTGCACGTCGGGGTCACCGAAGCGGCAGTTGAACTCGATCACCTTCGGGCCCTTGGCGGTCAGCGAGAGCCCGACGTAGAGGCACCCGACGAACGGCGCGCCGCGCTTGGTCATCTCGGCGAGCGTCGGCTCGACGACCGTCTCGAGCACGACCGCCGCCAGGTCCGGCTGCGCCCACGGGAGCGGGGAGTAGGCACCCATCCCGCCGGTGTTGCCGCCCTTGCCGCCGTCGAAGATCCGCTTGAAGTCCTGCGCCGGCTGCAGGGCATAGGCGCGGGAGCCGTCGCAGATCGCGAACAGCGAGACCTCGGGGCCGTCGAGGAACTCCTCGATGACGACCCGCTCGCAGGCAGCCGCGTGGGCCAGCGCCTCGTCACGGTCACGCGTCACCACCACGCCCTTACCGGCGGCCAGAGCGTCGTCCTTCACGACGTACGGAGCGCCGAACTCGTCGAGCGCCGCGGCCGCCTCCTCGGGGGTGGTCGCGACCCGCGAGCCCGCGGTCGGGACGCCGGCGACCGACATCACGTCCTTGGAGAACGCCTTCGATCCCTCGAGCTGTGCGGCCGCCTGCGACGGCCCGAAGACGGCGATCCCGCTGTCGCGGACGGCGTCGGCGACCCCGGCCACCAGCGGCGCCTCGGGCCCGACGACGACCAGGTCCACGCCCAGCTCGCCCGCCAGCGAGGCGATCGCGGGACCGGACATGATGTCGACGTCCCGGAGCGTGGCGAACTGCGCGATCCCGGGGTTCCCGGGTGCGGCGTACACCTCGTTCCCCTCTTGGGAGAGCTTCAGAGCGAGCGCGTGCTCACGACCACCGGTGCCGACGACGAGGATCTTCACGGGGCCACCTTATGCAACCCGGCGCTCATTCCGCGGCGGGCGGGGTGACGGCCTCGTCGGGGCGGCTGTGGAGGACGTCCTCGTAGTAGGACTCGGCGGCGTTGATGAGCTTGACCCACTCGCCCGCGAACTGGGAGAGCACCCAGCGGTGCTCGAGGATCTCGTGGAACATCTGCGCCGGGGTGAGCTTGGCGGTGGCGCCGGACGGACGCATCGCGACGATGGGCTCGTAGACCTCGCGCAGCCAGCGGCCGGCGGCGACCTCGATCGGCAGGTCGCCGATCTCGCGGGTGGCGCGGAAGGCGGAGATGTCGTTGAGGATCCGCCTCGCCTGGGCGTCCTGGACGTCCAGCCCGGTCAGCGTACGCAGCTCGCGACGGTGGTGGCCGAGCTCGACCACCCGCGGGCGGAGGGCCACGGTGTCGCCGTCCTCGCTGGCGGTGATGTCGAGCTCCTCGACGTCGAAGCCGAGGTCGTGGAGGCGCTCGATGCGCTGCTCGATGTGCCACATCTCCTCGGCGGAGAAGACCTGCTCCTCGGTGAGCTCGCGCCAGAGCACGTCGTAGCGGCTCTGCAGCCGCTCGACGATCGCGTCGATCGGGAAGGCCTCCGGCAGCGCTTCGCTCGCCTGCAGGTCGAGCAGCTCGCCGAAGATGTTCTGGCAGGCGACCTCGATGTCGTACTCGCGCAGCCGGTCAGAGAGCTCGGCCTTCAGCTCCCCGGTCTCGGCGTCGACCAGGTAGGCGGCGAACCCGGCCGCGTCGCGGACGAAGAGGACGTTCGACAGGGACACGTCGCCCCAGTAGAAGCCGGCCAGGTGGAGGCGGACGAGCAGGACCACGAGGGCATCGATCAGGCTGGGGAGCCGGTCGGCGGCCATGCCCCGCTCGAACAGCGCGCGGTAGGGGAGCGAGTAGGTGAGGTGCTCGGTCATCAGCGCGGCGCGGAGCTCGTTGCCGTCGTGGTCCGTGCGACCGGTGACGACGCTCTTGGCGACCACCGTCGGTAGACCGAGGCGCTGCAGCTCGCGCAGCATGTCGTACTCGCGTCGCGCGATGTCGGCCTGGGTCTCCTTGACGGCGTAGAGGTGGTTGCGCACGCGCACGATGCGTACGACATGGCGGCTCAGGCCACGCGTCAGCGGCACCACGACATCGTCTGGCCAGTCCTCCAGGGCCTGAGACCAGGGGAGGGTGTAGATCGCCGGGTCGGGCCGCCTGGCGAGGATCTGCAGAGCCATACCGCCACGTTAGTGGGGTGGGCATCGAACATGGGAGAATGTTCGCCGTGACTGTCGTGCCCAACGTTCTCGCCAACCGCTATGCGGCCGCCGACCTCGCCGGGATCTGGAGCCCTGAGCACAAGATCGTGCTCGAGCGACAGCTCTGGATCGCGGTGCTCAAGGCCCAGAAGGATCTCGGCATCGAGGTCCCCGACGGGGTCGTGGAGGCGTACGAGAAGGTCGTCGCCCAGGGCGAGGCCGGTGTCGACCTCGACTCGATCGCGGCCCGTGAGCGGGTGACGCGTCACGACGTGAAGGCGCGGATCGAAGAGTTCGCCGCGCTGGCCGGTCACGAGCACATCCACAAGGGCATGACGTCGCGGGACCTGACCGAGAACGTCGAGCAGCTCCAGGTGCTCTCCTCGCTGAAGCTGATCCGCGACCGTGCCGTCGCGACGCTGGCGCGCCTTGGCCGGCTGGCCAGCGAGCACGAGACCACCGTCATGGCCGGCCGGTCGCACAATGTCGCTGCCCAGGCGACGACGCTCGGCAAGCGGTTCGCGACCGTCGCCGACGAGATGCTCGTCGGCCTCCAGCGGGTCGAGGAGCTCATCGCCCGCTACCCGCTGCGCGGGATCAAGGGCCCGATGGGCACGGCTCAGGACATGCTCGACCTGCTCGACGGCGATGCCTCGAAGCTCGCCGTCCTGGAGGAGCGGGTCGCGGCCCACCTCGGCTTCGACAACGTCTTCACCTCGGTCGGCCAGGTCTACCCGCGCTCCCTCGACTTCGATGCGGTCTCGGCGCTGGTCCAGCTGGTCTCCGGCCCCTCCAACCTGTCGACCACGATCCGGCTGATGGCCGGCAACGAGCTGGTCACCGAGGGCTTCAAGGAGGGCCAGGTCGGCTCGTCGGCGATGCCCCACAAGATGAACTCGCGCTCCACCGAGCGGGTCAACGGCCTCTCGGTCGTGCTGCGCGGCTACCTCTCGATGATCTCCGAGCTGGCCGGCGACCAGTGGAACGAGGGCGACGTCTCCGACTCGGTCGTGCGCCGCGTCGCGCTCCCGGACGCGTTCTTCGCCGCCGACGGTCTCTTCCAGACCTTCCTGACGGTGCTCGACGAGTTCGGTGCCTTCCCTGCCGTGATCCAGCGCGAGCTCGACCGCTACCTGCCGTTCCTGGCGACCACCAAGGTGCTGATGGCCGCCGTCCGCAACGGCGTCGGGCGCGAGGAGGCGCACGAGGCGATCAAGGAGGCCGCCGTCGGCACCGCGCTGTCGATGCGCAAGGGGCAGGTCGAGAACGACGTCTTCGCCAAGCTCGGCGCCGACGCTCGCCTCGGGCTGACCCAGGAGCAGATCACCTCGCTGGTCGCGGCGCCGATCGAGTTCACCGGTGCCGCCGTCGCGCAGGTGCAGGAGGTCGTACGCCGCGTGGAGGCCGTCAC